>DATMAS010000001.1:0-186666 GCA_035559735.1 Candidatus Nitrosotenuis sp.
TCTCTTTTAGTCCATCTATTATGGATTTTTTGATTCCTAATTCTTCAAATGTTGTCAATTTACTTCCTAAGCAATGACAGAGAAAAAGCTCATTGCTTATTTTCCGTCATTATAGCCTAATAGCTTTAGCTGTATATCTACTACTAATAAACCATTACCATGACATTCAGAGTGTGATTTGTGTAAAAAAATGGTTAGCGTCTGTGGCTTTTCTTTGAGAGCCAAGAAACTATGATCTGCTGGGCAAGCTTTTCTGGCTCCTTTTCTCGGTACAGTGAGATCCTTTCCAGCTTTTTTGCGGCTGTGGTTGACAGCTTAAGCGGTACTGTCTTTCTTACTGCGATGAGTCTTGCCTGCTTGAGCAGCTTGCGGTGATTTGCGGATGGGTGTCTTGCCAGTGCCTTAAGATATGCTTTTTGTGTTCTGGCGTCAAGCCTTGAGATTCTTTCTGCTATTCTGATTGCCTTTGAAACGTTTGGCACAATCTGGTTTAATTTGATTGCAGCACTGCTGGACAGTGTGCCCGGAACCAAATCCTTTATCTTTTCTGGCAAGGCAGCAAATCCAACATATTTTTTAAAAGTCTTCGATGAAATGCCAAGGGAGCGCGCGCCTTTGACTATGCCCATCTTTTCTGCCAAGAAACTGCACGATCTTGCCATGTCTTTTGGCCTCATGTTTTTGCGGTGAAGATTCTCGATAACAGATGCGGCCTTTGCATTCTCTAGGTTATACCCTTTCTTTAATATTAGAACGGGAACTCTTCTTGCTTTGAGGAGTTTTAGTGCAGCTAGACGTCTTTGCCCTGACATCAAAAGAAAACCTTTGCCATTTTTCTGAACAAGGGGTGGGTTTTGCAAACCTTCGGTCTTAATTGATCTGGCAAGATCCCGTATTCCCTCTCTGTCAAGTGAGCGAGCTTGCGCTTCGTCCCAGACGTGTATCTTCTTAATTGGAATTAAGCGCATCAAGTATGGAGGTTTTGAAGGATTTTTTAGTGCCAATTGTCATTATGATGAAAAAGGATTTAGTAAATAGCAAGGTTAAATTGAATTCGCCTTTGTGTGACAATTTTTTTCCGTTTTTTGCTGTTTTTGCGCCAAAATTCGACTAAAAAATGCCGAATTTGATTAAAATGAAGCCAATAGAGGGATTTGGACCCTCGACCCTCTGATTACAAGTCAGATGCTCTGCCAGGCTGAGCTATATTGGCACGATTTTGTAAGAAAATAAAGCGGTTTAAAACGTTATGAGCGACCAATCTTTAAAAATAGTAAAAATTCAGGTTCACTAAATGAGGTACATCCCACCAAAGAAACTCAAAGTGCTCATGGCGATGTTCTTTGGCGCTGGAATATGGGGCATGGCCTATGGGCTTTGGATTCACCATCCTTTTCTGACTTTGTTTGGTGTGATCAATTTTTGTCTTGGCGGTTTATTCGGCTACCGATTCTTTACACAGGGCCCAAAGCCTGAAAAATCATCTGAGAAGCGTAAAAAATAATGCGGCTACAACAAGCATGTTTGTTGCAAAATGCATCGCATAAGAATGGTTGACTCCCTTTTTGTCGTAAACATATTTGAACAAAAATCCTATTGGTATGAGCATGATTGCCATGTGGATCTTGATGCCCATGGCAATGTGTGCAAAGGCCCACACCAAGACCATCTTCTTTGATTTTCTAAAGTAAAACTCCTCTACGTGATTTACGTGTATGAACATGTAAATGAGCAGCGGAATAAATGGCACGATACCCCAGAATCCCATATCCGCAAAGGGGCCAAACGCGATATTGTATCCAAGCCAGCTCCAATTAAGAACAGGTATTGCCTCTGCATACGGATAGACAAAGAGAAGATAGGCAATTAGTATTCCAAAGGAGAGTGGGGCGTAGGCAATCGACTTTGCGCCACGTCTGAGATCGAAAACCCTCTTTTTTGTCTCTTTAATTAAGACAAGCGATGTTGCAACAGTAAAGACGTAATATCCTATGATGAAACCTTCGGAACGAAAGATGCTGTCCAACGTAAAAAAGAGTACAGGAAATTCCACTCTTTTTGTAAAGTCTAGTTAAATAATAACTTCTGTGTATCAATTGCATGCGGGAAGGGGACCAAGCGCCAGACTTTGAGCTGCCTGCAAGCGACGGTACTACAGTGAAGCTTTCGTCGTTTAAGAACAAGAAGAACGTGGTTCTTTGTTTTTATCCAAAAAATCACCTCTTTATGTGTCCATCAAAGAAGGTCTTTGAGATGGCAAAAAGCGTCGTATCTGCATACCAAGATATTGCAAAGACCGACTCGGTTCTTTTTGCCATATCTGTAGACACAATAGAGGATCAAAAGAAATTCGTATCTGAGTACCAAATACCATATCTTCACCTAAGTGATACAACAAAACAGGCCTGCAAAACCTATGCTGGACTGAACATGGCAGGTCTTGCCAAGCGTTCGACCTTCATTGTGGACAAAAGCGGAGTGATTAGGAAAATCTTTCGCGATTTTGATGTCAAAACACATGGACAACAAATAGCTGAAGCACTGGCCAAGCTAGCCGTCAACTATAAATAGTAAAAAATAATCTCAAAAAAACAATTTGCTTGATTTAGTTGCAAAAAAATTATTTTTGACAAAAGGAAAAGGCGTCCACGAGGATCGCCTCACAAGTTTTGAATACGCTTTACGTGATGCAGGAATTGCTGGAACAAACATTGTCTTGATTTCTAGCATATTTCCACCTGGTGCAAAGCTTGTCTCAAAGTCTGAAGGGCTCAAGTTGATTAGACCGGGCCAAGTGCTCTTTACAATTTATTCAAGGAACCAGACAAACGAACCGCACAGGCTCATCTCGGCATCTGTCGGAATAGCACAACCGTCTGACCCAAAAAGATACGGCTATCTATCAGAATATGAGGCATTTGGGCAAAACGAAAAACAGGCAGGTGATTATGCTGAAGACATTGCCGCACAAATGCTTGCATCGTCGCTTGGGATCAAATTCGATATTGACAAAAGCTGGGACGAAAAAAGGCAACAATGGAAGATTTCAGGACAGATCTACAAATCTATGAACATAACGCAGACTGCAATAGGTGACACAAAGGGCAGGTGGACTACTGTCTTTGCCGCAGCAGTTTTAATTCTCTGATTTTTTCGATCTAAACCCCTTAAAGTAGAATGCAGCTGCAGCGGCTGCTGCAATACCAATTCCAACTAGAAGGTAGGTTTCATAATCGGCAGTTGGTGTTATTGGTACTCCATTTTCACCAGCTAGAGTAAACATCAAATCGTTCCTCTTTGCGGAAAAACCTTCGCCGAAAAGATACACGGCCTCTATTTTTTGGGCCGATTCGGATTTGAAGAACCAGCCGCTTTTTGTGAGGTCTGATGGTATTCTTTCATTGTTTTTTATTGTGGGCTCGATGACGCTTCCGTGCGGGTACACCTTAGTCGCATTGTCTTGCGGAAGTATGACCACATATACTAGGGAGTTCAAGGGGAAAAAACCAACCGAAAAGTAGTCTGATTTTTTTATCTCGTCGACTTTGAGGTACTGTAATGGATCAACTGAGGTCAGCTCCCTTGCCATATGGGGATATCTCTTGGAGACTTTGAGCTGCATGCTTGATCCTTCGTCTTTTGGTAAAATGGTGAATGTCATTCTTGAGTCGTCATCTCTGGCAAGCTCCGACGCTACGAGGTAAAACCCACCAAACTCCCTTATCTGTCGTGGGATCAAAACACCAGATATTTTATTGAAGAGAAAGTCAGTGTTCTGTAATGGCATGGTGTATACTGCCGAAACTGTTCCTGCGCCAGAAACCTCACCTGTGGTTTCGAGTGCCCTGTTTGACTTGTCATCATAATGGATAAAGACAGAGTGGAATTTTGCATCAAGACCAAATGCAGAGTTGATGTCGCCAATCAGAGAATCGCCAGCCTGCCTTGCCTTTTGCTGTATGGCAGTAATGCCGCCTTCACCTGGTGTTCTTTTGGTGTTTACCATTACGCAGATTTGTTCTTGGACGCCAAGCACGCACTGATCCTCATTTGTTATGACAACTGCGACGATGTCCGTGTTGTTTCGGATCTTAAAGTCGAGGTCTGGTGGTATTTGGAATTCCTTGATACTCGTAGTTTGCAGGGACACGGAGGCAGTCACGTTGTTTGAAAGTCGCTGGTCTACAATCACGGAAGCAATCTCGTGGTATGTCGCAAACCGTGGTTCTTCAGCAAAGGCATCTGCTACATAAAGCATCAAAAAAGCAGTCAAAAACACAAAGAAAAATCTGTACACGGTCTGTCCAAAAGCCGTTTTTAGTATTAAGGTTACGCCGGATTTGTCATTTTTTGAAAATAAGTTTAAATTTGCAGGTTATTTCACAACCTCTGACATCGAATTCAAACCGATCGGGGAACAAAATGACTGGCAGCCCGTGCGTAAAGGCTGCCAGCCCCACTTAATTTAACGAAATCAGCTGATTTAGCTGTGATTTTATGTAGTCAAAGCCGTCCTGCCAGAAGCTGGTCGAGCTGATGTCGATTCCGTGTTCTCTGAGCAGGTCTTCTGGTTTTTTTGAACCACCTGCTGCCAAAATCTCGACGTATGTCTTCTCAAAACTGCTTCCTTCTTTTTTGTATCTTTGATACAGCGACAAAGAAAGCAGGTTGCCAAAAGAATAGGCGTAGCAGTAAAACGGGGTGTGGAAAAAGTGAGGAATACAACTCCACTCTATGGCAAAGTCTTTTGATAGCTCGATCGAGTTTGCAAACTGGGTCTTTAGATTTGCCAAGTATGTCTTTGAGATTTCTTCGACTGTGGTGCCATCGGCAATCTGCTTATGGGCGTCAACCTCAAAGATGGTAAAAAATGCCTGACGCATGATTGTGGCATACAGGTCATCGATTTTCTCTGAGAGGATTAGCTTTTTTTCATCGTCGCTCATCTGATCTGAGATGTTGTCGTACAGCAAAAGCTCAGAAAACGTGGATGCTGTCTCGGCCAGTGGTAGTGATGCTTCGGAAACTAGGATGGACTGCTTTGAGGCTGCTTTGCTGTGTATGGCATGGCCAAGCTCATGAGCCAAAGTAAAAACATCTTTGGATTTGCCTGCGTAATTTATGAGGACATATGGTGTTATCTTTGGCGATATTGTACTGCAAAAAGCGCCATCTCTTTTACCAGGCCTTATTTCGGAATCAATGTGGTTTTGGGCAAACACGCTTTTTGCATATTCAGCAAGCTGGGGGCTGAATTTTGAAAGCGATTCTAATACGAGCGTAACTGCTTTTTGGTATGGATAATTTTTTTCTTTGAGTCTTTTTGTGGCAGGTGCATACAGATCGTAACGTCGAAGTTTTTTTAGTCCAAGTTTTTTCGCCTTGTATGAAAAAAACCTGTAAAACACATCGGAGTTCTTTTTGCATACATCTAGGAGGCTTTGCACGGTTTGGTCGTCTACGTCGTTTGCGATGTTGCGAATCGATATTGGTGAAGAATACTTTCTGATTTCAATTCCTTCATCCTTCCAGTTTAGGACAAGGTTTTGGTAGATCTCTCCGAGCACGCCCTTGTTTCCTGCAAACTTTGTCAAAAGTGTCTTGTACGCCATCTCCCTTGTCTTTGCATTCGTACTGCGCACAAGCACGGTGAGCTCTTCACGTGAAAGTTTTCTTTTTTTACCGTTTATGGTTACAATGTACTCAAAAGCGTTTGTTATTTTGTCGTACAGCTTTACAAGTGCAGTAGGGCCGGTGACATCAAGTGTGTTGATTATCTTTTCTTCTGGCTCGGAAAGTGAATATTTTGCAAGGAGGCGTTTGTGTCTTAGATATTCTCTTAGGTTTCCGGCATCCTGCATGAGTCTTGCGGCATTTGCATCATCTAGGCGTTTCCACCACAAATCAAAAAAAATCATCTTGTTTTCTATTTCAGAGCCAAGCTTTGTCATCTTGGTAAGTAACGATGTTGCCTCGTCTGATTGCGTGTTTGCTGCATACAGCAACGATGCATAGCCTGTAAGCCTGCTTGCGTCCTCTGATATCTCTTCAATGTTTTTGATGGTTGAAAAAAAGGCCTGGGACTCAATGTCTGGTTTGAGTGATTCTTTTATTTTCTCAAATCTTTGTACCTTTTCCTGCAGGGCAGAAATCTGTTTTGCAAAGTCTGTGCTTTTGTGATCAGCTACAAGCTCAGCTAGGCTCCATTTTGATTGCTTGTACATCCAAGTATGGTCGAAACTGCCAATATATGATATTTCTAAATACTGCATGATTTTCAGAAAGATTGGACCGATTGTCTAGTTGGTTAGGATGACGCACTCACACTGCGTATGGATGAGATCATCCCGCAAGGGTCATGGGTTCGAATCCCATTCGGTCCATTTCATCTATGTATCTAGACAGCCGCCACAAATCGACAATTTAGACATCGGATCTCTTAATCTAAGTGAATTGCAGATCGCCGCAAAGTAAACATCCCACTCGGTGTGTTGAATATCTGGTTTACCAAAACATTGAGGTTCAAACCCTGCTTTTCTGATTCTTTTCTTAGCTTTTCTAAAATCTGATTATCTATTCTAAACAATATTGTATCTGATTTTTTCATTCGTCACATTTATGATGCCTGCATTAAGAATCTTTTTGCTTTTTTCACACGTTTAAGGTTCATTCAAGCTGCCAGCCTATGCTGTTCACTATAACGAATTTAAAAAATAAAAAAAATGAATTGCCAAAATTAAGAAACTAAAAGATCTGGTTAATCTTAATATCTTCTTTGGAATCTTGGTTTTTGGTGCTTTGGAAAACACTCTTTACAGTAGACTGGTCTGTCTTCTTTTGGTTGAAATGGCACCTCTGCTTCCTTGCCGCAATCTGAGCAAGTGCATGGGTACATCTTTCTGTCGTATGACATACATGGACGTAATTCAGTCCAAATAAGAATGATTTGGTTTGAGTTTTCAGCCCAAGGAATCATCGAAATTAGCTTCGGCGATGGGGCAAAGTCACAATAAAGGTGGCTCCACTGCCTAGCTTGCTATCCACATTGATTGAACCGCCGTGCTGCTCTATGATTGTCTTGCAGCTTACCAATCCAAGGCCAGTGCCTGTCTGCTTTGTCGTAAATAACGGCTCAAAAATCAAAGAAAGATTCTCCTTTGGTATTCCAGGACCATTATCGCTGATTCTAATTATCGTATTCTTGCCATCTTGATGTGCTTCGATCTTTATCTTCCCTACATTGTTCATTGCCTGTATGGCATTAGTTATGAGATTGACAAAAACTATCTCCAAATTCGCAACATCTACTACAACATCAATATCATTTTCTGGTAACTCGATGTCGACGGTCTGAGGAATTCTGAGCCTACTGATGACTGCACTCAAAATCGAGTTGAGCGATGCCTCGCTTAGTGAAATCTTTCTCGGTTTTACAAAATTAAGGACATCGTCTATCTGGTAAGAGATTCTGTCAACGGCACGTTGTATCTTCATGTATGTTTCAAATGTCTTTGGATCCGTGTCGCCTTCCTTTACAATAAGCATCTCGATGGCGTTTTTTATGATGGATAGTGGATTTCGAATGTCATGCGCAAGCCTTGCTGCAAGCTCGCCTATGACAAATAGTTTTTCTCTTTTCACACTGTCCTCAAGCAGTGCCATCTTGCGCTCAAGCTCAACTATTTGTTGAACTGAGGGGTTCATTACATTTGCAAGTACGTCTGCACTCACCTGCCCAGCCTCAAGCTGCATGACAAAGTTTTCAAGACCTTCAGCTAGGATCTTTTTTTCCTTGCCATATTCTTGACTCTCAAGCAATGCTACGGCCTCATCTGATTTTCCTTCATTGACAAGCTCTATTGCCTGATATTCCATTTGCACCAGCTTCGAGTTTGCATTATCCATTGAAACAAAAAACGGCCTTACGTTGTCATCGGCATGCAAAATTGCATCCTTTAGCAATTTGTTGGAAAGCGGCTCTATTGCTTTGTACCGTGTCTCCCATTTCTTATCTGCAGTAAACGCATAATTTCTTGCCGATTGAGTGAGTACCTCGTCATAGTAACGCATCAATTGTACGTGGTACAATCCAAGCTTCATGCCTTCGTACCTCTAATCCTGCTTAGCCCAAAATGCAAGGTACATCTACAAACAATCATATTCAAAGCTTGACTACTTTGTTGACATCAGATACTATTACTATTCCTTTGGAGCCTGCACTCGTGTGATTTTTGATTGCTTCTACTATGGGCTCTACTAGGTGGTCGTCTACTATTGTAACAATACCGTCTATTATGTTGAAAAGCGGCCTTTGCATGGCGGTTCCTCTCTTTGAATGGATTGGTAGCCGTTCTGCGGCACCTCTGCCTCTGGCATAGATGACAGTGACGCCCTGCGCACCTGCTTTTTCTACTGCCTCTACAACTGTCTCGAGTCTGCCGAATTCGAAAAATGCTTCAATTCTTTTCATTTTTAGCTGACGCGGGATTTTATCTACATATAAAGTTTTGAGCTAATTTCCAGCTTGCAACAAAATGATTCTAAATTTTTGTTTGGTAAAATCATATGTTGTCAGTCAAGTGTTTGCATTATTAATCATTGAACAATTGAATCTATGATCAAAAAAAGAAAAAAGGATTAGTTTTTTCTCAGTTTTATTTTTGCAAACAATGCATTTGGGCCCTTTTGCTCGTTTGCCGCTTCTGCAGTCTCGATGTCTATCTTGAATTTGGATATTGCGCTCTGCAGCTGTGACGCAAGCTCTGCCATTTGATTTGCCGCATTGGATATCTCGTGAGTCTGTGCTGTCTGCTCTTCGACTGCTGCAGATGCTTCCTCTGTAGCGGAGGCATTTTCTTCTGAGATCGCAGCTATCTCGATAGTGTCTGCAGATACAGTTTTTACCTTGTTGAGTTGTTCATGAGCTGCGTCTGAAAGCATCTTGACTGTTGCTGACACATTTTTGATGTTTGTTGCAATTTCGTGCAACGTCTTCAAAGATGAATCAATTACCATCTTTCCTTGGTTTACCTCATTTGCGCTTGTCTCGATCTCACCAACCACTTCTTGGGCATGTTCCTGAATTTCCTTGAGTTTTGTGTCGATTTCGTCTGAGGACTGTGCAGAGCTTTCTGCTAGGCGACGTACCTCGTCTGCGACTACTGCAAAACCGCGTCCTGCCTCACCCGCACGAGCCGCCTCTATTGCGGCGTTGAGTGCAAGCAAATTGGTCTGATCCGCAATATGCCTGATTACCTGCAGTGCAGCCGTGATTTCATTTGTTTTGTCAGCCAGCACCTTTACCTTTTGTGCAGACTCGTTCGTTACCTCAATTATCTTGTTCATTCGTTGTCCTGCCTCCTTTGCGGACTCGGCACCTCTTTCGGATAGCATGCCAACCTGGTTTGATATCTCGACTGAGTCCTTTGCACTCAAAGAAAGCTCATTTACGGACTTGGCAAGCTCCTCCACTGTGTGTTTTGACTTTTCGATACGTTGGGCTTGTGATTGTGAGCCTCTTGAGACTTGGTCTACAGTTGTTGAGATCTGCTGAATGGCACTGTTGAGCTCAGTGCCAGAAGCTGCAAGCTGTTGCGCACTGGACGCAACAGCTTGTGATGCACCTCGAACATCACCTAAAACATTTCTGAGGTTGTCGACCATCTGCCTTTGTGAATTTACGAGCACACCAATTTCGTCTTTTGATCTAGATTCGTCAATTCTGACTCCCAAGTTACCTTCGCTAATTTTTTTGGCAACTTCTGCAGCAGACTTGATCGGTCGAGAAATTGATTTCGAAATAAAGTAGGCAAATGTTCCAACTGCCGCAGCAATGATGCTTCCGGTGATCACGTACATGTTTTGCAGTGTCACAACTGGAGCAACAATTTCCGCAACGTCAAATTCAGCAATCATGACATATCCTAACTCTGGTTCACATTTTGTTGCACCAATGATCGGCACACCACGATAGTCTGGATATATTGATGCAGAAATGTCTTTGCCATTTTCAAAACATTCTCGAACGGCTAGCGTATCTACCTTTTTGGTAAACTCGTAGCCCTCATTGAATCTTGATGGGCTGATCATTATGCCCTCGGAGCTCACAAGGTATGTTTCGCCTGTTTCGCCAAGGCCTTCTCTATCAAGTAGTATTGCATCCAATGATGAAACACCTGTCTGTGCAATCAAGACACCTAGTTTTTGTTCGGTTTGTGCATCTGTGATCTGAACAGAGGTGACCGCAACGCGTTTTCCCTCATGCTGCGTATATGCTTGATATGGCTGTCTGAGGCCTACCTGAAACGCTTTATCGGAGGAAATGTCGATTCCAATTAACGATTTGTCTTGAGCGTATATTATGGTGCCATCGGGGGAGACCAACTTAAAGTTATGATATCCATCTTCCCCACCTGTGGATCCTCTAACGTTGTCGAGTATGTCGCTAAGCGATGGTGCAGCCTCGCCTGATTTTGCAGTATCTACAACCTCCCGCATACTTGCTATCTGCTGGAGCTGTTGAATTCTAAAATCGTGCAGCTGCTCAAGGGCCTTTGCTCTGTCGTTTGCAAGCGTTCTTAGTTGATCAAATGCACGCTTTTGCAGTGCTTCCTGAGAATTGTTGAAGCTGACTATAGATATTGTCACCATTGGAATCATGGCAACAACAAGGAACAGACAGATCAACTTTGTATTCAGTGACCTTGTCAGAACGTTTTTCATCTTTATGGGCTATGCAAATTAGGGATATAGGCAAGTGTTTGTTTGCCGAAAACAATCCGACAAGAAATGATGTGAAAGTATGAAAGACAAAACCATTGGCAAATGGTTGTTTAATTTTGTTTATCATCTTTCTTAAAACAACTAGGTCTGCAATGGTGCCATGAGGATCCGCAACAAGCTGCTGCTCGGCTTCCTCATAATCATAGCCATAACCACACCAAACGGCATAATTGGATTTTTGAAGGTGAACAACACACTGTCTCAGATTGAAAACGATCTGAGCAACAGTCTGGAGGATCTAAAGACGGCGTCAAGACTCAACAACTTGGCTGCCAATATAAGGTACCTTGATGAGGTGTTGACACAGGCTGCAAGAAACTATGCGTTTACAGAGGATGCCAAATGGTCAAATATCTACTTTGAATCTGAGCCACAACTGGACAAGGCAATAAAGGATGCAATCTTAATTGGTGCGCAAGAAGAAAAAACCTTATTTGAGAGTGTGGACATGGCAAACCGCAGACTCGTTGCGCTGGAACACGCCTCCATCAATCTTGTAAAAGAAGGTAAGCCTGAAGAGGCAATCATGATTTTAGAGGGCCAAGAATACTGGGAGAACAAAAAACTCTACAAGAATGCACTTGAGAAATATGCACAAAGTAAGGGGTTGGAGTACAATGAGATCTTTGATGTATCAACCACTAAACTTGACAACTCCATAAATAACATCAAAGCGGTTCTGGTTGACGCCGAATCATTGCTTTATTTTGGGATTCCAGTATTGCTTGCAGTGGCAATAGGACTAAGTTATGTGATTGCCAGAACTATATCAAAACCTATCCACTCTCTGAAAAACGCGACAGAAAAGATAACTAGGGGTGATTATGATGTGCGCCTTGAAACAAACCGAGATGACGAGATAGGAGACCTGTCCAGACGATTCGAGTCTATGGTCAAGTCGTTCAAATCATCACTTGAAACAGAAAGGCAACTAATAATGGCACAAGAAAAACTAAAATCAGAAAAACTTTTGGCAATCGGAGAGCTTGCCGCAAGAATAGCACATGATCTCAGAAATCCACTATCGGTGATCAAAAACGTTTGCCAAATAATGAAACTGCAAAATCCGCCAACCGATGAAAAAACTCGTGAATACTTTGCAAAAATGGAAACATCGATTCAGCGTATGTCTCATCAAATAGATGACGTGTTAAATTTCATAAGAACTACGCCATTAAAAAAAGAAATTGTGTCGATCAAAGACGTGATTACAAAATCGCTGGAGGATTTAGAAATTCCCCCAACCATTACAATATCTTTTCCGCAAAATGATGAAAAAATCAATTGTGATGAACAAAAAATTAGAACCGTTTTTGCAAACATCATGCTAAATTCGATTCAGGCAATGGATGGTTATGGGCGGATTTCTATTAAAATCGTAGGGCATACCAAATTCATCGATGTCGAAATTTCTGATTCTGGTCCAGGCATACAGGAAGATGAATTACAGAAGATTTTTGAGCCGTTATTTACGACAAAGCAGACAGGCACGGGCCTTGGACTTTCGACTTGCAAAAACATAGTCGAACAACACGGCGGCTACATTTCGGTTAGAAACAATCCTACCACATTTACCATAACTCTTCCAAGACTCTGAGACGATTTTATCAGATATGTCGAGAAGACCGCCGGAGTTGTCCGGTAATAATTCATATTCCTAAAAACACATATCTTTTGCATGTGTGTGCGAGATCATGAATATCAGAGGCGTGGAAGTAAAAAGATGACATCGGACAAAAAAGAAGCCGAGTTTGAAGCTCACTTTAAAACATCCATGTTATTCACAAAATCGATGAAGTCCTTATAAGTACACATCGTCTGTGGCTTTATTTTGTGTGTCTATAAAAAACACACATGAGCTAATACCGATGTCAAAAGTTGAATAGGTGATATTTGAAAGAAATACTAAATCTTACAAAATCAGATAATCCGACATCAGAATTTACTCAAATTCAAAAACTAAATCATAACGAACTCAAAATGGAAACGATTGGAGCCACTTTTGAATCCCAAGAGGAGATAAGACAACTACTGGAACAAAGAATTGCCAAGGCCATGATTCCTGTGGCACGATCTTTGCTTGCGAATCCTGCACATGAGCAAGACTCAAATCAAATCAAGTTAATCCTAGAAAGCATTGCAACAAGGATGCCGTCAGTAGAAGTACAACAATATTTTCGAGCTGGCAAGAATTATTTTACGATAAATCATCAGATGGGTTACGCGGGAAACATTTTCTTTAAAACTTTATTTGATATGGTTCTAGGGAAAAACCAAGACAAATCGTATCAACTTATACAAGAAAATAGATTTTCCATCATCTGTAGGCTTTAGCAAGGCAACTCTTTCGCATTGTTTGTAATTTTGAGCTTTTGTTTTGTTTTTGGGCTTATTTTGTATATAAAATACCATGTTTGTTTAAAATAACAATACAAGCGTTCTATTGAAAATCCATTAAGAATAATTCGTGCAAACTGCTGATCAACAAACCAAAAACTTTACACTCGAAGAGGTAGTGGAATTTACAGATCTTATAGCAGAAAAACTAAACGGTGCAATAGACAAAGTGGATAACATCAACCACAAGACGCACGTTCTTTCTGTGAATGCATCAATTGAGGCTGCGCGTGCCGGCACGTACGGCCGGCCGTTTGGCATTGTGGCATCAAATATGTCGGAACTATCAGAAGAGACTTCGAAAATTACTGAAAGAATGCGAAGCGATACAAAAGAGATACTTCGCGTGGGAAGCATGATAAAATCACAGTCAAAGGATTTTAGGGGAAACAGGCTGTCTAATATGGCACTCGTTAACATTGATCTGATCGACCGCAATCTCTATGAGAGGACAGCAGATGTAAGATGGTGGGCCACTGACGGAAGTGTCGTTGAAGCACTGACCAAAAAAACTCAAGATGCATACGATTTTGCATCAAAGAGGCTTGGTGTCATCTTACAGGCATACACAGTTTACTATGATCTAGTTTTGGTGGACACAAGTGGCAACATTGTGGCAAACGGAAACCCGCAAAAATTCCTCTCGGTGAATACGAACGTCTCGGATTCTGTTTGGTTCACAAGCGCTATGAGAACAAAAAGTGGCAGTGAGTTTGGTTTTCAGACAGTCCACAGATCTCCGTTGGTAAACAACAACTTGGCACTAATCTACTCATGCGCTGTACGAGAAAATGGCGACACTAAAGGAAGCATCATAGGTGTGTTGGGCGTGATCTTCAAGTGGGAATCGCTCTCACAGACAATTATACAACATACTCCAATAGGTGAGGAAGAAAAACAAAACACACGAATTTGTATTGTTGATGATACTGGTCTTGTCTTGGCAGATTCTGACAACAAGATGCTAAAAGACACAATCCAGTTTGACAAGAAAACAAGTCTGTTCTCAGAAAAAAGAAATTACATCTTTGATGAGTATGGGGGAGTGGATTGTTGCCTTGCTCACGCACAGTCCCCTGGTTTTGAAGGCTACTCCACTGGCTGGCATTCGCTGATAATTCAAAGACTGGGCAATGCAGGAAAACAGAAATCCCTTTTGAAAGCTTAACACACACGTTATACGGAACTCCTAATCGGCCAGCAAATACCTGACAGTATCTATATTATGTGCATTCTGCGTGTCAGAATTAACACATGAATGACATCGTCTTGCTTTGGACCCTTTTTTCGCTATTTGTTGGGATCTCGCTTGCAATTGATCTAGGTGTTTTTTCAAAGCTAAGAAAGAAAAAAACCCAAGAACACGAGGCACCGCCATTTAAGGTCGCACTAAAGTGGACCATAGTGTGGATATCTCTTGCAGGCGTCTTTGCTGGCATCATCTATGTCGACATGGGTGAAGAAAAACTTGCAGAGTTTGTCACAGGATATGCTCTTGAAAAATCACTTAGTGTTGATAACATGTTTGTGTTCTTACTCATCTTCACATCATTGAACATTCCTCACAAGTTCCAGCACCGCGTCCTTTCCATGGGAATCATTGGTGCCATAGCTATGAGAATCCCTCTAATTCTTGTGGGCGCGTCTCTTCTTGAAAGCTTCCACTGGATGATTTACCTTTTTGGTGGCTTTTTGATATTTACCGCACTAAGAATGCTTGTCCAAAGAAAAGAAAAGAAGATCGAAGTTGAAAAGAACATCGCAATACGTGCATTAAGAAAATTTATGCCCATAGACTTTGAACTAAAAACACAGAAGTTCTTTTTGAGAAAAGACGGCGTCCTGTACGCAACACCACTCATTGTTGCACTAGTGATAATCGAATTTACGGATCTGCTTTTCGCATTGGATTCAATTCCCGCTATTTTGGCAATCACGACAGATACCTTCATTGTTATAACATCAAACATCTTTGCAATCCTTGGTCTTCGAAGCCTGTACTTTCTTCTGGCTGGGGTCATGGAGAAATTCTACTATCTCAAACCCGGCCTCATCGCAATACTGCTTTTCATTGGCGTAAAGATGATAGCTGCAGAAAAAATTGAAATTCCTACAACGATTTCACTTACGGTAGTTCTTGGGATCTTGAGCGTTGCGCTTCTTTTTTCCTTTATCAGGGCAAAAAAGAACGGAGAACCTTTGAAGGAATCAAATGACTAAATACAATAATTGCGCATAACTTACGTGGTGGATTTTTCAGGACTCTGTGGGAGTTGTAAGGCACAAGGATGCTGCACCAATTCCGCCGTTCCATTGGTTTTTTCATCAGATCTAGAGGATCTCAAATCAATAAACAAAGCAAGCGACGAATTCCTGCATGATAGAAATGTAAATGGTGTTCTGATAAAGGCAGTAAATAAAAAGGAAAACTCTCAAGTTTGTGTCTTCTGGGACGAGGCAAATTACAGATGTTCCATATACCAGCAAAGGCCGTTTGATTGTAGAGCATATCCATTTGATGTGCTAAAAATAAATGACAAATACTACTGGATTGTCTACTCATGTAATCCACAAAGCGACTGGAGCTGGACTGAAGAATACTTGAAAGCACTAGAAGGGGACAAAGCTTTTGACGAAGTTATGGAAAAAATCGAAATATTTTCCGGAAATACTGAACTGATCCTTCCAACAGAATCTAAAAAAACATCATATACAATACTACGGGAAGTAAGACACTAGCACTACTTTTTGGCGCCAAGAGTTCTGTTCTTTAATCTGAGAAAGCTTCCTCTACATTTTCTGCATCTTGATGCTGCCATAGAGTTTCTGACACCACAGTGTAGGCAGATCTTCATGTGAAGCCTAGCTGCTTGAGCAATTCGTTTCTTTTCTGGGTCAGTAATTGGCATCTTTTTACAACCTCATTCTGAGTACTTTTTAACCTTTGGACTCTAACTTGCCTGCCAAAAGCATGGCTACCTCGTTTGGTCTTTTGGCAACTGGAATGTTTGCTTTGTTAAACATAGAGATCTTTGACTCTGCAGAACCATAAGTGCCCATCACAATTGCGCCTGCATGACCCATCCTCTTCTCCTTTGGAGCACGTCGTCCGGCGACATAAGCGACTATCGGCTTTTTGAAATTAATATCTATGACGTGCTGTGCAAGTATCTCTTCTGAATCACCACCGATTTCACCTACCACTACCATTCCTTCCAATGAGGGATCGTCTTTTACGACATCAAAGGCATCGATGAGTCTTGTGCCGTTTATTGGATCACCGCCAATTCCAATCGTGATGCTTTGGCCAAAGCCAGCTCGGCTCAAAGTATTGGAGATTTCGTAGAGGAGCGTGCCACTTTTTGATAATACTGCTATGTTTCCTGGCTTAAAGGGGCTTGCAGGCATGATCCCTATTTTGATCAAGCCTGGGATCATGATGCCAGGCGTGTTAGGACCAATAATTATTGCATCATTTTTCTTTGCGATTTCAAGTAACTCCAGAGTGTCTCTTACAGGCACATGTTCAGGTATTGCTACAAGCAGCTTTATTCCTGCCTCTAGCGCCTCCTTTGCTGCACCCAAAAAGAATTTGGCTGGGACAAACACGATTGAAATCTTAGCACCGGTTGCAGCGACTGCCTCCTTCATTGTGTTGTATATTGGTACTTTACCTTCGAATTTCTGACCTCCCTTTCCTGGGGTAACTCCAGCGGCAATGTTTGTGCCATACTCCATCATTTGCTTGGTATGAAGCGAGCCAAATGTGCCAGTTATTCCTTGTACGATGACAGGAACTTTTTCGTAATTTCCAGAAGAATCTTTTTTGCCTCTTAGAATTTCGTAAATGTCAACCACGCTTGCTTACCTCCATTACGACACCGTTTATGGCGTCTTCGACCGAGTCGAACATTTTCGTTTTTGTGTTTTTGAGCATTTCTTTTGATTTTTCTGATTCTGCACCCATGAGTCTTGCATAAACTGGAAGATCGATTAGTTTGTCGTCATATGCTTTGATAAATGCAGTTGCCACAGTAGTTGTCTTTACTATGCCGCCATACAAATTAACCAAAATAGCTTTTACTTTTTTCATTTTGCTAATCAGAGTCAGCGCCTCATACACTGACTCTGTTGTTGCACCTCCACCTACATCCAAAAAACAGGCAGGCTTGCCACCGTTGTCTGCAAGCATGTCTAAAGTAGACATGACAAGCCCTGCACCGTTGCCGACTACTGCAATGTTTCCTTCAAGCTCGACAAGTGTAAATCCACTTTTTTCTGCGCGTTCTTCAAGCTCGGTTTTTTCTTGATACTTTGCCATTTCGGGGTGTCTAAAGTTTGCGTTGTCGTCTGTGATCACTTTACCATCTAACGCAAGAAGCGAGCCGTCTTTTAGTAGAGCTACGGGATTTATCTCTGCAAGCTCTGCTTCTTTTTCGACTGTAAGCTTTGATAGCTTCTGCAACATGTCTACAAAATCTGAAACAGTTTTTCCTTCGAGTCCAATTTGTTTTGCGACCTCTTCGGCCACTTGTTTATCTACGTGGCCTAGGCCTACCTCGCGGATTATCTGATTTTTAACTGATTCTATCTCTACTCCGCCTTCCGATGAAGCGATAATTGTATAGCATCTTTTACTGCGATTCAAAAATAATGAGAGGTATAGTTCTTTTTCATATTCAACCATCTTCTCAAGCAAAATTGCCCTTGTCTTTTCGCCTTTTATCGACATGGACATAACTTGTGGGTATTTGAGCTCAAACTCGTCTTGATTGTGGCATTTTTGGATTCCACCTGCCTTTCCCCTTCCACCAACTGGAACTTGTGCCTTTATCACAAAAGGAAAACCAAGCTCCACTGCGTCTTTTCTTGCTTGGTCTATGTTCTTTGAAGCGATGCCTTTTGGAGTTTTGATACCATATTGTGCAAACAATTCTTTTGCTTGATATTCCAAAAGCCGCATGCAGGATTTTTTTTATGGGTCTTTATATTCTGTATGCTAACTTGTCTGCTCTTCGAGCAATTCTATCGTGTGCAAAAAAAGTTCTTTGCTTTTTTTGATCAGTCTTTGTGGAAACTCTTCTAATGTGTACGCCATTTGTTGTCGGAATGTGGGTGGTAAGACACCTCCAGATATTACAAGCTGCTCGATTACATGTTTGTCGGTGACTGTGCAAACAATTTCCTCATAAGAGTTATCTTCTTCTTCCAGTGTCTGACGGTACAACACCATAGGAGTTCCAGTCTTTGCAACTATTCCTGCAGCTTTCTTTAGCAGTTCCTCTAAGTGCTGTATCTGCCAGGCGTCTAAGCTGATCTGTTTTACCACGAAACTATATGCGTTTTTTTGCTATATAACCGCCGTTATTTGCGAAAAGCTAGCTTCTTACTCTACTGATATTCGAATTTTTTGACCATCCAAGTCGTCATCTTTGTAGTTTTTTGCAATTCCTGCAAAATCTATCTGCTTTACACGCACCAAAAATGCCAGCTCGTCTGAGCGTTCTTTGACCATCTCTAGTGATTCAGAATCCAGCTCCAAAATCGATGCGGTTTGCAAAATCTCTGTCGGGTTGTAGCCGCGCTCCTTTCTGAGCGTCTGGAGCCGCCTAGCGAGGTCCTTTACCAGGCCGCGTGCCATCATCTCTCGGTTTCTGGTCGTGGAGATGAATACCAAAAAACCATCTCTTTGGGCAAAAGCGTAGCCATCCTTGGCATCAAAGCTTACCACAAAGTCATCTTTATCCAAAGTGATCTTTGTTTGACCAACATCAAAGTCGTGCGTACCTTGGATCAGCAGGTTTGCAACTATGTCATCTGGTTTTGTAGCAGCAAAGCTGGCAAGAAGAGCACTCATATGTTGTTTTGCCTTTGGACCAATACGCTTTCGTTCAAGCTCAACTAGCGGCTTTATTGGAAGATTTAGTTTTTGCATATGCGCTACCATATCAAGTCCTGCCAGGTCGTCAAGCTCGACTATTTTGACTGTCTCTACGTTGAGTTGCGCCAACAACAAGTCACGGAGTTTTTCAAGCTTGGCTTTCTGCGTCTTTTTGATACAAACAATTGCTTCAGTCAAAGGCCATCTGCGTTTCAATTTGGCTTTCATCCTAGCTGCTGCGGCAACCGACACAGATTCTTTCATGAGATCAAATGATTCCTCAATTGGCTCGTTGACCAAGTCTGGCTCAAAGGTGGGCCATTTTTGCATCAAAATACTGCTGTCGCCAAATGTGTTCAAATACAGGTATTCACTGGTATAGGGGCACAAGGGATGAATCAAAATGTCGAGTGTCTTTAGTACCTCGTGTAATACAGCATAGATTGCAAAACGTCGATCCGTTTTTTCTCCGTCCTCTTCCCACAGCTCAGCCTTTGTTATTGGAATGTAGACTTGGCTCAGCGAGTTGATGATAAAGTCTTCAAGGGCGCGTGCTGCTTCATGGAATCTGCAGGTGTCATTGTTTTGCTGTACTTCTACTTTGAGCTTCTGGAGCTTGGAGAGGATCCAGATGTCTGGTGGATACAAAAGATTCTTTTCTTTTGCCCACACCGTCGTCTTTGAAGCGTCGAATTTGTCGTATTCGCTGTTTTGTTTAAAGTACAGGTGTATGTGGTAGAGAGTGTTGAGTATTTGATATGGTCTTGACATCAGTTCGTCGGTGCTAAAGTTGATTGGCTCAATTGGGCTTGATTTCCATATGAAATAAAATCTGACCAGATCCACTGGGTATTTTGTAAGAAGTTCCTTCGCGTCAATTACGTTGCCAAGACTTTTGCTCATCTTATTTCCGTTTTTGTCAAGAACGTGGCCTTGGAACAAAAAGGCCTTAAACGGAGAAACTGGTCCGTTGTTTAAGATTACATTCTCAATTAACAATGTGTATGCCCACCCTCTCGTCTGATCTATTCCCTCGGTAAGGAATGGTGCAGGTATGCCTTGTCTGTATTCTTCATCTGTAAGTGAAGAATAAGGCGCAGATCCGCTGTTGTGCCAAGTGTCCAAGACAAACTTCTCGCGCTCCATCCTTGCACCACATTTTTTACAGTTGATTATCACTCTGTCGATCCACGGTCTGTGCAGCTCAAAGTTTGGGCCGTCTGGAAGCTCAGACGCCATTGTGACTATCTCTTTTCTTGAAAAGAGTCGCTCTACGTGTCCGCAACTACTACATGTCCAGAAGGGAAGAGGACAGCCCCAAAATCTTTCACGCGAAATACACCATGGGTGTTTTTCTTTTATTATTCCAAGGAATCTATTTTTTGGCTGCTCAAAAAAATATTCGACGTTTTCTGCTGCTTGTATCGCCTTATCGCCAAGTCTGTCTAGCATGTAAAAGAACTCTCTTCTTGCAAGCCAGATGATTGGGTGGTGTGAGCGCCAACAAAGGGGATACTTGTGCTTTATTCTGCCTATTCGAACCAAAGCGCCATCTAATTTCAAGTCTTCAACGATATGTCTGTCGGCATCGCGGACAAACATCGTAGCGTACTTTCCTGCATCCTCTGTGAATTTTACCTCGTCATTGATGGGATTAAAGATGGTGACATTTCGCTTCTTTGCAATCTCGTAGTCTTCCTCGCCATTTGCAGGAGACAGGTGAACAATTCCGCTTCCAGTGTTTGCATCAACGAACTGTTCGGCTACGACTACATGCATAGTGGGTTCTTTTGAAATCTCCTTTAGTTTTGGAATTTTGTCTAAAAGTGGATGGATGTACTTTTTACCCTCAAAGAAAGAGCCTTTTTCCGTCCTGAGTATTTTGTAATCTTCTATCCTGACTTCCTTCATGAATTCTTCGAGGCGTTTTTCACCTACGACCCAAGTCTCGCCGTTGACTTGGACATAATGATAGTTTTCCTCTGGGTTGAGTCCCACCATGGCATCAGTCACCAAAGTAAATGGCATCGTAGTCCAAACTATGAGGTATGTGTTTTCTGATTCCAGTTTGACTTTGTAATATAATGAAGGATCTTGGACAATATCATAGCCTTGGTTGACTTCGGCATGACTTAGTGATGTCTGGCAGCTTGGACAATAGGCAACTACTCGGTATCCTTCAGTCAGAATGCCTGACTCGTGCGCCTTTTTTAAAAACTGCCATTCTCTTTCTATGAATTCATCCTTGTATGTCCAGTAGGCGTTTTTCTGGTCAAACGACATGGCAAGGAGCTTGTCCACCTCGACCCATTTCTCGTTGTATTTTTTGACAATTCTTTTGCATTCATTTACGAGCTTTTCAATTCCAAACGACTGGAGGATCTCAGTCTTGCCACCAGTAATGCCTAATTCCTTTTCTGCTTGCAGCTCCACTGGAAGACCTTGAGTATCCCAACCTGCATTGAAGACTATGTTATAACCTTTTAGTGTCATGTAGCGGTACCATAGGTCCTTTATGACACGACCACGTAAATGTCCAGCATGTGGTGTGCCATTCATGGTGGGAGGACCTTCAATGAAGAAGAGCTTTTCACCTTTTGACTCCGCAAGCATTTTCCTCAAATCAATTCTTTCTAAATGTGACCTGATCTGCGCCTCGATTTTTTTTGAATCAAATTCTTTTTCTAACTGCAATAGTATTGTGGTATCTGATCTCATTTTATAAAGTTAGATTAGCATTGGATTTTTTGTCGTGAAACTTGAATTATATACGAGAATCTGGGTCGCACCATGTGGTAAATGTCCTAGTGGTCGGTAGTGGAGGACGTGAGCACGCACTTGGTTGGAAACTCTCACAATCCCCGCACGTGGACATGGTTTTTCATGCACCAGGAAATGGCGGCACAAAGAACAATGTTCCAATACAAGCAGATGAAATAGACAAGCTCGCAGATTTTGCTGATGAAAATGAGTGTTTTACGGTGGTGGGGCCAGAAGCACCTCTTGCGCTTGGCATTGTGGATACATTTCAAAAGAGGAACCTCAAAATCTTTGGGCCAACCAAACAGGCAGCACAACTTGAATCAAGCAAAGTCTGGGCAAAACTCTTCATGCAAAAACATAACATACCGACTGCGCCGTTTGATGTGTTTTCAAATGCTGATGATGCAAAAGAGTATGTCAAGTCAGTTGATTATCAGGTAGTCATAAAGGCCGACGGCTTAGCTGCTGGTAAAGGCGTAATAGTTTGCGATGCGAAGCAAGAAGCTTTTGACGCAATAGATGCAATTCTTGTACAAAAATCATTTGGAAATGCAGGGAGAAGTATTGTAATAGAAAAACGAATAGATGGGATCGAGGCGTCCTACATAGCTCTCTCCGATGGAAGCACTGCAATTCCAATGGCAACAAGCCAGGATCACAAACGCATCTTTGATGGTGACAAAGGCCCAAACACAGGCGGAATGGGCGCATATTCTCCGACTGGAGTGATCGATGACAATCTGGCAGAAAAGATCCAAAAAGACATCATCGAGAAAACAATCAACTCAATGAAGTCAGACGGTGTTCAATTCCAAGGATTTCTTTATGCTGGAGTGATGATAAAGGATGGCCAGCCATACGTTCTTGAATTTAATGCTAGAATGGGGGACCCAGAATGCCAGCCAATTATGATGCGTATGAAGTCTGATCTTTATGAGTATCTTGATGCAGCGGCAGACGGTGCTCTCAAATTGATGCCTCCAGTATCTTGGAAGAAGCAAAGTGCAGTCTGTGTCGTCTTGGCCTCAAAGGGTTATCCGGAGTCTTATCCAAAAAACGAACAAATCATGGGCCTGGAATCTGTTAACAGTGATGTTGTTTTTGTGTTTCACGCAGGAACCAAAATGGAAAATAACAAGATTCTAACAAATGGAGGACGCGTCCTTGGCGTAACAGCTCTTGGAAATACGTTACAAGATGCAATTTCAAACGCCTATGATGCAGTAAACAAGATAAGCTGGCAAAACAAGTACTACAGAACAGACATTGGCAAAAAAGGTCTCAAATATCTGAGCTAATTATTTCATCTTCTGTGACTACCAAACGAATCCTTACGTCATCTTCTGAAAAAGGAATGTTCTTTACAACGAACTTTGAATATGTAAGTGCAATGGTGGTGGATTTTGTATAGGCCAAAAATCGATCGTAAAATCCTCTTCCATATCCAAGTCGTTGACCGCCTTTTGTCATCGCAATAGCTGGAACCAGTATTACATCAAACTCACTTATCTGTGGGCAATTCTGTTTTGGCTCCATTATGCCAAACTCGCCTTTCTCAAGATCCTCGAATCTGCTGACGTTGCAAAAAACCAGATGATTGTCTTCTACCCTTGGCAGTGCCAAAATCTTCCCACTACTTAGTATGTCTTGTAGTATGTCGTGCGTTCTTACCTCGCTGCCTATTGAATAATACGCTGCAATCGTTTTAGCAGTCTGGTAGTCCTGTATTTTTTTGAGGTTTTTTTGGATCTTTTTGCTTGCTATGTCAATAAAATCTGCAGAAAGGTTATCGCGTTTTCCTAACAAAAGCTTGCGCAGACTTGATTTTTCGTTATTTTCCTTCAAAGCTCTTGCTCAATGATGCAGCAGTTACTGTATTTTTTAAAAGCATTGCTATGGTCATTGGCCCCACTCCGCCGGGAACAGGTGATGCATACGACGCTTTCTGAATTATTTCGTCAAAATTTGAATCGCCTACCAGCTTGCCATCAAGGCGTCCGGTGGCCACATCGATTACTACGGCTCCTTGCTTTATCATGTCTGGAGTCAGAACAAACTTTGATCTATCTCCAACACCGGTGATCACAATGTCGGCAGCTCGGCATATGTCTGCAAGGTTTTTGGTTTTTGAATGACACATAGTTACCGTTGCGTTTCGTTCTACGAGGAGATGGAATAATGGTTTGCCAACCAGGTTGCTTCGATTTATTATGACGACACTTTTTCCCTCAATTGGTATTTCATAATGGTCTAATAGTTCAATTATGCCGGAAGGTGTGCATGCCTTAAGAACAGCTTTTTTCATTACCAATAATCCTACGTTATGGGGGGTAAGTCCATCTACATCTTTGAGGGGCGAAATTCTCGAAGTTGTCTCAAACTCATCGAGTTGTTTTGGGAGGGGCAGCTGAACCAATATTCCATGGATTGCTTTGTCTTGATTTAGTGAATCGATAAGCTCATTCATTTGTGTCTGTGTGAGTGTGGCGGGTAGCTTGTGGTCTTTAGTCAATATTCCAACTTCGGCGCATGCCTTTTGCTTGTTTCTTACGTATGTTGCAGATGCTGGGTTGTCGCCGACAAGAACAGTGGCAAGGCATGGCTTTATTCCATCTAACGCGAGCTCCTCAACTGCTTTCTTTACTCGCTCTCTTACTGCAGCAGCTACTTGGATTCCATCAATTTTTGTTCCAGACACACAACTTCTGCAAAGTAATTCTAATTTAAAGTACTGTCGAGTCTTTGGCTACAGCATTGTATAAAACACGTAAAAATAAAAAAGAACTTTGTTCACTTAATCTTAATAATGTAAAATGATGTATGAAAAACAAATGATTCGATTTTACACCGATGACTTCTACGTAATGGTTATAGGCAATACTCCATCAAAAAATTTCACAACGTGATTAAGAATGAACGGCCGCGAAAAAATATTCCTAATTATAATTGGCATACTTTCAGTCTCTCTAGTTACGGGATTTACAACTAATTTTGGGAGCGTTTATTCCGACTCGAAGATTAAACAGGAACCAGAACTAGCACAAACCCAAGTCGTTCAAATAAGTAAAGAGCCTGTCACAGAAGAGAAAATACAACCCGCATTACTTACCGTTGACACTCAATCAAAAAGTCCACTCACGGTAATCTTCAAGGAGGTAGAAAATTCTGTAGTGCAAATAACCAGTAAGGTCTCAACAATAAACCCATACATCATAATTAATGGCATGCCTCTTGAAAGTCAGTCCACACGGCTTGGCTCAGGTTTTGTTTATGATGCAGAAGGACACATAATAACAAACCATCATGTAGTAGCTGGGGCAAAAGAAGTAGATGTGAGATTTGTAGACGGTAACATCTATTCTGCTAAAGTAATCGGCTCAGATCCTTTCAATGACATTGCAGTTTTGCAAATTATCGATGATTTCTCAGAAGAACACGTAGTGCCGCTAAAAATAGGAGACTCGTCTACACTCGAAGTGGGTCAACAGATTATTGCAATAGGAAACCCGTTTGGGCTCAGTAACACAATGACTACGGGGATAGTGAGTCAAACCGGTAGGCTTTTGCCAAACACCGAATCGGGATTTTCAATACCGAACGTGATTCAAACTGACGCGGCAATCAACCCTGGCAACTCTGGCGGTCCAATGCTAAATCTGCAAGGATACGTAATTGGCATAAACACTGCCATCCAATCAAAAACAGGCGAGTTTTCCGGAATTGGGTTTGCAGTGCCTGCAAACACGATAAAAAGAATAGTTCCTTCTCTCATTGAAAAGGGAAGTTACGAGCATCCATGGCTTGGCGTAGCAGGAACAAGTCTTACACCAGACATTACAAAACAGCTTGGGCTCCCAAAAAACTACAAAGGTGTTTTTGTAACTGCCGTGGTGGATGGGGGGCCTGCGCAAAAAGCGGGGCTCCGGGAAGCAACATACACTGCAAATGGTGGCCTAAAAGGTGGTGACATCATAACCGCGCTGGACGGACGCCAGATAAGAGACATGGACGATCTTATCATCTACATTGCTGACAACAAAAGCGTTGGCGACTCTGTACTGCTGCAGATAAATCGAAATGGTGACACTGTCGAGCTTACTGCGACCCTGCAGGCGCGTCCAACAAATTAGAATTTAAATTCAAGACGTTATAATTCATTTTTAGATGCAAACAGTCCTTAATTTATTGGTTCAAACATCATTATTGAGATTTTATTTTCCAACTAAAAACAATAACATCAAAATGCGTGCAAAACAGCAAGAACTAGAGCAAAAACTTAATTCGTCACTACAGTAATGTTCATTTTTCAAATGGAAAAAGCAATCGCAATTCTTGTGTTCGGCTTGTTGTTTGTTGCGACTCCGAGCATATATGCAGCAACAATAAAACAGACGATGGAAGGTGGCGTCGACGTAAGCATTCAATACCCAGACACCGTAATCGCAGGCAAAGACTTTTCGATCTCGATTTTCATACAAAATAATGGGTGGGAAGACAAACAAGACATCAAATTTACAGCGACATCGCAAGACGAGTCAATTAAGGTAAAGAATCAAACACTTACAATAGTGAGGCTCTCAAAGGGGGGATCTTTTGGAGGCGTTCTCGAATTTGCGACATCTGAGAATTCCAAGATTGGTACCAATTACATAAATGCGTTATACTCACAAGTTCTTCTGAGCAACAATGAGACGCCCATGCCGCCGTTTCAACAAAACATAGCAATACCAGTTGAAATCAAAGGTACAGCAGAGATCCAGATAAATACTGTTGCGCCATCTGCGATATTCCCAAACGCTGAATTTCCATTTAGCGTGGAGGTTGTCTCAAAAGATACCACTCTGCACGATGTTATAGTAAGAATAATTCCTCCAAACGACGTCATGATACGTGGCCAGACAGCGTTTTCTTACTCTACTGTTGAAAAAGACGAACCAGTTTCAATCCACACTCAGATAATCACCAGTCCGACCGATGTGGCAATAGAGCACAAACTCCCATTTGAAGTAACCGTACAATACACTGATGACTCTGGCCAAGAAAAAACGACCTCAAAGACAATACCGCTTCTTTTGAGGCCTAGGACGTTTATGGAGTTCACCACAGACGGAGGCATCTGGATTGGTGGATTTTTCCTAGCTCCTTATGTGAGTCTTGGAACTCTGATTGGCATACCTGCAGGTACGTTGTTTTCCTTGATGATAAGAAAAATGCAAAAGAAAAAAGAATCAAAAAAGAAGAAAAAGTGAGCTTTAATGAAACTAGAATTTGATGTAAAAAAATACATTGATGATGTTAGAAATTCAACTGGGTATTTTCACACCTTTCTTAATCGCGAAAACATTGCCGCAGGTGTGTTGGTATTACAGCCACATGAAGAAGATTCTCAAACTCCTCATGATGCAGACGAAGTGTATTTTGTTGTAAGGGGAGATGGATACCTTAAGATAAACAACAAGGATTACGAGGTGTCTGAGGGTAAGGCATTTTATGTGCAAAAAAACGTGCCACACAAATTTTTTGGCAATAAAAAAGAGCTAATCGTGCTGTATTTTTTTAGCGGCCCTGATTCTTGATTATTACTTTCCTGCCAGAAATCGTTATTCTTCCTTCGGCAATTAGTCTCACTGCCTGAGGATATGTCTTGTGTTCCTTTGCAAGAATTCTCTTTGAAAGTGTTTCTTCCGTGTCGTCATCTTTGACTTTGACAACTGCTTGAAGGATTATCGGTCCAGTGTCTACTCCGTCGTCTACAAAATGGACAGTACAGCCACTAAATTTGACACCATATTCAAGTGCCTGTTTTTGTGCATGCAGGCCGGGAAATGAAGGTAGAATGGCAGGATGGATATTCAAAATTCGGTTTTTATATTTTCGAATAAATTCGGGACTAATTATCCTCATGAAGCCAGCAAGGCAAACTAGGCCGTTTTTCTCTGTGACTCCATGTTCTTTGAGCGCTTTGATTATTTTCTGATCGTATTCCCACCGTGTGCCGGTAAAATTCTTGCTTGGTATGACTTGGGTTTTGACTCCTAACTTCTGTGCAATTTTGAGGCCCTTTGCGTCTGGATTGTTTGAAATGACTATGGCTGGGTTTACTGGGATCCGCTGGCGCTTTACTGCCTTGAGAATTGCCTCCATGTTGCTTCCGCGCCCAGAAATAAGAATCCCCAAGTTAAGCAAGTGTCTCAGGTTTTTTGAAATGTCAAATGAATATTATGTTTTTGTAGTTTGCTTAGAATTTTGGAAGGTGTATGGTAAAGACTGTTCCTTTACCCACGATGCTTGAACACTCTATTGTGCCACCATGGTTTTCTATTATTGATCTGCAACTGGCAAGTCCAAGGCCGGTTCCTCCCTGCTTTGTCGTAAATAACGGCTCAAAGATCTTCATGAGGTTTTCCTTTTCTATTCCTCGTCCGTTATCTATGACGTCAATTACTACCGAGTCGTCTGTTTCTGAGGCCTGAATCATTATCTTCCCCTTTTTCTCTATTGCTTGAATAGAGTTTAGAATCAAGTTTGAAAAGACAATTTCTAGTTGTTTCGCATCGCCGTAAATTTCGATATCTTCGTCTGGCAAAATTATTCTAATATCTTCTGGAACACTCAAATCCCCTATTACGGTTTTCAACAAGCTGACAAGCGATGTTTTCTCCCTCAATGGGCTACTGGTTCTAACATAATCTAAAATGTCACGTATGAGCTGGGACATTCTTGATGTCGCGCGTTCAATTCGTTCGTAATTTTCCTGTGTTTTTTTGTCTAATTCCGGCTGTTTGAGCTTGAGAATCTCGACTGTGTTTTTAATTATTGTCAATGGATTCTGTAAATCATGAGCAAGTCTTGATGCCATTTCGCCAATTGTGTATATCTTGTCTTTTTTTATTGCTTTGCCACCATCGGTTTCACCAACAGATCTGGTAACATATTCTGCGACACTAGTAGAATCCTCAATTTTTGCCGCATCCTCCTGAGCATTTTTCAAAAGCCGTGCCGCATCCTCCTGAGCATTTTTCAAAATACGGTCTTCCTCATTTACAATAGGCTTGTTTTTTCCATGCTGCATACTTATGCGATATGAGTGTGTGAATATTTGAGTTAGTTTGTTTCTTGCAAACAATTCGGGCACAAATCTATGATAATGAGCAATCTCACTATGGTTTTATAACCACGCCGCGTAAGTACCATGCAATGGATGTTGCAGATGCACAAATAAAAAAAGCTCTAGTTACGTTTGCAATAGAAAAAGCGCTTTTGGATATGGGCGAACCGGTTTTCCAAAAGGTAGTAAAGACACTAAAAGACGACTACAATTGCTACATACCAGATTGCTATGAACATCCGGAATATTTGAAACGAATTCTTTCGGATCTTTACGGTAATGCCCACGATGCAATAATTAATTCAATCAAATCCAGCTTGCAAGACTTTTCACACCAAGGCCAGATACAAAAATTCGTTGCTGCACTGGATTGATATGCAAACCACACTCGACGTAGTTTTATCAAAAAAATATCTGGTTGCAGCACTTGTTGGAATTGCAATCTTCAACACAGTGTCAAATTTGATAAGCAAAGATTTTGCCATATTTGCTGGGAACTTGGCATATGTTCCAGTGGCTGGTTCCTTTCTTGGACTCTCTATATTGATTTTAGTCAGATTCGGAATCAGCGGCACACACGGCATTGCTTGGGCCTCATTTGGCGGGTATGCGATGTCGTGGTTTGTTGCAGAAATGCTTTGGATAGTACAAGAACTATATCTAAAAATCGATCCATTCCCGTCGGCAGCAGACATATTCTATCTTATTGGGTACCCATTTCTTATCATGTTCTTTATCGCATATCTTCAGCCGATGCGGAGCGCGATAACAAAAAAGATGATTGCGGCATCTATTGCCTTTTCAATTGGAATTTTAGGCATTAGTCTGCACTTTGTATTTAGTACCACCACAAATGAAGATATCTTTGAGCTGGTATTAGCCACAATTTATCCTGTGTTTGACGCAATGGTGATAATTCCAGCATTGATTGGAGTCGGGCTATTTTTTAAAGGGCATGTCAATCTGATGTGGACCTTACTGTGTCTTGGTGCCATCTCGGTTTTTGCCGCAGACACGGCATTTCTAATTGCACAAAACGAAGAGTCTTACTACACTGGGAATCCTATGGAGATTTTATTTTACTGGAATTATATTCTTCTTGCTTTTGGAATACATAATCACCTTAATTTGTTTCAAGCACCACAAGGAAGCAAACTAGAGGATTTGAGATAAAAATTCAAAATAGTTGCGGTTTAGTTCCGACTGCGACACCTTTTTTGACAATGCCTACGCAATTCTGATTTCCACATCTGCATTCAAAAACCAAATATGGATTCATGTATGGCAGATAGTCCCACGTCAACTCCTCGCCAGGCTGTATGTCGCGTGCTGCAATTAGTGTATTGTAAAAATCTACAACATTGGGTTTGCAGCTGTGATTCATGAATCTGGTGTCGTCAGTGTCTTTGTAAAGAAATTGACCAATCTGGTATGAGTGCTTTATCCAATCTTGTTTTTTTTCGTCGTCATCAAGATTCTCAAAATCCATGATGTGAATTTTTTCTATGTGCTCTATGGTGGGGGACCAAATCACCTCGTCTTTTTTTATTTTCTGGGTAGCAAATAGTCCAACGCCGCTAATTTGCGACCTACGTTTCTCTATTTTTGGGCTAAGCAATGCGTGCCACCTACTTTGCGTAATTCACTCAATTGAGATTTATCTATTTCCAATTCTGGAAGTTGGGTATTTTATATCGCCAACTCGATCTAACATCAATGGGCAACGCGGAAGAAACCCTAATGAAAATACGTGATCCACTCTTCGTGATAGAGACATCGTTGCAAATTATAAAACAGCGTGGCTCAGATGATAAGATTGCGCACGAGATAAACCGAATCGAAGCTGCCTTGGAAAGAATAGGCCAAATCATCAAGTAAACTGTATTCTTTCTAATAGCTTAGTGATCTTTTCAATATCGTATGGCTTGATGAAGACTTCTGTTGGTTTGAGCTTTTCAAGTTTTTCTGCGGTCTCTTCTCTGAGATCTGCAGTTATTATAACTACTTTGGAGCTTGGGTTGGCTTTACGTATGTTTTCCAACCCATAAAATCCGTCATAATCGGGCATCATCAAGTCCAAAAAAACGATATCTGGCTTGTATTTCTGGTATAGTTCAAAGGCATCCTTCCCATTATGTCCTCTGCCTAGTACCTCTACATTTTTGAGCTTCAAATAATCACAAAAGACGTCGACGGTGTCTATATCATCGTCGATTACTATGGCAGTTACCATTAGATTATCTCTGATGGCCTATATTTCCCAGATTTTTCCATACGCTTTAGTCTCTTTATCACAAAAGCCGCTGTCTGTCTGACATCTTCACTTGGATCGTTTAGGGCCTCTCTGATCAAGTCTACTGCCTCCGTAGCTCTCATTAGACCAAGAGATTCCAAAGCCTCGTGTTTTGTGAGTCCACTCTTGTCTTGCAACGCAGCTTTTATCAACGATGGAATCTTTTTCCGCATGTTTCGTGCAGCAATTTGGTAACACGCTTCGTGTTTTACCACGTTGTTGTCATCATTTTCTAAAACCCATTCCATAAGATCTGCAACTGCAGTAAACATTGGGTCATCATCGTTTCTGTTTTCTGCTATCTCACCCGCAAGCCAAACTGCATCCCATCGTTTTGATTCGTCTTTTTCATTCTGTATGATCTGTTTACAACTGGCCAGTCTTTCTGCAACTGGAAGCTCTCTGATATTGTTATCATCGAAAATTAGCAGAGCCAATTCCACTATTGGGAATGGTAAAATGCTATTAAACTGTTATGTCCAAGTGTGGAAATAGTAATATAGTATGCTTGTAAAACACTGATGTAATGGCAGGCCTTGATAGGCTATTAGCAAAATCACTTGACTCAGTAATTAGAGAAAATCTTGGTGATAAGACAATACGAAGAATTGAAGAAAGATTGTTTGAAAAGTACGGAATTTCGCTTACACAATCTATTGAACAGTTCCAAAAACTCGATGCCGTACTACGTGAATTCTTTGGTGCTGGTGCAGACGGACTTGAACAAAGATTTCTCAAAAATGTTTGCGAGATCAAAGTCACAAATGGTGAAAGCTGGATTGTAATTGAGAATCCGATGCTGACCAAAGTTATTCTGGAATCATTTGGCGATGATGATAAGAAGAAAATACTTAGCACACTAAATGGCGAATCAATGATCATTTCCCAAATAATTGAAAAGTGCAACATTCCGCAGACATCAGGTTACAGAAAGGTAAATGCCTTGATTGATGATGGGTTGTTACTGGCTGCAGGTTATGTCGCTACACCAGATGGCAAAAAAGTCACAAAATACAGATCGATATTCGATAATCTCAAAATCGATATTGTCAAAAATAAGATATCTGTGACACTGCATCTCCCAAAAGACGATCTGTCTAACAGCTCAATTCTAACAGTCTGTTCAGCAAATTAACCAATTATTGTTCGATCTTTTAGGATCAAGATATTAGGTACTTTGGCATTACCATAACTGGAAATGTCATGGTCAATGCAAGGGATTATTTCCAAAAATAAAAACTCAAATCAACTAGGATACACGTTAGTATTAATTTCAGCAACGCTTGCTGCCTTGGTTCACGTGCTGGCAAAACCAATGCTAGATGACCAGGCAGGATTTGAAATTCACCCTGTTGCGCTAGCTGCATGTGTCTACATCATAAATGCGGCATTTTTTACACCACTTGCAAAAAAATCACAGCCTATTGCAACACTAGATAGAAAGAACCTTCTGCTTTTGTCAGTTATAGGGATTCTTGAAGTCACCGCGCTTATCACATATTTTTTTGGGTTAAAGGAATCGACTGCCACAAACGCCTCAATTTTCAGCAACGGCGAAATAGTTTTTTCGCTTCTTATCACGATGATCCTTTTCAAAGAATCACTTCACAGAAAGGAGATCGGCCCATTTGTGATGATAATGCTTGGAATGATGGTATTGCCAATTGCATACGATTTTTACACCAACGGAATGTTGCTATCGGAACTCGTTCTTGGCGACCTCTTAATTATTGCCTCTGGCGTTCTTTACGCCTTGGACGTAATGCTTTGTAGATATCTAAGCGACAAAATTGACTCCAGAAGGATTACGCAGATTGTATCGTTTGTAGCTGGCACTTTTGCCGTTGTCGCACTCATTGCATTTCATATACCATTTGACATACAACTCATAAATCTAGGCTCAATTGCACTCTTTGCCATAGGTGGAACGGGGCTCGCCACGATGTTGTTTTTGGTATCGCTACGCCTCCTTGGGGGTGTGAGAACCGTTTTGTTGTTCTCAACTAACTCTATAATAGGTGTAATTTTTGCGGCAATTATGCTTGGCGAAACAGTATCGACCATAAACTGGGTCTCCGTGGCACTCACCTTTGCCGGCGTATATCTTCTCAGAAACAGATTGGGAACAAAACATGATGAGTCACACACAAATGATCAATTGATGCGTTCTACCTGATTTCAATTACTAAACAAACATTAACATATTTTCGTCAAAGTTTAATAAATTTTTGAATTTTTGCATTTTGCTATATTGATTTGGACAAATTTTTGACTATTTTACGATCGTTGTTATATAATTTAGAATCGTAATACACTCGATTCGAAAGATGTAAGAGAAAAATCGAGTGTCCATGCGCATCGATTGGCCAGCTGTCAAGTACTCAACTTGACATCTCTTGCAGACACAGTGGTGTCAATTCGGATTCTGGCCGATGAGGCAGGGACACTCCCCTCTTGTTGTTTTGAATTTTCCTGTATTTTTTTGTCAATAATCAATCAATATCGAAATTTAAATCGGACGTAATTGTTGCAAACCTTGTAGTGTCAAAAATCCAGATGACAAAAAACGGCATTGTTTGCCACATTAACGGCAAGGTTGTGAACTTGGATCCAAGATCTGCGATACCGCAATGCGTCAATTTTGTCTCCCACGCACACACTGATCATCTACCAAACAGTAAGAATGGGACAATTCTGGCAACAAAGGAAACTAAGGAAATAGCCACACTTCGAGGACATGAAATGTCAAACCACGTGGAATCGCTGGAAGACTTTCGTCTTTATGACAGCGGCCACATACTCGGCTCAAGGGGAGTTCTATTTGACGATGTATTTTATACGGGTGACATTTGCAGCAGGGAACGAGGCTTTCTGAAAGGAGCGAGCATACCAAAATGCAGGATATTGATAACCGAATGCACTTTTGGGAGGCCGGAATTTGTATTTCCACAGGTAAGTGAGCTTGAAAAAAGAACCAACGAAATAATATCAGATATGTACCATAAAGGAAAACCCGTTCTATTGCTAGGTTATCAGCTTGGCAAAGCGCAAACACTTTCACATCTTTTTGGTCACTGGGATCCACTGTATTATCATGATTCAGTCAAAGAAATGAACGATCTGCATAGGAAGCTTGGAATACCACTCAAAGAAGGACTAGGGCACTCGCAGGCTGAATCTATGGGACTTTTGGAGAAAAAACCATGGGTTATGGTCTGTCCACTAATGTCTGAAAATAATCCCTTCATAAAACAAATGAAATCCCGCTATGACGCAGTGACGATAGGTTTTTCCGGCTGGGCAAAAACATCGATGCAGTACACCAGAAAGAACGATTACTCGATACCTCTAAGCGATCACTGTGACTACAATGAGCTTATCGATCTGGTAAAAAAGAGCGGGGCAGAAAAAATCTACACTATTCATGGGTTCGTCGACGAGTTTGCAGCGGATCTTGCCAAATTAGGCTTTGATGCCCAGCCGCTACGTGCAAACTCACTTGATACCTATTTCTAAGCAGTACCGCATCAGATTTTTTTGGATGACAATCAAACTTAACTTTAAATGAGAATCTGGACGCGGCTCATTTGTGTCTACTGAATCACTAAGAAAAGACCACGAACTAATAGAAAAAGTAGTCAAATCGATGGAAGTCACTTTACAACTACTCAACCAAGGCAAAAAGATACCAGAATCGATTCTTATGCCAGTAATCGACTTTTCTAAAAACTTTACAGATGTGTGTCATCATGGCAAAGAAGAAGAATCGCTTTTCCCAGCACTGGAGCAGTCAGGAATGCCAAGACACATGGGTCCAATCGCCGTGATGCTAATGGAGCATGAAATGACTCGACAAATTGCAAGCCGAATGGAGGAGTCTGCAAAAAAATACATAGACACAGGCTCTGCACAAGAATTAATTTCTGACATTCAAGAATACATCGAACATGTGTCACAACATCTCTGGAAGGAAAATAATCGGCTTTTCGTAATGGCGGAAATGAGGTTGCAAGGACACACAGAACAAATTAACAAAAATTTGATAGAAGTAGAAAAACAAAAACTATCTAGTCTTGGCAAAAATCGCCAAGACTATGAAAAACTCGTGCTAGATTTAGAACAAAACATCACTAAACTATCGTAATTAAAGAAAAAATGAAGATGTGGATTTACTCCACAATTACTTTACCAGTCATCCATGGGTGGACGATACAAAAGTAGTCATATTCACCTGCTTGATCGAAGGTGTGTTCAAATGTTTTGCCTGCCATAAAGATGCTACTGTCGAATGTACCATCTGGTCCGGTTTCGGCTGAACCACTTGTAACTGTGTGTGCTGCGGTGTCATCGTTTGACCATGTTACTGTGCCACCAACTCCGATCGTAACAGTACTTGGGATGAAACATTCATTTGTTTCTTCACAACCTGGTACTGAAGCTCCACTTGGAATTGATACCTCAGCTGACATTGCAACTTCTGGCTCTTCCTCCACTACCGGCTCCTCTTCCATCACTGGAGCTTCCTCCATCGGAGGCTCTTCCTCCACTACCGGCTCCTCTTCCATCACTGGTGGTTGTGGAGCAGGCGGTGTTGGCGTTGGAGCAGGTGCTGGTGGAGTTGTTGGAGTCGTCGGTACTGGCATCGGTGCAGTTGGTGCTTTACTTGTCGCTGAAAACGACATGGCAAAAGCAATCAACGCAACGGTGATTCCTATTGAAAAAGCAATGCCGAATTTATCTGCGGCTGTCATGTCGCTTGTGGTATTTTCACGGTAAATAAAGCTAATCAAAAATTAGGGGTAAAAATCCAATCTGATTATCGTTTTGCAACCTAACCAATGTTTTTCTGAATAACCTTGCGTGTTTTTATTACAAAGCTCACTAAATCACTAAAAAAACCTTCAAAATATTTTCTTGGGTCTTGCACTGTATCATCGAATTCAAATGACTCACCTGGTCTTTTGTATTGCCTGACCGTATATGTGATCTTGATTGCTTTTTTGCTAAGTGGTTGTATGATGTAGCCATGTGTTGCTTTGTTTCGCAAAATTTGTAGCTTCCAAAGTCCACTGTGTTTCGTATTCCATTTTTGAGATTTGTTCTTTGTCGGCGTGGTAAAATAACTTGCAATTATTTTTTTTACGAGCCCTTGTTTTCCAGTATCTGCAAGTTGTTTTCTAATACCATGAATGTAAAACACATTATCTTTATCAAATATCTCAAACTTTTCATTTATCTCGCGTTTTATTACATCGATCACACTTGATGCAAAAAACAAAAATGAATCTATATTTGCTTCAAGTATTAGGCAGTCATGTGTTGATTGTGGAACTTTTTTTGAGATTGTATTCAGAAAATGCCTTGCTAACGCAAGTTTGAACAAAACTGGATCTTGACTCAAATAACTGATATTGGAGATATCCTTCATTTACAGTGATGTTGTTATAATTTGGATTAAAGTTATCCTTTGTTGCTAAAACGTAAATGCATCCTTTAACAAAAGATGGAGATCTTCTTTTAGATGATCATCATTTAGACTGAGTTTCAGATTTTCTAACAATGTCTCGATTATCACGCATTGATTTTTTGAAAATTGGTAATAGCACTCAAGAACATCCTCATAAGATTTTGCCTTTTTGTACATCTCCCAAAAATTATCTGACATTATCTGATAGTTGTACAGGAAAATCCGAATTGGTTCTTGCACGCTTGCTGAGGAGTTGTATCTGAGCATGTTGACTAACAGCTCTTCTAGCCTAGCGTCCAAATTTGCCTCAAAGATGGCCTTGTAAATGTTCGATACTGCCAGGCCTAACCTTATGGCCTAAAATAAAATAAAACTATCCACCAACAATGCAAACAAATGTTTGACAATCAAAAAAGAATTGAATAAATGTATATCAGCCTTGTTCTTCAATCACGCTCAAAGTCATCGTGCTGATGATGTGTTTGATTTTACGGATCTTTGATGTGATTACCTTTTCAAGGTCTTTTTGCGTGTTTGCCTCCACTTTACAAACCACTTCATAGTATCCGAAAACGTCGTCTGCTGCTTTCACCTCTGGAATGTACTTGAGGTTTCTGATGACGTAGTAGGTTTCAGTTGGATCGCAGTGTATTATGACATATGCGCTAGGCATTATTCTTGCTCCTCATTTACCATCATTGTTATTGCGGATTCAATGTTTTCAATTTTTCTAAGCTTTTCAAGCACGATTTTACGCAAAGTATCATCATTTGGAGCAGACAGCTTTACTACAATGTCGTAAATTCCAAACGTTCCTTGTACCTCATACGATGATAGATCGGCTTCTTTTAGCACTGATTTTGCCTTTTCTATAATTTCTGATTCGTGGTTTAGCCTAGCGTTTATCAAAAAATATGCCGTGGACATGGTTATTCCTGTCCTTCTATTCCCATCAAAGTCAAAGTTGAACGTATTCGGTCTATTTTGCGGATCTTCCAGGTGATTATCTCCCTGAGTCGTTCAACTGAGGCAGTCTCTATCTTTGCTAGAATGTCGTATGCCCCAAAAACTCCTTTTACTTCTTTGACTCCGTCTATTGGCTTTATTTGGTCGATGACTTTTTGCTCAGATCCCAACTCACAGTTAATGAGCACATACGCTGTTGCCATCTATCTGATCCCTGCCTTGACGTATGGTTTTGCCATGGAACATCTTGACATTTGACGTATATATAATGAATCATAGAAAAACTAGCCATTTATTCAACTTTTAGGAAATAAACTAAACAGTTTTTAGCTAAATTAAGCCTTTGGCATACGAAGTAAACGATTGTATGCTATGCCAAATCTGTGTGCCTCGTCGCGAGCATGCTGAAGTATCTGCAGGCCTTGATGATGTCTTGACATGATGATTGGTTCTTTTTTGTGCGGCACAAAGACTTCCTCATTTTGCTTTGCAAGAGATGCACAAGGTATTTTCATTGCAAGACTCTGTAGAGCTGACACGGCAGCGCTGAGCTGACCTTTACCGCCATCTATGAGAATCAGATTTGGAGATTCCAAGTTTTCTGAGGCCACACGTAGGTATCTTCGCTTTATTATCTCATTAATCATTGCAAAATCATCTTGACCGCTGATGGTTCTTATCTTAAATCTCCTATATCCTGATTTGTCTGGCCTACCGTTGACAAATCTTGACATGGCGCCCACCGCAAACGACATGCCATAATTTGAGATATCAAAACACTCTATGACTTTGGGTATATCATCAAGTCCAAGCTCTTCTTTTAATTGGACAAGGCCTGGCTCTGATCCCTTTGATGTGATGACGTCGATATTTTTTAAAATGAGGTCAAGTATCTCTTTTCTTTTCCCAGAAACGGGGACAAGTATTTTGACTTTGGTTCCTGCCGACTTTGAGAAAAGACTTTCTAACAGTTTTGCATTTTGTGGCATTTCGTTTACTATTACATACGGCGGTATCTGATTGGTCGTATAGTACTGGTAAAGAAAATTAGAAAACGAGTTGTCGCCTACAAGATCAAAGGAAAACTTGTTGCTGTCGCGAATGACGCCGTTTATCTTCTTAAAAGTCATGATGTGGGCAGTCTGTTCGGTTGTTTTTATCCCAAAATATTCCTCATCTGCACCTGAGACATTTTCCATTTTTTGCCGTGTTTTCAGACTACCTAGTCTCTGCAGAGTGCCTTTTATCTCCTGCGCACGCTCAAATTGGAGCTGCTCTGACGCCTGCCTCATTTCTGACTCTAATTTTTTCGTAAATGCACGCAGATCCTTTCCTTTGAGAATTGACTCCAAGTCGGATACATGTTTGGCATATCTGATCTGCGCTTCTTTAAACTCGCATGGTGCCTCGCAGTTACCAAGATGGTATTCTAGACATGCCTTTTTTGGAAGCCTTTTACAAATTCTGATCTTAAAGGCCTTGCGCAAAGAGCCGATACTTAGCAGCTTTGAACTTCCGGAAGTAAATGGACCATATATTTTTCCGTCACCTAAAAATTTGCCAGTCCTGGTTCGTCGTGCAACGACAAGTCGGGGGTATTCCTCATCGGTTAATCTCAGATAGGTATAGCGCTGCTGATCCTTGAGTTCTATGTTAAAAATTGGCCTGTATTGTTTTATCATGTTGGATTCCAAAAGGAATGCTTCTGCTTCGTTATCTGTTAATACAAACTCAATATCGGAGATCTTCTCAACTAATTTTTGTGTTTTGTAGTTTTGATTTTTTAAAAAGTATGATCTTACACGATTTTTTAGATTCTTTGCCTTCCCAATGTAAATTATTTTCCCTTCTGCATCCTTCATCAAATAGATTCCGGGCTGTGACGGAATTGTTATTTTTTTAATATCTAGTGTCAATTTACCAAGAACTTCTTTAGATATTGTCCAGTGTAACTCTTCGGATTTGACGCAATCTGAGTGGGTGTGCCAGTTGCTACTACTTGCCCGCCTTTGTCTCCACCTTCTGGTCCTAGATCAATTATCCAATCCGAATTTTTGATGACGTCCATATTGTGTTCTATCACAACTACGGTGTTGCCAAGATTTACCAATCGGTTAAGGACATCAAGAAGCTTTTGAACATCTGCAAAATGGAGTCCGGTGGTTGGCTCATCGAGTATGTATAGTGTTCTTCCAGTATCTCGTTTTGCCAGCTCAGATGCCAGCTTGACTCGTTGTGCCTCGCCTCCAGATAACGTGGTAGATGATTGACCTAGCTTGATGTAGCCCAATCCTACATCATATATGGTCTGCAGAATTCGTTTGATTTTTGGAATGTTTTCAAAAAATGTTAACGCTTCCTCCACAGTCATGTCCAAAACATCCGAAATGTTTTTTCCTTTGTAAAGTACTGCTAGCGTCTCAGAGTTGTATCGTTTTCCTTTACATTCATCACATCTAACGTAAACATCGGATAAAAACTGCATCTCTATTTTTTTGACACCGTCTCCTTCGCAGGCAAAACAACGACCATCGGCAACATTGAATGAGAATTGTCCAGGAGTGTAGCCCCTCTCCTTTGCAGTCTCTGTGGATGCAAACAGCTCTCTAATTGGAGTAAATGCCCCTATGTATGTGGCAGGATTGGAGCGGGGTGTTCTGCCTATTGGGGATTGGTCTATTGCAATTACTTTGTCAATGTTCTCTATTCCCTCAACAGTTTTGTGTTTGCCAGGTCTTTCATTGGTTTTGTAAAAATGAGATGAAAGTGATTTGAGGAGTATCTCATTTACCAAAGTCGATTTGCCAGAGCCGGAGACTCCAGTCACTGTAACCAAGTATCCAAGGGGGATCTCAACTGTGATGTTTTTGAGGTTGTTTTCTGCAGCGCCCTTGATTACTATCTTGCCTTTTTGCTTGCGAGTCTTGTTTTCAAGGCTGATCAACGTTTTGTTTTTTAGATAGTCACCGGTAACTGACTTGTGGTTGTTGAGAATCTGCTCAACGGTTCCCTCAAAAACTACACTGCCACCATGAATTCCTGCACCGGGCCCTAGGTCAATTATCCAATCGGAGTTTTTGATGACTTCTTCGTCGTGTTCTACCACAATTATGGTGTTGCCCAAATCACGCAACTTGACTAGCGTCTTGATGAGCCTAGCGTTATCTCTTTGATGCAAGCCAATTGTGGGCTCGTCTAAGACGTACAATACACCTGTAAGGTTTGAGCCTATCTGCGTGGCTAGCCTGATTCTTTGCGATTCGCCGCCTGAAAGCGTAGAGCTCTGCCTATTTAATGTCAAATAGTTGAGACCGACGTTTCTTAGAAATTCCAGCCTTTCTGTAATTTCTTTGAGGACGTCTCTTGCTATGTATTTTTCAGTTTCTGTAAGTTTGATGTTCTTGAAAAAATCGTAACACTCGTCAATTGAAAGATCGCAGACTTCGCTGATTCCCATGCCATTTATTTTGACAGCTAGTGCTTCTGGTTTTAGCTTTTTTCCATTACATTCATTGCATGGGATATCTCGCATGAACTGCTTGAGCCATTCACGTTTTGATTCAGAGTCTGTGTCCATAAACACACGATGCAAGTTGTTTAGCACTCCTTCAAACGAGTTTGTATACTGCCAGTAAGAATCTGTTGTCTGTGATTCATATTGGAAATGAATCATCTGGTCTGTTCCGTGGAGTATGACTTTGAGCTGTTCTGGTTTGAGCTTGTTTATTGGAGTCATCAAGTCAAAACCAAACTTTTTGCCAACTGCTCTAAGCTCCTGCTTTCTAAACGAAGAAAACCTACCGTTCCAAGGAACTATGGCGCCATCAAGAATCGATTTGGACTTGTCGGGGATTACTAGGTCTGGATCAAATTCCATTTTGACACCGAGGCCATGACATGCCTTGCATGAACCAAACGGTGAGTTAAACGAAAAAGTTCTAGGCTCGATTTCTCCAATGGTGATGCCACAGTAGGGACACGCGTTATTTTGCGAAAACATTTTTTCATCTTTTTCTGATGAGATCAAAACAGAGCCTTTTGCTGCCTTGAGCGCCGTCTGAATTGCCTCAAAAAGTCTACTTTTTTCTGCCTTAGTGGCCTTTAATCGATCCACTACGATTTCGATATTGTGCCATTTTTGCCTGTCTAATTTTGGTAGTTCATCTTCAACTTGGATTATCTGGCCGTCTACGCGTGCGCGGGAGTAGCCGTCCTTTTTTATTTGCTCAAAGAGCTTTTCATACGTTCCTTTTTTTCTTTGAATCAGAGGAGCAAGAACTATTATCTGTCTTTCATCAAAATCCTTGAAAATGGACTCGCAAATCGACTCTATGGATTGGTTTGAGATTTTGCGACCACAGCGCGTGCAATGTGGAATGCCGATTCTGGCATAAAGCAATCTCAGGTAGTCGTAGATCTCAGTCGTGGTTCCTACAGTGGAGCGAGGATTCTTTGATGTTGTTTTTTGCTGAATTGAGATGGCAGGTGAGAGCCCCTCAATAGAATCCACATCAGGTTTGTCCATCATCTCCAAAAACTGTCGTGCATAAGCAGAAAGCGATTCTACGTATCTTCGTTGGCCTTCGGCATAAATTGTGTCAAATGCCAAAGTGGACTTGCCAGAGCCTGAAAGACCTGAAATCACAACAAGTTTGTTTTTTGGTATGTCTAGATTCAGATTTTTTAAATTGTGGTGTCTTGCACCTCTGATTTTCAGTTTATCGTACATTTTTCTTTTCCAACTCGATTTGAATTCGTCGTAATCTGTCGCGACACGCTATTGCCTTCTCAAAGTCTAGCTCCTCTGCATATTTTTTCATTTGCGTTTCTACCTCTATTGCTTCTTTGTACAGGTCGTGCTGTGTCTTGTTTTTAATGTCATCCAGTACTGCTACTTGCTGCGGTATGGATTTGATTATCGTCTTTGGTGTTATATTATGCGACTTGTTGTATGCGATCTGTTTTTCTCTTCTGCGATTGGTTTCTTCTATTGCCTCCTTCATGGATTTTGTAGTGGTGTCTGCATAGAGTATGACTGTTCCACTTGAGTTTCTTGCAGCTCGTCCAAAGGTCTGAATCAAGCTCGTGTAGTTTCTCAAAAAGCCCTCTTTGTCTGCATCCAGTATGGCTACAAGTGAGACTTCGGGTATGTCGAGTCCTTCTCGCAGCAGGTTTATGCCTACCAAGACGTCAAAGTCGCCAAGTCTTAGCTGCCGTATCAATTCCGTTCTTTGCAGACCTTCAATCTCAGAATGCAGGTATCTTACTTTGATTTCTTTCTTGGAAAGGTATTCTGCCAAGTCTTCCGCCATTCGCTTTGTAAGTGTAGTGACTAGGACGCGCTGGTTGTCTTTTGCCCGTTTTTTTATTTCTGATATGAGATCGTCCATTTGATTCTTTGTAGGCCTTACTTCGACTAGGGGGTCAACTAGACCGGTGGGTCGGACAAGCTGCTCTGCGATTTGAAATGATTTCTTTTTTTCATATTCTGAAGGCGTGGCGGAAACGAAGATACAGTTTTTGATGTATTGTTCGAACTCTTCAAATTTGAGTGGTCTGTTATCAAAGGCGCTGGGGAGCCGAAAGCCATAGTCAACTAGCGCTTTTTTTCGGGTGTAGTCGCCGCCATACATTCCGTGAAGCTGTGGTAGCGTCACATGTGATTCGTCTATCACAAGAAGGTAGTCGTCGCCAAAAAAATCCAAAAGACAGAATGCCTTTTCTCCAGGCCTTCTTCCATCAAAATGTCTTGAATAGTTCTCAATGCCTGAGCAGTAACCAAGCTCTTCAATCATCTCCAAGTCGAACTTGGTTCGCATTTCGAGTCGTTGTCTTTCCAATTCATTTAGCTGTGGAAGTCTTTGTTTTAGCTCGTCTCTGATTGATCTGATTGCTTTTTGTCTTACGTCGTTTGCAACAAGATAGTGCTTTGCTGGAAAGATCTTAACTGAATTTAGTCTTCGTTTCTCTTTTAGGGATACGTGATCCAGCACTGAGATTTTTTCTACCTCGTCGCCAAACAGTGAGATTCGTACTATTTCATCAGAGTATGCGGGAACTATGTCGATTGTGTCGCCTTTGACCCTGAATGTGCCTGGCGCAGGCTCCAAATCATTGCGCTCGTAGCGAGCGTTGATGAATTTCTTGATGAGCTCACTTCGGCTATAAGTGCTGCCGGTTTTGACAGTCGTAGCCATTTCCTCCCAGTCTTTTGGTGAGCCAAGTGAGTAGATGCAGGAAACTGTGGCTACGATTATGGTTGGTTCGCCTGAAAGCAGCATGGCTGTTGCCTCCAGTCTCATTTTTTCGATTTTTTCGTTGATTTCTGTGTCTTTTTCTATATATGTGTCGGTTTGCGGTATGTAACTTTCTGGTTGGTAGTAATCGTAATAGCTAACAAAGTAACCCACATTGTTTTTTGGGAAAAACTGCTTTAACTCAGAGTAAAGCTGAGCTGCCAAGGTTTTGTTGTGTGAAATAACAAGTGTGTTCTTACCTGTGCGTGCAATGACGTTTGCTATGGTAAACGTCTTGCCGCTTCCAGTGACACCAAGTAGTGTCTGAATTTTATTTTTTTGTACTCCTTGCACAAGCTTTTCAATTGCTTGCGGTTGATCTCCTGTAGGTTCAAATTCTGAAACTAATTGAAATGTTTGTATCTGCAACAGCTACAGAATCGTACTAGTCTAAATTTAAAGGAATGTCAGTGTGAACATTAAAGACTTGGTTGGTGTCAAGTTACCAAGGCTGTTCATCAACTAATTCGAGTTTGCCATTGATGATCTTAAAACCCATTATCCTAAGTGTCTCTTTTGCAGTAGGTGTGTTTCGCTCCAATATCTTTTCTGCAAGCAACTGTCTTGCGTTTCTGTCCAAGTGCTGTCCTATCTTGTATTTGCCGCGCATCGTTGTTGGAGTGACTTTGATTATTGCGACTTCGTCTACTACTGCCATCTCTGGTTGTATCTTTTCATATCTGCCTTCTGGCTGGTATTTTTCCATGAGTCCGTTTAACGCCAATGTCTTCTCTTCTCTGTCTTGGACAATAGTGCCAATTCCCTTTATTACGACGCTTATGTAGAGCGTATCTGCTTGAGAGGCATCAGTTGGGTGTGTAAAATAAGATGGCAAAAACTCTAGCTCTTTGTCTACTTCAAAGCCCACTTTGTTGTTGTTTTTGATGTTCTCGAGCTTCTCACCTTTGGTGTGAGAGTGCATGTATATGGAATCATTGAGGAACACAAAATTCATTGGGATGACTTGGGGGAATCCATCTTTGTCAATTGAGCAGATTCTTCCCACATGTTCTTGGTTTAGGAACTCGACTACCTTTTGTTTTGATTTAATTTCGAGTCTGCCTAAAAGCTGCACAAATCAAAAAATCATTTTTTGCTATAAAATTGTGGCGGACTAGCTAAAACTACACAGATCAATCATACTTAATGGTTAAATTTCCAGTCACGATTATTTAGGCATGAATTACGCACGAGTCTATAACGATCAAGCAGCAACTTCATTTTTGTTGCACTTTGTGGTTATAGTTTCAAACGGTGATGTCTGATTATGGCACAGACAACAGCACCGCTCCCACCAGCACCAGTACTCATGACGTGTTTTGGACACTGCGGGATAGGACTTGGTGCAGAATCGTATAGACGACTATTACTGGATGTCGGAGCTGACCCGCTTAAACCAGTGCTAAAGGACACAAAAGACGAATCGCGAATCCTAAAAAGATATGGCAGCACGATTTTGAGATTTCCTGGCGCTTACACTGGAGGAGAAACACCACTTATTCCAAGAGCACTACTCGTTGATCTGGATCCGAGGGCTGCAAATCTCATCTTACAATCATACCCTGATCTTTTTGCACTACGTGACAAACATGTAATACATGGAGCTGGCGGAGCCGCAAGGAACTGGGCGGAGGGAAGATCAAGGTTCAAAAACGAAGTCACGCAGAAATGGGACTTTACAAAACAACTCTCGGCACTCTCGCCGGAACCGGTAAGAGGTTACACTGTTCCATTTGCGATGGGCGGAGGAACTGGAAGCTCATTTGCATGCTCATTTATAGAATTTATCAGAACCAACACAAAGGAACACGCCACAATTGCAACGTTGGGGCTTTTGCCCGAGTTTGGATGGGATCCAGTAATCTTTGAGGCCGCGGCAATAAACATAGTCATGAACCTCGAATATCAAATCAAGTATTCTGACTGTTCAATTCTATTTTCCAATAAACGACTACGCGAGCTTGCACATAAGCATGAAAAACGCGTACAAAAAGTTCCATCGATCATAGATGATCTGCCAAAAGAACACGAGGTAGGTTGGAAAGACTACAAAGGCATGAATCTGATTGCGGCAAATGCAATCTCCATGTTCGTCGCTTCGTTTGCGCGTGAAACGGAATGGGACATGTCAAACTATAGAACATGGCTTGCGACAAAGAGGCCAAAGATGGCAATTCCGTGGGTAATTCCAGTTCTTCCAGACGAAGACCAGTGGAATTTCAACCAACTTCCAGGAATGAACAAGAACAACACAATGGATTCTATAATTGAGAATCTCAACAAAAAACAAGATGCCATTCTCTTTGATATTGATGAGACCGATGTCCGCAACTATGGTGGACCACGTGACTCTTGTTGTGCACTAGTCAAAGTAAAAGGAGACTTTGATGTCAAAGAACGTGAAGTACTCAAACGCGTAATCAAAGACAGGTTCAATATCGAAGATTCTAGGATGATATTCGTCAAGATTCCTATCTTGGAAAAAGAACAAGCAAACGTCACGATCCTAGTTAACACAAAGGCAATCGGTCCGAAGATTTTAGAGATTGCCAGAGAGGCCGAAGAGTCTTGGGATGCTTACAAAGAAGAGTACGGAAAGTGGGGTTTGACTACTGAGGACTTTAAGCAGTCGCTGATGGATGTAGTACACCAATTCAGCTAAGTGGTGAGTATGTCTGACTTTACCTACCTTGAAGAACTAGCGCGACAAATCAAGGCAAATCGCAACTACCTAAACCAAATCGAAGAAGAATTAAAGATAGTAAACATGAAGCTGCATGAGCTACCGCTCAAGCGTCCAACAGAGTCAACGTTTGCAAAAATGATAGGAACTCCTTATGAAGATCAGCAAGAAAACCTTGAAAAAACAAAGGCGAACCTGGAAGCAAAAAGAGATGAGCTTTCAGGCGCAGTCAAATCAGATACTGCAAAGTTCATTTCTGAAATGACATCTCCGAACCTAATCATACCGCTTGATCCAAAACCCACCTTTAAGGACGGCCGAGTACAATTCCAATACCGAAATGCCACAAAATTCCATAATCTGTTTGATTTCCTAAGCGAGTTGCTGGGATTAAGCGCACCACTCGTAGTAAAAGACGTTCTGCTTTCTTCATCTGAAGTTATAGTCAAGGTGACAAACGAGTACGAAGCAAAACAAAAATTCATCAATTCGATGAGCGAGATCCAAAAAACACTTACGATCAAAAAGAAGTAAGGCTGAAGGTAGAGCGGGGCATTAGCCTCCGAAGAGGGAACCGCAGAACCTTCAGGAACTACACTATAGTGTTACATGAACATAAGAACGTGTTTGTTCGTTCCAAAACACATTTTGTGCGGCTGATCTCCTCTCTGCAGTAGCTTCCGGATATTTTTGCCGTTGGTTTTTATTCATTCAAAATTCTCCACCAAATGATGCAGAGCAAAAACGTCACATTTGCAATTATTGTCATAATAAGCCCCGTCTTGTTTGCACTGGTTGCATATCCAGATTCTTTCAGCTTAAGCTGGAACCAGGGAAGAGGTGGCTTCCTTTTTGCAATGGCCTTCGTAGTTGCGGAGATGGTTGGGCTAAAACACACCATTTCACAAAAAAAAGTACTGCTGACAATCCCGCTTGCGGCAGCAGTAATTGCCTATCTTGTGGCGTTAGAATATGGCCTTAGGGACTACATAACAATGGGTGCCAAAGTCTACAATGTCAACTTGGTGTATTCGTGGACATGGATGTGGGACTTTGTCGTGATGGGAATATTTGTGATTGCGGCTGTAACGATTCTGTTTGGTAAAAAATGGATTAGAATAGCGCCCGCTGGGCCGATTTTCTTATGTGGAAGTGCAATCATACTCTCCCTTGATGCATTCTTCCCATACGACACGCTGGGTCCACTGCAGTATATCGTGCCATATCTAGTCAAGGCAAACGTTTGGGTAATCAACACATTTGATCTTGGCTTCGCAATTGCAAGAGACAATCTGATGTTCTTGAGAGGCGAGCATGGCTCGATGGCACTTCAAGTTTTTTGGCCCTCGGCGGGAGTTCACAGCGTAATAATTTACTCGCTTGTCATGATGGCATTTTTGCTAAAAATGAACATTCCGCCAAAGCGTAAGGCTGCATATTTTGTGCTGGGAATAGCGGGAACGATTGGCGTAAACATGATAAGGATATTCTCGCTATCGCTTTTTGTCCTCAAGGTCTCAACAAATCCAACTGAATTTGAAGAATTCCATGGTATAGCAGGCGAGATAATGTTTCTGCCGTGGCTTTTTGCTTATCTTTTTGCAGTCACAGCCATAGAAACAAAGAGAATGAAAAAACAGAGTGCTTAGAAAAAATTAGTGATTGAGCTTTGGCCTTCTAGGTCTGAGAGCTCTGATACACGCACACCTAGTCTTCTTACGTCTAGCTTTTGATCAGCTAAGGCCTCTTCTAACAACTGGGTTGAGGCTTTTTTGAGCTCATCTATGCTAAATGTGGGGTTTTTCAGCATTCTTGATTTGGTCTTACTTGATAAATCTGATTGGATGAACTGAATCCCCACGGATCTGAACATCTTTTTGTGCTTTAGTATGGTCTGATGCAGATCAGCGCATATCTCGTTTAAGCTCTGAGATAGAAACTCAAAATCTTTCGAGTCTTCCTTTAGCGTCACGATTCTGGAAAACTGAACTGTTGGCTGCCTTTCAGCCACGGGGTCGTCGTCGATGCCCCTCGCAGCGTTGTAAATGTAGGATGATATTTTGCGTCCAAACATCTTATTGAGTGTAAACACGTCGAGGCCCCTTAACTCCCCAATTGTTTTGATGTTCATTTCAGCAAATTTATCGGCAGTAACTTTGCCGATTCCAGGAATGTCGCCTACCTTGAGTGCATTCAGAAAGGCTTCTACGTTCTGTGGTTCGACAACTGTCAAGCCGTCGGGTTTTTTGAAGCCTGATGCAATCTTTGAGATGAGTTTGTTTGCGGAGATTCCAACGGAGCATGTCATTTTTACTTCGGCCCTGATCTGGTTTTTGAGTTGTTGGGCTAGGTGTGTGGCTTTTGGGAAACTAGATTCGGCTCTTTTTGTCACATCTAGATATGCTTCATCCTTTCCTACGTACTCGAATATGTCGGCATAACTTTTGATTATTTCCATTGCCCTTTGCGAGATGTCTGAATAATATGGAAAGTCTGCACCAAGGAAAACCGCGTCTGGAATTTGACGCAATCTTGCTTTTGCAAATCTGATCGGCATACCAGACCTTACGCCAAATTTTCTTGCAATGTAGTTTGCAGTAGCTATTGCACCACTGTCTCCACCACGATCAGAAAAAATACACACGCAAACTGGTTTGGTCTTTAATGATTGGTTTCTAATTTCTTCACACTGTGCAAAAAAATAGTCAAAATCAATGTGGAAAACGATTCTATCACTCAACATGTTTTATTTATCAAAAATCCTTATTACAATATCGGAGTGCATACCCTAAATACGATATTAGCTGTTGATAGACATGTCATACCCGTTGTCATCGGAGAAAGATGGAATTAAAATCATGCCACATTTAATGGAGCCTGAAAAAATGTATTATTGCCTGCACAACGAAAAGATTCTCTTAGTTTACAAAGATGCACAAGAATTTCTCAACTGTTATGAAGTAGAAGAAAAAGAGATTGTGGAAAACGTGAAAAATTGCAAGAATCCTGAAGAAATTGAAAAAGTAATAGAAAACTATCTGAAAAATGCAAAGTCTCAAACTTAAAATAAAAGCAAAAGAGCAAAAACAACAACTAGGTTACTATGAGCGAGCAAGACAAACCAACTGAAGCCGAAGAGATATTTGCAGAATCACAAAAGAACAAAGAACCACAAGAGGAGCAGACAATCTCCGAAGACGAAAAAGCTTCTGATGACAATGGTGCAAAAAAGACTCGCGATGTGATATTTGTTGGCACAAAACCAATCATGACTTATGTCACCGCTACGCTCACACAACTTTCAACTCAACCTGTTGTAACCATAAAAGCTAGGGGCCAAAGAATCACCCAGGCAGTAGATGTTTCACAAATGATAGTAAAAAGGATGAATACTGTGGGCTATACGATAAAAGATGTTAGGATTGCTTCTGACTCGCTTTTGTCACAGGACGGGAAAACAAGAAATGTCTCCACCATAGAAATTGACATTACAAAAGCATAATTATTTTAGAATTGCCGTAGTCGGAGGCATAATCATAATCGCTACGCTGGTGCTATTTCAGAATTTCAATTCGTGTCCTGCAAAACAATTTTCGATCATTGATGAAATTGTAGAATATGAAAGGACACTTGATCCAAATATCTGCATTTCAATTGCAGAAAAAATTGACAGACTAAACAACGAGTGCAATTCTGGCCTAGAAACACTTGACTGTAGCTAGACCACTTCTAAAATAAAAGACACGCCAAAATAAATCAGGACTGCATTTATTGCAATCATGCATACGCGGTATCTTTTGTCTGAAAGAAATTTCTTTCCCTTTGATGATAACGTTGATACGAAAAAGAGCCAAGCATAGTCCATCCAAATATGCATCCCAAACATGACTAGGATTCCCAAAAATGCCCACAAAACAAGCGCATCAAAAATAAGCTTGATGCCAACTGTGAACCACCAAATCAGAAAGAACGGGTTGAGGCCTGTGAGAAGTATGCCTGTAGCAAATGCACTGCATTTTGATTCTTTGATGTCACGAGTCTTCATTGTGGAATAGATCTGAATCCCTGAGAAAGCAAAGATGCTCAATGCTCCCAAGACTGCCACTATGACTCTGAACTGTGGGAATGTCTCCAACGAAAAAATGCCAAGGCCAAGAAAGACGACTAGTGGCAGCTCGACGATCGTGTGGCCTGCCGCCACATAAAGACCTGAACGTCCTCCCTGTTTCAATGAACTAGAAACGGTTGCGGCAAAAAGCGGTCCTGGTGCCATGACTCCAGAAGCAGAAATCACTATTACTGCTGCAAAAAACCCAAAAAAGTCCTGCATTTGTTAGTGCAGCTAGCCGTACATTGTCTCTCTGAACGCACGTGTTTCTTTTTCTGTCTGCTTGATTTGTTTTTCTGCTATCTCTGCTTGTTTTTGTATCATGGTGAGGTCGCAGGAGACTCCTGGCAAAAGCTTCGACATTGCCATACACAGATGAGCACTTGATTTGAAATCTGGGCCCGACTCGTCGACGTTAACTAGAACCACGACGACATCTTGGTTGTTTAACATGCCTTCGTTTAATAGTGCTCCAGGAATTCCAGGAATTGTCCCGTTTTGCAGAATTATCATGTCTGCTTGCTTTATTTTGTTGCGCGCATTATTCGTACTTCCTGCCGCAATCACACTGTCTTGACTGCTGTCTGGGAACTTCATTGGTGAGCTACTTACTATTAGGTCGCACTTGTGCTTTCTTGCCCAGCTAAGCATCATCTTTGCAATTGCACGATGGTACGGTTCATTGATAGTAAGGTATGAGGTAAAAATTGATACTTTGAGTATGTCGTTGACAAAAATTCTTGTAGCGTAATTTGGTGTGCCATCTTTGAGTATGGTCACTGTCGGAAAATCAATAGAATCGACAAAACCGACAAGATCGTATTGAGACGTGTGCATCAGTGACTCGCTTGCAATTGCACTCGTAAAGCCAATTGAGGGGAAGCCATCGATCAAGTAACCGCCTTCGATGTTGACGGGTTTTAGCTCCTTTACCCAAAGGCGTGGTAGCATACATGAATTAGCTGTAAATCACTGATATACTTTACAGTGCTGCAACTATTTGATTTTGGACAAAAGTGTACGGTAGATAAACGGAAGCACAGTGGTTATCTCTGCGTGGATAGTGGTTTGCTTGGCATCCTGTGTCACTTTTCCCCACGAGATCGCCTCTCTTACCAGTGCGCCACTCAAGCTACCATCAAATTCTTGTGCCGTCGTGATATATACAGCATAATCTAGGCCTTCGCGGTATTGATTCCACCAAAGTGTGTGGTGTTTTGATATGCCGCCACCAAGCATGAGTGCGCCGGATTTTTTGGCCTTGAAGACCAGTCCTGATAATGTGTTTGCGTCTTCTGTCATGTTCAGCTTAAAATCATTGTGCTTTTGTGAAAACAACCAGATCTGGCTGCCTACTGCTCCATCCATTATTCCTGGAACTACCACGGGTATGTTATTTTTTTGCGCCCAATAGAGGAATGAATCCTCGCCAAGCATCTTGCCAATTTCTTTTGCAATGTCTGCTGTCGACATTTCTTTTTTTCCTTGCTTGTACACTTCTTCTAGGATCTGTTGCATCTTTTCTTCGATGAGGGGGCCGTAGCTTTCCATTGGAACCAGTACATTGCCCAGTCTGTGAATGTCTTGATCTGCAAGCTGAGAGTCGTCCATCGTAAAAGAGCCTTCTTTATAGTTTGAAAAATGCCTGGCTATATCGTGGTCCAATGCGCCACAAGTAGTTATTATGACGTCAAACCATTTTTTTTGCGTCATGTCTTTTATGATGCCACGAATACCTGTTGAGACTATTGCGCCAACAAATGACAAAAACCTAAGACATTCTTTATCTGAAATCATTGTAGAAAGAATTTCCACACCGTCGGCAAGGTTTCTTGATTCAAATCCTCCGGACTTTGCCATCTGCTCAAAAATTTGTGAAATCGTTGTTTGTTCTGTAATTGCAAAATCTTTTACTGGGTTTCCAGGTTCTATCATGACATCTTCAAAATAATTCGATTATAAAATCGTCTGCAAATTATTTTACAATATGCTTGATCAAGCTGGCATAATTACTAGGTCCAAATGGTAATTTGGATTATGATGTTATGAGGGGTTCTGCTAACTTGTCGAGGGATGCCGACAAGTTTAAATCAATTAAAACCAATCGCTGTTCGTTTGGATTCCAAATTCATATGGTGAAAAAGATGTTCGCAATCAAATCAATAAAACAACCATTTTCACCCGATGAAAAAATTCTTCAAATGATGAATACGTTCAAAGACATGGTAAATCATTGCATCAGAATAGGATTGGAAAACAACTGTTCCACCATGAAAAAACTTTCTGTGTTATCCTACCACAAATTAGAACAATATCAAATCCAGTCAAAATACAAACTCACAGCAATCTCCCAAGCATCTGGGCGACTAGCACAGATGAAAAAGGACCTCAGAAAAGGCAGAAAGGTCAGATCACCTTTTGTAAGAAAGCCATATCTGGTGTCATGTTACGGATTCAAAATCAACGGCATGTTGATGTCATTTCCTGTATCAAATCGAAACTTTGTCAACATCCTGCTAAATAATCATACAGTATCAGAACTCTCAAAGGACGGGATAGAGGCTAGGTCATTCGCAATCACACCAACATCACTATCCATCTCAATACAAAAAGACGTCACCCAAATCAAACCACAGGGTGCAATCGGCATAGATAGAAATCTACGAAACATTACCATATCAACACCAGATAATATCGTCATGTACAGAACCGAAAAGATACTCTCAATAAAACAAAATTCACAGCATGTTAGAGATTCTTTCAGGAGGTTTGATGCCAGAGTAAAGAATCGATTCCTTGCAAAAAATCGAGGCAGGCAGACAAGACGAGTTAATCAATATATCCACAAAATTTCAAACGACATAGTTACCAAAGCAAAAGAATCAAAATCCATGATTATTTTTGAGGATCTCAAGGGCATCAGAAAACTCTACAGGAATGGGAATGGTCAGGGCAGAAAATTCAGACAGAAAGTAAACTCATGGTCATTTTACGAATTTCAACGACAGGTAGAATACAAAGCCAGATGGGAAGGCATACCTGTCAAATTCGTAGATCCACAACGCACAAGCAAACTCTGTCCAATATGCGGAGGGTCACTCCAAGAGGACAGGTTGAACAGACGAAAATTGTTGTGCAGTAATTGTGGCAAATCAATGGACCGTGACGTAGTCGCATCCATGAATATTGCGCACAAGGGGTGGGCTAGGTTTACCCATCCTAGAGGGCTTACAGATGAAGCAATGAAGGGGAACGTGATTTCTGACAAATATCAGGAACCGCTAACCCTCAGAGTGCATGGAAGCAAGCTAACTTGGCTACATCCCTCGATAAGTTAGCAGAACCTCATTGTGGATAATGTGGAAAAGGCCTGGCTGGCTTCTAACGGTCATAGCTATTGTAATTCTAGCAGGACAAGTATCAAATTCTGCTGCTCTACCTACTAATGAGGTTATAATACACAATGTCATAACCTGTCACTCGGTTCAAGGGACGTGGGTAGACCCATTATGCGTCATCGAAACCGTTCCATTGACAATTAGCTCAGGACAAAAACTTACAATTGCAAGCAATGTTCAGCTACTCCTTCAAAAGGCTATGTCAAATGCAGGCACTGTAGACAATCGTGGAGGAATCACAAACTCACAAAGTATAACCAACAGCGGCACTTTCAACAATTTTGGCACCGTTAGCAACTCCAGACCTTTTGATAATTCCGGTACGATCAATAACCATAGTGAATTTGTCAATTCTGATAGGCTCACCAATACTGGCATAATTAACAATCACCGAGACTTTCACAATTTTAACACCATTGATAATACCATCGGGCTGATCAGAAACATATGTACTGGCATAATCATTGATCCAAACGGCGATCCAAATCTACCTCCCGGTGTAATACTGGGTAACTCACCTGTGATGATCAGCTGTCCACCAAATCTATTCATATCTGACGTGCAGGATGAAGAAGGCGACGCCGGATCTGCCGTTTTCAACTTTTTAATTTCACTTAGTGCACCGGCGCCATTAGGCGGCGTCCAAGTCTCATTTTCAACTAGTGATGGAAGCGCAACAACATCTGATGCAGATTATCAAGCATCCAGTGGCTCGATCATAATCCCAGAAGGCCAAACATTGGGCAACATCCCAATTCAGGTCAACGGCGATACAAAAATTGAACCAGACGAATCTTTTCTTGTAAATCTCTCTAATGTTGTTAATGCGACAATTTCTGATGGACAGGGAATAGGCACAATTCAAAACGACGATGTTGATTCGGATGGGGATAGTATCCTAGACAAAGCTGATAACTGCAAAGATGCCTCAAACCCCTTTCAAGAAGATCTCGATTCCGATGGAATGGGTAACGCATGCGACACCGACGATGACAATGATACCGTAGCAGATTCCATAGACAACTGTCAATTTATTGCAAATCCGGATCAGGCGGATGCAGATGCAGATGGAATCGGCGATGTATGTGACTCAGATGATGACAACGATGGATTCTCAGACGATGTGGACTTGTGCTCACTCACGCCAGGGGGTGTAAACGGATGCCCTGATGCTGACGGGGATCAAGTCGCAGACAATGTAGACAACTGCCCGTCTGTTCCAAATCAAGATCAGCAAGATTCAGATGGCAACGGAATTGGTAACGCATGTCAAGATACCGATTCTGATACTGTTCTTGATCACCTAGACAACTGCCCACTAGTATCCAACATTGATCAAACAGACACCGACGGTGATGGTATCGGAGATCTGTGTGATAGGACACCCAACGGTGACGACGATGCAGACAATATAGACAATTTGTCGGACAACTGTCCTATGACACCTAATCAGCAACAAGAAGATTCTGATGTTGATGGTATGGGTGATGCTTGTGATGCATTTCCAAATGATCCTCTAAACGATGTAGATGGTGACGGGGTGGGAGGAGATGTAGACAACTGCCCTGGTACACATAATCCTGATCAGGCAGACAGTGATGGCAATGGAATTGGCGATGCGTGTGATACACCTCCAACTCCAGTAACACTATACTGTGATGATAAAACATTAGCAGAATTAATTGCAACACCAAGTTACAATCTCATTGACAACAGAGACGGCCATCTTGGAACCAAAATCCAAGGAACAAATGGAAATGATCTAATCCTGCTCTCAGATGTCGGCAACAAAGTGAATGCAAGAAAAGGCAACGACTGCATAATCGGAGGTGCAAGCAACGACCACATAAACGGCGCCAAAGGAGACGACGAGATATTTGGCCAAGATGGACACGACGAAATTTGGGGCGGCCAAGGAAATGATTTCATAGATGCTGGAAATGGCAATGATAAAGCACACGGAAACCAAGGCACCGACACAATGGACGGCGGCATGGGAAACGATTGGCTTGGCGGAGGAATAGGTGATGATGCCGTCCATGGGGGAGATGGCAATGACAAGCTATTTGGTAGGCCTGGAAATGACATGCTGAGCGGTGATTCAGGAAACGACCAAATCTATGGGGGGCAGGGCAACGACTACATTGACGGTGGCACAGAGATAGACAAGTGCCACGGGGGCCAAGGGCAAAACACCTTTGAGAACTGTGAGGACACAAAGCCAAAGATCCATGAAGAAGACGACGAAGACGCGTACAGTGACATACGCGACGACGAATAAGCATTAAGAGAAATACATCTTGTCTTTGTACCTGCGAAACCTGCTTTTCTTGTAATCTGAAAGCTGGAATGATGAGACAATTGACGCTTGTCTGTGGCCCAATATGTCTAATTTTGGGATCATCACTTGGTCTTTTTCTTTAAGATCTGCTATGATGCTTTGGCCACCAAATTTTCTATTTGAGACATTTGCTGCCAAGATGGGAACTCTGTTCTCCAGGGAGCGTGCTTGAACATAGATGTGCCACGGCTTGATTCCACGCTTGACTATTCTGCTTGGCGAAAGCAGGATGTCTGCGCCTTTTTTTACCATGGTTTCAGCAACTCCTGCAAAAACCATGTCATAACAAATTATTATGCCAACACTTGCCTTCTTGGTTTTAAAGACTCGGGCCTTCATTCCCGGTTTTATTTTGAACCGCTCATAATCAAAGGGGTGAATCTTTTCCTGCTTGCCTATTATCTCGCCACCCTCTATCAGTGGTGCTGTTATATGATAGTACTTTCCATTCTTTTCGTAAAATGCACCAGGTACAATAGTCATGGAGTAATCCTTTGAAATTCTAGCAAAATCAGAAAACTGCACATCAAAATCCAATATCGTATTGTCTTTAAGCCATTGCTCAGGCAAGCACACGATGTCTGTTTCCTTTTTCGCCAGCTTGAGTATGATCTTTGAGACCTCGCCCATTGCCTCCGCATTCGATCCGTACTGTCTTGTTTGAATTATGCCTGCCTTGATCAATGGCTGTTATTGTGGTTGTCCCAATTATAAGCGGATTCACTCTCAAATTTTTCATAGCATTACAAGAATTATTCCTCAGGTCAACTAAACTTGGCAATATTTGATTAACAAACCAGATCTCAAAGGGTATCCATACTTTGGTTCATATTAAAAAAGTAGAGATTTTTGGCTTCAAATCGTTCGGCTTTACGAACACAGTGGTGGGCTTTGAGCCCGGCCTGGTATCTATCTCAGGACCAAACGGTTCTGGCAAAAGCAACATACTTGATGCAATCATCTTTGCCTTGGGCGAGAACCGCCCCAAGGTCATGAGGGTGGATAAACTAAGATCACTGATTCACGACATTGAAGGCTCAAGACGAGGCACAAAAATGGCGCGAGTAAGCCTTCACTTTGACAATTCTGACAGAAAGATCCCAGTGGATGCCAACAATGTGGTCATCACGCGTGAAATGGATGAGCACGGCGAAAACGTCTACTATCTGAACCAAAAGCAGACAAACCGAAATCAGATCCTAGACCTACTTGAGGTCGCAAACGCAAGCCTCACCCAACTAAATGCCGTCCAACAGGGAACCGTGACCAGAATATCGGAATTCACTGCCGAAGAGAAAAGAACTGTAATTGAGGATCTGATAGGTCTTGCATACTTTGATGAAAAAAAGGCCGAGTCGCTCAAACAGCTTGACGACGCAGACAGGCGCCTTGAGATTGCTTTGGCAAGAATGGATGAAATCAAAAAAAGAATAGACGAACTTGAAGCGGAACGAAACCTAAAGCTTAGGCACGATCTGATAAACCGCGAAATAGGCAGGCTTCATGCAATATCTGCCTCAAACAAGATGAAGGTAATACAATCTGCAAAAATATCAAAGGAGCGCAGTATCCACTCGCTTGTATCTGAGGCAAAACGCCTAGATGAGGAACGCGCCGCAATCAAAAAAGAGATCTCGGCTCTAGAGGCGCAAAAGTCGTCATTTATGGCAGAGGCAAACGCATACAATCAGGCAAAGGCTGCAATTGACTCTGAGCTCAGCGCAGCGATGCAAGTCTACGAGTCGGCAAACACTGAGGCAATCACAAAAACAAGAAGACTTGAGCAGATTCAAGCAAGACTTCCACAAATAGCGTCTGATCTGGAGCTACTACATCAAAGCAGAGCCTCCATTGAGGCACAGATGACAGAGCTAAAAGAAATGATTGCAAAAATCAAGGAGAACAAAAATCAAAGCACGGTACTGCTCAAATCGATTGACTCGGAAACCTCGCAGGTCTACAAGCAGCAATCACAAGTAATTGCACAAAGAAAAGAAATAGACAACAAGATCAATGGCCTCACTACAAAACTTAACACAGCCAAAGTAACTTTGGCAAAACTCGAATCCGAAATTAATGACACTAAATCAAAAATCATGACCAACAAGGCAAAACAATCGGAAATAGTTGAAGAATATGCAAAACTTGAGCAACTAAAAACAAGACTTGAGTCAATCCGCAACAATCACAAAGATGCCATAACAGAGCTAAAGACAAGGATTGCAGAACAGGAAAGCAAGAAGGCAAAGACAGAAAACGACATAGAAGAACTTACACTCATCTTAGAAAAGGCCTCCAAGGCTGCAGCACAATATGATGCAAAGATCCGAGTAGTCAAGGGGTTGATGCATGAGGACTATACCATCGCAAATCTCAAAGAACATAGCTTAGAGCTTGGCATAGAGGGACTCGCATATGAGATGATCTCATGGGACAAAGAATATGAGCGCGCAGCATTAGCAGTCGCATCTGACTGGATCAAATCATTTGTAGTAAAAGATTTCGCAACACTTCTTAGCTTGGCCGAAGTTGCGCGTGCAAAAAAACTACCTAAACTGAAAATTATACCGCTTGAGGCAATTCCTAAATTCAAAATGTCACTGCCGTCTGACTCTGACGTCATCGACGTACTTGCAAATTTTATCAAATGCGATGAACGATATGCTGGACTAAAGACGTTTCTGTTTGGCAATGTGTTGTTAGTAAAGACGCGCGAAGCCGCACTACGTCTTTCAAAAGAAGGCTACAAGACAGTTACGCTGGAAGGAGAATTCTTTGAATCAAAGGCAAGTGCAGTCATAATCGATATAAATTCAAAGATATCGAAGCTGACAAAAATAATTTCGATGAGCACTTCGGTTGATGGACTTTTGCAGTCAATCAACCTGCTAAAAAAATACATACAAAAGAAGAGATTCGCAATCAAAAAAACCGACACAATAATTTCAAACTACAAGAACAGGCTCTCGATTTCTGAGACAGGCCTTGCAAATGCAGATCTCAGCTACGCAGATCTGAAAGTGAAACTCTCTACATTTGAAAAAACAAGACACCAATTAGAGTCAAGAATATCGCATCTTGAGAGACATCTAGATAAACTTGCCACAGATTTCGCCAAGGAGGAATCAAACATTGCTTCCCTTGAACAAAGGATCGTTTTAATGCATGAGAATTATGCAGATGGCCAAGATGCGAGGATTGCATCGGATCTCGCAAGGCTGAATGAAAAAAGAACCGAATTGCTTGCAAACCAATCTGCAATAATAAGTGAGCTACGCGACAAAGAGGCACAACTTGCAATACTTTCTGCCAAGGAGCTAGGCGAAAAATCAAAGATGCACAGCTTGCATGAAGAACAGTCCTCACTAAATCACGAAAAACGTGAGATTGAATCACGTCTTAGTGCGTTGGCAAAAGAAAAAGAACAGGCAAACCAAAATCTAATCAAACTCAGAGAAAAAGAACAGGAACTCATTGCTACCTCGGGCACTTCAATCTCAAAACTTCAGGAGTTTGACGAAAAACTCACACAGCTAAATGAGCAGGAGCGCACATATACAAAAGAGATCAATGCACTGGAACGTCAATCTGATTCTCTTGCACGAGACATACGTGATTTGGCAGAAAATGAAGCAAAAATACTCAAAATACTGGAAAAATACGGCTATGAAGAGATCACAGAGGCATTCGAGGTAGATTCGATGCTTTCTGCCTTGGAATCTGAAATGAACTCGCTTGTCTCAAAATTGAATGCGACAGCGCCTGAGACGTATGTTGAAGTTTCAAGCGGATACCGCTCTATGTCTGACAGAAAGAACGAACTTGAAGAGGAAAGAAATGCAATTGTTAGATTCATTGAAGAAATCGATAAGGACAAGCGACAGACATTCCTTGAGGCTTTTGACAAAGTAGACAAAGAAATCAGAGATGCGTTCCACACAATGACTGGCGGTGAGGCGTGGCTTGAGCTCCAAAATGAGGATGACATCTTCAACTCAGGAATATCATATCTTATTCAATTTCCAAACAAGCCGAAACGAGAGTCGTCGTCAATTTCAGGTGGAGAAAAAACACTTGCTGCAATCGTCTTTGTTCTCGCGCTTCAAAAATTAAAGCCGTCTGTCTTCTACTTGTTTGATGAAGTAGACGCACATCTTGATGCTCCAAACTCTGAAAAGCTAGCAAAGATAATTGAACAGCGCTCTGAGGGAAGTCAGTTTATCATGGTCTCACTAAAGGACTCTGTGGTACAAAAGGCAAAACTCATCTACGGAGTTTATCCAAAAAATGGTGTCTCGCACGTAGTTACATACAAAGACAAACGAATGCCTTCGATTACCACCTAATCCGACTTGAAGCAGGCAATTTTCCTACTCCCAACTTGTTCTAGTTTTGGCTCCGACTCGCATCTGTCAAAAGCATAGGGGCATCTTGCTCTAAACCTGCATCCAGAGTATACGTCTAGTTTGAGCGGTTCGTTTATCCTAATTGTCTTTTCCTTGTGCAGATTTTCTGGATTTGGCTCAGATACCGCATCAAGAAGAGCTTGTGTGTACGGGTGTTTTGGTGAAAGCAGTACATCATTGATTGGGCCAACCTCAACTATTTTACCCAAATACAAAATGGCTATGGTGTTTCCAAAATATTTTGCAGTGGCCAAATCGTGTGTTATGTAGACAAAGGAGATCTTGTGTGTCATCCTTAGGTTTTCCATCAGTTCTAAAATCTCGGCGCGGACAGAAACATCAAGCATCGACACCGGTTCGTCTGCTATGATCAGTTTTGGCTTTAGGATTAGTGCTCTTGCCAAGACCACTCTTTGTCGTTGACCCCCAGACAGCATATGGGGATATTTTGTCATTATCTCTTCAGCAGGCTCTAGTTTTACTTCGCGCAAGACATCTATTACCATCTGCGTTCTCTGTTTTGCGTCTCCGATTTTGTGAATTTCAAGTGGTTCTGCAACTATGTCTTTGATCCTCATCTGCGGGTTGACTGAGTCATAGGGATCTTGGTGCACCATCTGACATCCCATTCGTATCTTTCGAAGGTCCGAATCCTTCGAAGTTATTTCTGAGCCGTCAAAAACTATCTTGCCACCATCTGGCTCTATTGCTCTTAGTATCAGCCTTGCAATAGTTGATTTGCCAGAGCCTGACTCGCCTGCAAGTACAAAACACTCACCAGAATCCACAGAAAAGCTTACGTCGTCTACTGCTCTGACAAATGAGGTCTGTTTTCCAAACCAATTATTTTTTGTAAAATATTTCCTTAGCCCTTCAACTTGTAGAATCACATGGGACAATACCTGGAATTAGGCAGATCACTATATCAATAATCAGTAGGCACGACCAAAGATGACGTTTGCAGTTCCCGGTTCTTTGCAGTAGACACACTTGCCAGATGAATTGTTTCCAAAGGGAATCACGCGTATGTCTGCCATGGTCTCTTCTTTGATCTTTTCCTCACAGATTGTCTTTCCACACCAAGGAGCAGAGACAAAACAGCCTTTTTCTAAGGCTGATTTGAGCTCAGAGTATTCTGTCACATTTATGGTTCGTTCGTCGAGTAGTTTTTTTGCGGCAGCAAACATCTCGTCTTGAATTTGTTTCAAAATTCCTTCGATTTCAGACTCGATTTTGTCCAGCGGTAAGTCAGATTTTTGCTTGTTGTGTCTACGTGCAATAGTTACTTTTTGCTTGTCTAGGTCTTTTGGACCGATCTCTATTCGTAGTGGAACTCCACGCATCTCCCATTCGTTATACTTGAATCCGGGAGTAAGCTGGTCACGCCTATCTACGTGAACTCTTAGTCCTTTTGATTTGAGTAGTTTTTCTATTTCATCTGCTTTTTGTTGAACGCGTTGCGCATCTTTTTCTGAATAATAGATGGGAACTATGACAATTTGAATTGGAGCAACCCTTGGAGGTAATACTAGTCCTTTATCGTCTCCGTGTACCATGATCATAGCTCCAATCAATCTCCAAGACACGCCCCACGATGTCTGCCATGCATACGTCTCTACGTTGTTTTTGTCAAGGAATTTGACTTCAAATGGCTTTGAAAAATTCTGGCCAAGAAAATGTGATGTGCCCATCTGTAGTGCCTTTCCATCAGGCATGATTGCCTCCATGGTGGTAGTATACACTGCGCCGACAAACTTTTCTTTGTCGCTTTTCTTTCCGGTGATTACTGGAATTGCAAGCTCGTCTTGTATTGTGTTTTTATAAATATCTAAAATCTCAAGAACTTCTTTTTCGGCCTCTTCTTTTGTAGCGTGCACCGTGTGCCCTTCCTGCCACAAAAACTCAGACGTCCTAAGAAATGGCTTTGTGGCCTTGATTTCAGCTCGCAAGGCAGTGTTCCAGAAGTTGATCTTCAATGGCAAGTCTCGCCAACTTTGGATCCATTTTGAGTACATTGAATAAGCCAATGTCTCAGAAGTGGGTCTTAGTGCAAGCCTATCCCCAAGCTCCGAGTCGCCAGAATGCGTAACCCAAAATACTTCGGGGTTGAATCCTGCAAAATGCTCTTTTTCTTTACTGAGGAGTGATTCAGGAATCAAAACTGGTAAGAAACCATTTCGGTGACCCGTTTTTTTGAATTTTTCATCAAGTGAGGCCTTTATCGACTCCCAGATGGCGTACCCATCAGGCCTCAGTACGATGAGTCCTTTGACTGGAGCATAATCGGCAAGCTCTGCTTTGAGAACAACTTGGGTGTACCATTCACTGAAATCATCTTTTTTTGATACTGTGATACCAACACTTTCCTTGCTCAATCTGCTACATTGCCAGAATTTTGACTAATGAGCTTTTCTTATTTGCTCCAAAGTCATATTCTAAGAATTTGTAATAATCTGGTTCGTTTAAATGATAAGGACTGTGCGATTTTCACATGAAGACAAAAGTAACTGTAGTTATTGCAGCACTACTTTTTGCAGTAACTCCACTGGCATTTGCAGACGAAAGTGAAAAGCACGCCTTTGCATCTGCCTTGGAGGAGACTCTTGGGCATTTCCATGCACTTGAGCTCAATCTAGATGACGACAACGCAGAGCTTGCAATGGTTCACGCAACACATCCGATTGCAGAGCTGTATGATTCTATGAAGGCAGAACTACAAGAATACGATCCAGAACTTGATGCAAGAATGCAAGAAACACTCACGAACTTGCGCGCAAACACCGTTGACGTAACAAGAGAAGATGCACAAGCAGCACTTGATGAGGCAAGAGCCCTCATTGAGGAAGCCAGACTCTTTGTAGTCGGTGAAGAGCTTAGCAATGATCCAAACTTCAAACTCTCTCTGATCAAAACACTACTTGAAACATCGGCAGCAGAATACGCTGAGGCAGTTTCAGATGGCGAAATAACAGAAATGGTAGAGTTCCAAGATGGTTCTGCGTTTGTGTGGAGGTCTCAGCAGATCTTCGATGAAATAAAGGCAGACCTTCCAGAACGCGAAGTGGAAGAAATTGATGAATTCTACGCAGATTTGTGGCAAGCATATGAAGAGAGATCTGATCCGAGTTTGGTGCAGACACTAGTCGATGGCATAAACCACGAAATTGACGAAATCACAGGCGAGGAATCAGAAGACAAAGGACTGTATGTCTACTTTGAAAACATAGAACAGCTACTTGCTGATGTAAATGAAGAATACGCAAATGGCAACATAGACACTGCACTAAGCCTTGCAACAAGGGCCTACTTGGATAACTATGAATTCCTTGAGGCGCCAATCGCCATGCAAGACGAAGCACTCATGGAAGAAATCGAGATCATGATGCGAGAAGAACTTCGCGATATGATAAAGGCAGGAGCTGACGCATCAGAGATAAGCGCACACATCGATGTGATTCTCGAAAAGCTAGTACAAGCTGAAGGAATCATTCCAAAAGAGATGATGAGTGGCTCCGAAGAACATGAGGGAGAGCGCGAAGAATATGAAAATGAGTACGCGGATCTGCCGCCCCTGCAGCAAGTTGAAGCCGGAGTAGAACCAGAACACGTCGCATGCAGCTCAGGTATGGAGCTACTAATCAAAATCTCTAATGGCTCACCTGCTTGTGTAAAACCAGCAACTGCAGAAAGATTAGTACAACTTGGCTGGGGAACCAGACCATAACTCTTATTCTATTTTTATTTTAGCGGATCGCCTTTACAGAGTACCTTACCTGTGACTCTGCTTTGGAAGTTTGGACACACAAAACACTGTATAAAATGAACATCTGATTTTAGAACTGGACAGTCTACGTACTCTAGCTTCATGCGTTTTAACATCTTTGGGCTTACGCCTTTTAACTTGAGTTTTCCTTTGTCGTCCATCATGCCAGATGCTTTGAGCTCCTCTTTTACATTATCGGGAATCTTTTGTGATTTCTCGGAAGTCTTTACTTCTACTTCGAACTTGTGCTCAAGCTCTTCCATGGTCTCACAAGTTTTGTACCATGATTTATTATTAGCGGTACTGCGATCATGCAACAAACTTCAACTTTTATATTGATAGGTTCTAGTCCAAAAGTTAGAAAAAATTGCTTGCGATTTTTGATGTAGAAGGAGTTCTTTTCGATGCGGAATACTTGCCCATACTAGCAGAAAAGATAAACAAAGAAAAAGAAATCTGGGAGATAACGCGAAAAGGCATTCAAGGCCTCATTAACTGGGAAGAAGGATTGCGAACACGAGTAAATGCGTTGAAGGGTTTAGATTATGATATTTGCAAACAAGTGGCAGACGAATTGCCAATCATGACTGGTGCAAAAGAGACGTGCCGTGTTCTTAAAGCAGCAGGATGGAAACTCCTTGCAGTGTCTGGTGGATTCACTATAATGACTGACAGGCTCAAAGAAGAACTCAATCTAGACTATGTGTTTTCAAATGAACTTGTCTTCAAAAATGGCAAACTTGAAGGAGTAAAAATACATGTTACCTCGGACAAGGCAAAATCAGCGCGAATCAAAATAGCTGAATGGAAAGAAAAGAAAGAAAACATTGTGGTTACAGTAGATGGCGCAAACGACATGACTCTGTTTGACATATGCGGGCTCGGAGTAGCTTTCAGGGCCCAAGATGTAGTAAAGGAAAAGGCCAACGTGACAATTGAAGAAAAAAATCTTACACACCTAATAGATGTAATAAACAAACATTACAATCTCAAATTGCAACTGCAGACTGTTGCGTAGACCGTCTGGGCACCATACAGCATACTTGTTATTTAGACTCCAAATTCAAACGTATCGAAGGTGTCTGGCTTGACGACTTTGCCGTTGTGTTGTTGGATGTATCTATCTAGTTTCTCTAGTTGGATGCAAATTGGTGAGTCGTCCTTTACAAAGCCATAGATTTCACCATGGACTTTTTCTATCTGTTCTCGGTTTAGGTTGACCTGCATCATGTCATATTCTATGATTTGAGATCATCTAAAAATGATCAAAAATCATTCGTTCATATCGTGCAAACTCGCTTCGAAGACAAGTAAATTAAATTAGAATCTAAAAATTCAGAAGTGTTGGTGTCTATACAGATATTCCCAGTCATAGTCAAAAAAGAAATACAAAAAGGAGATGATCTGGTCAAACTCTTTTTGTCCAACTTCAAAGATCTTCAAGATGGCGATATAATCGTAATCTCCCAAAAAGTAATCTCAAAGCAGGAAGGCAGAATAGTCGAACTTGCTGGTGTCATTCCATCTTTGCTTGCCGTAGGGATTGGTTCTGAGTATAAAAAAGATCCAAAGCTTGTGGAGGTGATACTTTCAGAGTCTCAAAGAATAGTCAGGATGGAAAATGGCATCCTGATCACACAAACAAAACATGGTTTTGTCTGCGCAAACGCAGGAGTGGATGAGAGCAACATGCCACATGGATTTGTATCTCTGCTTCCAGAAAACCCTGACAAGTCAGCATACGAATTTATGCAAACGGTTCAAGATAAAGCCAAAAAAAAAGTTGCAGTTCTCATCTCAGACACATTTGGCAGGCCGTTCAGAGAGGGACAAACAAACTGCGCAGTAGGAATTGCAGGAATCAATGCAATAGACAATTATGAAGGAAGAAAAGACTCTTTTGGCCGCACACTTCGAGTTACCGCTATCGCACAAGCGGATGAAATTTGTGGAGCAGCAGAGCTCGTCATGAAAAAGACAAAGGACTGTCCCTTTGCAGTAATTCGAGGTCTTGAGTTTGAACCTTCCAACGGGAGTGTAGGTTCACTGATTCGTAGAAAGGAAACAGATCTGTTCCGATGACAACAAAGGTTATAATTATTGCATAAAAGATTGCAATTGGTTTGGATTATATCAACACGGAACTACACTGTCACAACATTTTTTCAAACTTTCACGTAGGTGCAGAGGAGCCACCGTACGACTGCAACATAACCATACAAGAACAACTAGAAAGAGCAAGAACACTTGGTCTGCATGCGCTTTACGTAACTAATCACAACACACTAAACGGTTACCAACAGATGCTACAATACAAAAATGATCATGCTAAATACTGCAACATACAAATTTTCCCCGCAGAAGAAATTACCACAGATACTGGGGCTCATGTTATCGCATATGGAATATCAAAAGAGATCAAGACGGGACTATCTCTGGAAGAGGTGGTTGACGAAATTAAGCGCCAAGATGCAATATCTTGCGCACCGCACCCCTTCAGTTTACTTGATGCATTACGCGAGAGAGCAAAGCTTTGTGATCTAGTTGAGGTCTTTAACAGTAACAACGTTGATGTTATCTCAAATGCCAGGGCCGCTGAATTCTCACTTGAGCACGGCAAAGTGGGTGTGGCCGGAAGCGACTCGCACGTATTGTCTACCTTGGGCAGGTGCATTAACGTAATAGAATCAGAAGCCAATCTGGACGATGTGCTTTTTGCAATGAAGCACGGTAAAATCACGATAAGGCAAACAGGGTATGCAAAAGAATCAGAAACACTTGAGCACATAAAATACAAAATCAATAACTCAAGGGATTATCTTGCAGAATACATCCGTGAACACTATCCAAACTCCCAATGGATGCTTTCACTGCTTTTGAAAATGTATGAACTCAATCAGAACAGCTACTTGTGGTCAATTTTGTATAAGCTAGCAGTCTATCTGATGCGGAGAATCTCGACAAAAATCAATTTACTAGATCAGGATCCGACACGACTCCGGGACAGAAACTTAGCAAGCATGCTTAGAATGGCACTTTGACTGATCTAAAAATAAATGGAAAATTTCTCAAAGTACTCAAGGCAGACATCACGGAGCGAAACGTCGACGCAATAGTAAATGCCGCAAATTCATATCTGCAACATGGAGGTGGAGTGGCCGCAGCAATAGTTAGAAAAGGTGGAGAAATAATCCAACAAGAAAGCAACAAGATTGGTTATGTGCCCGTAGGATCAGCTGTGTTGACAACTGCAGGTAAATTATCTTGTAAAGCAGTGATCCACACAGTTGGTCCAAGAATGGGTGAAGGAAACGAAGATGACAAGCTAAAACAATCTATAATAAACGTGCTAAGACTAGCAACGCAGCACGGCTTTGCAACAATTTCTATTCCGGCGATAAGCTCGGGGATTTTCGGTTTTCCAAAAGACAAATGTGCCAAAATACTGATTAGTCAATCAAAACGATTTTTGCAAGACGAACGTACTTCACTTAACACCATAGAATTTTGTTTATTCGACGATGAAACACTGAAGTATTTTCAAGAAGAGTTGAATTTAGCTGGTACTAATCCTAAATAGATTTTAATATGCACACCATCAAATCAAAATATCGATGAGCACAACCACTAAGAAATTAGACGCTCGTGGGCTGTTTTGCCCTGAACCAGTGTTTAGGACAAAAATTGAAGTAGAGAGAATGCAAGTAGGAGAAATCCTGACAGTGCTTGCGGACGATCCAAATGCAGAAGAAGACATATCACGCTGGGTCAAACGAAATGGTCATGAGCTTTTGTCATTGCAAAAAAGAGAAAATGAACTGGAGTTCTCAATTAAAAAGGTGAAGTAAGTGGCCACCAAAGTGCTTACAGATACGGAAGCTCTAAAGAGAATTGGTAATACCCCACTCGTAAAGCTAGATTCGTTATCAAACAACCAAAAGACATATTTTGCAAAGCTTGAGGGGCACAACCCATTTGGCTCCGTAAAGGACAGAGCTGCATATTGGATGATAAAGGACGCAGAGGAAAAAGGGAGAATAAAGAGAGGACAAACAATAATCATAGAGCCAACATCTGGGAACACTGGCATTGCTCTCACCGGCATTGCAAATCTTCTTGGATATCAGGTAGAAATAGTCATACCAGAAAAGGCAAGCGAGGAGACAAAGAAGATAATCTCGTCTCTTGGGGCAAAACTCTATGAGACAAGCGATGATCTGTGTCCGAAAGTAGGTGCAGGAACAGATCAGAGTATTGCGCTAGCTACTTCGATTGCATCAGCACGACCAGACAAGTACTTCTCACCAAACCAGTACTCAAATGAAGCCAACTTCCTGGGGCACTACCAAGGGACAGGACCGGAAATCTGGAAACAGACTGAAGGCAAAATAACGCACTTTTTCACAGGAGTTGGCACCGGTGGCACAATTACTGGAATTTCTACTTATCTCAAAGAACAGAATCCAAAAATCAAGACAATAGCTGTGCAACCCCAGCAAAACCACCTCATTCAAGGTCTCAGAAACTTTGAAGAATCAGCAAAACCGGACCTGTTTCTAAGACGAGAGACCGTGGTGGACGACTGGATTACGATCACAAACGAGCAGGCGTTTGCTGCAGTAAGGGAAATCTTTGCAAAAGAAAAGATGCTAGTAAGCCCCTCGTCTGCCGCAGTGTATGCCGCAATGAAAAACTATCCGATAGACCAAGGCGTAATCGTGGGAATTTTTGCAGACGATGGAAGAAAGTTCAAGAGCCTTTATGCGCAACAAAAAGTCTTCACAGAAGACGAATTTGATGCGGCGCTAAAAGAGGCAAAACATCTATCGAAAATAGTGTACATGTAATTTGACAGAAAGCTAAGCTTGTATTCTGTTAATCATGGCATTTAGCGAAAACGGTTTTTGAAGCACTTCTACAGACTCTGCCATGGTTCCAGGTGCTTTTAAAAGCGAGTTTATGTCATAAGCGGAAGCGAAAATTATTCGCTGGTTTGGTCTTTTGTCCAAGATCTCTTTTGCAACTTCGACACCACTTTTTTTAGGCATGTTGTTATCAAGAAGTACTACGTCGAATGGATTTTTGTCGAGTGTATCAAATTCTGACTTGGAAAGCTCGTCGGCATAGACTTCGAGGCATTCTTGACCATCTCTTGCAACTATGACTTGGTGGCCGTTTTTTTCCAAGGCCTTTGTGTATTGTGTTGCCGTAAACACGTTATCTTCTGCTACAAGTATCTTCATGGTCTATCAACTGCTTGATTTTTTCATTGATAATTTAAGATGAGTTTGTTTGATGCACACAAACACGTTAGTTTGTAAATGTCTCAACTGGTTTTTTTGGCAGTAATGGTAACGAGAATTCAAAAGTCGCTCCTCCATCCTTGTTGTTTCTAGCTGTTATTTTTCCACCATGCGCGTTGATTATACCATTGCACAAAAACAAGCCAAGGCCGTTCCCGCTCAGATTTTCTCGCTCGTGTCCCTTTGTGACAAATTTGCCAAAGATCTTTGGGAGTATGTCCTCTGGTATGCCAAGACCTGTATCACTTACAGATACAATTACCTCGCCTGATTTTTTATCCAAGACAGATTTTATTTTGATGGTGCCTTTTTCTGTAAATTTGATTGAATTACCTATTAGGTTCCGTAAGACCTGCTCTATTCTAGTTCTGTCCAACTCGATTTCTACGTCTTCGTCGAGCTCTTCGATGATCCGAACATCCTTTGTGATTCCTGCCTTTAACATGGCCACGTTGTCTCGAATTAGTGAATTTAGGGAGGTTTTTTGCGGATACAATGTGAGGCGGTTGTTTTCTATTCGTGTCACATCCAGTATGTTTGTTGCCAAATCCTGCAATTTTTTTGCCAAGGTGGTGACTCCGTTCCACGCTTCTTTTTGATCTATGTCACCTGACTGCGCAAGCTCAGCAAAGCCAAAGATTGGCTGGATTGGGCTCTTTAGCTCATGGGAGGCAATGCTGATGAATTCGGTTTTCATTTTATCTAACTCTTGAAGTTTTTTGTTTGCATCGCGCAGCTCCTGAGTTTTTTCTTCAATCTCTTTTTTGAGGTCGTTATTTATCTGAGTGAAGAAATGTCTGAGCACAACTGAGATTATTCCTATGACTATTATGATGCCTATTTGGATGCTCAGCCAACCCTGCTCATGCTCTTCGATTGCATTGATCGACTGTTCGTTGAATCTTTCGATTTCAAGGCTGGTTGATTCAATTTTTGTTTGAATCTCTTCTTGTTTAGTTGTTATCTGCCTTAACAAAAACTCACTTTCTGGCGTAGTCCCAAGATATTCTCTGACTGATTCTTCAAGTTCAGTTTGACTTTGCTCTATGTTTGAAAACATCTGATGGATTAGTTTAAAATTGTTGCCGTCCTGATCTGTTGAAGCAATGTTGTAGCCAGTCTGTGTCAACTTCTTTGCTTGCAGTATGTTTGATTTTATGATAACATTGCTTGACCAGAATTCTTCTTTGGCTGCGTCGAGCTCTGTTTTGTCAAGCAATGGTGCTAACTGCAACTTCTCAAAACTGCTTACTTGGTTTGCGTGTTGGAACTTCATCTCGCCTAAGATGTTTTGAAGCGGCTTGTATTCTTCTGAAATCTTTATTATTTCGTTGCTGATCTTGGACATCTGATACGTTCCAAACAGAATAGTTACACCCAAAAGTAATATTATTATTCCAAACGTACCACTTAGCTTAAAGCTAGTCTTACCAAACAACATAGTTACCACTTGAAGTCAAAATGTCTCCATCACAATTGAATTTGAATAAACAATTCTTTCTGTGGGTGTCTGTCTGAATCGAACAGACTACTTATGCTTTGTTTTCCGTTAGGTATCTGTCCACGTCTATTGCTGCCATACAGCCGTAGCCAGCCGCAGTAATTGCCTGCCTGTATCGGTGGTCGTGGACATCGCCTGCTGCAAAGACGCCTTCTACACTCGTCTTGGTATGTCCCTTTAAGACGATATAGCCTTGCGGATCAAGCTCAAGCTGTTTTTCAAAGATCTTTGTATTTGGGGTGTGTCCTATGGCAACAAATATTCCGCCTACGTCCAGTGTTGATTTTTCGCCACTAATTATGTCGCGCAATACTGCTTTTTGCACCTTTTGATCCCCGATGATGTCGACTACTTCACTATTCCAGTGGAACTCAATCTTTGGATTTGAAAATGCTCGTTCTTGCATCACTTTGCTTGCTCTGAGAGTGTCACGCCTATGAACTAGGTGAACTTTGCTTGCAAATTTGGTAAGAAACGTTGCTTCTTCTATTGCCGAGTCTCCTCCACCAACTACGATTAGCTCTTGGTTTCTAAAGAAAGGACCATCGCAAGTAGCACAGTACGATACACCCTTGCCTCCAAATGTGGTCTCTCCTTGCAAACCGAGTTTTCTTGGAGACGCACCAGTAGCGACAATGACTGCCCTGCACTCGTATTCTTCTGATGCCGTAAGAATCTTGAACGGTTTATGTCTAAAGTCTACGTCAACTACCTCGTCGTCAATTATTGTAGCCCCCATCCTCTCTGTCTGTTTTCGCATAGTTATCATGAGATCAGGTCCCATTATACCGTTCTCAAAGCCTGGGTAGTTTTCAACCTCGGTCGTATTGACAAGTTGGCCGCCAGGTAGTATTCCAGATAAGATCAAAGTGTCGTGCCTTGCACGAGAACAGTAAATTCCAGCAGTGTATCCGGCTGGGCCAGCGCCAATAATTATGACATCGTACCGAGTCTTTTTTTTCTCGGATTTTGGAAACTCTTTTTCGATTACTACTGTGGAACCAGCAGCATCAGCCATCATATTTGAGGCTAAACTTACTCAACAATTTAAGTTAACCACTTGTCAAGAATGTTCTTATGTCTTTGACAGAGTTTTCCATATTCAATTTGTGAGTAAAGAAGATCGTGTTGCCAGTGCGCATTGTACAATCTGCAGTCTAGCTGCTCGCAAAATGGCTCGCCACTCAAATAATAAAACAATGCTTGGAGGCAATAACCTTCGACAACTCTCCCAAGACGGTGATCATGGTACTCCAAGTAGGCGCCCTGATATTTCTTCTTAATTGATTCTATGTTCAAACCCTGACCATAGTTTGCCATTAAATCAAGGTAGTATTGACGTGGCTTTGCGGGTGCCTCGATTATGCCAGTGGTGGAAATCACGGAAGGGTTTGATCCAATGAGGGCCCTCCCATGGTATCTGTAATCTATCAAATCGAAAGTACAGGTGAGTTTGTTTGTAAATACAATGTGAAAGTTTTCTGAGCTTAGCTCATCTTTTGGTATCAAGGAATTGGTGATTCGCTGAAATTCAAAACCATCATACAGAATTATGTTTTGATTCTTTGCTGTATTCGTAAATGACTCCATTTCAAATTTTATTTCTTCTTCAGTTGGAGCATGTGTTTCAAATGGTTTGTAAAAATCAAAGACTCGAATTGATGCAAGCTCACGCGCAACTGTCAAATGAGCCTCAAAAAAGATGTTTTTTCTTTTTTCGACTTTAATCTTAAAAGTTCTTTCTAAGAATTGTGCTAGCCCGTCTAGGTTTATCTCCGGAACTGATGGCTCGTCATAGAGAAATATCTTGGAGATCTTCACAAAGAATTAACTTCGATTTAGTTCTTTGAGCTTTGCGGCAGTCACTTCTGCTGCCCTTTTCCCTGAAAACAACATGGCGCCAAAAGTGGGACCCATTCTTGGCAAACCGTGAGTCTCAGTCACGGACATGCCAGCAATAACTAATCCTGGATAGATTTCACCAGTGTATTCTACTACCTTGTCTTCACTGTCTTCAACCCACATGGGATTCATTCCTTTCCAGTCTACCAGCTTTCTGTCTACTAGTCTTTTTACAGCGACTGAATCGTGTCCAGATGCGTCTATTACCATCTTGGACTCTAATGCGACAGGATCTACACAAGTAATGTTTCTTGGTAATGCTGCAACCGGCATCCAGTTGATGACAAGACCGGAAACTCGTCCGTACTTTAGAACCAAGTCATCAAACTTGGTAAGATTAAGAAATTTAACGCCGGCGTCGCATGCCGCTGCAATGAGCTTTGATACCGCATGGGGGCCTGCAGTGATGTACAGGCCTTCTGAAACTTTCTTGTATGGAACACCAAGCTCATCCCATATTTTTTGCGCAGGCGCTCTAACCGTAACAGGATTCATCATGTAACCGCCCAGCCAGTAACCGCCACCAAGATAGTTATTCTGCTCGATAATCAAAGTCTTGTAACCCATAAGTGAGAGCTCCCTTCCAGCTGTTAGTCCAGCTGGGCCAGCGCCAATAATTATGACATCTGATGTAATGCGTTCATTGAATACAGAGAAAAACTCATCAGCTATTGCACGTGTTATCTGAGCTTCTCCAACATCTGCAAAAATTTTCGTCTTTTCTTTTACTGAGGCACTCTGCATACATCTAGGCTTTGATAGAACACATTAATAGTTTATCGTCAAAAATGACTGCTTTGCACACCGACCTGTCAATCAAATTGGCTAGGGTTAGGTAACACTAATGTGCAAAAATGAAGCGGAAAATTACTGCACTTGTTTTTGATATCTCAACGAAAATACCTTTTTTCAAAAATTTATATCCGAATTTAAGAGAAGTTATTTGAATTTGAGCGTTATAACAAAGCCTCCAAAGGAGAGTAGGATGCCTAAAGTAAATTGGGCACGCCTCGAGGAGGCAGAAAATTTCGCAAAAACCGTCAAACTGTTCAGACAAGGCAAAATCGACGCCGATTCGTTTAGAAGATTCAGACTGCAACACGGTGCGTATGGAACTAGGATGACTGATGATTATGCGATGGTCAGAATCAAGATTCCAGCAGGGGAGATTTATCCACATCAGCTTGAAAAAATTGCACAGCTGAGCGAGGCCTTCTCAATTGGAAGCGCACATGTGTCAACCAGACAGAACATACAACTTCATTGGGTGGTACTCGAAGATGTTTCTGAAATAATCCGCGGACTGGCCGAAGTCGGCCTTACATCAAGGGAAGCATGCGGAAACACCGTAAGAAACGTAATGTGCAGTCCACTGTCTGGAGTATGTCAAGAAGAAGAATTTGATGCAACACCGTATGCAGTTGCAACGGCCAAATTTCTGCTAAGAAACCCGATGAATCAAGCGCTGCCGCGAAAATTCAAGTTCAACTTTACTTGCTGTGAAAAACACGGAATGGTCAGAATGACAGATGTGGGATTAATTCCACAAACACGAACAATAAACGGAAATCTACAGCGTGGTTTTAAAGTATTTTTGGGAGGTGGACTTGGAAACAAATCTTTTGTAGGCCACCAACTAGAAGACTTCACACCAGAAGAGGATCTTTTGTATACGTCCATTGCAGTACTTCGAATCTTTGACCGACTAGGAGACAGAAAGAACATGGCGCGCAACAGAATGAGGTATTTAGTTGATCAGATGGGGTGGGAACCATTTCAAAATCTCGTCTTAAAGGAACGTGCAATAGTAAGAGCAACGCAATCAGTTGTCATCACACTTGATGTGGATGCCCCGCAAAAACCCACTGCTCCGCTTAGAGTTACCGGATTTGATACAAAATCTATACAGGATGGATTTTCTAGATGGAGAAAAAATAACACATTCAAGCAAAAACAGGAAGGCTACTATTCCGTGTCGCTCACGCTTGAGGCAGGAGACATCACTGCAAGCCAACTTAGGGCGTTGGCAGACATATGCAGGGATTTCTCAGAAGAAGGCTATGCGAGGACTGGATTTGCACAAGACGTGGTGATACGTTGGGTGCGTGAGTCCGATCTTCCAAAGCTTTATTCAAAATTGCTTGAAGTGGGTCTTGCAAACCCTGGCTCACTTACGATGGCGCATCCAATTGGATGCTCTGGAACAACATCGTGCAACTTGGCTCTTACGAACTCACACAGGCTGGCAAAGGAGATTCAAAGAAAATTCATTGAACTAAAACTTGACGAAGACGACGATCTAAGAGATTCTACAATCAAAATAAGCGGATGTCCAAACTCATGTGGCCAACACGAGATTGCCACAGTTGGATTTTACGGTGGCGGAGGAAGAAACGGCAAAGACATGTATCCAATTTATCAAATGTCGCTTGGAGGAAGGGCTGATGGTGAGACAATGCTTGGTGTAAACGTACTTAGAATCCCAGCAAAGAGGGTGATGCCTGCGATCTTGAAGCTGATTGAGACATTCAAAGCAGACAAAAAGCAAGGTGATACGCTAAAGTCTTGGATTCACAAAATAGTGACAGGACATAGTGATTCTCAAATCAAATCTATTGATGATATTAAAAAAATTCTCTTGCCATTCACTGTGGCGCCGTCTATTACAGATGACAAGGATTTCTATGCGGATTACGGAAGCGACTCTCATTATCACACAAGGACTGGCAAGGGTGAATGTGCTGCTTGAGCAAAGAAAAAACAATCAGAATAACAGTAGATCCAGACACACTCAGGTCAGAGTTGAGGGACAATAGCGTACGCGTAATCGACGTGCGACGGCAGGAAGACTACAAAAAAGACCACATCCCAAAGTCAGTCAATCTTCCACTTGCAGAATTATTGGCAGACGACAGCCCAGAAAAGGTGCTAAAAATTACCCAATCACTTGGAATCGATGACGAAACGCCAGTAGTAGTATATGATGACACATTTGGAGCACTTGCATCGAGGGTCGCTTGGACCTTGCAGTATCTTGGCCACGCTGATGTGTCATTACTTGATACCACGTATAGTCAGTGGAAATCACTTGGTCTTGAAACTGACACCAAAGAAACAACGGTAAGCTCAAAAACACATTCTGTACACCTCAAGCCTGAGATTCTGGCAACTGTGGACTATCTTGAAAAGATAAAGGATTCAAAAAGCGTAACTTTGATTGATAATCGAGAGCGACTCAATTATTTGGAGCAGCACATACCTGGCGCAATCAACATACCATACAGGACACTTGCATCAGAAGACAAGATTCTGAGGCCAAAAGATGATCTGAAAAGGCTGCTGAAAAACCGTGGTGTCAACGAGGACTCGGAAATAATCACGTACTGTGGTAGCGTTGGAACACTTTCAGGACTTGCTTACTATGCGCTAAAATCCGCCGATTACCCAAATGTCAAACTTTATGTCCGCTCCTTTAAGGAATGGAAAGGATTGAACAAGCCAACAGTGAAACAAGAAAACGCAAACTACTGGGATCTTTCAGCAGAATAGAGTTATTTCCCTCTGAGTTTCTTTGTCACTGTAATTTCTAGGTTGTCAAAAAGATCTAGAATCTTCGCTTTGTTTTCTTTGAGATAGTCGATTCCTTTGTCTTCCAGCCTTACCTTGTACAGCCTTATCTCTCTGTGGTCTTCCAGAAATTGTTCAATCATCATGCTGCCAAGCTTGTCTGCATCAATGAATGTGTCGAAACTTGAGATGATTTTTTCTACATCTTCTTGCTCTATTGCAAGCTTTGTGGTCTGTATGGCATCACTGATTTCTTTGAGACTCTTAATTGAGCTTGGAAGTTTTTTGGTAGGTCCAATGAGGCTGCGTTTTTCCACACCAACTTTGCTAGCAAGTTCTGGCTCTATGTCATAAGTGTCGATTTTGTTGAGTCCCTGTCTTTTTTCGTTTCTTACGATAAGTCCTTTCGCAATTAATTTTTTGAGAGCGTCTTCGACTTCGGCCTTGCTGATAAATGTGGTCCAAACTATTGCGCCGACTGTGTGGTATCCCTGTCTGACTGATTCCAGAACCACAACCTCTACTATTCGGCGGAATCCTTCTTCGATTCTCACATTCATAAAGTCCTTGTCCTTGACTGCACGTTTTGCGTTTTTTACATCGATTTCGATTGAACGCTTTAATGCTTCAAGTGCTTGCGGAACCTCGTTTAGTAAAGACAGGTAACAGGCTTTGTTATACCAAGCCATGCCAAAGGTGGGGTCTGATTCGATTGATTTTTCAACACAATCTAGCGCCTTTGCATAATTTTTTTGTTGGTAGTGGACAAGAGATTTTAGATTCCACGCTTCAGAATTTGCAACGTCTATGTCGAGTACACGATCATAGGCCTGTAACGCACCTGCATAATCGTCTAAGTGAAACTTGGAGTAGCCAAGTTTCAAGAGTGCATCTACGTTTTGAGGATCTAATCTTAACACCTGTTCAAAAACTCTTACTGCGTCCTCGAGGCGTTCGTCTGCCATGAGGTGGATGCCTTTCTTTATTAGCTTGTTTTTTTGATAGTCTGCCTTGACCAGTGAAGTCTCTTTCTCGTCGACTGGTTTTGGAAGGTTCTTTTCAGGTGCCTTCATTTACAAAATTTGGGTTTTCTTTTGAATAAATACTATTCCTGATCATTTAGTAGCGATAAAACCGAATGAAAGATAGAAAATACAAAAATACTTGCATATTACAACCTGTTTATTGCCTAACGAGACAAAAAAATTAGAGATTTCAGGCACAGCACCATTTAAGCAATCCGGCGTCTATGAAGTGCAGATTTCGATCTGTGAGACAAAACCTTCTACTGAAGAGATAGTCGCAAAAAAATTCCAGTTCGTGTGGCAAGAAAGCTTCCATCTGCACGTAAAAGACGGCAAGTTTTCGCAAACTATTGGCAGCGACACAAATCCGATACCTGAGCTAGTGTTTAACCTGCCGTCGATCTGGGTGATAGTAAGAGACCAGTTTTCTGCTTTACATTCTGTTTTTGAGGTTCAAATAAGTGGAATTCCAGAGGAACTACCAGTTAGAACAAAAAAACAAAAAGAGCCACAAATCGAAGAACCTCCTCATTACGAAACCCAATATTCATTAAAGGGTGAACGAGGCCCACGCGGCCCACCGGGAGACAAAGGCCCTCCAGGACCACAAGGCCCACCGGGCGATAAAGGAGACAAAGGAGACAAGGGCCCTCCAGGCCCACCGGGCGATAAAGGAGACAAGGGCCCTCCAGGCCCACCGGGCGATAAAGGAGACAAAGGCCCAACAGGCCCACCGGGAGACAAAGGAGACAAAGGAATCCAAGGCCCACCTGGCGATAAAGGAGACAAAGGCGACAAAGGACTTACTGGCGATAAAGGAGACAAAGGAGACAAAGGTCCTCCAGGTGAAAAAGGTGAAAAGGGTGACAAGGGACTTACAGGCGACAAAGGCGACAAAGGCCCTCCAGGCCCACCGGGCGACAAAGGCCCAACAGGTCCAGTCGGTTCCCCGGGCGACAAAGGCCCAACAGGTCCACCAGGATCTCCAGGTGACAAGGGAATTCAAGGCCCAATTGGAGAGCGAGGCCCACGCGGCCCACAAGGTCCAATGGGCGACAAAGGCCCACAAGGCCCAATTGGTCCGCCTGGCGACAAAGGCCCACGCGGCCCACAAGGTGAGGTTGGCGACAAAGGCCCACAAGGCCCACAAGGTCCACCTGGCGAAAAAGGTCTCACGGGAGTTCCAGGCCCACAAGGAGAGCGAGGCCCACGCGGCCCACAAGGTCCACCTGGCGAAAAAGGTCTAACCGGTCCACAAGGCCCACCAGGTGACAAAGGCCCCCCAGGCCCACAAGGCCCACAAGGCGAACAAGGTCCACAAGGGCTGCCAGGTGAAAAAGGCCCACAAGGCCCACAAGGTATTCAGGGCCCACAAGGAGAACGAGGTCCACTAGGCCCACGCGGCCCACCAGGTGACAAAGGCCCTCCAGGCCCACAAGGTCCACCTGGCGACAAAGGCCCACGCGGCCCTCCAGGCCCACCAGGCCCCCCGGGTACTACAGGAATGTCAGATGAGCAAAAAGCACTCTTTAGAGAACTTCTGGAGGTACTCACTGCAAAGAATATCATCTCTACGGAAGAACAAATAAAACTGATGAGCTACTTGTACTAAATGCCTATTTGGAGCAAGTAAATTGAGTGAATCAAAAAACAAGATTGAATTCAAAATGTTAGATTATGAGCGTGTAGGCAATGATTTTGTGGCCTTTAAGCTTGAGGATGGTGCTCTAGTAAAAGTAAAAGTTGACCTAGATAGGGTGGGAATTGCTACAAATCACAAAAACCCAGATGGGACACCTCATTACGCAATAAACACATCAGTAAAAATCACCGTGATTCCAAGCGATAGGACGTTTTCTGTTGAAAAGGGAATAAAAGATAAGCAATCAAAACCACCAGGCCAGATGTTTAGTTAGAAATCCAATGAAAAATAATAAAATTGCGTCAATCGAAATTGACGAATTTTGACGATCCTAGTTGATCTATCGTCGTCTCTTTTTGCCTGACTTCGAAGCTTTTCGCTTTGCTGCTTTTCGCTTTGGTGCTTTCTTTGCTGCACTGCGCTTTACTGATTTCTTTGCAGCTTTGCGTTTAGCTTTCGATTTACGTTTAGTAGCCATTAGAAAAAATAACTTGTACTTGTTTTTCTATAGTTAAACTAAACAAAATTACACCAAGTGATAATAAATTGTAAACGAATTTTTTGCAGAAATTTTTTTCTGATCGCAAAAATTTTCAATAAACACTTTCAGCTGATGGTCTTTTACCTTGCAACCAACTTGTGTGACCACAAATAGTGCATTTGTATTGTCTTCTGCGCTTGTATGTTGCAGTTTGAGGAAGAAAAACGATCACTTGCGTTGTTTTCATCATGCAAAATTTGCACCATCGGTTTTCAGTTTCTTGATCCATAATCAATCTAAATTATACCACAATTTTGCCTTATCGTGATTTGATTATTGTTAGGACATCTTCGTCTTCCAATATGTGTTGAAGGCCTACACGCTGGCCTCCAAATTTGACACTTTTGCCCCAAACCAGTCCGTAGCGAAATTCTTTTTTCATGTTTCTGTGTAATTTGTTGCAAACGTCTTCAACAGTGGCATTTCTTCTAACGATTAATGGCTCCTTGTAATCCGTCTCGCCTCCCTTGGGGCGCATGTAAATTCTAATAAAATCGAGTTTTTCGTAGATTTTTTCTTTTAGTAGATCCATGTTGATACCAGAATCGGCCGAGACTGGAATGACGTCGGACTTTACCTTTGCCTGTACCTCCTTTACAAATTTAGGGTCAACAAGGTCGATTTTATTGAGGACGGTAAGCGATTTGGCATATTTTTTGTCGCCTGTGAGGTGGTCTACGAGTTGCTCTGATGTGATGTCTTCACGTATGACTACCCTGGCACTGGTTATGCCGTACAAGTGCAATATCTCTTTGAGTAGTTTTTCTGAAAGTGAAGTAAGCTTGGTTTGCTGCGCGATTGCAATGCCTCCAGTAGCAGCTTTTTCTATGACTATGTCGGGGGGTTTTTGATCAAGCCTTATTCCTATATTGCCAAGTTCTGTGCGTAAGACATTTTCGTGATACGGCTGAAAGACATCCAAAATCAAAATCACCAAATCGGCGCTTCGTGCAACAGCTAGGATTCTTTTGCCAAGGCCTTTTCCTTTCGATGCGCCTTCTATGATGCCGGGCAAGTCCAATACCTGAATTCGTGCACCACGGTACTCAAGTACCCCTGGCACTACTGTAAGTGTTGTGAATTGATACGCGCCTATGGCAGATCTTGAACCTGTTAGCTTGTTGAGCAGTGTTGATTTTCCGACGCTTGGCAGGCCTATGAATACTACTGTGGCATCACCGGTCCTTTTAATATCAAAACCGTCTGCACTGACACCACTCTTTTTTGTTTGAATTTTTTCTTGCTCGCGTCTCAGCTTGGCAATCTTTGCTTTTAGTAAGCCTATGTGGTGTTCAGTAGCTTTGTTGATCTGAGTTCGATGAATCTCGTCTTGGATGGCTTTGATTTTCTCAGGAATTCCCATTGTCTTGAGAGTTGATTTTCTAAATAAAATCTTATTTGATTTTTATCTGGGTATGTAACAGTAACTTGGTGAGACGAAAAACCTTTGCAATAGACATAGATGGAACTCTGACTGAAAATGGAGGAGGCAGAATTCATCTTGGGGCACTTAACTCGTTGCGTCATCTTCGCAGGTTAGGCCACAATGTAATCTTGGTCTCTGGCAGATCGTCAGTAGAAGGATATTTGTTGTCAGTCTATGGCGGATTGAACACTATGGCAGTGGGAGAAAACGGAGGTTGCATTACATACGGTGCAAATGATCACATCTTGCTTGGCAATAAGACCAAATGTGTTGAAGCATTTGAACTGATACGCTCAAAACTAAGTGGAGTCAAAGAAAAACCAGTGTTCCCACGAATGACCGAAGTTGTTCTTGAAAGGACTTTTGATATGGCCGACGCACAAAAAATAATCCGCCAAGAAAAACTAGAGGTATCATTGTCAGACAGTCAATATGCGATCCACATAAACTCTGCTGGAATAAACAAGGCGGCTGGATTCAAGCAGGTGATGGCACGTCTGAATATCAACTACGAAGATGTCATCACAATAGGCGATAGCGAAACGGATGTGCCACTCTTTGAGATTTCAAAGTACAGCATCGCAGTAGGGAATGCATCAGATGAAGTAAAGTCCAAGGCAAAAATGACCACTTCGGCACATGCCGGTGATGGTGTTCTTGAAGCCTTGGATATGATCGCACCGATCTTGTCGGAGACATGATATGAGCTTTAAGGTCTTACTTGATGAGATTAGAAGACATCTTTCTGAAATAGTCAAGGAGGAAAAACTTGACGATGTTGATTTTGTACTAGAGCCAGCAAAAGAGGGGTTCGGTGACGTCACATGCAACATTGCATTTTTGGCGGCAAAAACACTTAAGAAAAAACCGTATGATATAGCAAAATCGCTGCAAACAAAGTATGAAAAATTCTCAAGTAATCTTGTCAGCAAAGTGGAAGCTCATCCATCTGGATATCTGAATTTTTACGCAAACAACGAAAAATTATCCAAACTGATCATCACTGCTTCGCAAAAAGATGATTATGGTTCAATAGATGTAGGCAAAAAGTCAAGCGTTGTAGTAGAACACACAAGCGTCAATCCCAACAAAGCACTGCATATAGGACATGTAAGAAATGTAGTAATCGGAGATTCGATTGTGAGAATACTCACCAAAGCAAATTATGACGTCAAGACACTCAATTATGTAGATGATTCAGGCCTGCAGGTGGCAGATATCTTGCTTGGCTTCAAATATCTTGGGTTTTCGGAGACTCCAGAAAGGGGGCAAAAATTCGATCAGTACTGTGGTGACGTAGTATATGTAAAAACTACAGAAAGATACGCAAACGAGCCTGCCTTGGAAGAAAAAAGAAAAGAGATTCTAAAAGAACTGGAAGACGGCAAGTCAGAGATGGCAGAGTTTGCCAAGCGCATAACAAACAGAGTTTTAGAGGATCAGCTCAGAACATGCTGGAGGCTTGGGGCGTATTATGATTGCCTGAATTTTGAATCTGAGATAGTTCGCTCAAAGCTGTGGTCGCAGGTGTTTGACAAACTAAAAACAATGGACCTGATCAGATTTGAAAAAGAAGGAAAAAACAAGGGCTGCTGGGTCATCCCAGCTGACGGCGAAGAAGACAAGGTTTTGGTACGCAGCAACGGCACCGCAACATACATTGCCAAAGACATTCCCTACGCAGCATGGAAACTTGGCATGTTAGAGGATCCATTTTATTACAAAAAATACTCTGTTCAGGCAAACAACAAGGTTCTCTGGCAGACAACTCTTGAAAAAAATAACGAACCAAAGCACAATTTCACAGCAAATAAAGTGATCACTGTGATTGACTCAAGACAAGCAAGACTACAAAACATAATAACAAAACTAATTTCAAAATTTGCAGAAAACAAACAATACATACACCTAAGCTACGAGTCTGTCACATTAAGCCCTGATACTGCCAGGCAGCTTGGTGTTGACACCAAAGGAAAAAGTGCCCAGATGTCTGGCAGAAAAGGGCTGTACGTCAACGCTGACTCGATACTTGATGATCTTGAGAAAAAGACGCTCCAAGAAACACAAAAACGAAATCCGGACATGGATGAGGCTGAACTCAAAGATGTTGCAAAAAAGGTCGCAGTCGCGACACTGCGATACGAAATGGCAAAACAGGATCTCGACAAAATAATTACATTTGATGCTACCAAGTCACTAAGCCTTGAGGGAGACACCGCTTCTTACATACAGTATGCATATGCAAGGGCTATGAGAATAATTGAGAAATCAAATACAAAGCCTGATTTTGATGCATCATACGGCCTACTTTCAGGGCCATACGAAGCAAGCTTAATTCGCTTGATGGGGAAATTTGATTTGAACGTTCAAGACGCCGCAAAGAATCTCTCACCCAAAGTAATTGCAAAGTATTGTTATTCTCTGGCAGTATCGTTTAACGCCTTTTATGAGCACGAGCGAGTCTTGGATGTGGCCGACAAAGACTTGGCAGCAGCAAGGTTATGCCTTGTACATGCTTTCAAATCCTGCCTTGAAAAAGCACTGGCGCTCATAGGCATAGAGGCGCCAGTAAGAATGTAGTTACGTTTGTTTACTTTAAACAAACTAGGGGATAATATCGGATGTGAGAAAAATGAAACAACATGAACCAGTTTTGCACGTCTAAGCTACAGTGTAATCTGTGCAATAAATTGCTCAAAATTGAGGAAGGCACTGTGCTGTATGGTAAAAGCTGGTACCACAACGGTTGCTGGCAAAATTGGCTAAAAGGTGATTTTTATGGTAAAAGTAATAGTCATTGACGACGATGTCGACACAGTAGAGGTTTTTTCTGAGTATCTGGAAATTAAAGACATAACTGTTCTTGGTCGGGGCTACAATGGCAAGACCGCAGTAGAACTCTATGAACAGCTGAGGCCTGACATTGTACTCTTGGATGTGATGATGCCTGAATACGACGGATTTTTCGGCCTTGAAAACATCAAAAAGATAAACCCAAGTGCCAAAGTGATCATGGTTACAGCAGATCTGACGTACGACACAGAAAAAAGATTAAAGGAACTCAATGCGTCGGCAATAATTTACAAACCATACGAAATTGATAGCGTCATAGATGTAATACAACGAGTCTACAAGGGCGAAGTCATAGTGCAGCAATGACGCAACAAACGCTATAAATCCGTCCCAATCATAATAAGTATGCGAATACTGATTGCCGACGACGAACCGGACCTTCTCTCCCAATACAAAACAGTACTGGAGGACAGAGAACACGAAGTCGTCACGACTGATGATGGTGAGTCATGCGTCGATGTTTATGCGAAAGAATATGCCGCAAGTTCTGAAAATGCCTTTGACGCCGTAGTTCTCGATTACTCCATGCCAAAAATGAATGGCCTTGACGCAGCAAAGGAAATACTGGCATTAAACCCATCGCAGAGAATAATTTTCGCATCTGCATACGTGCAAGAAACACTGGTGGATTCAATAAAAAATCTAAAACAGATAGTGGAGCTATTGCAAAAACCGTTTGGACTTCAAGACCTAATTGACACAATCGAAGACAAAACAATTTACGATGAGCTTGCAAAACTAAACGTGAATATACAAAACCTCAAGGATCTAAATCCTACACACGCACAAATTCGTGATTACCTTGACGCGTTAAGAAAGATCCAAAAAGCAAAGACCTTCTAGATAGGTTCTTATCCAAAACACAAAATGCCAATTTATGGCAAAGATAAAGAATAACTCGTATGTTTTGTTTTTTTATAATGATTCTAAAAAATGGCTAAACAAAATATCCAAAGATCAAGTATTGCACACCCACGTGGGTGTAATAAAGCACAAAGATGCAATTGGAAAGGAATTTGGGAGCAGAATCAGAACCAACAAGGACAAGTACGTCTACTTGCTTGAGCCAACCATACATGATTTTGTAATGAAAAGCCAGCACGGTACCCAGATTGTTTACCCAAAAGACCTAGGCTATATTGCAGCGAGGGCAGGTGTGCAAAGTGGGCAAACTGTGGTGGAGATAGGTACGGGTAGCGGCGCACTCACTACGTTTTTGGCAAGCCTCGTCAAACCACGCGGGCATGTATACACATTTGATGTAGAGCCGCAGTTCATGGAAATTGCCAAAAAAAACATCACCAAGGCAGGCATGCTCAAGTATGTCACCATGCACAATCTGGACATCAAAACGGCCAAAAAAATGCCACTCGCTGATGCAGATCTGGCAGTAGTGGATTTGGGGGATCCTTGGACTGTGGTGCCACAAGTGCGCAAGATGCTCAAGGGTAGTGGGGCGTTTGTAGCGATTTGTCCGACAATGAATCAGCTAGAAAAACTCACCGCCTCATTAGTCGAAAATGAGTTCACGGATATTGAGTGTAGTGAGCACATATTGAGGACCATTGAGGCACGAGAAGGAAAGACAAGACACTCCTTTTATGGCATTGGACATACTACCTACCTGGCGTTTGCAAGAAAGGCTTTCTACGACAGAAAGCAAACAGCCTAGGCTCAAGTGGCGTGTTTGTGCGTTGTGCACAGACACAATCTAATAGTCTTTTTATGCGTGCAACAAACTTAGACGTGATTTGCTGTCTCAATCCAAAAAGTCCGAAAAATCTGTAGTCACAGATCTGACCAGGGCGCGAAGAAACCTTGATAATTTTGGCACAATAAACCCAGAAAACCACATCACCAAAGCAGATTTGTTAAAGCTCGGAGTCGGAGATGACATACGCAAACTAAAAGCAATCCAGCGTGAAAAATTACTTGAGGATCTCTCATCACTTCTAAATGACAAAATTCGTGATTTAGAAAAACATGAGCAGGAACAAAAATGGAAAGAGACTGTCTTGCTAAGGCTCAACACTGAACTAGATGAAAAAATTGCACAGCTTGAGCACGCAAACAAACAACTTGCAGAGGAAAAAGCTCGCTCCGACGACCTAAACAAACAGTTACAAGAGACATTGTTAAAACTGCAAAAATCAGAAGAACAACTCAAACTCGAGAGAGATTGGTTGGCACAACAAGTCGAAACCAAATCAAAAGAGGTTCTCGAAACAATAAGAGAGATGATCAAGGATGCAGAAAAACAAGAAAATGACGCCTCAAGCAAACAGAAGAAAATTTAACCACACGTATTCTTTGTAAAAACAGTGGCACAAAAGTTACAAGCGACATTAATTAGGAAATTCATTCCACCACGAAAGCCTGATTCACGCAAGGGTCAAAATGGCAAGGTTCTGGTAGTGGGTGGCAGCTACATGTATCACGGAGCACCTGTGCTTGCCTCACTTGCTGCACTGCGGTCAGGCGTTGATCTTGTTTACACTGCGGTTCCAAAAATAATTACTTCATCGGTGAGGGCCATTTCACCAAACTTGATTGTAATCCCACTAGTGGATGCCAAGCTGACGCGAGGGGCTGTAAACAAACTCTTAGGCCAAATTCCACCAGATCTCGACTCTGCAACAATAGGAATGGGTCTTGCTGTGGGCGACGAGGAAGCGCTTAAAATTTTGATAAATTCTCTTGTTTCGCAAGATGTCAGGCTTTCACTTGACGCAAGTGCGCTTGTGCACAACATACTTCCATTATTGCCTGACAAAAACATCGTATTGACGCCTCATGCAGGCGAATTCAAGAGGCTTTTCGGAGTAATGCCGCCTGCCTCAATAAAAGAAAGGGCAACAATTGTCACAAAATTTGCAAAAGACAATGCGGTGACGATTCTTCTAAAAGGAAGCACCGACGTCATATCCAACGGCAAACAAACTTTTGTTAACCCAAAAAATCTCGCAGCAATGACCGTTGGTGGCACAGGTGATGTTCTTTCTGGTCTGGTAGCTGGAATCTTGGCAAAGAATCGCAATTCGATCGAGTCGGCAGCAGCCGCAGCATACGTCAACGGGTTAGCAGGACGATTAGTGCAAAAAAAGAACGGCCTGCACATGATGTCAACTGACTTGATTGAAGCCATCCCGACAGTTATGAAACCATTTGACAAAGTGATACGATGAACAAAGTTCTCAGATATGTTGACAGGAACATGAGCAGACTGGTCTCGGATCTACAGACACTCATAAGGCAACCAAGTGTGTCTGCAAAAAATCAGGGAATTGAGCAATGCGCCACACTTGTCAGTCGGCTTCTCAAAAAATCTGGAATATCATCGGAGATTCTCAGACTCAAAGGCGTTGCGCCGCTTGTATATGGCGAAGTCAAGTCAAAAAAGAACCCAAACAAAACACTTCTCTTTTACAATCACTATGATGTCCAACCAGTTGAGCCTCTTGAATTGTGGGACGATGATCCATTTAGCGGCAAGGTCAAAGGCAACAAGATCTTTGGACGCGGTTCCGCAGATGACAAAGGCGAATTGATAACGAGAATAAAGGCAGTAGAGGCATTCTTAAAAGAGACTGGGGATGTGCCGTGCAACATCAAGTTTGTGATCGAAGGTGAGGAAGAAGTAGGAAGTACCAACATAGGCCGCTACCTTGAAAAATTCAAAAAAAAATTCGCATGTGATGCAGTGATCTGGGAGTTTGGCTACGTTGATTCAAAGAATCGACCAATCATTGGTCTTGGCATGAAAGGACTACTTTATGTGGAGCTGTCTGCAAAAGAGTCAATCAGGGATGCGCATTCTAGTCTTGCGGTAATAATAAAAAATCCAGCATGGCGCCTCATTGAAGCACTAAAAACACTACGTGATGGCTCAGGACGAATACTGATAAAAGACTGGTACAAGGAAGTCGTTCCTTTTACCAAATCCGATATCAAATTGCTTCAAAGAGAACCATTTGACGAAAGTGGCTTTAAGGCAGAATATGGCATACGTGAATTTGTAAATGCAAAAAAGGGGCTAGCTGTGAAAAAAGCACTTGCGGGTGACCCTACTTGTAATATAGCAGGCATTGTGTCGGGTTACACGATGGAAGGAGCAAAGACGGTGCTTCCGGCCTCAGCGCTTGTAAAAATTGATTTTAGGTTGGTGCCAAAAATGGATCCAAAAAGACAGCTTGCAAGGCTCAAAAAGCACCTCAGACAAAAAGGATTCTCCGACATCAAAGTAAAGGTATTCCACGGAGAGGCTGCAGCAAGAACCGATCCAAACGATCCGTTCGTGGCCCAAGTGCAAGATGCTGCAAAGAGATCCTTTGGGGATTACATCATCAATGTTTCAAATGCGGGTACTGGCCCCATGTACTCGTTTGTCAACATACTAAGGGCACCATGCATATCGATCGGCTCAACTTACATGTTCGCTCGAATTCACTCCCCAAATGAATTTGCGAGAATCGATCTACTCAAAAAAACGACAAAATGTATGTGCCTGATCATTGACAACTTTTCTAGGCACGCGTGATCAGGTTGAAAAGACTTTAATGCGTCTCAAAGGGAGGTTTGATCATGTCTATGTATATGCCTGGCGCAACTGCTGTGGGGATAACCTTTGACGGCGGAGTGGTTTTCGCAAGCGAAAAAAGAATCGCCTACGGAAACTTGTTGGTAAGCAAGACCACAAAGAAGACATTCCCCCTAACTGAAAAGGTGGGCGCCACCATAGCAGGACTTGTCGCAGACATGCAGATCTTGGTTTTACAGATAAAGGCACTTGCAAAAATCCGTAAAATGGAGCTAAAGCGTGACGTGCCTCCAAACTCAATAGCAAAAATGATGTCAAATCTGATGTATGAACGAAGATTCTTTCCACTTTTGACGCAGGTCATAGTAGGGGGCGTAGTTGACAAACCGGCAATATACACACTTGATCCTCTGGGTTCGGTTTTGCCGGATGACTATGCAGCAGTTGGAACAGGTGCAGAGATGGCACTTGGTGTCTTAGATCAACAGTACAAACCAGGGATGAAAGAAAAAGAGGCAGTAGACTTGGCAATAAAGTCTGTCAAAGCTGCAACGATGAGGGATTCGTTTTCTGGTGATGGAATAGATGTGTTGGTCATAACAAAAGAAGGCACCAAGGAATTTACAGAAAAACTCTAGTCTTTTATTGATTTTTTAATTTCCCAATATTTGTCCGAAATGTAGTGAAGGTTCTCTATTGCTACGCCTTTTGACATTGTTTCTAGTTCCTTGCTTGAGACAAGTGCTCTCCCAACAGCAAGAAATTTTTTTTGCGATTCTTCCACTATGCAGACTAGATCACCCTTCTCAAATTTCGTAAAGTTGCGTATTCCAGGCCTCATGACGTTTGCACCATTGCACATGAACTTGACTGCACCCATGTCCACTGTGACACTTGGAAATTTCTGCAGTGTTGCAACGTCGCTCAAAAATGGCAGGTATGTGTCTGCAATCTTTAGTATGGTGAGGCCTTCGCCAACTATGATACTTGAGGCATCGTCTATTTGGTAAATCTTGAGGTTTTTGATTTTTGGGAGCTCAAATTTCCACTGCTTTGTAATCTCTTTGAGCACGTCTGCAGTGTCTGATTTGGAAATTAAATTTGACTTCAATCCCTGATTATTTCCTGACGAATGTCAAGCAAGTCGCGCAGTATTGCACTGGCAGTTTCTGTACCACCGGCTCCTCTTCCGATGATGGTCTGGGTTCCAGAGTGCTCTGAAGTAAACGAGATTGCATTTAAGGTACCATTGACGCAAAGCGGGTCGTCGACTGGGACTTCGCGTGGCGCTACTACTAAGTCCTTGTTACAGGAAGCGATGAGCTTTATTGCTGCTTTTTTCCTTGCGGCGTTTTTTATGTCTGCAGAGGTGACTTTGCGAATTCCGGTTCTTTTTATGTCGGGCATTGTCACCTTCATGCCCATGATCCAGTTTGCCAAAATTACAAGCTTGGCCGCTGCATCGTAGCCATCCAAATCGAGTGACTCATCTGCTTCCACGTATCCTTTGGATTTTGCATCTTTTAGTGCTGCAGCAAAACTCATGCCTTTTGCCATGTTTGTTAGTATGTAGTTTGTCGTACCGTTTAGTATGCCAGCAAATGATATGATCTGTTCGCCCCTCAAACTATTTTTTGCATAATCTAAAATCGGTGTTCCACCACCAACGGTTCCACTAAACCTGAGCAAGACGTGGTTGTACGTTGCAAGCTCCATAAGAGATGGAAAGGCAAGAGCAAGAGGCCCTTTGTTGACAGTAATCACATGCATGCCTTTTTTCATTGCTGCGATGATGTGTGACATACCAGGTTCTGCGTCTTTGTAGTTGCTTGCAGTGGTTTCTATGAGCACATCTGCGTCCACATTATTGATTATGTCTAGGCCTTTCAATTTTCTTTTAGAATCAGAGTATTTTCTTACAGTACCATACTTCTTTTTTATATCGACTAGTTTGTTCAAGTCGAGGCCGGATGATTCTATGATCCCGCCCTTAGTATCAAAAACACCAACTATTCTTGGCATCATGCCGTACTTGGCGTACAGATCGTCTGATCTTGAAACAAGTAGTTTTGCCAAACTCTGTGCTACTGTGCCAAAACCGCAAACTACTAGGCGCAAATCTCTCTACTCCCATTTGTGGCAAACATACCAAAAGACGTGTTCAAATCCTGATTTATTAATTGATGGTTAACAAAACCGGTTAACTTGCGTCTTTGTCAAGCTTCAATGAAATCGAGTTGATGCAGAAGCGGTTTCCAGTAGGTGCAGGCCCGTCTCCAAATACATGTCCTAAATGAGAATCACACTTCGCACACATTACCTCGGTTCTGTGCATGCCAAAACTAGTGTCTGTCTCATACTTGAGGCTTCGTTCATGAATTGGCTCTAAAAAGCTAGGCCAGCCTGTACCTGAATCAAATTTTGCTTTTGAGCTAAATAACTCGTTGCCGCAACACGTGCAACGGTATATTCCGTTGTCTTTGCAGTAAGTATATTTGCCAGTAAATGGCGGCTCGGTTGCTTTTCTGCGACATACCTCGTACTCATCTGGTGCGAGAATATTCCTCCATTCATTATCTGTTTTTTCAATCCTTTCGTCTGTCATACCTGTATTCATTCAATGTTGTATTAGAGCATTGTTCAATTTAGCGGCTGCTTTTTCTTTTTTCCTCAATTCTTTTTTCGGATTCAAATCTTTCGAGTTCATAAGATTTGAGATCGACAAATTTGATTATGCGGGATAGATTCGGATGAACTTTTTGTATTGCGAGGAACATTTTCTGTGCTACCTGCCTGTAGTCTGTGTGACCCTGTGGAATGGTTCTCAACTCAATGAGATGTGACGCCTCACGCAAATTCAGATTCATAAAGAATGGATAATTATACGCAAAATTCACAACATATTGGGCCTCTTGAGGGTATTTTGTCCTCATCGAATCAAAGACTTGCTTTGATGTTTTCATGCATTCTTTGAAGTCCTTCTCAATTCCCAACTGGATTATCTCGTTTGGAACAGAATAATTATGGTCGGTCGTGAGCAGTTGTCGTTCCAAGGTTAACACTCTGTGTCTGTGCAGGTCTCTGAACATACCAAAATTACCCACAATGTCAAAAGTGTATTGCGTCATCTCAAATGCTCTCGGTGGTCTCTGTCTTCGGTTTTGCCTAATCTTTGTAAATGAGTTCACAATTTCGATTTTTGCTTTTAGGCCCATCTTTTTCACCTGTGCTAATACTTCTTGGTAAGGCATAGTTTGATGTTCGTACAAAACCGCCGCAATTATCTTGTCTAGCGCCTTTGATTCCTTCTCATAATCTACAAGTTTTACCTGCGCACCGCTTGATTTTGAAGTGGGTTTGCACTTTTTTGCCAGCATTGTCGCAGTATGTCGTACCGTTTTGAGGTAATTCTGCATGGCAACGCCATATTTGTCGTCTGAGCGCCTCACAAAGGAACGAATGGTCGTATCTAACTCGTGTTTGATTTTTCGTGCTAATTCTTGCTCTTCTGCAAGGCCTGAGCTGAACAAAATCGTCAAAAGATACTCAAAGGCACGACCGTTCCCAGAGACACCTACGTTTGTAAGAGTTGATGCAGGCAGTAGGCCACGCAAGACGTCTAGCGCCTTTGCCTTTGTCGTTGCGTTGTAAATCATCGTGGCTGACTTGATGTCATCTTGTGACTTGAGATTCGAAAAAAGGACATCGGAGCCGGATTCGGAATCTTTGAACTTGAGTCTTTCGATTGGTTCTTTTTCGCGTACAAAATTGATCATAGGTTGTATGTTTTTTGAATAAATCTCAAAATCCAGATTACAACTTTGTATGTATGCATCTGCAAATCTTGAATTCATGATGGTGGGCTCACGATAGAATTTGAATTGGCCGTTTACTTTTTTGTCCCATGCAACATAACGTGATGATTTTTCTAAATAAGACAGCCCAATTCTTCTGTCCTCGATTTTCTTTACTGCGATATTTGATATTCCTTCAATTGCGATCTGTGCAATGCCAAGTTCCGCGACAGAGTCATCTCCATATTCTATTAACACTTTGTTGTAAAATTCTTCACCACGATTCTCATTTGATAAGAACTCATCAAGAAAAACACGCCTCATGCTTTTGTCGGTCCTGCTATACCTTGACATGAGTGCGCCCCGATCCACTTGGCGGGGTGTGATTATTGCAAATACGGAATCATCAACATTTGAGAAATGTTTTAGCAAAACCTCTTTTTCCGAATCGGTATATTCATCAGCCAAGACACAAAAACTGAATTGGGCTAAAATATACTACTTTCGCTTTATTTGAATTAGATCCTGTGTTGATGATCTACCTTTTGCTTGCCAACGCAGCAGTACTTCTTTGAGTGCGTTTGCGTCGCTTTCGTTTTCCGTGTATAGGAGCATAGTAATCCAGTGTCCATTTCCAGCTCTTCCGCCAACCGAATTCATCCAAAAGTCCGTTGGCAGGTTTTTCATTGCTTTGTTGTTTGGATCCCGACTTAGCTCTATCCAGCGTTTTGAGACAAAATGCAGTATCTGGTCAAGGCCGTCTTTGTCGATCACAATGATGGTTCTATGCCTTGAATTTTAAAAATTGCGAAATTTTTTGTTAAATTGTTCTTACCAAAACTAGAAAGCTTGTTAACATTTTGTCGGTTATATAAAACGCAACACATTCAGTAATGAATAAGGACGAAATAGAGATTATCGGCAAGCAAGTCAAAGACATGTATGGCACCCAGATGGGCAAAGTTATTGGTACGATAACAGACATCGACGGTTCCATACAGACTGTGGGGGTTGACTGCGGCCTTCAAGGGCTGGTTCAAATCCCATTTGAGCAATTAGTTGTTCAAGGCGACGTCGTAATCTTTATACCAAAATGGAGACTCGACGCACAACGCTTCCTAAGAGAGAAAGGTCTAACGTTAAGACGACTCAAGGCGTTAATCGATATAGTTTCTGAAAACGACGAAATGAGAGAGGACGCAGAAATAATACACGAAAAATACAAGTCAAAACTTTTGACACTGGAAGAATCAGAAAAAGAAATTACTACAAAGCTAGCCGCACGTCTAGAGGAACTGAACACGCAGATGAAAACCGTCAAGACACTACTGTTTGACGCTAAAGTTCAGTACAAGAGCAATGAGATCACTGACTCCAAGTATGACTTGATAAAGACACACACAGGCGAGATAATAGAGCACATCGACCACGAAAAGGCAGAGATTCTAAACATCCAGCGAAGGATTGCTGATCTGTCCCTGGAAGGGGTGCACACAGACGTTAACCAAAAAGAACAGATCCAACAATCAGCTGTATCCTATCTTGTGGCCAACACTAACTCTGGTCAACAAGTCGAGACTCCAACAAATGCGCCTTCTCCACCAAACACCACTTCAGAATCCTCTGACAATGGCACTCAGACAAGCACGCCACAGGCAGAACCAACAACTGCGAGCACTTTCCCGGCCGGACAAAATAAGGTAGTGACACGTTCCGCAGTTCCGCCACCACCAAAGAACTTTGCCAAGTCTGAAACTACAGAATGGTTTGGAAGCATGGAAGCCACATAGGGAAGGTACAAATTTTCTTTTTTATTATATCAAAATTAAATTTACAAATAAGTAATGAAAAACAAAACCTGTGGAATCGGAAATCTATTCGATAGGTCTTGGGAATAGCAACCCGCAAATCCGCCTTGAGGCATCAAAAGACTATGTCAAGTTCTGGGAGACTCAGGCACGAATGCTGCACTGGTTTAAAGAATGGGAAAGGCCACTGGAGTGGAACCCACCATTTGCACGCTGGTTTGTGGGTGGCAAGACAAACGCCTCATACAACGCCTTGGACGTGCATCACACAAAAATGGACAAAGTGGCCATATTTTGGGAAGGGGAAAATGAGGATCGTCGCGCCATAACGTATGGGCAGCTTTACGATCAAGTGCAGAGACTTGCCAACTCGCTTAAGTCACTTGGGGTCAAAAAAGGAGACAGGGTAACAATCTATCTTCCGATGGTGCCAGAACTAGTCGTCGCAATTTTGGCCTGCGCAAGGATTGGAGCAATACACACAGTCGTCTTTTCTGGCTTTTCTGCATCTTCGATAAAAGATAGGGTGTTGGATTCGCAATCAAAAGTGATAATTACTGCAGACGGCGGATTTAGAAGAGGAAACATAGTAAAGCTAAAAGAAACAATCGATTCTGCAATTGAGGGCCTCAGTTTTGTAGAACATGTGATAGTTCTAAGAAGAGCTGGCAACCAAGTTAGTTTCGGAAAAAAAGATCATGAGTGGGAAGAGTTAATGAAAAGCTCATCGAATGTTTGCGAGGCAGAACAGCTGCCAAGTGATCACCCATTATACATTCTGTATACGTCAGGTACTACTGGGAAACCAAAAGGCGTGCTGCATGATACGGGAGGGTATCTGACGCATATCGGTGCTACATTTCGGTGGGCCTTTGACATCAAGGATTCTGACGTGTATTTCTGCACCGCAGACATTGGCTGGGTCACAGGACACAGCTATGTTGCATATGGTCCATTGTTGTGTGGTGCCTCACAAGTTATGTATGAGGGGGCACCGGACTATCCGACCCCTGCAAGGATGTGGGACATAGTACAAAGGTACAAAGTCACGATTCTTTATACTACTCCGACTGCACTTAGAATGTTTATGAAATATGGTGACTATATTCCAAACTCGTACGATCTTTCCAGTTTAAGGCTTCTTGGAACGGTTGGAGAGCCAATCAATCCTGAGGTTTGGCGTTGGTATTACACTACTATTGGCAAAAACAGATGCCCCATCATCGATACGTGGTGGCAGACAGAAACCGGAGGCATGATGATATCGCCACTACCTGGAATTGAAACCATTCCACTAAAGCCAGGCTCTGGGACATTGCCGATTCCAGGAGTTGATCTCGCAGTAGTAGATGAAAACGGAAAGGATGTAGCAGCTGAAACAAAAGGATATCTCATAATAAGAAAGCCGTGGCCTGGAATGCTGCTGACTTTGTGGGGAGACGATGAAAAATACAAATCCGTTTACTGGTCAAAATATCCCGGCTCATACTATACTGGGGATTATGCCATAAAGGACAAGGATGGATATTTCTGGCTACTTGGGAGGGCAGACGATGTGCTCAAGGTTGCAGGCCACAGAATCGGCACTGCAGAGCTTGAAAGCAGCCTTGTTTCCCACAAATCTATTTCAGAGGCAGCAGTGTGTGGAATTGCGGATCCTCTCAAAGGTGAGGTAATAATTGCATTCTTGGTTCCAAAGGAGGGTGTGGTAGTATCTGAGTCCCTCAAACAAGAAGTGGTAACCACTGTACGAAAGCAGATTGGGCCAATTGCTACACCTCAGGAGATGTATTTTGTTTCCAAGCTGCCAAAGACACGCAGTGGTAAGATAATGCGAAGACTGCTCAAGGCAATTGCAAGCAACGAAAAGATCGGAGACATTAGCACACTTGAGGATGGTGCAGCAGTAAATGAGATCCAAGCTGCATTTGTGGAACTAAAAAAACAAATCGGTACCTAAGTTGCAGTTTTAGAAAAGAATATGATGACGAATTATTTTGACGTCTTGGTATTGACTGTGGCCTTTAGGCGCTCCAAGGCAGTTTTCGCATCACTTTTAGCCTTGTCCATTGCGGATTTGAGATCTACTCTGGCTTTTTGAATCGTAGCCTTTGAATCGGCGTTTATTTGGTCGATTGGGAGTCCTTTGGCTACGGCGGCTTTTGCGTCTGCGTTTGCCTTTTTAATGGCAGCCGTAAAGTCTGACTGCGCCTTTGCAACTGCCTTTCTATATGTCTCCATGATGGATTTTATCTCATTTTTGCTCTGCTTTTGAGCAAATGCTTCTTCGGCTACAAATACTGATGCAAGTAATGCCACAAGTACCGTTATCGCGACTAGTTGAATTCTCACGTCGTCTGCGTCTTTTTTTGCATCATTAAAAAATTTTACGTACAAAGGTTCTGTGTAATTAACAGGCACTTATCTAGTTAACAGAATCCATACAAAAAGTTCGTATGTGTTAAAACCACTGCTCAAGTGTCTGGCCACGTCTTTCAGTTGCCTTTTGAAGCCTTGTGAGTGATGACTCGATCCTCTCACGCGAAAAACTTCGCTCGTCTGCTAGGTATTTTATGATCTCTGAGTTGTTTGGCGCACCGAATTTGATCTCAGTCACATTTACTACTTTTGGCTCCAAAAAGATCTTTCTTATCTGGTTGTAGTCAATCTCGACTAGCTTGTCTTGAATCTGTGGTATGTCTTCGAGTCTCCCGAATTCTTTGATCATCTTTAGTGCTGTCTTTGGGCCTATTCGTTCAAATCCGTCCGGATTAAAATCGGTTCCAATGAGTATGCCAATGTCTACAAGCTGTTCTCTTGTCACGTCAAGTTCGATGAGAAGTTTTTGTAAATCTATTATTTCTGGCTCGATCTCAATGTAGGTGTTGCGGTTTGGCAACTTTCGTCTGCCAGAGTTTGTAAAATTCCTAACCAGTCTTTTCGCACCAAAAAGAAGCGAGTCGTAATCCTGACTTGCCACCGCGTATGCAAGGCCTGTCTGTGTCATGTGTGCAGCAGTTGCTTCGCCTTCAGACGGTGCCTCAATATACGGAATGCCAAATAATCCAAGAAGGTGCTTGGCGTCATCTACCATGCCATCCTGCATGGCAGTAGTCTGCTGGGCGTACTTTCGCATGTCCTCGACGTTTCCCTCAGCAAGCGCTTTTTCGTATTTTATTGTGGCTTCTTTTTTAATCTGGCGTCGTCGTTCTATTTCTGCCGCCTTTAGTGACGGTGGCTTGCCGTCAAATACGTATACTGGTTTTATACCCAATGAAAGAAAGTTGATGTTTCGATAGAATAGTCCACTTAGGTGGCTTGTGACGCGACCCATTGAGTCTGAAAGTAGTGTACCGTCAGGGCCGCGAATGATGGACAAAAACTGGTAAATTGTATTGTATGCATCTATTGCGATGACTTTGGAAGAAAATGACTCAAGCTTCGTCTTTTCTTTGGTCGTGAGACCTTTTAGGTCTAAGCCCATTGAAATGAATACGGCGTTGCCTGCTTTTGTATCTACTGGGACTGGTTGTTATATAATGGGCAAAAGAGTGCAAAAATATGCCAGGTTAGCCAAGCGGTACGGCGACCGCCTCGAGATCTCCGACAGGGTAGCGGTTGTGCATTCGCACTCAAGGGTTCGAATCCCTTACCTGGCGCCTACGATTAATTTGATATAAAATGAACAGAAATTGTTCGTTTATTTCAGTCAACAAAGATGTCATATCGTTTTACGACTTTGAGCAAATATTGGTAAAACATATCAACAGGATAACAAAGGATGGTGCAGACAAGCACTACAACAAAGATGTCTCTGCAGAAGACGAGTGGTCTCACATTACCGAGATTGGTCCGAAAATAGAGATCCAAGATCCACTTGAAGTATCACAAAGGTCTATCTTCTTTTCAAAAGACAAACAAAACGCTACAAGGCAAGAAATCGTGCAAGAAAAGTCAGAGCAGATAAAGGACCAAATCAATAACACAAACCAATATCAAAAGTTTGTCAATGTTTTACTAAAAGAGAGAATGAATGAGCTCAAAAAAGTCATGGAGAATCAAAAGCGTTTTGCTGAAGAGCTAAACTGTTTTCAGGAAACCCCAAAGAACAGAATGGAGTTGGAACAACTCAATCCAAAATATATCACAGAAGAGGACACTAAGTCGCTTATTGGCACATTAGAATCAGAGTATCAAAAGGTTCAGCAACGATTAGAACATGAGCAATCAGTAATAGAAAAAACGAAGAATGAATTACAATTAAAACGACAACAAATAGACCAGCTCAAAGAAGAGCTAAAGTTCATAGCTCAAAAACAACAAAGACATGAAATCATCGATCCGGTCTTAACCATTAAGAACGAGTTGAAAAAATTAGGTATTAGTGACGAAACAGGCAACATTGCAAAAGCACTCGAACTACTCGCAAATAAAACAAAGCACGGCATCTAGTCATTCTTAAAAACTTTGATTATTCTACACAATTATTGTGACAATAAGGCACAACAATAATGATTATGAAAGACATAATACAGATAAGATTGACAAATCATCGGCTTCCAAAATGCTCTAGTTGTAACGAAGAACTCAGATTGGATCAAAAGTCAATACGATACCAAAACAAATGGTTCCATGCAGTTTGCTTCAAATCATCATTACAAAAAAAGCAAGAACTAACCACAGTGCAGCAGAAACCAATCCGACAGAAAGAACTGATTTACAAAACAAAAATAATCTCTGAAAATACATATCGGCCAGTCCAGCATAAAACATTGCCTCCAGCACAAACTCAACCTGTAGAAAAACAAAAGAAATTACCAATAGAAAAGCCACAACAGTGGGCACAACTAATTCCGGTAAAACAAACACGAGAACAACCAAAACAAAAATTGCCAAAACAAGTAAAAAAACAAGAAAAAAGGACCGAAAAAAAAGTTAAACCTGATCCAGTTCTTGTCATTTTGGCAATAGCGATTTTTGCCTTGCTAATTTACAACGTGTATTCGATTTCTACATATCTGAGTCTTATCGCAATTAGCATTGCGGCCGTAATCGCGTTCTACCATATTGTCTCACGGAAGCCACCGCATACAGAGTACAGATACAAATCCAAAACATCATCATTGTATTCAATGGTGATCTTGGTTCTACCATTTGTCTTTGGCACAATTATGGCCTTTGAGGGTTACCCAGCACATGTGACACTGACTCAAGCAATATTTGTGTGGGCGTTAGCGCTGTCGTTTTGGCAGACTATGCTCTTTGTACCGCTGGCAGTGCGCAGCGCCGCAAGGGAGGCATTATTGAAAGAACCAACAGTTTACCCAAGAATCAGCGTCATTGTACCTGCATATAATGAAGAGAAAGTCATTGGCGAAACAATCGGCGCACTTCTTGCTACAGATTATCCCGACAAGGAAATCATTGTAGTTGACGATGGAAGCAAAGATAAAACACTTGAAGTCGCAATGAAGTTCAAAGAGAAAATCAAAGTGATCCACAAGGAAAATGGTGGCAAGGCATCTGCGTTGAATCAAGGATTGCTGTACGCAACTGGCGACATTGTTGTCATAGTGGATGCGGATACAATAATTGGACATTCTTCATTAAAACATATTGCAAAGTCAATGATTGATGAAAATGTGGCCGCAGTGGCAGGAAATGTCAAAATTCGCAACAAGATAAACTGGCTTACTTGGTGCCAAGCGCTTGAGTACATGTCTGGAATACAAATCATGAGGAGGGGGTTGGATTACTTTGGCGCAATTACCATAGTGCCTGGTGCCCTTGGTGCCTTTAGAAAAAAGAAACTGGAAGAAGCAGGTACATACCACAAAGATACTCTAGTCGAAGACTTTGATGCTACCATGAAGGTACTCAGATCTGGAATGATAGTCAGTGGAAGCAGTGCCGCAACGGCGTACACGCAAGCTCCGCAGACACTGCGTGATTATTATAACCAAAGAAAAAGGTGGTACCGTGGAAACCTCCAAGTACTTAGGAGACATTCTGACATTTTATTGAATCCGAGATTTGGTTACCTGCAAAAACTTTCATACCCACTCATGGCCATACACATGCTTGTAATCCCAATAGCCAGTATAATGCTGTGGGGATTTGTGGCATACCAACTGATAATTGGCAACTATCAATTTGTAGGATTTACTCTTGGAATGTTTATTGCGCTACAATACTTGCTGTCTGCGATGGCAATACGAATGGATAATGACGACAAAAGGATGATACTATATTCGGTCTTCTTGGTGATCGGGTACAAGCAGCTGATGGACGTACTACAGATAAAAGCGGTAATAGAAGAGCTTCTGGGCAAAAAAGCAAAATGGACAAGCGCGCAAAGAGTGTGACAGTAGATGATTAAACTAGTTTTTTTGGTATTGGCAGGATGCTTTATTGCCGCGCTTCCGGCAGCATTTGCACAGCAAAACACAGGCACATTAGATGTCTTCATAAAAAACGAAAACAATGACAGAATATTTCCACAAGGCGTCCTAGTCAAAATATACAAGGATCTGGAAAAGACGCCGACACAGGAGATTTTGTCTCTTGAGAATAACCCATTTAGTGTATCTTCATTACCGCTTGGACACCGTTACAAAGTCGAAGTATACGTCAATAACATGTATGCCAGTGTCGGATTTATTGATCTTCAACAAAGCAAGCAAAACCTTGAGATTACAATAAAGAACTTTGGTGGAATGCGACTAAACGTATTCTACAAAGACGGACAGACTCCACTTTCTGGAGCATATGTAGTGATAAAATCACATGATGGTAAAAGTTGGCATACGTCAAGCACAGATCAGTTTGGCAATTCCATTAGGGCGTGGCTCTACCCATCTATAAAAGACGGTGATTATTATTACGCAGAGATCTCGCTTGGACCTGGCCTTAAATTCACCTCACTGCCAATAAAGCTACAACCATCCGTTGCACAAGAGTTCAAAGTGATTACGCCCTGGCCTACAATCATAGACAAGCTGATCACAGTAGAGGTCTACAACTCTACAAAAACAAAGGTTACAAAACAAGATGGGGTATTTGTAGCGCAGTTATTTGACTCGAAAAAGAACAAGGTTGCAGAGTCACCTGTGTCTGATAAAGGCCTTGCCTACTTCTCAAAGCTCAAAGTAAACAGTTATGCCTTGTACATTAAATCAAAAGATGACACTGGTAATCTGCATACAATAGTTGGAAAAAAGGCCGTAATTACTGAAGCCACAAACACAATCAAAGTATACCTCCACAACCCTGAGCTGAATAGCGACCACCTAGATTGCAACTGTGTAGCTTTTAGGCTAGATGATATTCAGGATTTTTATCTTGCCCCCGCACAACTTGCAGTGATATCGCTTTTTGAGCAAAAAGATCTGCCAATCACCATCGGTGTCATAGGTGGGGTAATAGGGACAGACCAAAAACTAATCTCTACAATCAAGGCCGGACTAGCTTCTGAAAATCCAATTGAGATCGCAAGCCACAGCTGGAACAACAAGATCCTAAGTAGCATGACGAAAAAGGATCAGGAGGAGCTCATTGTAAAGACAAACGATAAGATAATGTCTGTCTTTGGAGTCAAGCCAAAGACATTCATTCCTCCGGAAAATGTGTTTAACAACGAGACACTTTCGGTGTTGAAGAACAATGGATTTACTCATATAAGCTATGATGCAACGGAAGTAGATCCACCACCATTTAAAAAATCAGATTTCTATCATTTCCCAATACTGCCATCGACTGCAGATCTTGATGCCAACACAGGAATATGGCGCCCGCTCTCAAACGACACAATTATGGACAAAATAGAGCAGAGTCTCTTTGATTACGGTTATGCCGTAGTCATGATGCATCCATACGAATTCTCACTCTATGAGAACGGATTTTACGTCAACAAAGTAAACACTACAAAAGTCAAGGAACTGGAATCATTAATTGAAACAATCCAGTCAAAAAATCTCAGGATTTTACCCATCGGTTCAATTGAGAATTATGATATGGTGCAGAATGTTACCACTAATCAAGAAGACGTGACTGCTAATTGTAACTGTCTTGCCTTTAGGCTTGATAATGTACAGGACTTTTGGCTAAACGACGTACAAAATGCACTCTTGGACACACTTGACAAAAAAGATGTGCCAATAACAATTTCAGTAATAGGAAAATTCATCGGTGATGATCCAAAGGTAGTAGAAAAGATAAAAGAAAAGCTGAAAGATCCGTCACAGGCACGAATCGCAAACAGAGGGTGGGAACACATTGACCACACAAGTTATGACGAGGAAAAGCAAGCAGCAAGTATCAGGCAAACTAACGAAAAAATAAGAAAAGTGTTTGGCGTGTCTTCTGTGATCTTTGTTCCACCGTACGACACTTTCAATGAGGACACGCTGAAGGCTGCTAGGCAAAACAAAGTGGTCTATTTTAGTGCGAACATTGCACAAGAAAAGCTACCGTTTAGGCCTGATTTGCCAAGACACATACCAAGTACAGTGTCATTTGCAAATCTGGTAGACGATGATCCATTTTTGAGCGGAACGATACAACAAAAAGCACTACAAAAGGTTAGACTAAGCTTGACGCAGTATGGCTTTGCAGTGGTGAGCATGCAACCATCAGATTTTGCTGTAAAGACTGATGTATTCGAAAATGAAGTTAGTGCTGAGAAGCTAGCGCTACTTGAAGCACTAATTGATGACGCAAGGGCAAGTGGCATCAACATAGTTCTACTACAAAGCGTGCCTGCAATGTTGGATGAAAGCAAGCTCATAATTCCAGACTGGATCAAATCAAACGCAAAATGGTGGGCCGAAGACAAAATAGGTGACGTCGATTTTACAAAAGGTCTTGAATATCTAATCGAGCAAAAAATAATCCAAATTCCTACCGCACAACAAGGCGAGGGTACAGAACGAAAAATACCCTCCTGGATCAAATCAAACGCAAAATGGTGGGCCGAAGACAAAATAGGAAACTCTGACTTTGTCAAAGGAATTCAGTACCTCATACAAAATGGAATTATTCGAATCTAGCTTGGAAAAGACGAGCTTGGGCCCACTGCATCTTCAGGCTTTACATCCTGATCCCACTTGCCTCTGACTCCTTTGATTAGTAAAAATATTCCAAAAGAAATCAATCCGATAACAAGAGCAAAGAATGCTGCTTTGTCTTGAGCGGCAGCTTGGCAGTCCACTTCAGTTTGCACTCCATCTATGAACTCAAAACAGCTGCCAAATTCTTGTGCTTGGATAGATAGATCGTAGTGTCTTTGTCCAAATATGCCAAGAATTAAAAAACCTGCAAAAATGAGCACAACACCAAGGAGTGTAAATCGTGTGTCACTCATAAGTTGATTACGTCGAAGTAACTTATGATGCTTTTTCTAGTTTGGACTTGAGGTTTTTGAGTGAATTGGCGTAAAATGATTCGATAAACGTCAGAAATTCCTCAAATTGTTTTTTATCCGAACTATTGCTAATCAAATATGAGGTCCAGCTCAGCTGTGTTTTTTCTTTTTGGGAAATGGAGAGTGTCGCATGGTATCCGTCTAGTGGCAGGCCGCGTGTTGCAATGTATGAAACTAGCTTGCCGTCCTGCCAGCCTACGGCGTACTCGATGACATTGCTCCCATCTGCAAAAGAAATCTTCCTTGCGGCGCCAACACCATGTCTGATTTTTGAGAGGAATTCTGTCTTTTTTACGTCGACTACCCACTCTGTCAACCCAACAAAATTGCTTATCTCCTTCCATACTGCGGAGGGAGGCACATCAATACTGATTGATTGGGTTACAGTGGCAAAATGCTTGCCTACTGTATTGTGATTCAGAATAATTCGTGACACAAACTGCAGTGTTTGTCATTATTTTTTAAATCTTCAATAAATCGACAGATATAATTTTGATACAAAATATGTGAGTTTAGACATGGTTTTTGGGTGGGGTATAAAAAAACGAGAGCGAATCGATGAAAACGAATCAAAAACCACCACCAAAAGGCAGATAAAACTTGATGAGATAAACCCGATTCTTCTTGAGAAAAAAAATCAACTCAAAAATGAGATTGTAAGGAAGACAAAACCGCTTTTTGAGGAAATTAAACGCGAGCTTGGCTCAATTTATGCAATAATCGATCATCTAAAAACTGATGACCTCAAAGTTGATGACATTGACAAGACCCTTCGGACTCTCGTAGTGAGAAGCAAGGCAGAAGTAATTGACGTGATATCAAAAGAATCCAAAAAGACACTTCCAAATGCATCTGACTATGACGAAGTAACAAAGACTGCAGAGCTCGCTTCGCACACATTAAAGAAAATCGGTGATGTACTTGGCAAACATAGCAGAGTGATTCACGTATTTGCAAAAAAATATGCAAACGATCTGAAAACTCGCTTGGAACTAATCACAAAAGACCATGTGACTATAGCAAAAATGATCTCAGACTACAATTCACTTGAATCTGCTTCCATGGAAATTAATGAAAAAGCAAGGAAGGTACAAAACATCCACAAAGAAATCAATGACAACATCGCCCATCTAAATAAACTGCAAGAATCTTTTCTTGAGTTTGAGCGTACTAGTAAATCTACGCAACAGCAAATTGCAGAACTCTTCGAGTCCACACAATATGAAAAATTCATGCAGTATCGAAACGAAATAAACCGTCTTGTAACCCAAGAAAGCCAGCTAAACAAGGAAATAGACGAAGAATTCTCCAAGATCTCAAGGCCACTCGGCAAGTACGTGTACGTAACTTCGCTTGAAAAACCATTCAAAATAATTCTGGAACGACTAGTCCAAAACCCTTCTGCCACAATCTCAGAAAATAAAGATGCCACGGTCACAATCCTGGAATCATGTATGAAGGGAATAATGTCTGGAAGTGTTTCCGTAAAAGAAACAGACAAAGCAGTTGACCACATAACTCACATCATTTCTCTTTTAGACGGTTTTGTGTCGAAAAAAAATAGTTTGAAATCGCAACTAGAAGAACTTCAAAAAAAACTCACCATCTTTGATCTTGGCAACCTTGAGAATCTCGAAAAACAACTCGCAAAAGCAAAGTCGGATGGCGAAGACGCAAAACTCAAAATCAAAAAACTCGAAGACGATCTTAAACATCAAATGGCACAAAAAGACGTACTTATTTCCGAGTTGGAAGACTCACTGGAGCGCCTCTTAAAAACCAAATATACCATTAAGGTGGAGTGATTGGATGAAGTTTGACTTGGAGCGCAAAGTGGTACTCAAAAAAGAAGCACGAGACGGCATTCTTAGTTACTGCAAGATGAAACACCCCTCAGAAGGAATATTGATACTTCGAGGCAAATCAAAAAAAGGCGTAATCACCATAAATGGTCTTGTAATTCCTCCTTTTTCGTACAGCGACCAGACATTTGCAGGATTTCCGCAATCGTTTCTGCCGCTTGACTTGTCTTACGTGGGAAGTGCACACTCACACCCAAGTGGCTCAGCTGAGCCATCAGTGACTGACCTGCATAACTTTTTCGGCCTTGTGTCGATCATAGTCAAATCCCCATATGAGGAAAACGAGGACATTTTTGCGTGGGATAGTGAGGGAAACCAACTCGAGATAATTTTTGAAGGCGATGGCGAAGAAAAAAACTGACAAAACTTTATTAGGCTTTTTAAAGGAAAGACTATGTTGTATAGCTACAAAAACTATCTGATCTTTCTGTTTGCGTCGCTTGCGGTAAGCATTGGATTACAGATGATCTTGCCATTTCCGTATGGCCTTGCAGCGGCACTTGCGATATTCATAATGTTGCCACTATTCATCCGACGTAGGTACATGAGCAGGATGCGAGGTTATGGCGACTCGGGAGGAGGCGGATTCTTCGGATTCAACTCAGAAGGTGGCGGCACAGTCAAGTATGTGTGTCTAACGTGCAACCACCGCTTCAAAGGTGCCACGTGTCCAAGATGTGGTTCAAAGATGAAGCGCGCAGACTTTTAGCAATGTCGCTTGAAAAACTCAGACAACAAGCAATCTACCAAAACTCAATAGATACTTGGATTGCCATTTGTGAGGAAAAACAAATAGATTGGTACGAGACGGAAAACTACAAAAAATTCATAGAATATCTCTTCAAAAACGGCATCAACCTAAAAAAATTCCCACTCTGCGTCAAAGAGACGGGAGGAATGTACGAGCGAGGACGCGACAAGACAAAGTTCGCAGAAATGCTCTCGCAGTTAAATGACCCAAACGCCGCCGCATATACAATAAAACTAAACGATCAGACACTCAAAATAATTAGGGACTTTCAGCTTACCAACTAGCGTTTTAGCTTGGGGTTGGCCACAGCCTCAAGTGAATTGCCAATAAATACGAACGCAAGCCCGGTTACTGCGACCATCACGCCTGGAGGTATTATCCACCACCACAGACCGCGTGCAGCAGCACCATGTGCCTTGGCATCGTGTAGAATTTGGCCCCATGTGGGAAATGTGGGATCTCCAAGACCCAAAAAGCTTAGGCCAGCCTCCGTAGTAATTGCTGCTGGGACAGAAATTGCAATACTTGCAAGAGCATATGGCATTATCTGTGGGATGATGTGTCGAAATATTATCTTGGAGTCTTTTTGGCCCATGATCTTTGCAGCATCTACAAACTGTCGAGTTTTGATTTGTAAAGACAAACTCCTTGAGACCTTGGCGACGCCTACCCAACCAAACATCATGAGAAAGCCAATCAGCAAAAATATGTTATTGGACGTAGTCACAGACAATATGATCAAAAACGGAAGCGCCGGCAATGCGTAAATTATGTCGTTGAATCTCATCATGGCCTCATCTGTTTTTCCTCCTTTGTAACCAGCATAAACTCCAAAGACGAGGCCGGAGACAACGGAGCCAACTGCAACCGCTATACCAATGAAGAGTGCGATAGGGGTTCCCCACAACAAACCGATTGAAAGATCACGCCTCAACTCATCTGTGCCGACAAGGCCGTATACTTTGCCTCCCAAAATTAACTTGGAATCAGAAAAGGTACTAGCTGACTGTGTGTTGACGAGACTGACAACAAAGACGTATCTGCCTTTTAGTACCTCCCGCGATTCAGATTTTGAAAAGATGATCTCTTTTGTGGTAAGGTCGTCAAGCGGATATGAGAACTTGTCAGACTGGAGCAGCAAGTTTTTTCTGATTGTGTCGCTTGTTGAAAAGATCTTATCGGAATATGTTGTATGTTCTGACTGTGGTAAAGACGACGAGATTAGTCGTAGCGTTACACCATCAGGCCTGATGACATCTATTTTGAGGACAGGTGCACCATCATACTGAATGGTGTATTGCAAGAGAAACTCGTTTGGAAAATAATCATACTCATAATCGAACTCAAACTTTTGCATAGTTGTGGCCGCCACATTGCTTTTTTGGAGGATGGTTTGCGTATTTTCCAGTATTTGATGCTCTGGGATCTTTGCTGTCGCAAAGAAATTCACCCAGCTTGGCAGAGCAGACTTTGGCAGCATCGTCCAGCTGGCGGGGTTGTTCCACTGCTTGTACATCTCCAGTGGCACAAAAAGCGCCGTCGCCGCAGAGACGAAAATTAGCGATGCCAGAATGCCAATTCCAACTAGGCCTATTTTATTCCTGATAAATCCTTCTTTTAGCTCAGAGTATGTGGCCATCTCAGACGGTCCTTATTCTTGGATCCAAGTATCCATAAAGCAGATCCGCGACAAAGATGCTTGCCAAAAAAAATGCCGTAAGAACATAAGTAGCGCCTATGATCACTGGGAGATCCATTACGCTTATTGCCTCAAAATAAAGTCGGCCCATGCCAGGCCAATCAAAGACTGCCTCTGTAATTATGGCTCCACCAAGTGAGCCCGACAGGCTCAGTGCAAGGATGGTTACTATTGGCGGCGCTGCGTTCTTTAAAGCGCTCCCAAAGATGATCTTTTTCTGGTTGATGCCTATTGCTTTTTTTACGAAAATAAAATCCTCTTGCATTATTCCAACGATGAAATTCCTGACTAGGTAGGCCCACGTTCCAAAACCAATCAGAACTATTGTGATGAGGGGCAGTGTCATATGGTACAATAGGGCCGGAATGTACCCTGGGTCTGTGGGGGGTAGCAGTGGGGTGGCCCTTGCAGGAAACAGGTTATATGAAAACGAAAAAGTAAAGATCATGATCAATCCAATCCACCATACCGGAAAGCTGCTACTGATTATGGCAAAAATTGAGGTTACCTTGTCTGCCTTGGAGCCAATCTTGCTGCCAGAGATTGCCCCAATGAATATGCCAATTATGGAAATTGTGATGGTGGCTGTCGTAAAAAGGAGGATTGTACGGGGCAGTTTTTCTAAAATGATGTCACTTACTGCAGTGGAGCCAGAATCACTGCTAATAAACGTGGCGTATCCAAAATCCAAAATGAGGATCTTGTACATCGCAAGACCTATTCTGTTTGGCGAGTACCATGGCATGTCGAGGCCGAGGCTCTTTGTCCTTTGTTCTACTTGCCGTGCTATGTATTGATCCAGCTCCTCAGTGCTCTGAAAACTTGATACCAACGCCTTGTTCTCAACTACTTCTGTTCTTACCTGGATTGCAACACCTTTTTTCATTATGGTGTCCATGTTGGAGCCAACAAGAAGTATTGTGACAAGTAGTGTGGCCATCAAGACGCCAAAAAGTATGGCTGCGCGTTTTGCAAAGTAGCGCTTCAATCCCATTGGTATGACTTGATGAAATTAGCTTAAAATGTTATGCTCGAATACATGATTTTATCTCAAGGGAGGAAAGCAAGCTGATCATGGCAAATGGCTTGTCGATTAGATCCAGCGTCTCTTTTACTGCGTCAAACTGGGAGTCACGTTGAGACATGTATGGTGAAAGAAAGAAGACCCTCTGCTGTGGCCTTGCGGCCAGTATCATGTCTTCTACATTGTCGCCTTCTGGTATTCTCATGGATTTTTCCAAGACGACGAAGTCGTAATTTGTGCCGGCGTCGATTCTGCCAAGGCAGGCACCGACATCTGAGACAAAATCAACTTGATGATTTTTTTGTTCAAATATTTTTTTATAGAGTTCGATTATTCTGACATTTTCTTCCAAAACGAGTGCCTTCATAGAATCTATCCCCATCGAATGTAGTTTCTTGGGAGGAATGCCTGGACTCCTTCCATCTTTGCAGTCTGCAATAAATTACGATCAAAACTTACAAGCGTGGCACCGACGAGTTTTGCTGTGGCTAAAATCAAGCTGTCTGGTGTGTGGCACTCGTAGTATTTTTCAGTCAGCTTTTGTGATTCTGAATCGATTTCGTTTGTCTTGTCTACTGTAAGCGGATGTCTGCAGTACTGGTATATTCGGTTCATCGTAGATACTGGGTCTGTGCCAGTTATTTTTTTGACTTCACCTAACACCACTTCTGGAATTACGAGTTTGGACTTGTGTTTTCTCATTCTCTTTGCGATAGATCTTAGAACGCGACCTTCCTGGATTTCTTTTATCAGCACATTGGAGTCTAAAACTATCGTTTGGGTATGCCCGACTTGCATTACCTACCTTTAGTCTGAGATATAAAAGCAATTTTGCAATAACTGTATCATGTTACAATTTGTAACAAGTTATTAAATACGCATAGAAAAGCTCACAGACGTGTCCGAGAACGGAGACAAGTCGCTGGCAGAAAAGCTGGACATTGCAATTGAGAATCTCAGCAGCTGGTACCGAGTTATACTAGTTATGGTAATAATCGGGCTTTTGTCACTATCCGTAGTCATATCACTCTCGCAGTATTATTTTCAACAAGAAATAGCAAAGAACGGACACATAACTGAAATTCGCGACGAAAAAACCGGGGCTGCAAGTCTTGTATTTGTGCCAAATTCTGAACGAGTATTTGCGCCAGAAAGCATACTTGGGCTGTACACTACGCAGGTGTGGCTCATGGCAAGCAACGGACTCGTAATCGGGCTTTTGTCCTTTTTGTTTTTGTGGATCACCTACAGGGGCCACATCTACAGAAAAGAGCTAAAGTCAATTGAGGGACAGCTAATCAGGCAGTCTTATCTTGTTAACTTTGAGACATCGATTCCAGAGGGAAAAGACCGCATAGAGCGAATCCTAAACCATTCATGCCTTGTTTTTCCTGAGCTGCAGACGCTGCTTAGAGGAAAATCAGACAAAAAACTTCCGGCAAAGCTGAACCAGAAGGTGGGTGCAGATACAGTAGACATACTGGTTCCAACAAAGAAAGGCGATTTTATCGTAAAATTCTTTGACAATGTGTCATTTTCCACACTGGAGCAGTTCACAAACAACATATCAAAGTCAGGAAAACTGATTTTCAGGGTTTTATGTGTCGCAAAAAATTATGACGAAGATCTGCAGTCATCTCAGCTCTCATCACTTATGCAGAAGCTGAATCTGGACTTTGACATGGATCTAATCTTTGAAGACGAACAAGGATACTCGATGTTGTGGATTAACTAAGGCTCCAGCTTATCGGAAAAGTCTCTTAAACCTAGAACCGCTTTTACGTCCGGATCAAAATTGGTGCACTTGAGAAATGTGTTTCGACCCTTTTCGGTTATTTTGTATTCCAACTTTGCTTTGGGATTCTGACTTTCACGCATCTCTATGAAGCCTTTTTTTGCAAAACTCTCCAAGATGAGGCGGAGTCGCTCTCTGTTGAGGTCGGAGCCAGGCGTGCCTGTGGTGATCTGTCTTAGGTTAAGCCATGTCCCTACTTTTGACATGTACCCCAGAATGGCAATGTTTGTGTCACCTGGGGTCTGATTGAATTTTCGCTCCACTTGCTAATCAAAGCAAAACTCGGTTGATATTACTTATGTGTTCTTTTGATAAATTTTTTGAACCAACAACACACTGAGATCGCAATCTATTCTAACCACATCGATCTAAATTGCCCTGTGAGTGCAAGCACAATAAGGAAGGCAAAGAAACTGGTAGACGAAGGAAACGTCATCAAAATAGACGAAGATCTCTATCAAGTTAGATCGTCATCGGATCCAAACAAATCATACATGGTTACCGCAGAGTCATGCGACTGCCTCGGCTTCAAGAACTTTTACAAATTCCATCACGGAAAAGGCAAAAAGGCAAACTGCTCGCACCTTGAAGCAGTGAGGATCTTCCTCAAACAAGATTAGATCTGAATTATTCCGGAATTTACCAAATACTGCAGGCTTCGCGCAAATTCTTTGTCTGAGATCATGCCATCGGCCCACCAGCCTGCACTCGTCTTGACCCATGAGGGAATGAATCCAGAGGAAGAAGATTCGGTTTTCTGAACCGTGATTATCTTTTCTTTTGCCAAAAACTCTATTGCGTCGATGAATTCGCTATCGGAAATAGTACCAGTGGACCACCACTTGGCGCCGTCCTTTATCCAGCTTGGGATGGGGGTCGACTGATCTGGTGTGATTTCAAACGTTGCAGTAGCTACCTGCGTTGGCAGGCCGTATACTACCTTGAGCAGATATGTGCCAACTCGGAGCCCGTCCGTCTGGATGGTCTGCATATATGATGCGTCTTTTTCAAAATTGCCATTCCTTGCGTAGACTAGTCTGTCTGGACTTTCATAAAGGAGAACAGAGTACGGCAATGTTGCAAAGTCGTCCGGAACTTGGCCGCTCACAAGTATGTCTTGGTTCTCGCTGTATGATTTCTGTGCAATCAGGGCGTTACTTGTTTCAGGTTGGGCTTCTGGCGCATTCTCCATTACTATTTTTCCTTCAAGCCATGGGTGTATCTCACAAAAATAGTAGTACGCAAAGTAAATCGGGTTTTCAATTTTAAGTGTGGTGGACTTGGATGATTCAATGACTCCTGTCCTGAAATATTTGCCAGAGTAGTCTGGGTGTTCTGGCACTCCGCTTGTGATGCTGTGTGCGACAGAGTCTTCGTTGATCCAAGTTATCGTGTCACCAGGACCGATTGGTAGAATGTCTGGGTAGAATGTCTTTGACTGCGACTCTGAAGATCCTTTGAGGATCCTTACCTCATAATTGAGGTCTTGGGCATAGGCCTGTGCCATGATTGCGACCAAAGCAATTGCTATTGCTGCGTACCTGAGCAAACCAACAAGATCAAAAATCTTTGATATATTCTCAATTTGTCTGTTCGGAACAGACAAACATGGCATTATGTGGCGACAAGCTGGGGCTTGAACACTCTGCGGTAAAACCAAAAGAGGCCCAGTATCTCGATTTGCTCCATAAATAAGATCAGGTGCAAGTTGACAAGCAATCCGTTTGTGAGATCGTTTAGCATGGCAAAGGAGACCGAAAAAAGATAATCCATGTACTGTATCTGAGTGAGTCCAAAAGCCCCCGAGTCAGAGATGTTTGGACCATTCAAGCTCAGTGCTTTGAACTCGTTGTTGGCCACGCTGTGTGCAAGAATCTCTTTGTCAATGTGATATAGGGTGTTGCCGCGCTCAATCAAAAGTATGGAGGCGCCAAAATAACAGGTAAACAGAACCAAGGTGAGTATAATTATCTTGGCGGACTTGCCCCAAAGCGCCTTTGTCAGCTGGTTTTTGAAGATGGTGCCAAATGGGCCAAGCTTGCCTTTTTTGACCAGTATGGCAAGTGTCACAGAGATTAGTGTGGCAATGCCCAAGTTGCCTAGCCAGTGCTCCGTTAGATATTGGCCAACAAGTAGCCTCAACGGCAAAAATACTACGGCAGTGACTCCAAGCAGAACTAGCTTTTCTTTAATGTCGTTTACATCCATGCATTTCCATCTTCCAGATGCACGAGTGGCCTAAAGCTTGTTTTTGAGTTCCTTGAGATACTTGACGCTAATTCTATATGCCCTAATGGCCGAGTAGATCTCAAAGAGTTCCTTGTAAGTGGGCTGTAGTTTTTTGAGATCTTCTCTGTTTATGCCAAAGTCGGTGATTGTCTGCCAGATGTTTTCTATGGAGACTCCTTCTTCGTCTATCAGTATGGATGATAGATATTTCCCAATTCCCTTGCCTAGACTGATGCTCGTGGACATCATGGCGGCACTTCAATAGCTTTGATTATATCTATCACGGAAATAATTGGCGTTTCTGAGTTCCAAAATGGAACCATGTTTCTTGTGCCGGATCTACTTGAGATACTTGTTGAGCGTGAGTCCCTTGACTTTTTTGCTGTTGATCTTCTTGTCTTCGGACTTTAGTGTCTTGGAGTAGCCCTTTGTATTGTTTTTATCGTTTACCTCTAAGAGCTTCTCTTTTGTGATCGATAATTTTTCAAAGTATATCTTTCGTGCATCCTGTAGTGACCCGCCGTTGTCAAGCACTTGCTTCATTGCTTGTCTTGCTTCTTCTTGGAGCTGTTTTGTGTAGTTGAGTTGGCTTGCAATAGTATTTTTGATGCGTGGGTCTAGCTTTGCCATATAATCTTTGTATGCCAGCCCACCATACACACCAGGTCCTACTGGCCTTTCCCGAAGTGCCTGCTCAAGCTTTAGCATTGCTACGTCACGCTTTTCGTCCATGGCAAGCTTTCTTGCTTCTATGTCGTATTGTTTTTGCAGTTTTTTGTTTTGCTCTTCGAGGAATTTCTCATAGTTTTTCAGCTTGAGTACTTCATACGGTGCTGGTGCAGAAGCAGACTTGGTTTTATTTTGGGCCAACTGCTTATAGTAGATCTCGTCAAAGGTGGAAAACTCATTACCTACCTTCAACGTGGTTCTGGCAAATCCTTTGAGGTCGTCTTTGGTTGCAGAAATCACTACTGAGAATACACCTGATGTTGTCTGCTGACCAAACTCATAATGGAATTTGCCGTCGTCACCTGTGGTGGTAGAAACTGAAACTCCTGCAAAGCGGATCTTGACTTCTGCACCTGAAACCGGCTTTGAAGCTTGGTCTAAGACGACTCCGGAAATGACTGGTTTTTCATTGAGGTGTATTTGTGACTCTTCGAACTCGGCTTTTATCATAAAGTCCCATAACGTCGCCGCAGAGGCATACGTGGTAGTGGCAAGCAACAGTGCTGCCAGCAAAGCAGAAAAGACTGCTAGGCGATTCAACGGCTGATTTCTTTCTTTTTTTTGTTAACCTCGAAACTCAATTTGAGAATAGCTATGAATCAGTTATTTTTGAGCAGTTTTGGATCTTTTGATCAAATTCGGCAAGCGGATCTGCAATTTTGAGATCAGGATCGAAATTCGACCTTGACCTGATCCACTTATCAGATTTCTTTGAAAATAGTAAACAAAAAACTCTATCACCAAAAATTGATCCAAAAATTGTCCCCAATTGAACGAAAGCTTTTAATCGGCGTGATTTTTACGGTAAAAACGTTGCAATTAAAATTATCCGCTATTCTACTGAGTGTGCTGATTTTGGGCACCGTTTCATCACAGGCGTTAGCCCAGACTACTCCATTTACGACAAACATAGTAAAATCGGGAGACTTTGTCACACTTTCTGGCGAAGGCGTAGATCCAGACGATGACACCCTAGATGTCTCTTGGAGACAAACAGGCGGTGAACAAGTCGAACTGTTTCCTTCTGCAGATGTCGCAGAGCCAACCTTTAAGGCCCCAGAAGTAGAAAACGGTAAAGTAAAAATTCTGACTTTTGAGCTAACTGTAAGAGATCCATATGGAGGTGTCGACACAGATACAATCAAGATCACAGTCCTGCCAAGAAATCAGCCGCCAACTGCTGATGCAGGCCCAGACCAAACAGTGGAAAAGGGTGACACAGTAACACTAAACGGTGATGGCTCTGACCCAGATGGTGACCCACTAACTTTTCACTGGTCTCAAATTGATGGTCCAATAGTTACCTTAGATGATCCAAATTCTCAAAGTCCAAGTTTTGATTCTTCAGAAATGGAGCGAAGCTCCGGTACAATTAGATTCCAACTCACAGTCGCAGACGGCTTTGGCGGCTTGGCAAGAGACAACGTAGTAATCAAAGTCACCGCAGGCAAGCCAACATTGATTAGCGCTGATGCTGGGGACGACCAAATAGTAGACGAGGGTGAAACAGTACAACTGGAAGGGACATGCATGGATAAACTAGATAGAGAACTGACTTATGCATGGACACAAACACTCGGTCCATTCTCTGAGCTCTCTTCCACTGCAGACCCTGACCCAACATTTGTCGCACCAGAAATTCCAAACGGCGCAATGGTTCCAATGGCATTTAGATTTACCTGTTCTGCAGAAGGTGGTGGAACTGCAACAGATATTGTGATTATCAAAGTCCGACCACTCAACGATGATCCTGAGGCTGACGCAGGACCGGACAGAAACACACAATCATTCAGATATGTCTATCTTAGCGGCTCTGGCACAGACCCAGACGGAGACAAACTCCAGTACTCTTGGAAACAAATCGGTGGTGATGATGTTGACTTGGTTTATCCAAACAAAGCCGAATCAAGATTCTTGGCACCAGAAGTAAGCGGTGGTGCAGCTTTAGAATTAAAATTTGAATTAACAGTGACCGATCCATATGGCGGCAAAGATTCTGACACTATGACTGTCACTGTCTACTCAAACAATGTGAGGGCAACTGCCGATGCAGGAGTTGACCAAACAGTCGACGAGCAGACTTTGGTAACACTGTCTGGCGTGGGCGAAGACCCAGATAGTGAAGAAATCACATTTGAATGGAGACAGGTAGGCGGTGAACAAGTAGAATTGTCTGGACTCGACGAGCCAGAGCCAACATTTGTCGCACCAGTGGTGGAGAACGGCAAAGTAAAGGTTCTAGTCTTTGAGCTGCGAGTAGCAGATGAAAGCGGTCATCCAGCAAAAGACCTAGTTAGAGTTACAGTACTCCCAGTTAACGGAATACCAGAAGTTGATGCCGGCGAAGATCAGACAGTAGACGGCGAAACTACAGTTATGCTTATGGGCTCCGCGTTCGATGAGGATGATGAACCATTGACTTACCTGTGGAGCCAGATATCTGGTCCATCCGTGACACTGTCTACGGAGACGGATCTGGAGACAAGCTTTACTGCTCCAAAGGTTTCAGTTGACACTGTCCTTACTTTCCAGTTGATTGCCAACGACGGTCAGGCAGACAGCGAACCGGATACAGTGGACATCACAGTAAAGGGCACCATCTCAAAACAGATCACTGCATATGCAGGAAAGGATAAGACAGTCCCAGAACAATCAACAGTGACACTATTTGGCTCAGGTAAAGACCCAATGAAGCAGAAACTCTCCTACAACTGGAGACAGGTTTCTGGTGAGCAAGTAACACTGTCTGCAACTGACTTGGCAAAGCCATCATTTGTGGCACCAGAGGTTGGCAACGGTGAGACAAAGTCACTTGTCTTTGAGCTTACAGTAAGCGACGGACAAGGCAGGAGCGCCAAAGACACAATCACAGTAACTGTTGAGCCAATAAATGGAGACCCAATGGCAATTGCCAAAGTCAAAAGTGTCAGAGAAGCAGCATAATCTCTTATTTTTATCACTCCTTTAGGTATCTTCATAAACCTAGCAATGTTGCGTAATTGTGAGTTTTGGATTTAGAAAAATTTAGAGACGATGTTTACACCGTAACCAACCAGCTTTCATCACAGCTCAAAAAAGACGATCTTCCAAAGCTGAATTATGTGCGGCAGCGACTGATTGAGCTGTACCAGCAAAACCTAGTTAAGATAAACCACTCTGTCTTGGAGCTGATATGTGCAGCAAACCTTGTAGCAAAAGGATTTACTGTCGACGTGGAAAAGCAGCTAACAAACTCACTTGTGTGCGACATTTACGCAAAAAAAGACAACCAAATATCGATAATTGAGATAGAGACTGGCTTTACTCCACCGGAGCACGCACTAGACACCATCGATTATTACGTATCCAGAATAGTGAGCAAGATAGCAAGGTACAGCAAATACTGCAACGATTTTTCGCTTGCCACGCCAGTCATTGGAATCCTGCCCTTCCACCGAATATTTCTCAACCCTCCCTCGCTTAGGCCTGAAAATGAGATCAAAAAGATCAAGGTATTGTGCGACCAGTTCTACCGCAACCCTCCAATCGAGTACGAAGACATACTCAACGCAAAACTCAACTCGATATACCTGATAAACATAGACAAGGGATTTGCAAAGCAAATCGACCCGGTATCATACTACAAGATTACGGCCTCGATCCTTGAGAAAAGCGAAATTGATCTGTGACACAGTCCTAAAATATGACTTGTGTATAATCAGATCTGTAAATGATCTGCGGAAGCTGTGAAAAACACAGACACTATGAATGCATTGACTGCCAAAATGATCACAAAACCGAGCTTTGTAGCTGTGACTGTCACGTAAATGCGGAAATGCACAAGCACAAGTGACTAAAAATCCATCCGCCAGTCCGTTTTGAGTTTTTTGTCTATGGTTTCGGCCATTACGTCAAGCTCGTGGGTGCTGCCAAAGCTCTGGTAGGTGAGCTTTTCCAAAGTCTTGACTACGCTCTTTGCGGTACGATATTGAGGAATGGATGGCTCATTTAGCTCACCATACAGACCTATTCCATGCAGGCCGTTTGTTTTCGCATATCCGAGAATGAGACCGTTAAAACCAGTTATTACGGACTTGGAGGGAGTGATACTGATGTCCATCTTTTGAAGCTGTGCTGTTAGATCCTGCGAAGTGGTGGTGACGTATGTCCTTGGGTCGTCTGTAATGACCCTGTCTGTGTGAAAGCCGCCAAGTGTGTATATGAATTTGGTCCCATATTTTTTTGCAACACTGATTACGTCCTGGCACAACTGGTGCAGATCTTCGTTGGTCTTTGGCTGACCGTAGCCGCCGCCAAAGACTATGATGTTTTTTGCGTAGCGGTATTCCCAGACCTCCTTTGGGATCTCTATGTGGCCTCCTTTGTCCAAGACGTACGAAAGCAGAGTTGACTCTGCGGTCCTAAATGGAACTGTATTTTTTGATTTGTTGACAAAGTCGATTACGATGTTTCCCACATTGCCCATGTCTTGGAGTGCGGCAATAAGCAGCGGTTTTTCAATGGATGGTTCACTTAGCTGTTTGAATTCCACAGTATTGTTTAGGCTCGTTTCCGATTAAAGGTTTGGTCGCTTTTCTCCACTGATTCATAAAATTTGCCAAACTTTGGAAATTATTCATAAAAATAGTGAAGAGTTGCCCAATTTAGCAAAAATCTATTGAGTGTGTAGTTTCTTTGTTTGATTTTTTTTGAGGTCGTTTTGGGAAGGTATGGTGGCTAAAAGATTCATAAACCGAAAAAACTACCTAACGGAGATCATTGACGACCATGGCTAATTTTGGTACCTTGGAGTATGTACTAGACAAATTTTCCGGTACGTGGAGCTGGAAAATTACGGGTGAGCGAGCAGTCGCAATGGTTTCACGAATAATGCCACAAGCTTGGTATGGTGAGGGTGAGTATGAAGCAATAGTCCCAGACGATCCAAAGCACGTCCGCCAGATAAAGTGGATAATGGACAGGTACCCACTTGAGATACTCTCAAAGAATGTTTGGCAAAAAAAACTTCCGCCTTCTGCAAAACAGGTCACAAAAAAGCCAAAAAAGATAGAACGGCTCAATCTGGCAAACCCAGGAAAGCAGTTCAAAGGGACTCTGTTCAATTTTCAAAGGGAAGGATTAGATTTTCTGATTAAATCGTCTGGGAACGCGTTACTTGCAGACGAAATGGGACTTGGCAAAACGATTCAATCGCTTGCCTATCTCTCTACTGAAAAAGACGCCTTCCCCGTATTGATTGTGGCCCCGCTGGTTACACTACAAAATTGGCAAAGAGAAATTGAAAAATTCCTCAAAAGAAAGAGTAGAAACGGCAGGCTGCTTGAAAATGAACCACCTACCACCACCATAATACGCGTCGGAAAATCAGAGGAACTTGGCAAATTCGATTTTTACATAATTAATTATGAATTGTTATACAAAAGATACAAAGACTTGGCAAAACTAAATCTTAAAACCATAATTTGCGACGAGGTACAACATCTCCGATCAAAAACCACACAAAAATACCATGCAGTAAAGAAACTATCCGCATTAAACTCCGTAAAATACAGAATTGGTTTGTCTGGAACTCCAATTTACAACCGCGGTTCTGAGATCTGGCCTATAGTTGATATCCTAAGGCCTGGGCTCCTTGGCAACTTTAAAGAATTTTGTGAGTATTTCTGCTATATCAACGAAAAAGGAAAGGCAATAGTCTTGGAAAACAAACGCGAATCACTTCGCCACATGCTGCAAAAACACGTAATGCTGAGGCGCAAAAAATCAGACGTACTAACAGAACTAAAAGAAAAGGTAAGGTACAAGGAAATCATAGATGCGGACATCAACTACTATAACACGGAACTAGAAAAGATCTGGAAAAAACTAGAAGAAGAAAGAAAAGAGGCACGAACTGCATTTGATGCTTCTACAGCATATCAAAGGGCAATTCAAAGCGAAAGACAAGCAGCAGGAATTGCCAAACTGCCTCATGTGATCAATTTTGTCAAAAACATCATGGAAATTGAAGAGAGTGTGGTTGTATTTTGTCACCACAAATCTATTCACTCGCTTTTGCATCAAAGTCTTGCAGAGTTCAAACCAGCGTCGATAATTGGAGGCCAATCGGATAAGGACAGGCAAGCAAACATAGATTCATTCCAAAACGGCGAGACAAAGCTAATGATTGCAGGACTCAGGGCAGGCAATGTGGGAATCAATCTGACCAGAGCAAAATATGTGATATTTGCTGAGCTTGACTGGAGTCCTGCAATACATCTGCAGGCAGAGGACAGATTGCATAGACTAGGCCAGAAAAATACGGTCTTTGCGTACTATTTGATTGGAAACGGCACACTAGACGAACACGTCGCCCAAGTACTCGTCGACAAAAGCTACGAAATCGACTCAATCATGGACAGCAAGGCAGAATCGTTTGAGAACAAGGAAAAAGCCAAGCTGATTTTAGCACAAATTCAGGACAAGATAAAATCGATAACGCGAAACTAGTCCTGTTTGCCGTAGGAGGCGGCGTGCCAGCCTCGCTCAATTAGTTTTTCACCAGTTGAGTCTTTGACGCATACAGGAATGTCTGTCTGTGGCTTGTAGAGTTTGATCAAAGGCTCGTTACAAACAATTGCTGCAGCATCGATTCCGTTTTTGAGCAATTTCAAGGGAGGGTGGAACCTGAGTGTTTCCGGATTGTACCATCTTGTATCTAACTCTGATGGTGGTTGCTTTGTCGTATCTAGTGGCATGATTCTCAAAACCCTATCATCATTTGGTGAGGGCGCTCCTCTGCCGTCACGGTTGCTTGTCAGCATGTACAAATATCCGTCGTTGCCTTGAACTATGTCACGCAATCGCCCAAACTCACCTGATAGAATTTCATTATGCGATAGTATCTTGTTTTCAGCCAAGTCAAGCTCAAAGACGTGCAAGTGAATTCCACGCAGAGTGGCGACAAGGAATTTGCCGTTAAGAAATGGGATCTTGTCTGAATTGTAAAAACTTGCACCAGACGGTGCCCACGTAACCTGGCCTGTGTGGAAAAGCGGGCTGACAAACTTTGCATCCGACTCATCACCAACTACATTTGGCCATCCGTAGTTTTTGCCAGCTTCTATTACATTTATCTCATCGTGGGCAAAGCCCCTCTCCCCTGAGGGCCCGTGCTCTGTACTAACAAGCTTTCCAGTTTTTGGATCCCAGTCTAGGCCCTGCGGATTTCTGTGACCATACGAGTAAACAAGTGAGTTTGGAAATGGATTGTCAAATGGTATCGTGCCATCTGGATTGATTCGAAGTATTTTGCCTGCAAGCGAGTCGATGTCTTGGGCTAGATTTGCATTTGCCGCATCACCTGTAGTAATGTATAGCTTAGAATCTGGACCAAAACGTATGCGACCTCCATCATGTATTGCTGCACCAGGTATCTTGTCAATTAGGATGGTCTCATCTGACAGCTTGTTGTCTTTTTCGATAAACCTGGATACTCGATTATAAGTTGACAGCAACTCCGAATACGTATAGTAAAGGTAAACGTAGTGGTTTTCTTCAAAGTTTGGGTCTAGTGCAATGCCGAGCAGGCCTCCTTCGACGCGGCCCACATTGAGGATGGTCATGGGCTCGTCTCTGAGTAGGCCGTCCTCTATTACGCGCAACTTTCCTACTCGCTCAGTCACAAAGATTCGCCCATCTGGGGCAAAGGCAATGGACCACGGTACTTCAAGTCCTTCTGCGATGGTCTCCACCTCAAAGTCGTATTCTGTGAACTCTTGGGCGTATGCAAGCGTGATGCCAAAGAATAAGGCGATGACCAAAAAGTAATGCCACATGTAGATACTATTAATTAGAAATTTTATGAACATTTGGTATGGATTTTCTGCTCGAAGAAGAGATGATTGATTTACTGACGTACTGCCTGCAGAATCCGAACGCACCAGATGTTGAGCAAAAAAAGGCACGAATCGGAGAGATTGGAAAAGAGTTGTATTTGGATGGCGGCGTCGACGCACTTGAGAATATGTTCTTTGCACTTGAGAACAGAATAAAAGAAGAAATTGGAAAAGATCCACGACAATTTAGGTCATTGTGGAATGGTAATACTCCGGAGTGGAACTATTAATCTAAAAAATTGTAGAAAAGGCTTATGCCTTTCCGATTCTAAATATTGCCGTTGAACATGTTGGACATGTTCCTTTTGTTGCCGGCTTGCCGTTCTTAAGAGTGACTGGTTTTATACCTGACATCTCTCGCTTTGCTCTGCATTTGACGCAATAGCCTATCATGATGTGTCTTACTAACAAGATCTGCTATTAGCGGAAGGCTGTAAAAATTATTTAACACGAAGGTAGACTGGAGGATCGAATTTGATGTCTAGGCACAAAGTCTAATTTCTGCTACAAAAAGGTCATTGTAGCTCAACGTCTTTTGTCTCTCTGCTCAGCAGCGTTGGTATGATTACAATTATGGAACCAATTATGATATTGATGCCGAGTGCAACTGGTATCATCTCTTTTGCAGAGATCGACATGAGGTGCAGTGCAATCAGTGGCGACCATGAACCAAAGATAAGGCCTGCATTGTATGAAAAACCAGCTGCGCTGTTTCTCGCTTGTGTTGGAAACCTCTCTGAAAAAAACGCAGGGATTGGACCTGATGCAGTAGAGATGATAAATGCGTACACCACTACGACCAAGCTGACAAGCAATGTCTTTTGTAAAATCATCGTCGCAAATGGAATGGAAAGGGCAATCGATGCAAAAACAAAATACAGCATTGCCTTTCTTCGTCCCACTCTTTGCGAAAGCCATCCAGTAAAGGTCATTCCAAGCCAGGATGAGGCAGTGGCATAAATCATGAGTGGCGCAACTTCGGTATTGGTGAACTGACCAAACTGGTGCAAATAGGTAGGAAGGATACTAATTGTGCCGTGATACATGTAAACAAGCCCAGTCATTATGGCTGCACACAACAAAAACTCCTTGCGGTACTCTTTTCCAAAGACTATCTTTCTGAGAGGGGACTTTTCTATGCCGCCCTTTAGGCGTTTTTCGATCCACAGTGGGGACTCGTCCATACTGAATCGGACAAATAGAGCAACAAAACCGGGCACTATGCCGGCAAAAAAGAGGATCCTCCACCCAACTTCCTCAAAGGCCTCACCTGGAAATGTTATTGTAATGATTTGAAATGCAATGGATGCCAACAAAAATCCAAAAGAAAAACCACTTTGTAAAAAGCCTGAGAGGACGCCGCGTCTTTGTTTTGGTACGCTCTCCATTGTGATCACCGCACCGCTACCCCACTCGCCGCCGGCAAAAATTCCTTGAATCAGTCTGATCAATACCAACAAGATGGGGGCCAGCACCCCAACCGTTGCATAGGTTGGCAAAAGGCCTACAGTGAATGTAGCTACTGAAAATCCAAGAATTGTAATTATCATTGCTTTTTTTCTGCCAAACTTGTCACCATATATTCCAAAAATCACAGAACCGAGTGGCCTCATGATCAAAGTGACGGTGTATGATGCAAATGTCGCAATGATACTAAATACGGGATTTTCTGATGGAAAGAACAACTGACTGATTGATGGAACCACAAGCAACATTAGCACGATGTCGTATCCATCAAGTGACCAACCAAGAAAAGATCCGACTATGATCTTTTTTTGTGCAGTAGTTAAGCTCAACAAGCTACTGAGGGTCAGCTCATATTTTAGCTCTGACACACTCCCGACCTTAAAGGACTAAGGCTTTCCCACCCGCTTTGTAAATCATTCTAGCTTACAATTATCTTAATCTCAGTTGCAGGACTAAGTGCTGAGGCGTCCTTGATGCTGTCCCACACATAGATCTCAGCAGTGTATATGCCTGGGATGTCCGTGGACCACGAAATTGCGGGGGATAATGTTTGTTGTGAGTTCAGCGACGCAGAAAACCAGGAAAGCTTTCGTGTGACTTGGTTGCTGTCAAGTATCTGCACGATGTAGACGAAATTCTGCGTGTTTGCCTGCTTGTTTGTGACGTCCGCGGATACTTGGATCTGCTGGTTTACGTTTATGTTCTGGGAAATAGGCTCGCCAAAAGTGTTGACTAAACGTGGGTTCTTTATTTCGGCACGCTGGGTTCCTACTTGGGCAAATGCTTCGTAAACTGGCGCCAAAATTATGAGGAGCGCGAGAAAAAGTCCTGCCTTTCTTAACACGCTTGAATACAAAATTGTGTCATACTAAAGAGTTTTCATGTTAAAATGGTTGAGCTATTGCCCAAATACTAAAGCTCGATTCTGTAATAGTCCCAGCGTTCTGGGTCAAATTTTGTGACAAACTCTGCGTTTTCGTTCTTGTCTATTCTTTTTTGTATTACGTCCCTGAGTGCAAAGCTAGTAAGGTATCTGTAGTTCATAGAGTGGGCCTGCATTGTGAAGAGATGCCTCATCTCACTTCCGCCCCGCAAACCCCAGTAGCCCATCTTTAGCGCAATTGGCTCCAAAAAAACCGTGTTATGTTTTCCATAGTTTTCATCTATTATTTCAGGACGCAGCACATAATTCTCAAGTGGTCCGCCTTTGGCAAAGCCAATTATTGGGCCATCTGAGCTGCCAACTCGCAGTGTGTTGAGAATTGTCTTTGGATCAACGAGTGTCTTTTGGAAGTGCTCTCTGTCTACCTGGAGGGGAGTTGGGAGCTCGTGGTAAATGCTAAGCAATGTCTTTTGAAAGTCTTGGTCGTACCTTATCTTCATTGATTCTATTTTTGGAACAAGTCGTAAATTTTCGTAAAGATAGTCTGATTGTATTTTGATTTCTTGTTGACGCAGATTCAAAAATCCTGTGACTGCGCCCATAAAGTTTTTTCTCATCTCTTTTGGCAGTGCGCGCAAAACAGTGTCACACATGTCTGCCTCATCGTTTAACAGATCTTCAAAATATGCAACGGCTCGCTTTACAATGTATGAAGGATGCCACGCCAGCGCATGTGCGTTTTTCTTTGCCATGTCCATTGCTTTTGTAAAGTCGCCCAATGCGTAGCCACTGACTCGATCGATTACAGAAAGCAGCCATCCGAGCCTGAGGTAATACTGCTGCATCTCTGGGTTGTCTTTGGTAATTGGTGACTGGGAAAAACACTCGTAAATCTGTTTTTCTGCATTTTCTTTTAGCTTGCCTTGCCAGGGATATGTTGTGCGAAGAATGAGTGCTTTGACTATCTCGTTGTCTAAGCCGGCATCTCTGAATAATTCTTTGACTGATGTGTCGTGTGTGAGAAATCTGATGACATTGTCTTCATGCGGCTTGTCGACGCTTTTTTGAGGATCAAAGTCATGAAACAAAGCTGACGCAAAGAGGTACTTGAAGTCTTCAGTCCTAATGTCGTTGAGTATGCTCTTCCATTTGAGGACAATTAGGGAGACATAAGTTACCTCGAGCTCGTGTGTGATGTTGTGGTATCCGTAATAGTCCTTGCCCAGACCTTGTGTCTCGAAGATCTTTATGGTGTAGTCGAGCATCCTTGTGAAACAAGGATGCTCCAGCCCGCAGGTAGCGCAAAGACTGATTATCTCGTTTCTTAGAGTCTGCGGGTTTGCAAAGAGTTGCATTAGTACTCGATGTGCGGACAGTTTTAAAACTGTATAGGCCGCCGGTGCAAATTTTACAAAATTTGCGCAGATTTTATGATAATTTCCCAATTGATCTTGACGCGCTTTGATAATGAGCTTGTGTTTTTTTGATTAGTGCAAACAAGCTGCGCAAATGTCCGCACACACAAACCATTCTATTCTATTGCATAATATGATAATCATGAACCCAAAACAAAACTCAAAAATCAAACTTGCAATTCTCAAACTCCTCGAAGAGGGTACGTCGGACAGAGGAAAGATCTACAAAAAACTGCAAAGCGAATTTGGCATGTCTCAAGCAGAGGCACGGCTTGCGTGCAAGGAGGTCAAAATAGAATTAATCTCCAAGCTAAAGACACTCCAATCAGGCATGCTGGAGCTCTGAGAAAGACTCATAGTATAATCTGAGTCAAGTTGTTGCGTGCACCTTGACAAAGACACCCTGCTTGCGTTGACGCAGAACTCGGCACAAAAGTATGTGATGAGAATTAAAGGTGTAGAATACTCACCAAAAGAAATACAGCTGAGCTATGTGGAGACTCCGGTAAGCAGACCTACTACGAGGGGGGGCGTGTATTTTTCCGACAAGATGGGCTTTAAAATAAAGGTAAATCTTGCAGACACAGGCCTTTCCAGCTCGCTTTCAAAGATGATGCTTGGGCCGAACGCCGACTTTGAGCAAATACAGTTTCTAACACAGCTAAACGTTGGTGGAACAACAAAGAAGCTGAAGATATTTGCGAATCTTGTAAATTATGTGCAAAAATCAGACGGCCTTGAGCTTAACCTGATGGTTGTCGGCACAGAATCAACCAACTGATGCCTTGAAGTATTTGTCGTAGGTCTTTCTTTTTTCTTCATCTGATAGTATTTCGTAGGCTTTTGTTATTTCGGCAAATATCTCAGATGTCTTTTGGTTTTTTGTCTTGTCTGGGTGGTATTCTTTTGCAAGCTGCCTGAATTTAGCCTTGATTTCTTCCTGCGTTGCATCATTTGAGACGCCAAGCGTAGCATAATAGTTTGGCAGTCTTGACTCTTGTAGCATCTTGCGGAATTCCTGGGCCTCTTTTGTCTGCTTTTTTTCGCCAAAAAAGTCTTCGTCATCTGCATTCCATTCAGAATGGTATTTTTCGTAATCTCGGTTTTGCTTTGATGCAAACTCTTTTTTTTCATACTCGGTCTTTTTTCGTAGTATGATGTCTCTTGCCAAATACAAAAACAATGCAACAACTGCGGCAGCAATTATGATCATTGCAAGCCTTACGTCATTTGGGTTGTAGTATTCTGAGATCTCCTCTGAGCCACGCTGTGCTTCTATGATGATGGCGGGCTGTTGTGCATGTATGGCAAGCACGCTAACTGTGAATACGAAAATCAGCGCAAAGGCAGCTTTGGACATTATTGTATTATGTCGATTCTAAAATTTTATTAAGATTCGCATGTGCTAGACTAGCCTAAAGTCCTCTTTGACCGTGTTTAGGACAATGTTTGTCACGGTTTTGTCCACGTTTTGCTTTGAGGAAAGGTTCTTGACAAACTTGCTCAATTCGTCTCGGTTTTTGAATTTTGCAACAAGTACTGTGTCTGACTCGCCTGTTACATCGTAGACAGCACAGACGTTTTCAAGGCTGGCAATTTCGTTTTCTATTTCGACCATCTTGCCTTTTTTCGTATAAATTTCAATTATCGCAGTCAGGTCGTAGCCAAGCTTTTCGTGGTCAATTATTGCCGTATAGCCTTTGATTATTTTTTCTTGCTCCATCTTTTTTATTCTCGTTAGGATGGTGACAGTAGACATGCCAAGCTTTAGCGCCAATTGCCTTGATGAGAGTCTTGCATCAACTAGAAGATTTTTTAGAATTTTTACATCTGTTTTATCTAAGATCATTGAGTATTAACTACGCTTTACAAATATTAAAGGTTATCAGAATTTTTTAAATGGATTTTCAGCTTCTCTTCATGACATCATAAATCCATCCATGCTCATAATAAATTATAGAATGATTGAAAAGAATTTCGACTTTAATCGACTGTATGACAAGGTTCTAAGGTATTATCTGCGAAAAAAACACTATACAAAGGAGCAGGCAAACTTCATCGCACAAAGGGTGGTGCAAAAAGAAAAAGACCTGCGTACTTGCAAGAACACAAAATGCGGTCACCTACTGCATGACCACCTAAGGAACTACGAGTCGTGCCTAGTGGATAATTGCGGCTGTGAGCGATTCCTGAGGACTAGCTAGTTGTCCTGAATCTTTTGCACAAAGGTGTTCAAAGAAAATGGTTTTTGAAGATACTCCACTTTGTCCTCAAGGGACTTTGTACCTTCACTCCCACTCAGCGCGTAGGCAGATGCAAACACGATCTTCTGGGTGGGTTTTACGCTTAGGATCTCAGTTGCTACCTCGGAACCACTCTTTTTTGGCATGGATTGGTCTAAAACCACTACATCGAATGGATTTTGGTCCAAGGCCTCAAACTCACTCTTTTTGAGGGATTCTTGGTATTTTTTTAGGCATTCTGCGCCGTCCCTTGTTATGACTACGTCGTGTCCGTATTTTCGTAAAATCTTGTCATACTGGCTTGCGGTAAACTGGTTGTCTTCGGCGATGAGTATCTTCAATCCTGCTTGTGTTTTTGGCTTTGAGCGGTTTTAACACTAGTTTGTCCTTTTTAAACACACAGAGAAACTGGAAAACGACAATAACTTTGGTGTTGTATTAGATGTGATGGAAGAAACAGATGAGCTCATAAAAAAAGGCAAGGTGCTTTTAGCTGAAGGAAGCTTCGAGCAGGCACTCTCTAATTTTGAGCAGGCATTGTTGCTTGATCAAAAGAATGCACAGATCTGGAATCTAAAGGGTGCGGCACTGCGCAGCATGGGAAGATACGATGAGGCAATAGAGTGTTTTAACAAGGCATTGGAGCTGGACCCAGCAGACAAGTATGCCTCATAGGAGATCTACTATGTTTTGCATTAACAAAAGACTAATTATCGTAGCAATGAAAGATTTTTCTAAAGAAAAAAATGAACAATGTCGAGAAAATTTTGAGCAAGGCATCTGAGCTGTGTGAAGACGGCAAGTTCAAAGCTGCGGTAATTTTGTACAACAGGGCACTAAAGGCAAGGCCAAACAATGTCGACGCACTGATTGACAAGGGTGTGGCACTACAAAACATGGGTCGCCTCAAGCAGGCACTAGGTTGTTTTCAAAAAGCATTAGATGTAGAGCCAAAAAATCTGACGGCGCTAATCAACAAGGGCTCTGTCTTGCACAGTCTTGGCAACTTTGAGGAGGCAATAGAGTGCTACGACGCCGTGCTTGCAATAGACAAAAAATCTACAATGGCTCTTGCATACAAGGGACTCTCACTTGGCGAGCTCGGTTTTGTAAAAGAGGCCCTATCTTATTTCAAAAAGGCACTTAGAATAGACAAAGATTATGATCTGGCACAAATTAGTAAAGATATAGCAAAAAGACTGCTCAAAGAGCAAGGTCTGATGCGTTAGTTCTAAAAAATCGTCACATCGCCAGGTGCAGGTTCACGCTTTTGGTTTTTGTGGAAGTTGATGTAGTCGCCATGGTCTGTCTCTTGGTGCTCCCTTAGCTTTTCAATTGTCTCAAAGACATTGTTGCACAAGTAGCACTTTGGCTTGTACTCATCGACAAGAGGCATCACCATGTTTCTAGATGTGGTTACCGGGTATTTCTTAATTTGCGTAGCCGTGAATTTTGCCACAATGTTAAAAATACGTCCAGTCGGCATCAGGGTATGCAAAAACTCGGTATCCTAGCTTCACTGGTTCTAATTAGTGCAGCTTTGGTAGGGCCAATGGGGGTCTCTGTCGCACAAGAATCCCCACAGACTGGTACAAACGCAACCTCTACTGATGTCACTCCGACTGAAACCGAAGCCACACCAACCACACCACCAAAACCGCAAAAAGAGCTTACAATGGAAGAGAAAATAAAGAAAGAGCTTGCCGAAAGAAAAGCGAAGCTTGAAGCTAAACTCGATGATCGTGTAAAAAAGATCAAAGAAAAATCACTCAAAAAAGCGCAGACATGGGATGAGCGACACGAAGAACGACTCAAAAAACTAGAGGAAGCAGAAGGAAAACGACAAACAACAATCAAAGAGCAAAAAGCAAAACTGCAAGAACAAACATCAAAGAAAAAATCAAAGCTTGAAGAACAAATGAGCAAAAAAATTGGTACACTTGAAGAAAGAACAAATGCGGCAAAAGCAAAGTTTGACAAAATGATGGCAGACAAGATGGCAAAGTTCAACGCCAAAGTAAAACTCAAGTCAAAAACAGTAGCCCCAATTGAGCCGGTGGTTCCGCCAACTGAAGAGACTGCGCCAAATACTGGCTCGAACTCGACGCAGACTGATACTCAATAAACGTGCTTTTTTATTTACAATCTCAGTTATTGTTTTATATCGTAATCCCCAACTGATTCTGTTGGATACAAAAGCGATTCTGCTTGCTGTAATGCTTGTGGCGTCTGTAACGTGGATACCATACATGCAGGCGTATGCGCAAACTCAGCCAAAGGAAAAAGCGTCTGATAAGATACGCGAGTTTGAGGCCCAACAAGAAGAAAAGCTAAAGAAGCTGCAAGAAAAGAAACTGGCACAGCTGGCAGAAATAGAGACAAAGAAAAAAGAAGTTCTTGAAAAGAAAAAAAAGCAGCAAGAGGAATTAGAGGCAAAAAGAAAGCAGCTTGAACAAGAAAAGGAAGCAAAAAGACAAGAGATTCTCCAGAAAAGGCAGGATCGAATAGCCGAGTTCAGCGACATAAAAGAAAAGGCAAGACAGCAGGCCGAAGAATTCCAGCAAAAAAGAATGCAACAACTAGAAGAGAAAAAACAGCTAAGCACCAAAGAAGAAATCGAAAAAAGAAAGAAGGAACTTGAAATGCAAACCAAGATGACAAAAGAGAAATTCTTGGCGCAACAAAAACAGGCGCAAAAGGAGTTGGAAGAAAAGCGCAGAGAGGCCTTAAAACTGCTCAAAGAAAAAAGACTCGAAATAGAACAGGAAACAGCCAAAAAGGCGCAACAAACTTGGGAAAAACAGCAAGAACTGGCAAAAAAGACACTAGAAGAACAGACGAAAAAGTCTGCAAAAAAATCTACAACAAATCAGACTACGAACTAAACATGCAGTCTTGTTTTTAAATGAAGAACACTTGTGACTTGGTCGCATTATTTTTATAGTGAAGCGATGGTTTGCCAATATGCAAAAACTAGGAATGATAGCTTCAGTACTTCTTTTGGCCTCAGTGATCGTCGGCCCAGTTGGATCATCATACGCACAGACAGTAGATACCAACAAGGCAGCAAAGATGAGTCACGAGGAAAAAAGAGCAATGATGGACAAACAAAGAGAAGAGCGACTGGAAGCACAAAAACAAAAAGCTGCTGAAATCAAAGCGAAGATGAACGCCAAAAAAGAGGCCGCGGCAAAAGAGCTAGAAGCGGCATTGGCAGCGCGCCAAACAGCAATGAAAGAAAACCTTCCACGAACTGAAGATATCATTGCAAAACTCAAGGCAGCTGCAAAGGAAGCAATTGACGCAAGAAAGGCTTCTGGCGGTCCAAGTGAGGTGCAAAAGGCACTCGAAAAAGAGCGCGACGCACTAAAGAAACGAATCGAGGAATACAAAAAGATGATTCCAAAGTTGCCTCAGAAAGACATCAAGTACGTCAAAGAGGACCAAAAAGGACGAGAAAAGAAGCTCAAAGGTTATGATGCAGTAGACCAGTACTCAAAGGAAGTCGAACTCAAAAAAGAATACAAGAAGGCTGAAGAGATCAAAAAACAAAGACAAGCAGAAATGCACCACAAGAACCGACAGTAGGCAAAACGAAAGTTAGTCTGCACGGTTCAGTTTCTTTTATATTTACAAGTACTTCGAGGAAGAATAGTTGCTCAGAGAACTAATCAGCGAATCAAAGTCGATAGAAAAGGCCTTGGCAGGCGAAGAGCTTTCATTTAATGAAGGACTCGAACTTCTAAACGACGACAACAACTTTGTAGTTGGTGCGACAGCTGACCTGGTGCGAAAAAGACTTGTCGGCGACAAGGTGACATTTGCGGCATCATACTACATGAACTACACCAACGTATGCGCTGCAAGCTGCCAGATGTGCGCATTTTATCGAAAGGGAGATGAGCAAGACGCATACACTCTGAGCCCTGAGCAAATCGAGCAAAGAGTATCTGCTGCAAAACAGCTTGGAGCAACCGAGGTCCACATTGTGGGAGGATTTCACCCAAAGTTGCCACTGGACTATTACGAAAACATGATGAGAATAATCAAAAAGAACCATCCAGATCTTACGATCAAGGCATTTACTGCGGCCGAAATATTTTATTTGTCAAAACTGACAAAAAATTCTGTTAAAGAGATACTTCTGAGGCTAAAGCAAGCAGGCCTTGACTCTATGCCCGGAGGTGGCGCTGAGCTGTTCCATCCGGAGATAAGAAACCTCATAGTGCGAGGCAAGTGTTCAGGACAGGAGTGGCTTGATACAATAGAGCAGGCCCACAATCTGGGAATTAGGAGCAATGCCACGATGCTGTACGGCCACATCGAAAAGCCAGAGCATGTAATCGACCACCTAATCAAAATACGCCAGCTGCAAAAGAAAACCGGCGGCTTTATCACATTCATACCACTCAAGTTCAGCTTGGACAACACGGAGCTTGAGCAAAAAGGGCTTGTAAAACACGAGTCTTCTGCAATTTATGATCTAAAGATCATTGCCATATCTAGACTGATGCTTGCAGGCGCGCTCAACAACATCTCGGTGTATTGGGTTGCGTTTGGCAAAAAGCTTGCACAGGTGGCGCTCTCAAATGGGGGAAGCGACTTGGTTGGAACTGCGTTTTCTGAAGAAATTTACAAGGCGGCAGGCAAGCCAACCAACTCGTCTGTAATGGAGCTTGCTACCATGGTAAAGGAGATCGGCAGGCAGCCAGTCCAGCGTGACACGTTCTTTAGGACTCTAAGAACCTTTTAGGTGCCTGCTTAAGGCATCGAGTTTTTGTTGCATAGTTTGTGTCTTGTCTGTTCTTGAATCTATTTTGAGAACGGTTTCGACTCGCTTTACGCCGAGCCTGTGGACCGTCTCAATTACAGACTTTGATGCCTCGAAGATTTTTGAGATGTCGTCTGATTCTAGGATGGTGCCCATAGGAGTGGTCTGGTACTTGACACCGTTTGCATCTTGGAGTGTCTCTATTGCCTTTGCGATGTAAAAGCTCAAACTGGTCGAGTCGGTACCGATTGGGTAGATGCTTATTTCTGCATGAATCAATGAATTGTTTAAGAGCAATTTTGATTAAAGTCTTTAGGCCGGCGGTTTCTTTTCGATTGTCTTTGCTCCACCTTTTTTTCTTCTTGCGCCAAAGCTGATGAGCACAAGCAAAAATCCAACACCTGTTAGCATTGCAGCAAGGTTGGAATAGTCGCGGTTTTCCCTTTGTTTCAGCTCAAGCTCTAGTGCTTGGTCTTCTGTCATGTCGGCAGTACCAAGCGGGACTATGGAGTTGAAATAAATCAAAAACGAAATCCCTACTGCGACCATGGCCATTCCGCCGCCTAGGATTTTTTTGTCGACTAGGACCATGTTTTTGTTAATGATGTTGTGATTTTTATATGAATCTGTGTGCACAAACACTTGTAAAGAATCAAAATGAGTTGGCTTTGATTTTGAAACATTTGTTTATTTTTTGAATGTCAATTAAACACATTTGAGAATTGCAGTCGATCATCTTTATTTTATAAAATGACGACAGTATTTAGAAGCTAACACACGTGCTTGTGGTATCAAAGGTGGTAGGTATCACAAGAAATGCTGTGACCTGTTCCTTAGCAGACTGTGTTAGCTTCGTCCTATCTCATTGATTTTTAATTCGAATTTTGGCACCAAGTCTTTTTTTATCGCAAGATCAAAAAGATGTCTAATTGATTCTTCGCCTGTTTTCCCCATTTCAACTGTGACATCGTTTACATACATTTTGACGAATTTTTCTATTAGGTCTGCAGGCTTGCCCCTGGAATATGTCATGGCGTACTCTAGTGCATCTTTTTGGTGTTCAAGGCCGTACCTGATCGAGTCTTGAAGATACCTGTCGAATTTTTGGATTGTCGCTTTGTCGAATTTGTTGTTCATCACGTTTGTGCCAAGAGGCACTGGAAGGCCATTTGTGGAATCATGCCACCATTTTCCTACATCTAGAATCTGGACAAGCCCCTCCTCCTTGTAGGACAGCTGGGTCTCATGGATTACCAACCCCGCATCTACTTTGCCTGAATTTACTGCCTCTGGAATATCACTGAATCTCATTTCCACATAGTCAAATCTTCCAATCATCAGCTGCAGTAGCAAAAACGCCGAAGTCATCTTGCCGGGAATTGCAATCTTGCAGCCTGCAATCTTTTCTTTTTGGATCATATCCTTTGCAATCACTATTGGGCCGTATCCAATTCCAAAACTTCCACCGCTTCGCAAAATGGTGTAATTTGGAAGGTACGCGCAAGCATGAACAGATACTGCGGTGACGTCGAGTTCTTCTTTTAGTGCTCTTTTGTTTAATTCCTCAATGTCTGCAATTACGTGCTCTACTGTAAAATCAGACGACGGCACCTTTCCTGTGAGCATCCCATAAAACATGAATGCGTCATCAGAGTCTGGTGTATGTCCTACGGAAATTTTCATGATTTGGAATTTTTTGTCTGGTTATAATAATGGAGCTACCAGTCCATTTTTGAGATCTGTCTTATGATGTCTTTTTCTGTAACAAATCCGACGATATCTTGGTTCTTTGTTACTGCGACTCCGTGAACTCTGTACTCAATTAGGATCTTTGCAACCTTGAGCAGATTTGCCTGCGTAGATACTGTGATGATTCGTTTTGTCATTATCTCGCTTACTTGGCATCTTTTGCCAAAACCTGTTGAGAATATGTTGTCGTCACATCTATTGGCATGGTATAACGCGTTGTTTAGGAAGTTCTTGTGGGTGAGAATGCCAAGGGGGATGCCTTTTGCGTCCTTGACTAGTATGCGTGATATCTGGTTGTCGAGCATTCTAAACAAAGCATCATAAAGCGGCGTTGTGTCTTGTACAAAAAAACTCCCAATCGACATAATGTCTGCAAGTCTGGTTGTGTCCTTTGCATGCATATAGAAGTACTTGACCAGGTCGTGCTTTGTTATGACTCCTTTTACTTGGTTTCCGGTCTTGATGCCAAGCGTGTTTATCTTTTTTGTCAGCATGAGGCTTGCACAGTTTGATATAGGTGTAAACTGGTCAACTGTTTCTAGTTGCTGCATTTTTTGGCCAGATTGGATGTCTTTGATGTTGCGGTTTTCTTCGAGGAGTGTCTTTGCAATGTCTTTTTGCGAGAGTATGCCGTAGCCTGTCTCGTTTCTTACTAAAATGCCTGAGATGTTGTGCTCAATTATCTTTTCTATTGCCTCGTAGATTGTTGCGTTTTGGTTGATGGATATCGGAAGCTGCAACAAGTCTTCTGCCGTTACAAGAAACGAGTCGTGTTTTCGTTGTTGCTTTAGCAATGTGAGTTTTGGTGCCGATTCTATGATATTGTGTAGGATGATCGTTTTGTGCAAACAATTTTTTGGATTTTGAGCACTAAGAACTTAAATCTGTGGCAACAAGTTTACACAATGAAGACAGTTGAGGCCTTCAAAGCTGACATATTTTTGCAGCCAAAATTTCTAAAAGAGTTCAGTGGTGTGGCACAGCTCTCAGATAAGATCCTAGAACGGTGCGTGTTTTGTGGCACTGGCGACTCGCTTTCAGCCGCAATGCTTGCAGAGGCGTTTTCAGAGTATCGGGTACGGGCACTTGATCCTTTGGATGTGATAAAAAACAAAAAACTACTCAGGGGCAAAAAGGCCTACTTTGTTTCAATATCGGGAAATACTATCTCAAACATCAAGGCAGCACGTCTGGCACAAAACGCCACAGCCATTACAAAAAATCAATCAAGCAGATTAGCAAAGGCATGCGATGATGTCATTGTTTTGCCATATTGTGACTCTGGAATTCTGACGTCTGGAAGCATCGGATTTTTGGCAAGCGCACTGATGTGCATTTCACTTGTAAAAAGATTCAAGATAAAAAATCCGCAAAAACTATTCAAGCTAGCACAAGTGGTCGCAAAAAAGATCACGCCAAAAAACCGGGTCTTCATTCTTGGCAACCAGTACACGTACCCAATAGCGTTGTATGGTGCAGCAAAGATGTACGAGGTTCTAGGACATGACGCACATTATGAGAGAATAGAGCAGTTTTCACACATGGGCATGTTCTGTGCAAGGCGTGGTGACACTGTAATTCTGCTTGAGCAAAAAAACAAACACGCAACAAGACTTGCAAGGCATCTTGAAAAACTTGGCCTAAATGTGTACCACCCAAGCATCTCTGCAAACATGATGGACCAAGTCGTCTTCTACACGTTTGTCTTACAGCTTGTGACACTAAACGCTGCGACAAAACTACGTTTGTCTGATTGCCACTTTGTGACAAACAAGAAGATCCGAAATGCAAGCTCGGCAATGATTTACTGAAATTTTTTCAAAATTCAGATCTATTTTGCAGAAGATTTAATACCTGTTTGCCAAGGATTTCAATCAAATATGAAGTTCAAGGCAACTGAGCAGATCCTAAAAATAATCAAAGACAAGGACTGCATTAGGAATTTTGGAGTAATTGCCCACGTTGATCACGGCAAGACAACGATGAGTGACAACCTGCTAGGGTATGCTGGAATAATCTCCCCTCAGGCAGCTGGAAGGGCGCTTGCCTTGGACTCGATGAAACTAGAACAAGACAGACAGATGACAATCGTGCAGGCAAACGTGACTTTACTTTTTGAGAAAGGTGGAAAAGAATACGTCATAAACATGATTGACACGCCAGGACACATCGACTTTACTGGACGTGTGACTAGAAGCTTAAGGGCAATTGACGGTGCAGTCGTGGTGTCTGACTCTGTGGAAGGAATCATGACTCAGACTGAGACCGTAACAAGGCAGGCACTGGAAGAGAGGGTACGACCAGTGCTGTACATCAACAAAATAGACAGGCTCATCAAGGAGCTGAGGCTGACTCCAGAAAAGATGCAGGAGTGGCTTGCAAACATCATTACTACTTTTAATGGATTAATCGACACTTATGCGGAACCCGAATACCGCGACAAGTGGAAGGTCTCGATTCAGGACGGAAGTGTCTCCTTTGGCTCTGCAAAGGACAGGTGGGGCTTTAACATAGATGTGATGAAGGAAAAAGGGATCTCGTTTAAGGACATTTATGCAGCATACCAAGACGGCGGCAACGTAGACGAGCTTGCAAAAAAGGCTCCGCTTGCAGAGGCAGTGCTTGGAATGGTAGTAAAACACCATCCACCACCACACGTTGCCCAAAAGTACAGAATTCCAAAAATCTGGAAGGGTGACTTGAACTCTGATATTGGAAAGGCGATTCTAAACTGTGATGATAATGGGCCTGCCGTGATGATGATAGTCAACATGGCAATGGATCCGGCGGCAGGGCCCGTCGCAATTGGAAGGCTGTTTTCTGGCACGCTAAAGGACGGCCAACTAGTCTACCTAATTGATACCAAGCGAGAAGGCAAGATCCAGTCTGTGAACTTTTTCATGGGCAACCAAAGAGAAATGGTGGGCGAGCTTGGTGCAGGAAACATACCTGCCTTACTGGGATTAAACGAGGCAAGGGCAGGACAGACCCTGTCTTCAGTAAAAGATGTGGCACTCTTTGAGGGAATCCAGTATGTATCGGAGCCGGTGGTCCAGATTGCAGTTGAGCCAAAACATCCAAAGGATCTGCCAAAACTAGTTGAGGCCTTGCGCAGGCTCACAATCGAGGATCCAAACCTGGTGGTAAAGATTAACGAGGAAAGTGGTGAGACGGTAATTGCAGGAATGGGCGTCTTGCACCTTGAGATTGCGACATCGCTTATTGCCGATGCCGGAGTCCAAATCGTTACTTCGCCACCACTTATCAATTACAGAGAAACAATACAGGGAAGCTCCGATGTAGTCATGTCGAAATCTCCAAACAGACACAACAAGATCTTCATGAAAGTCGAGCCACTAGAGCCGGAGATAGCCGACATGATCCGTTCAGGACAGCTGTCGGAAATGAAGGACAAAAAAGAGATGGCTGCAATTTTGCGCTCAAAAGGATGGGATTCTGATATTGCAAAGAACGTGATGAGGTTTGACCCACGCGGAAACGTACTGATTAACGGCACAAAGGGTGTGCAGTTCATCCAAGAATCTACCGATTCCATTTTGTCAGGATTTGAAGAGGTAATGAAGGAAGGGCCTTTGGCAAAAGAACAGGTCAGAAACTGCAAGTTTACATTTACTCACTTTGTTCCACACGAGGATCCGGCGCACAGAGGTCTGTCGCAGTTGAGTCCTGCTGCAAGACGTGCTTGCATGGGCGCAATGCTCAAGGCGCAGCCAATCTTGCTTGAGCCGATGCTTGGAATCGAGGTCAGAGTCCCGCAAGAAATGATTGGAAACGTAGCTACTGTACTTTCAGGCAAAAGGGGCAAGGTCTTAGACATGCAGCAAAAAGGCATCACAAGTATTGTGACTGGCGAGATCCCGGCGTCTGAGACATTTGATCTGTCTGAGGCAATGAGAGGACAGACTGCAGGAAAGGCAATGTGGAACACGCACTTTAAGGCGTGGACTCCAATGCCCAAGTCGATTCAGGCAACGCTTATTGCCGAAATTAGAAAGAGAAAAGGTCTTGCACCTGAGCCGCCAACGGCCGATGAATTCATCGACAAAGAGTAAAAATGGTTTCCCCCCGATTTACGCATGAAAATCTGACATTGCGTCGTAATGCTTAAGATTGTAAAATCACAAATTATTTTGTGAATATTTTTATTCTTGCCATAATTGGCATTGCTATAATTTCTGCCGTGATTTTTGGTATTTTTATGAGTGGTGAAAATCCGATTATATCATTTCCAGTAGAACATTATGAAATAAAGATCACTGGACTAAAAGATACTTATTCTGTTGGGGAGTCATATTCGTTTTCTTATGTGCTGTCTGGATTTGGAACTCCTTGTGGAAGTAAAATGATTACTTTTCCAATAAATAAGACTCATAATGATGGAACAGGTTCAAGTGCGTCATGTGTAAAATCATTCCCAACAAACTTTGTTTTGGACATTAAAGAAACCTATGGTACTACATATGGACATGTTATGTTACAAGAGGCTGGAAATTATACTGTAAGAATTCAGTTTGAAAAAGGAGCCAATGGACCAACGGTAGCGGAGAAAAGTTTCATGGTAATCAATCCATGACTCTAAAAGGACACAAAAATCACTATAACGTTAAACTTCTTCGAGGCTACGGAATCTCAATCAACATGAAACAAAATAAAATAATTCTAAAAAACGGAACTCACGACATCACAGGAAAACAAGAAAAAAAAGAATGGTTTGTCTCAAAAATCCCCTACGAAAAAATCGTGATTTCTGGAAAATGCTATGTCTCAACTGAGGCGATCTCCATACTGAACCAAAACAGTATCAACGTGATTCTGACTGATACCTACGGCAATCCGATCTCATTTATGAATGGTGGAATGGTTTCCAATACGGCGATAAAATCTCGAATGGTAACACTTACCTGTGTATGGGCTATGAAACATTAACTATAGTTACGAAGAGTAAGAAATTGACATTGGTGTCTCGTGACGAAAATACCAAAGTAACAGTTAGACATAAAAGCGATCTATATCGTTTTGTTTAGGAAAACAAAAAAGAGATTAGAGTCTAGACAATTTTTGAGATAACACTGAAGACCAGGCTTCTCTTGCATCATCAGTACATTTTACCGCTTTTTTCATTAATCCTTTCATTTTTCTTTTGGTTAGTTTCTTCTGTTTCGTGATTATGAGGTGATGCAGATGCAGCATTGCATGTTCAACTTGATGATCCGCTTCATAAGCGACCGTGTTGTGGGCAATAGAATCCCTCATTATCTTTATCTCTCCAAATTCAATAAAAAAATTTGGGTATTTTTGTGAAATACCTGGGTGATTTACCGCCAAAATAATTTTCAACAAGTCTATTTTACTTTGAAGATTGAATTGTTGGAAATACTTGAAAAATTGTACACGTTTGTGGATGTCTTTTGGGTTATTAGTAAAATCAATAGATATTATTTCATCGATAAACTACTCGACCATGTTGACATTTAACAAAATCTTAAATTGAAAGTCTGGAGTTAATTTTTTAATTCTTTCAAGCTCGGTCATAGGTTTAGAACTGATTTCGTCATATTAAGAAATTATGATTTTTGAATATGTAACTATTCAAATTGGTGGATTGGGTATCTTTTCTAAAAGTTCTTTCATCATAGCAGTAATTTTTGCAGTTTTTACTTTTGAACTATCAGGATATTCATATGGATCCCTATTTCTTTGCCATTGTTTTAGTTCATCACAAATATCTTTAGCAATTTTTTCATAACTTGGATCAATGGCACCAGATTGCGCTTCTAATATTCGTTCTAGATTTTTCAATTCATCTAAAAGGAAAAATTTGTTATCAAAAAGATTATTTATAATTAGTTCATTATCTTCCGAATTATCATTTTTCAATTCATCAATCATTTCAAGATTTTGATTTAATGTACTAATAAAATAAGCAAATGCGGAATGAATTGCATTAATGACATAATCGTGTTTTCTTTTCCTGAATGTTTCTGCCTCTTCAATTAGCTTTTGTTGTTTCATTTCGATGGCTTTGATATCTCTAATTAGTTGAGCAATTTCATTTTGTTGTTTTTTATTTTCCGCATGCATTCTTTTTGAATAAACATAAACCACCAATGATATGAAAATACCAAAAATGATCTCAGCCGCAAGAGTTGAAGCATTTCTCAAATCGCTTTCTTCTGCTATCAGGATTTGAGCTACAAAAGCTGCTATGCCTGCAATAACAGCAAAACCAATCACAATTGTTTTCATATTTTTTATAGCACTTTCAGGATTAATCCACTGTTTTGATTTCCCATTATTCATTTTTTTCTTACACAGTACGTAAACATGGAATATGTCATAAAAAGAATATGAAGATCGACATATCTGTAAGTTCATTGGTTACAGCGAAACAGGTAATAAGATTTGCTTTGTTATTTGCAGTAATCGCCATCGTACTTTCCTATCCAGTATTATTGGGAAACTTTCTAAATGAAAAATTTGGTGCTTCGGTTATAATAAAACAATTGATAGTCTAGATACAGAATATTTTTCCATAATAGAATGGAGAATTAGTAATTCTGCAAGAGCAACTAACATTTTTCCATATGATAAATTATACTATCACACAACTGTAACAAGCAAACCCCATATCATACTATAGTTAATTACATTCTAGAAGTAAAATCGGGAGATTCAAATTTATCTAATGACCTATTGACAGATTTCTCATACTCTAGACGCTTTGCCTCTTCTTCTCTTATTCTGTCACGCACTGCATTCTCTTTTCGTTTATTTTCAAAATATTCATCATACGCGTCTTTGACTCCACCCGATATGTCTCCTAAAAATTTCTTAAATCCCAAGGCTCGAAATACATAGATTTTTGTTAAAAATTTATCGGATTTCAGGATCATACTTAAAAATTTCAAAAGCGTAATTCAGACTAATTCTAGATGACTCAGATATTATCAACAGCATTATACGATGCTACATTAGTAGAAGGATTTACTCAACTAAAAGAGCCATTAGAAGGCAGATTAGGAATTTATGAGTTAAAATATTATCCAAAACTTGTCTTTATATCAAAAGGCGATAAGGTCAAACTATCAATTCCTTTACCGCTTGTTAAAAACTGTCAAGTGACTTCAGTAGAACAGGGTCGATTCATAAAAAAAGATAACAAAATGATCACTATTGAGGTAACAGATAACAAGGGAACATACAAACCAGTCTTTGATATTGAGGACAAATATGCCGACGAAGTCTCAGCAAAAATTAACCGTTTTTCGAAAATCCCAGTTACAGATACTAGAAATCATAAGGCTCAATTTTGGTATAAAGAGGATCAGATTAAACTAATAACAATCGATCCATGGTCAACAGATCTACAACAAGGCGAAACAATACTTTGGTCTATATCATTTCAGAAAGGGATAATCAACAAAACAACGACTTCAACCTATTTTGTTACAAACTACAGAATTTTTGGAATTAATAATGATATTCAAGAAGTGGATGGCCTTTTGCTAATGTCAGAATTAGATGACGTAGTAGTTGCAAATACTGTGAGACACTCTGAATCTACTAGTTATGGTTCTTACTATGGATATGGGGGAAGATTCGTTGGGATTTCTGGGCCTAGATTTTCTAGCGGAACCAGCAAAACAACTGGAGATGTTTACTTTATGTGCAATGGTGAAAAAATAATCTCGTTAGGCGGAATCTCTGATCCTACTGGTCTTTCAAGATTGGTAAAATCCCTCAAAAAACAACTATATCCACAAAAAGAAATTGAACGATTCCTAAAACAACAAGAAAAAGGGGTCAATGAGGAGAAAGAAGAAAAGACAGACGGTCAGATTTGCCCAAGTTGTGGAACTAAGAACCTTAAAACTTCTAACTTTTGCAATAAATGCGGTGTGAAACTGCGAGTTGATTGTTCCCAATGTGGGGCTAAAAACTCAGTGGGCTCTTCGTTTTGCAACAAATGTGGTTTTACTTTGAATTGATATGCTAAAGCCAATCGTTTATTTTCTTATTTTGATTCTCCTGATCTCGCCAAGTGTTTTTTATGATGCAAGCGCACACAGAAGTGGATGCCATAGATGGCATACTTGTCCTTCAGACACTGGAAGTTACAGATATTATGGTGATTCTAACTATGAACCAAAAAAGACAGCCCCAAAATATGAGGAAAAATCCACTAAAAATACCAAAACAGCACAAAAAAATGAGTCAATTTATGATGCAATGGAAAAACAGAAAAAAGAGTTTAAAACAAAACCACAACCAAAATTTGAAGCCGTATGCGTTGGAACTGCCTTATGTGTAAATGACACCGTTTACAGAATCATAGATGGGGACACCATTCATACCAATAACTACAAGATCCGATTAGCGCTAACCAATACTCCAGAAGAAGGAGAAAGTGGTTATGATAAAGCGAGGATATTCACAGAATCTAAATGTCCTGTTGGTTCTTTGATATTAATTGACCAAGATGATAAACAGCCCACCGATATACACAAAAGAATAGTTGCCAAGGTGTTTTGTAAAGGTAAGTTACTAAATGCAGAGTTGTTGTATAACCATCATGCTAACATTTTAGTAGAATATTGCAAAACAAGCGAATTTTCAGGAGAGACTTGGGCAACAGATCATGGTTGTCCAAGGACTAAAAGCACAAAATAAATTAAAAATTTAGCTATGAGTAGCTTATTCTCATAAAAATAGCTACGATTCCAAAATAGATGAGCCTAGCTTTTACCAAAAATAAGAAATTTGTAAAATTCATTCCTATTTTGTATAAGTGTTATGACTATAAAATAAAGACGATGTGTCTACAAAATAAAACCCTCATCCCTATGCAATATTTTGCTCCTTCATAGCTGATAAGAATTGTATAAGACCATTTTTGAAAATCGTTCCTAGCTTTTTTCAATTTGTTTTACATCATGTTGTAAATTTGGTGTAAAGCATGTTGCAAATCATGTCTAGTGAGCGTCTATTTTTGTGCCCAAAGGAGGGGCATTCTATTTTTTATCGACAAAGAGTGAACATCTCTTGATTATCAAGAGCCTTTTCTTGTTTCATTGACCTCTTTAAGATCTTCACAAGCGTAACTTCCCGCAGTTCCTGCGGTAGATTTACTTTTTGATTATTTTTTATGATATCTAATCCCTTTTTTAGAATATTAATTGCGGTATTTTCATCCCGGTCTATAATGAGGCCACATACATTACACCGATGTATTCTGACTGCAAGAGACTTTGGTACCGGATTTGAACATCTTGAACACTCAATAGTCGTATTTCGTGCCGAAACCTCAACTAGCGTACTACATTTGTATCGTAACAAATCTACAAATGTTCTCCATCCAGAATCAAAAATAGCACGTGCAAGTCGATGGTTTTTTACCATGTTTAGATTGTCAAGTCTTTCAACAAACACTGTATTGTAGGTTTTTGCATAATGCGTTGATGTTTTGTGCAGAAAATCTTTTAGCTATTCCATGGCTCAGAAAAGACATTCTTCATTATTTAGCATGTGTGCCCTATTCCAAAGCAGATTTCAGTTCATCATATTCTGCTTTTGTAATTTCACCTTTTGCAAGACGTTTTTTCAAAATTGTTAATGGATCATCATCTTTCTTTTCTGGTGTGCTTTGTGTGGTACTATGAAAGTGTTGTACTTCTCTAATGTACTCATTTATGATACCCAGAATTCTTGCAGCCTTTTTCTTTGGAATTGCTGGTATGTACCCTTGTTCATCATTTTCAAATTGTCCAGATTTTATTCTAATTTCCGAAGTAAATGCGCCTTTTTCGAGTTGTATATTGTTGATCTGACTATATGGAATAGAATCAATGTCTGCTCTTAGTCCTAAGGCGTTTGGGTCTCTAATTATTAGTCGTCTGTTTGTTGCAAAAATTGTTCGTGGTGTGATTAGTTTTCCACCCGGCATGAACTTGCTTTGCCTTGCCACTGCTTTGATGACCTCGGCGGCCTCTAAAAATGTCTTTATTCGTTCTATTTCGTCTTGTTCTTTAGAATCAAAATCGTCGACATCAAACGCTAATTCAGGCTCTTCTTTTTTGCGACCTAACATTAGTCATAATATTACGTTCTGATAAATTAACTTGATCGTGTGTTGGTGTGATAAACGCCTAACAGCCAAACTTTATTGCCCAAGTCTCAGAGGCAAACTCACTTTTCATACAATATTGGTCTAGAATCTGGCCATGATTATTTTCCAACAATTCTGCATTGAGGTTTCTGCCAGAGCAGGTTATTTTGGCAACCATTCTACCATACTTATCGGTTTTCTGCTTGTCATCTTGATCAATTGATATGATAGAACCTACCGGACACAGGTTTCGAGTAAATGCTGTCGCTTCTGAAAATCCCACTTCATTTTTTTCAGGAGTGTCTGTAAGGGATAGTCGAATCTTGTAGTTTTGTGTGTATATTGTGTCTCCATCAACAATTTGGATTACTTTGTCAGTTGTACATAATGCATTACCGACACATGCGCCAGTTATCTCAGACCTATCGGGATTGGAGTTATCCATCATAGGACTACTCACAATAGGATTGCTAGTTCTAGGAACGTCTATTTTTGGACTATCAATCTTAGAGCTACCATAGATCAAAGTGAACAATACCATCATTCCTATAACTATCATCAAAATTCCGACTGTCTTGGTTTTCATTGAGGATGAGACCTTTAGATTTTAGATAAATACAATGTAGTATATTAGAACAAACACTTCTTTTTCAATAAAAATAAGCACATACGATGACGTTAAATTTCAAAAGTTCTGATATGCTAATATTAAATGACACATTATCTAATCGAGTTTAGATTCTCTGGTTATCTTAAAAGCCAAATCAAAGAGTTGATTCACAACATATCAAAAAATCACCATGTGTATGGGGTAACACGAAGGCATGTTGTCCCACACATTACTATGGTTGGGCCATTACACACAAATGATGAGAAAAGACTGGTCAAAGAATTCAAAAATATCGTCAGCAAATACGAACTGACTACTTTTAGGCTGAACGGTTTTGATACTTTTGATAGACGGGTGATTTTCGTAAATGTCGAACCATCCGATGAATTACGGACTATAAGAAATGAAATTATTGAAAACCTAAAAGAATTTTGTAGGCTTGATGAGCACGATTACAAACCAGAATATAGGCCACATGCGACACTGGCCTTTAAGGACATAGGAAGTAAATTCAACAAAATATGGACTCAATTACAAAGCTGGAAAATACCACAAATCGAACAACATGTTTTGCGTCTCACCATTGTCAAAAATTCAAAGATATTGTGTGAATATGACTTTGTGCTCAAAAAACTATTAAATCGCACTCAGGCTCTTGATAGAGAATTATTTCAAAAGACCAAAGAGAAATTTGAAAAACTTAGGAAGGATCATCGACCTCAAATAGAGTTTCACCAAATTTCTGACGATGCCAAAGTATTTCTTATCAGCGACGTTCATTTTGATCACAAAAACATAATCCGATACTGTGACAGGCCTTTTGACTCCACAAGGCAAATGAACGAAACCATATTAGAAAACTGGAACGATACCGTACAAGAAAATAATTACGTGTATTTTCTTGGCGATATGACGTTTGGACATAAGAAGCGACCTGTCGATTATTGGCTTGGCAAACTAAATGGTGAAATACACTATATTCGAGGCAATCATGATACGGATTCATCAATAGAGCGAGCCATAGTAATCCCAGAAAGATATGGAATCAGATACAAAAATCATGAATTTCTTTTGATGCATGATCCTCACAGACCTCATGGATATGATGGCTGGATAATACATGGTGACAAGCATAACAATGACTTGAAGGATTATCCATTCATCAATCAGAAAAACAAGACGGTAAATGTCTGTGCTGAGGTTGTAGATTATACGCCATTAAACCTTGATAAACTGATTCTGTTGATAGAAACTGGGCGTAGTTACAAAACGATTGACGGTTGAATTAGTTTAAGATATTTTGAGCTTATTTTCAAAATCACATAGTGGAACTACAAAATATTTCCTACATTAAGTAAAATGATGCCAATCCTACTAGTTTAAAGCAATATGACACACGATATCTCAGTTCGTCTCCTCGTACCAGTTTCAATATTCTTCACAGGGTTTGTTGCAGGATTGATTTTTGCAATAGGTCTTAAGACAGGCATAGAACCAGATGAATTTGGCATAGGATTATTCATTTTACAAAATTTTTGTACCGTCATACAGAATAATTCTTCACTTGTAACATACAATTGTAATTTCTTCATCACAATTTTCATTATACTTTCAGTAGTAGTTACGATTCTTTCAATAATATTTCAGGCATTACGAATGGATGACTTTAGAGTTAGTTTAGGGATTTATTTTGGAGGCCTCGTAGTTGGAATAATAACAATATTTTATTTTCTGAGATAGACATGCACGACTAAGCATTACGTACAAGATCATGATTTAATCTAGATTTTATCTTGAGAATAACTATTGTAGGTACGACAAAATAAATCCCAACATTTAACAAAATTATACTAATTCCATAGCCCAACATTTCCTGTTCAGAATCAATATTGGCATAGTTTAGAATCGATAATGTGGAGAGCATTGGTGTAATAGCAACTTTAACACTTTCCCTAAAAATCGGATTCTGTCTTTCTAGATCTGCAACCGTTGGACTAAACGAATAGTAAATTGCATTAAAGCTGGTCATAAACGAAGAGCCAGAATTTGTTTGAAGTAGTGCATTGTCTCTTATTTCTCTGAGTAACTGTACTTGAGGTGCAAGTTCACTTCCATACGTGGCAGTAGCAACAAGGCATCCGCCACCAAGTCCTTTTTTCTGCTCTTCGTCTAGGACACACACACCATTTTCAAGGTGCGTGCCAGGACCACACTGTGATTTCTTTGGTTCTGGTTCCGGCTCCGGTTCTGGCTCGGCCACGCCAACTATTTCGTATATGGTCTGATCTGGGAAGTTTGCATCAAACCATTCCTTGAATGCAGAATCGCTAGTGTATCTGTTGATGTAGTATTGAGGCTCTCTTTTTGGATCAGGAAATCCTGGTATGTGTGTCTGCTTGTATCCAGTAGTCGGTTCTGGTTCTGTTTCCACAACACAGATTCCGTCTTTGAGTATGGTTCCAGGCCCACACTGTGGCTCTTCTGGTTCCGGCTCTTCGACTTGTTGTGGGCTGTTGTCTATTGAGACCTCGTTTGATGGTGGGCTGGTGCCGGCAGAATTTACCGCATACACTCTGTATGAGTACGTGTTTGCCAGCAGTCCTGTGTGGGAGTAGGTGGTGTCAGTCGTCTTACTCACAAGTATGCGGTATGGGTCAGAGCCTATCTTGTATTCTATTTTGTAACTTGTGACGTCACTACTTGGAGGCGACCAAGAAAGATTGGCCTGAGTGGATGAGACTAACTTTACAGAAAATCCTATTGGTGCACTAGGCGGTTTGGATGTAGGGGGCGGTGGAGTAGAAGTGACTTTGGGCGTGGCCGAAGCTTCGGTTGATGCGACACTGAGACCTGCGGAATTAATTGCATACACTCTATAGTAATAGGTGATATCGGTCTTCAAATTCGTATGTGTGTACTTTGTGGTCGCGTTTTGCGTACTTGAAACAAGCGTTTGGTAGGAAGCAGTTCCATTCTTTACCTCGATTTTGTATCCAACTACTGGTGAGCCGCCATTATTTGATGGTGCATTCCATGACAGGCTGATCGAAGTTGCAGACGCAGCTGTAGCAGAAAGGCCGGTTGGCGCGCCTGGGGGGCTTGCAGTTGGTTGTGAGGGTGGCGGCGCAGTCGACGTGGTAAGTGGTGTTGCTGATGCCTCATTTGAGGTAGGGCTTGCACCCAAGGTAAACAAAGCAGAGACCACATACGTGTATGTCTTGCCGGTAGTCAGACCGGTCACAGTGTATGTAGTCGAAGGCGAGTTTGAGTTGTCTACTACGGTCCTAAAGTCGTCTTGGCCTATCTTTTCTTCTATTCTGTAACCTACAATGTTCTGCTTGTATGTCTGCGATGGCGGAACCCATGAAAGTGTAATGGATGTAGGAGAGACGGCAGTCGCGGTAAGTGCAGGACTTGTTGTCTCTTTTGGTGTCGCAGATGAATCGCTTGCTGGGCCTACGCCGGCGGAGTTAATTGCATAGACGCGGTAATAATAGATGGTGCCGGTAGTCAGACCAGTATGTGAAAATGACGTGCCGGTGCTTTGAGTATTTGATACCAGAGTTTCATACGAGCCAGCTCCCTTCTTTACTTCGATCTTGTAACCAGTTATTGCAGCACCGCCCGTGTTTGATGGGGGGCTCCAAGACAAATTGATCTGAGTTGGGCCTGCAGAAGTAGCAGTAAAGCTTGTGGGAGCTCCTGGCACCACAACGCTTGATGATGAGGAAGTGGCAGTGGCCTCAGTAGAGGCAGCGCTTGTGCCAATCGAGTTTATCGCATACACTCGGTAAATGTAGGTCTGGCCTGCTGTGATGCCTGTATGCGAATAAGTAGTAGAAGCACTTGCCGTATTTTGAACCAAGACAGTGTAAGAACCAGAGCCCACTTTGTATTCTATTTTGTAGCCTGTTACTGGGTAGCCTCCGGTGCTTATCGGCGCACTCCAAGACAAGTTTATTTGATTTGTCGATACTGTGGCAACCAAATTAGTTGGCGCGCCAGGAACTGCAGGAGCAGACGAAGATATCGGTGTCGCAGATGCTTCAGAGGATGCACTTCCAGCACCCACAGAGTTGACTGCTGAAACCTTGTAGGTGTACGTCGTTCCGGTTGTGAGGCCCGTGTGCTGGTGTGTAGTTGACGTAGTTCCAGTGTTTGATGCGAGTGTGCTGTAGGAGCCAGTTCCTGATTTTACTTCTATTTTGTAGCCGATAATTGGCGAGCTGCCTATGTTGGAGGGCGCATTCCATATCAAATTAATCTGCGTTGGAGAAACAGCAGTAGCTGACAGATTGGTTGGCGCACCGGGCGCCGTTGCGCTAGATGAAGACGTGGGTTGCGCCAACGCTTCAGCTGATGCTTCTTGGCTTGTGCCAAACGAGGTAATAGCGTACACTCGATAAATGTAGACTTGGTTTGTTGTCAGTCCTTGGTGGGAATAACTGGTGGCAGTACTTGCGGTGTTTGAGACAAGTGTGCTGTAAGAGCCCGAGCCTACTCTGAACTCTATTTTGTAGCCGCTGATTGGGTATCCGCCATTATTTGATGGCGCATTCCAATACAGGTTGACCTGAGTTGGAGAAACTGCAGTGGCAATTAGGCCTGTCGGCGCGCCTGGGTATGTACCAGTCGACGACGAAGTTGGAGTTGCAGACACTTCAGATGACGCAATGCTTGTGCCAGCAGAATTGATTGCATAAATCTTGTAAGTGTATGACTGACCTGTGCTCAGAGAGGTGTGAGAGTAAGTGGTGCTTGTGGTGCTCTGGACCAAATTGGTGTAGCTTCCAGAGCCTATTTTGTAATCGATTTTGTAGCCTGTTATTGCAGCTCCTCCATCATAGGCGGGGGTAGACCAAAAAAGGTTGATCTGAGTCGGGGAAACGGCGACTGCACTTGGATTTGCTGGCGGGTCTGGCGCAGTTGCCGCACTTGCGAAATTCTGCATCGTGCCAAAAACTAGAATGACTCCTAACAGTAACGAAAGCCGTTTCATTGCTTAAATCCAAGAAAACATTGTTCATAAAGACTTGGATTAAATTATTAGGGAATTTGGTAAAAATCAGTTCGTGATTTTCTTGTCAGTGTTGCTTGTAACAATTTAAAATCACTAAAACTGTATGATTTCATATGAAATGTCTTGCCATTTTCCTGATTCTGATGCTGTTTATCCCACTAGGTGCATACGCACACCGTGACGGTTGTCACAGCAAACACAGCTGCCCTTCCGATACTGGCTCGTATGTATGTGGGGACAAAGGATATTGCTCAGAGTGTCCGGACAATAAATACTGCAAAGCAGGAAAACCGGTTTCAAAAATTCAAATTAACGCAGTCAAAGCAATTGCAAAAAAGACCGAAGTTCCACACTGCGTCGGAAACACGCTTTGCATAAATGGCAAAGTAAAAAGCATAATCGACGGTGACACATTGCAGATAGACGCGTACAAAGTACGTCTATCGCTTACAAACACACCGGAAAAAGGCCAAACGGGATACTATCAGGCAACAGGTTTTACCAAATATCTCTGTCCTGTGGGCTCTACAGTCACAGTAGACCAAGACGACAAGCAGCCTTTTGATAGATTCAAACGGTTAGTAGGCAAGGTTTACTGCTCTGAAAAACTCCTTAACTATGAACTACTTGAAAACAAACATGCAAAAATCCTAAAGCAATACTGCGCAAAAAGCGAGTTTGGCAAAGAAGATTGGGCCACAAAATATGGCTGCTAGTCGGCTCAAGTTTATCTCAGGTAATGAAAATAAAAGAACCATGAGGCTTGAACTACTCATAGTTGCAGTAATGGTTTTTGTAATTTCGGTGCCGGCAGCTTATGCAGAAACTTTCAAGATATACGTGCAAAAAATGCCACCGCATTGGCAAAAAAATTTTGGAGACGTACTGGACAATGCAATTCAGTACTGGGAAAATAGAATGCCTGGAATGCAATTTGCCAAAGTAGCACATGTAGAACAAGCAGACTTTGTCCTAGAGTGGGCAAGCCAGTATGACTCTGGCAAGCTTGGGTACTATTCCGCAAACACCATAAACGAGTACGGAAAGCCCAAGGTAACAATCACGCTTGGCTTCTTTAAGGACAAAAAGTGGAATCTAGTCTCAGGCGATTATGCTCTGGAGATAACAAAACACGAGCTTGGACACGCAATCGGCTTTGGGCACAGTGCAGACCCAAACGACATCATGTATCCGACAATTGAGAGCTATGAATCTTGGCTCAGCTCAAAACAGAAACCAACAATGCAAGCAACAAAACAGACTGATTGGAAGGCAAAATCTGCAAAATACCAGGCACTCTCTGATCAAAAACTCTACAAGGCCCAGTCTGCACTTACAAAGGCCGAAGCATCACTTAAAAACACCACTGCAACAAACAAGGCCTCCCAAGTCGAGCTTGAGAGGGCCTGGAACGCATTCTGGGCAGCAAAAAAATATCTCAACGATGCAAAAATAATTCAAAATAACGCAGATAACGCGTTTTACTCCCAAGACTACAAGGACTCGTATTCTAAATATCTCTCCTCATACAGTACGGCAAAAAAGGTCGATTCGGCACTTGCTCAACTCAAAGGCTTTCTCAAAAAGGCAACTAAACTACAGTAATTACTTTCTTGAATCAAAATACGCTTTGCATCCGTACTTTTCATATTCGCCCTGAATCTTTTGCACCCCCTGTGGGTCTGTTAGGTGCATGGCGATGTCTTTGAGCTCCGGATTTATCGAGGATTCTGTCATTATCGAAGTCACCAGGACGTCACTGAATTCTTGCGGCAATGGTTCACTAAGAAACGCCTTGCGTGTCTCGTTGTTATCTAGGATGTTTTTCCATGGTCCAAAGTCTGGATATTTCTTGGTTAGCTCTGCAAGCACGATTGGTGGGATTTTCTGGTTGTCTGGGTACACACCAAACGCAAAACCGTAAATCAATTCGCATTCTGTGTTGATCTTGTATGTTTGTGCGGTGAGTGGCTCGTCTGGAATCACTTGTGTTTCATCAGCTTTTAGAGGTGCCTTGCTTTCTGGCATTCCTTGGTAGGTGATAAGAACAGCTGCTATGATTGCAGCTGCAGCAATACCAGCTATGATGGGAATTTGTTTTTGTGTTAGCAAGCACATACCTCAAAGGTGGTTCACTAAAAAACCTGTTGTTTTTCTTAGGAATGTTGCATACAAAATCTAATTATTTTACAAAAGAGCAGAATCATCGTGAAAAAATCGGAGCTAAAAAGACTAGTCGAAGAATACAAGCTCCTCAAATCAAAAAAACCTAACAAATACAACAAAGCAGAAAAAAGATTGCGACAAATCACTCAGAGGTATTTTCATGAAACAGGACGATCGCTGGAGTCAGACTTGGAATGAATATGAAAATAATGACAACTTTCAAAAACCCCTTTAAATTCCCAGCTTAATGCATGCGACCACTGTACATAATTTGCTTCATAATAATTGGAATTGTAGTAAGTTACTACGTGATAAGCGCCTTTGTGCTTCAGCAGCAGGCAATAAACAAACAGTCAGTATATGTTCACCTTCAACAAGAATGGAAGAGCTATCCACGAAACATCGTATATGACATCACTAACGTGTGGAGTCAGACAGAAAACAGGCAGCTAAGCACTCAGGCAAGACTTCAAATAACAAAGGAGACCAACGTCGACGAGCTCCGTTACGTCCACGGAAAATCCTATATCTTGGTGCAACATGATAATACAAACTGCCACGACGTCTGGGAGCCACACTATGCCAGATTTGGTGCAGATGTAATCCGACACCAAATAGAATACCTAACAGGACTACAACAAAGTCCTGACCCAAACATCACTATGTACACTCCTATACCTAGCAAGCAAGACCAAAAAGAACACGAATCACAAATTAAGACAGGGTACTCACAATTTATTCCAATTTGCACAGACAAGATGACTGCTAATTTTGATTATGCGGTAAGGATAAACGATGACACGGTTGGCTTTGATGTGTATTTTGTGCCATCACCTAAGGAGCAAAAAAACTACGACGAAGGAAAGGATTTTACTTTCTATGAGGGCTGCTATGGTATAAACTACGCAAGCTTTTCTGGTACGTGCAACAATGTAAGCAGGGAGGCTGGGCTTTTGATCGTAGTGCCAGACAACCTAAGTGTACCTCTAACAAAATTTGATGTCTGGTTGTACGAAAAATAACTCACAAAATGTTCAATAGAAAAAACTGGATTGTATTCTGGGCGAATACCATGAGCTTGCAATCGGCGCCTAGGGGGAATACAGTGCAATAGCAAAGCCCACTAGAAAACCCACCACGGCTGCCGACATGACAAACATGGCTATTCTGTCTAGCTTCCTTTGCTTGATCTGAATGCTCATGCTTTTATTCGTCGTCTAAAAAATATAATACTAATTTTCAAAATTCTAAAAATCCATACAGTCTCAAATTTCAACAACTTAACAAATTTTTAGCTCGATTAACTGCAAACGAACGCAATATGGCATTGAGCAAACAAATTTTCAATTAGCCGTTAATTTTAATACCGCCGCTTCCTGCGACCACATCTGCGCGAGGATTTTGAAGGAGCGGCATTTCTGTGCCTAGATCAATTTCTGACTTGACTCCTTCGCCTACAAAGTATCCAAGCATGCCAAAGCCGCCAAGAACCAAGATACCAATTATGATGTATCCAGACTTTTTCAATGCATAGACAAACCCACACTCATATTTATTGGTAAAGAGTTGGAAAATCGTTTTAATTCGAGTCATCCTAAACCATATCATGAAGGCTACATTTGGAGCAGGCTGCTTTTGGTGCGTAGAGGATGTATTTCGCAGAACAAAAGGTGTAACTAACACCACGGTAGGCTACAGCGGGGGCTGGATGAAAAACCCAACATACGAGGATGTCTGCACAGACACTACTGGGCACGCCGAAGTGGTCCAAGTAGAGTATGATCCAAAGCTGATCTCATATGAAGAGTTACTTGACATATTTTGGAGCTCACACGATCCGACGCAGCTGAACAGACAAGGTCCAGACGTCGGAGCGCAATACCGCTCGGTAATATTTTATCATGACGAGCAACAAGAAAAAACCGCAAAAGAATCAAAGGAACGACTGGCAAAGTCAGGCAGATTCAAAAGACCGATCGTGACTCAGATCGAGCAAGCCAAAGAGTTCTTCAAGGCAGAAGAATACCACCAGCAGTACTATGCAAAATGCGGCATTTCTACCACTAGATGATTCCTGTGCCCAGCTTTTATACAAAATCCAAGTCAGTAACCTCGGTAGATGGGATTGATGCTGGGATCTGGCAAAGCCATGCCAGCCATCTACAAAAACAGTTTCCAGTTTTGGTATTTGGTCGCAAATTTATTATTAAAAAAAGCAAACTTGGGCGTTGTTGAAGTGCAAAAACTGTGGAAAACTCTTCCGCAACAGGGCATCTAATTATTGCTCTACGGAATGTGCACTGCAATACATGGAAAAACATCAAACACTGGAAAGCTAATAATTTATTGAATATCTCACAAAAATCAAGACATGCTTGCATTCATTGCTTTTGCCGCACTGCTTGTAGTGGGAGTGGCTTTTGCAGAATCCCCAGTCCAAATAAGCAACACGCCTGCAAAAACAGTTGAGGTTGGAAAACAAATCCAAATTGCAGCAGACCTCACAAACAATCAGGACATTGAGCAGGATTTTGCATACATAGTTCAGATTCAAAATGAGGAAGGCGTAACCGTGTCTTTGGCATGGCTTACAGGCAGGCTTACTCCGGCACAGTCGTTTTCACCTGCCATATCGTGGACCCCACAACAAGCAGGCACATTTGAGGCCACGATTTTTGTCTGGGAAAGCATCGATAACCCGTCGGCTCTATCTCCCACACTGTCGCTTAAAATCAACGTAGGGCAGCCAGTATAATTTTGGAGACAAAAAATGGAATTAAAATTCGAAAAGCAAGCAACTGACGCAAGGGGGACAATTGTCTTTTTGAGCTATGGTAACAAAAAATTCAACATCGTAGAAATCAAAAAAGGATTCTCAAGAGGCGGCCACTACCACACATTTCAGACAAGACACTTTCTTCTTGCAGGAACAATCGAGTACCGCGAAACTGATCTGAAGACAGGCCAAGAAAAAACAGAGATCATCTCGGCGCCTTACATAATTACTGTTCCGCCAATGACGGCACATCTTTTAACTGCACAAGAAGACACCATATTTGCCGAAGAGTTTACACAGGATTATTCTGCAACTGAATACCCACAATACCGAAAGATAGTGACTCAAAAGCTATGACGTATTCTATGTGGCTTGAGCCTGCCATAAAGGATGCCAAGTACATCTCAAAGATAATCAAGCGACTTGGCAGAAAATACGACGCGCCACTGTTTGCACCACACATTACAGTTTACAGTAACATCGCAAGATACGCGCAAGCAAGCAGGGCAATAAACACGTGTGCAGATCTTCCAAGAATCCGCGTGACTTGTACAAAAATAAGATACTCTAATTACTTGTGGAAGACACTCTATCTTGAAATAAAAAAAGACAAAAAACTGCAAATGATCAACAACACACTTGGAGCAAACCTCACAAACAGATACAAATTTGCACCGCACATCAGCCTTATCTACAAGAAGCTTGACACCAATACAAAAAAGCAGATCATTAGGGGCCTAAAACTAAAACGCATTTATTCATTTGATAAAATCACGATAATCAGATCCTCAAAAAATGTCTCAAAATGGAAAAAAATGAAAACAATACGGCTAAAAAATTAGTGAAAATTCGTGACTCGTTAAAATATTAGTACTTTTACAGAAATAACAGAGCATGGCGACTCTAACCGCTGAAGAAACCAAGGCTTTTGTCAAAAAATTAATCGCCTCGGGAAACGGCGACGTAGGAAGACTCAATCACATCTATTCTATGCTGCAACAAGGACGCCCACTGTACACATCCGATAAGAAATATCTAGACTCCAAGCTGGCACACGAAATAGGCCTTGGACAAAAAATCCAAGTAGATGAAGGCATCACAACCCAAGTTCAAAGACTGATTGATTCTGGCAGCGGCGACATTGGTCGCTTGCAGTTTATCTTAGAATCGCTAAAACAAGGAAAACAACTGTACAAATCAGACCAACAATATCTTGACGCAAAGCTTGGCCGCAAAGTAGATTACCAAAGCCTAGTAAAAAAACCAGATCCGACAAAGACAATCGAGTCACTCAAATCCCAGATCCAGTCGGCCAATGAAAAAATCACGCATCTTGAATCAGTCCTCCACCTCAAAGTCCAGCAGCTTGACAACTTGCAGACTTTGGAGCAGCCAAAAGCTGTGATCCGAAGGGGCGCAATGCCAAAGGGATGGAAGCAAGACACAACTGAAAATATTGCGAACATCCAACAACAAATCAAAGTAGAGCAAACAAAGCTAGACAAAGAAAAGACGGAAGCAGAACGACTCAAAATCGAGCAATCAAAATTAATGCAAATAATTCTGGACAGACAGGAATTTGAAAAACAAGTCAAAATAGAACAAGAACGACTCCAGCAACAAATCGAAAGAGAAAGACAGACAGTCTTGGAACAATCAAAGCTGATAGAACAGATAAAGTCAAAAGAAGCAGAGCTTGAAAAAGCAAAAAAAGAGCGCGACGCCATAATTGCCGAACTTCAAGAGGAACAATCACGTTTAACAAACTATATTTCAGCTGAGCGTTCTGCACTCTCAGAAGCAAAGAACCACTTTGAGAAAATAAACCATGAAATAAAGCGCGAAGAAGAAGAGATAGCAAAACAAGTAGAGCAACAACGAGCAAAACTTGCAGAACAGGCAAGACTGGCTCAAAAAATCAAGCAAGAAAAAGAGCAGCTGGAATCAATTCGAGCCGAACACCAAAGACTCATAGAGGCCACCAAGTCGCAGGAACTAAAACTCGAAGAGGAAGTAAAAAAAGAAAAAGCAAGACTCGAACAGCAAGAAAAACTGCTAAAGACAATCTCCAATTACGAAAAATATCTTGCCGCCTCAAAACAAAAACAATCACTACTCACCGCAAAGATACAGGAGCAAAAGGCAACACTGCAAAAGGCATCTTTATCCATTTCTCAAGTTAATCAAGAGCAAGAACTACTTGACAAAATACTCCAAGAGCGTACTCAGCTAGAACAGCAAATAAAGTTGGCAGAATCGGAGCTAAAGTCAATAAAAAAAGAAAAGACAGTACTGGAAAAACAAATCAGAGCAAAAAAGAAAACAATTACTGCTGCAAAGAAAAAAGAGGCAGCCAAAGTCAAGCAGCTCAAACAAAAAAAGAAGATCCTAGAAAAAGAAGTAAAATCCGAAACCACTAAAATAAAAAATATGACAAAAGAGCTAGATTGACTACTTTATTCTGATTGTGATCTCTTCTCCATTGCCAAACGGCAGAGTGGCTGTGCGGACATTTGATTTTTTCGCAATGTATCTTGAGTATTTGTACATGATCTTACGGTATTTTTCAGGGTACAACATGTTGTCGGTCGCAATGATTCCACCTATTTTGGTCATGGGGAGTACAAGATCAAAATATTTTTTTGCGTTTTCCTTATCCGCATCAATTAGCACAAAATCAAACCGTGGATTTTTTGGCATGCTTTTTAGCACATCGAGTATTTTTCCATGTTTTATTCGAATCATTTTGGCAACACCGGCGCGCTCAAAATTCTTCATTGCCCTTTTGACTTTCTGAGAATTCTGCTCTATTGTGATGATTTTTGATTTTTTGTGGTTTTGAGCTAGTGCATCGGCAAACCACAAAGTCGAATATCCAACCGACGTGCCAAGCTCCAAGACCTGGCGTGCTTTAATACTGACAAGCAATTTGTGAAAAAACATCCCAGTTTCCTTTGTGATTGCAAGCATTCTTTGGTCTTTATTCACATTGATCTTTCTTGATTTTTCAAGCTGCGAACGCTTCTCAAGGTTTCTTAGAACGACGCTAATCTTATTTTGCAAATTGTTACTGATCCGTATCACAATTATAATTCTGTATCTTATTTTGACAAATTCATAAAAAATCTACACTGATCTTTGATTTAGCTAAACGAATTATATTTGGTACTGCCAAAGCCACAGAAAGTTGAACGCATACAAACACGCATCTCTTCTTGAGATTGTAGAAGACATCATCAATATAGATGGAGGAATGAGGTTTGCAGCCATAATCGATCTAAAAGGTAACATCCTCGAATCCATCATGAAAAAAGGCAAGACCTCGCTTAAATCACAAAAAGAAGAGGAACATTTTTGCAAGCAGGTAGCACAGCGACGAAAAATGAGACAAGAGTTCAACAGGAGCCTCGGCAAAGTCAGATACGTCCACGTCGAGCGCGAAAAAGTGACCCAAATAGTAGTGTATCCAAGAAGAAAGACGGTTTATTTTACGATGGAGCCTGAGATTAGTATTGCCAAAAAGATGTCGATAATAAACAAGGTCAAAAAAATCACGCTCCATCTATGATGTTTGATTTGTTTGAACCAAACATGCTAAAGCATTAGAAAACAAGACCATAAATGACAATGTGGACACACATCATCTCGTATACATACTTGGAACACTTGTGGCGCTTTCGGTGTTTATGCCGCTAATCATTGGGTATCTTGGGATACTCTAAAAATTAAATAGATATCATATCAGAAGCCGTACAATGAAGGTACTAGTCGATGAAATGGATGATGGATGGGACGAAAGACTCAGAAGTCTTGGCTATGAGGCCTATTCTGTAAAAAAGCTCCTCAATGAGGGCAAAAAACTACGCACCGACTATTCCGTAATAAACTATGCAAAAGAAAACGGCATGATTCTAATCACTCGAGACACAGAATCGGGCAAGGCATGTCTAGAAAACGGCCTTCCGTGCATCCTTTTGGACAACGACGAGATATTCAAGATAGTAGTCGAGAAGCTAAAGTCGTTTTAGACAGAATTTTTATGCGACGTCGTCTGTAACATTCCATGGAAAGTTGTGATGTCAGGACTCGCGCATATAAAAATGGCAAGACCTTTGATCAGTGCAAGCAGATAGCAGAAACGATGAACTCAGAGCTCAAAGACGTAATTGAAAAACAGGGAAAAATACTCTGGTCTGAAATTTTGGCCAAAGTGGACCACGATGAACTTGTCTATAAGCTCACGCTCAAGTATCTAAGACGTGACGGATACGACATAGGTAACTGGCAAAAGCCCGAAGTCAAAAAAATCTAAGACTCTATTTTACATCTCCATCCGCTGTTTTTGATCTTCTTTACCATGATGATTGGAGTGAAAATAAGAAGCGGTATGGATATGGCAATAAACAGTGTTTGAAGCTGAGTTACTGCCAAAGTAAATGCGACTGCACCAGAAGCGGAAACAAACAATGATACAAACGTTCCAGCACAAGTGGGGCACGCAATAAATAGTCCAGTTGCGGCAGCAACACTTCCCATTCCGGCCCCTTTTTTTAGAATAGTGAATGCGTTGGCGGCAATTGCGGCGTTTAGTCCAACCAAATACGATACAGCAATCTGCAACACCAAGTTTATTGGGATCACTTGCAGGCCTAGGTGCTCAGTCATGTAAAAGATGAATTTTGGAACATATCCTACCTCTCCACAACATGGTGCAATCTGCGCAGAAGGCACTTTGACGTTATAATGGTAAGAAAAAGTCACATCTGGTTGGTACACAAGTATACCTGAAGTGAGGGCAAAAAATATCCCATAACCAATTGCCGTTGCAGCAAAGATCTTTTTTGATTTTTTATTCCACGTGATCCATGCTATGATGGACCAGTTGTCGTCTTTTACTGCTTGTACTTTGTGTTTGTGGTATAGGTAAAAGCCGTATGATACTGCACCTAGTGCCAAAACCAACATGGCATAAAACGCAATGCCTAGTCTCTCAATCGAAGAAAGTGCAGCTGGTGTTACTTCGGCGTTGCCTATTCTTGCATATATGAGAAACAAAATTGCGATGCTGACAAAACCCAATGCGATTAGAGTCCTGCCGTCACGGCCATCCATTTTATATTAGCACAAAATATCCAGAATTAAATCGTTATCTCGTCCCCTTTCTCAAAATTGGCAGTAATTTGCTTCGAATCTGCAAATATATGGTATTTGTCAAAGTTTGTTCGATTCTAACAAACTAGGTCATATCTACTATGTACCATAAATCGTGAGTGTTGAAGAAGCGGCATCTGGAAAGGATCGGTAACCCTATCACCGATGATCCAATGGATGCGTATAGGAGCGTCATCCTGAGATCCGGCAAAACAGAACAGGAACAAAAGGACATCGAAGAGACGGTTGCCGAGGCAGGTCATGAAACAAGGAGTGTAAACCAAGTCGTAAAGCTTGTAAACCTACACCTCAGTGAGAAAGTAAAACGATTAAACGAAATCAAAGCTGCATCAAAGCGTTTTGACGACGAACTAAACATGTTCACAAATCCGATTGCTCAGGAGACAGACCAATCTTCCAAATTGCAGACAAACCCCACGCCACAGGAACCAGACAAAACTCTTCTAGAAAAGCCGATTATTGAGTCACAACCAGTGTACAACGATCTTTTGGACTTGATAAATAAATACGGCTTTGAGCAGTTGTCTGAAGCACTTGATGCCATATTGTCCAAAAACCGAAGCACGCAATGATCGTTCATGTTGATACAATCTATGTACTCGATTTAATCAAGTGTGAATGTATGCAAGATGTTTGAATAAAACAAACACCCTTGAGTACATATCATCAAACTTTGGTTATACACTATGGATCGTAAGTATATTCACAAGAATGCACAATTAAACGAAAGTGATGATCCATTATCGGCCACACAAAGAAAAATCAAATTCCAAAGAAGACCAGCAGATGGGTCTTCTGAAATACCTGAACAAAAACCACTAGAAAACACTCCAAAACCAGCTCAGCCTGAATCTGAAACCAAGTGCGACATCGATGACAGCAAAGTTGCAGAGCTGAGAACAATTCAGTTAAAAAACAAACTCAAGTTTATGCAAGGCGAAGAGGAATTTTTTACATCACAAAAGGAAATTAACGTTCTAGGAAACGAGTTCGAAGCAGACAAGATAGGCCAAGAAGTCAGCGGCCTTTTGTTTCAATATGAGAAACAAAAAATGATGATGGCACAAAGACAGATACAGGAAGAGAGAGCACTAGTTCAAGAACTCAACCAAAAAGTAGAGCAAAACATATCAAAATTTATCAGCCTTGAGGCGCGTCTCAAAGAAAAACAGGCTCAGCTAGAAGACGAGGTTCGTAATAAATCAAAAGCCCTCATTGAATCCGAAAAACTTGCCGCTATTGGCAATCTAGCATCAAGACTTGCACACGATCTAAAGAACCCATTGTCGGTACTCAATGTAATTACCGAGCTTCTCAAGGCGGCGACAAAAGACCAATCGGATCCAACTTTTCAAAGCAAGCTGGAGGCCGCAAATGCTGCGATATTTAGGATGACTCATCAAATAGACAACGTTTTAGATTTTGTAAAAGAAGCAGACATGCAAGTAGAACCTACAAGCATCTATGAAATACTAAAGCTTGCAATGAGCAAGATTCCAGAAAAAAATGACGTAGTTTTGGACATACAGCAAAACGACATGACTCTCAACTGCGACAAACAAAAGATGGCAGTAGTATTCTCAAACATAATGCTCAACTCTATTCAGGCAATGAATAATGAGGGAAAAATCACAATTAGGTTCTACCAGACGCCAAAAGACACAATCATAGACTTTGAAGATACTGGTCCTGGAATCCCACAAAATATACTCCACAAGATATTCGATCCACTCTTCACTACGAAACAACAAGGTACTGGGCTTGGGCTTGCAACCTGCAAAAACATAATTCAGCATCACGGTGGAAACATTACCGTATCTAATAATCCGACCAAGTTCACGGTCACAATACCTCGGTGATTGAGCTGAAGTGTTATACCATGAATCCAATTTTGATCCGCGGAGGGCTCAAATGAACAAAACTGTAACTGCACTGGTAGTAGATGACGATATTTACAACGTGGATCTTTTCTGCGAATATCTTGAACTGCTAAAAGTAAAGGTTGTGGGACGTGGATATAATGGGCGTGAGGCAGTGGAATTGTACGTTCAACACAAACCCGACGTAATCTTTCTGGATGTCCTCATGCCAGATTACGATGGGATTTACGCGCTGGAAAACATACGAAAGATAGACCACGCCGCATACGTGGTGATTGTCACTGCCATAGTGGATAGTGCCAGCAAAAACAAAATCGCAATACTGAATCCAAACCATATAGTCACAAAGCCATTTGAGCCAGAATCAATTGCCGAGATTATAGAAAGCATCAACAAGTTAAAAGCGTGTATGACGTAACACGCTGGAATTCAAAAAGAAAAACACTTGCCGTTACGCACAGCAAAGTGATTTTTTGAAGTCTTCTACGTTTCTTGTGTACTTGCACTCCTTGCACACATGCCAAGCTCTGCTTTTCAACACCCGTAGTGGTGTGTCATATGACGCCGAATACATCTTTCCGCCACAAGCTGGACACGGTAGTGGTATGTCAATTTTCATGATATCACTTATCGAGTTTTGGATTTAAGAGCCGCGTAGGACTGATAAGTTATCCATGTTATGTGCACTCGATCATCCTCACTCTTTATATGAAATCAAATCCATACGAAATATAGGCATTGAATATCAACCAAAAAGAAGAGCCGGATTATTCTACTGCAAAAATAATCTATGTTGGTTTTATTGATCCGTACGCCCTTGAAGGAATCATCGTTTTACAATCTGATGACAAAAAAGAATTCCATATGAGGGCCTTTTCAGGCGAGGTTGCACGCCACATCAAAAGCTTTGTTGAAGGAAAACGGGACATACTGCCTACCATTTACAACATGATTGAGCAGCTCTGCGAAGAAAATGAACTGTTCTTAGTCAAAGTCAAAGTCTATGAAAGCGGTAATGTGTTGCGAGCAAACCTATACTTTACTGGCAAAAAAGACATTGTGCTTCGCAACTATAGGGCATCTGATGCAGTAGCTCTTGCAGCATTCTACAACATACCAATTCTGGTAAGAAAGACACTTCTAAAGGAGCGAGTGGAAGCCTAAGTGAGGATTTGGGCAAGATTGCCGTCTTGGTGGGCTCGCTTGAGCTCCATTGCGATTCTTCTGCCTACTCCAAAGGTCTCACCATATTGGTATTTTGTGTAGGGCGAGGTGGTAGCAACAATAGGATTTCCGGGAACCCGAAGTGAGACATCATACACTACTAGCTCCAAATCTTTTGTAATGACGCTTTGAAGTGAGAATGGGCCTATTACGCCTGGCGGGTAGACTTTTTTGACGCCTGCCACAAAACGGTCGCCAATGTCTAATACTTTTTCGAGCAATGACTCCCGAATGCTTGCCGGAGTGTGACCGACTTCGATGTTTTGAACGTCGATGTCTATGTCCAATTGTTGCTTTGCAGGAATTGCGTTATAATCGTGGATGTTTGTTTGAAGTCTCCTCTCGATTCCAATGAAATCTACTTGCTCTGAGACGGGGGTGTAAAAATAGTTAAAATTCATGTATGTGCCAATTACCAACTCCTCAGTGCTTGCCTTTCTTAGATCCTCTGCACTAATGATTCCTTTTTTGAGTCGGTACTGGGATTTTTTCACATAATCGTCATAGGAAGACGCAGTAAAGAAGGCGCGTTCAAGCTTGCGCGATTTTTCTTGGACTTTGACTATTACAGGCCTGTCTATTTTGCGTGGATTTTTGAAAAGTTTTGGGTGCCTGATGCGGGATTTTTCGAGTAAATAGTATTGGTTTTTTGAAAAGCTACGCTCCTCCGCCTGAAATAAAGACCTGTTGCCAAATATCGGCACTTTGAACTTGTTTTCAATGGTATCGTATCCAAGATATGCAGTGAGTGCTCGGTGTGGAACTATGATGGTGTTTGTCTCTACGAACATCTTTTGCATTTTTGCAGATGCCATGTCCTTGAAGCTGTTCACCACAATGATTTCATCTGCAACTCTTTTGAATCGCCTATATGGAGCGTCCCTTCCCTTTTGACAAATGACTACGGTTTGAAGGCCTTCATCTTTTGCCCCGTCCATTATCTCCAACGCAGAATGACTTCCAAGGACGCCGATTCTAAAATCAGAATAGTTTTTAATTATCTTTTGAATCTCGGCACGCTTGATCATCGTATGATTTGACTGTAAATCAAGGCTATATAATCAAACTCGTTTTTCAATACCTATACATCACCTTACACTGAAATAATCACTTTGTTCATTACAATTCATGCAGCTAGTAATCGGAATGACTGGTAGCACGGGAGTCATTTACGGTATAAGGGCCTTGGAGGTTCTAAGGGAGCACAAAGTAGAAACTCATCTTGTAATTACCGAATGGGCAAAAAAATGCCTCACAATGGAGACCGACTATACAATAGACGACGTAAAAAAACTGGCAACGACTTACTCTGATGATTCTAACTTGGCAGCCTCGATATCGAGTGGCACCCACAAGACAGACGGCATGATAGTCATTCCGTGTTCAATGAAGACTCTGTCTAGCATTGCAAACGGCTACGACGAAACTCTGGTCGCAAGGTCTGCAGGAGTCACACTAAAAGAATCACGAAAATTGGTTCTTGTCCCACGTGAGACTCCTCTGACTGCAATAAATCTGGAAAACATGCTCAAGCTTGCAAGACTTGGCGTTGTCATATTGCCTCCAGTTCCAGGATTTTATACAAAACCAAAATCAATTGAGCAAATTATAGATCACACAGTGGGCAAATGCCTAGACCAGTTCAACATAGAACACGGCCTATACAAGCGATGGGGAACCTGACCAATTGCCAAAGATCCACCTCGAAAAATTAATCAGGGCAGAGCGGCAAGCCGTCTTTGACATAGTTGCAAACTATGAGAACTATCAAAACGTTCTGCCACAATACTTTCCATCCATTCGGGTTCGCTCAGTCAGAGACAATGTCGCCGTAGTGGAAGAACACCTAAAACTTGGAGACCGTGAATTGGTGATGACTACAAAACACGTAACAAAATACCCCGAGCTCCACGAAATCTTTGTCCTTGGGGGAGATGCCAAGGGAAGTCACATCATAGAAAAGTACGAAAAAACCGACCAAGGGACAAAACTTGCAGTCGACGCAGACATCAAACTAAGCGGTGTAAAAGTGATTGCTGCTATTTTGGCAAAGAAAAAGATAGCTTCGGATTTTGGCAAAATAATTGACGAGTTTGCAAAAATTGCTGAAACGTACTAGTCCTTTTTTTCTTTGAGGTCCTTGAATTCGCGTTCTGCCTCAAGCTTGCCTTTTTCGTATTCCATTCTTGACTTGCCTAGTGTTTTTGCAAGCTCTGGAATCTTCTTTGCACCAAAAATCAGTATGCCTGCTATGATGATAATGAAGATCCATTCTTGTCCTGCAATGAAGCTGGCAATATTTCCAAGCATTGCTGATTTTCCTTAGTCAAACTTAGGATTTAAGTGTTCTAACTTTGCGCTCGCGTCTCTCAAGGACTATCATGCCTGCCAAGTACAATGCAATCATTGGACCTGAGATAAACCACATGGTGACACCGCTTCCGTCCGGCGTGACTGCTGCGCCAACTATGACCAAAGCAACTATGGCGTACCTTAGGTTGTTGCGCCAAAACTTGACATCTGTCAGACCTGACACTGTTGCGGCATACATGATTAGCGGGAGCTGAAACGCTATCCCAAACGCAAGCAAAAATTGTAACACAAAAGTAACAAAGTCAACGACGTTAAGAAACGTCACAAGACCGGCAGACTCCCCATACTGGTACAAAAAGTCAAGTATGAATGGTATCGCGACAACATAAGAAAACACTACCCCTGCTACAAACAAACCCAACGCCGGTGCAGCAATTGAGCGAACCGCATGCACTTCTGTGTCCTTTAGGGCAGGCCTGATAAAGGCCGTAAGCTCACGCACTATTATTGGCATTGATGCCACGATTCCAATCAGTGCTGCGACATATACTTGGGCATAAAACGCCTGACCCGGTGCAGTTTGAATGAGCTGTACTTGGGACGGCACTAGTGTTTCTTTCATGTAGTTTGTTATCTGGGCTGCAAAATTGTGCAGCGGGTCTGGCACAGGATAGTATAATGTAGTACCGTTGAATAGCATTGGCTCGGCGCGAAAAGTCAAGACAAAGGTGATCATGATGCCTGCAAAAATTACAATTCTTACTAGTCTGCTGCGCAACTCTGCCAGATGTGCATAAATTCCCTGGAGCTCAGACATTTCTGATATACTTACGACGTGAATCTCTATTTAGGTTGCGAAAAGTCGCTTTAGTGTTTGCCTGGAATAGGAAGGAGTTTGGCGTCCGCAAGACCTGATTTTTTTCGCTCTTCTTCCGTGATATCTTGGAATTCGATTGATATGGTTGCCCTTAACTTGAACTTTGACTCCATTTCCTTTGCAAGCTTGCCAATTTCTTCACCAGAATAGATCTCCTTTGAGCCTTCCAAAAACACTCTGCTGTTCTTTTCTTTTGACTCTCCACCAAATTTGCCTTTGAGGAATTTGGTTACCTCGTCCACTTCGGATTTTTCTACATTGTTGTGGTAAAACGCAATTCCCTTGATTGGTGTGTAGTCCATGGGTGTCCCATATCTGTACAAAAACACGCCAATGAAGATCGCTTGGTCTTCTGGCTCTTTGATTCCTTTTATCTCCCAGTTGAGAACCTTGTTCTGATCGTACGATGCCTTCGAAATCTCGTCGGCTGTGATCTTCCAGTATCTATATCTGCTCAATTCAGCTTTTGACTGTCATTGTACTATAAATTCAATTCGAATCGTTTTCCGATATTTTCTGAATTGAAGATTATATTAGAGAAAAATATTGTGCAAACATGCCACTTTTTGAGGTACATGTCATAATTGAAAACAAGCCAAGCATGAGCGACCCTGAAGGTCAGACTATTCTAAACGATTTGGTGCTAAAAGGCAGCTATTCCTCAGTTAAAAAAATCCGCTCAGCAAAAATGCTCAAATTCCAAATCGATGCTGCAACAAAACAAAAAGCACAAGAAACAGTCAAAAAACTCTGCGATGACTTGCGTATCTACAATCCGATGGTAAGCAAGGTAACGTTTTCTGTAGTCTAGTCTTCGCTCCCAATGGACTTGACGGTTTCATCTATTAGCAGCTTACTTCGCAGGTATGCTGCCAAGTCTGTCTGCGTAATTACACCGACGAGTTTTTGATTTTCAAGTACTATGAGTCTTCGTATGTTGTTGTTTAGCATCTTTTGAACTGCGTCCTCGATTGTGGTTGTAGGTTCGACCCACCTGAACTTTGGAGACATTATGTCTTTGACTTTGAGCTCAGACGCGATCTTGTCGGCAGCCACAAGCTTTCTCACAAAGTCGGCCTCGGTGACTATGCCTACGGGGTTTTCTCCCTCCATGACCACTAGAAAACTAATGTCCTTATCTTTGAGCAGCGTTGCTGCTTCGAGACAACTTTTGTCTTTTGATATTGTGATTACATGTTTATTCATGATGTCTCTTATATGTCCCATAGTTTGAGTGGCCTTTTACAGATAAAAAAGATTTGTTGTGGAGAACCGCGATGCAGTTTTTCCGATTTGATTTAATAATCTCACTATTCAATTTTACGTGTGAAGGTTGGCGTCGTCGTATTTCCGGGCAGCAACTGCGATCGAGACATGTATCATGTCTTGCAAGACGTCTTCAAGCTGGACGTCAACTATTTCTGGCACGAAGAAAAGCTCCCAAAGGATCTTGATGCAGTAGTCCTGCCGGGCGGATTTTCTTACGGAGATCGTCTTAGAGCAGGAGTGATTGCCGCCCACAGCCCGGTAATAGCAGACGTAAAGAAAATGGCAGACAAGGGAATGCCAGTTCTTGGCGTCTGCAACGGCTTTCAAATTCTAGTTGAGGCACAACTTTTGCCTGGTGTCTTGCTCAAAAACACCTCGCTTACATTCATGTGTCGCTGGACTGATCTCATAGTAGAAAACAACAAGACTCCATTTACAAACAAATTCAAGCTTAAACAAAGAATTCCAATCCCGATTGCAAATGGCGAAGGAAGATATTACGTGGACAAGGCCACACTTGAGAAACTAAAGAAGAACAACCAGATAGTGTTCCGTTATGGTGAAAACATAAACGATTCTGTATTTGACATTGCGGGAATATGCAACAAGGAAGGAAACGTAGTTGGAATGATGCCGCACCCAGAACGTGCAGTAGAGCCAGAGATAAATCCGCGCGACTCAAAGCCATCATCCCTCATTTTTGAATCCCTCATTGCAACGGTTGGGGCAAGAAGATGAGTCTGCAACCTCAAGAACTACAATACCTCTCAAAAAAAATAGGTCGCAAGCCAAACGAGACCGAACTCCACATCGTGGCAGCGGAATGGTCAGAACACTGCTCGTACAAGTCATCGAAAAAACACCTCAAAATGCTTCCCACATCAGGCCCACGCGTAATCCATGAGAAGGGATTCGATTCTGGAGTGTTAGATGTGGGCGATGGATACGTAGTCACAGTACACATTGAAAGCCACAACCACCCATCTGCTGTTGAACCGTATGGTGGAGCAGCCACAGGTGTGGGTGGAGTCATTAGAGATATTCTGTCTGCTGGTACACGCCCGATTGCAATACTGGATGGGCTGAGGTTTGGAGATATTGAAAAAGACCAACACGCCAGATGGCTTTTCAAAAACGCTGTAACTGGAATTGCGGACTATGGCAACTGTCTTGGCATTCCAACAGTTGGGGGCGAAGTTGAGTTCGATAAATGCTATGCAAACTATGCACTAGTGGATGTAGCTTCAATCGGATTTGGGAAAAAAGAAAAGCTGATCAAAAACAACGCACAGGAAGGTGACATCGTAGTGCTGATTGGTGGCTCTACTGGTCGCGACGGAATCGGCGGCTCACAGTTTGCATCCGACTCATTGGAATCTGAGGATCGCTCAGCAGTGCAAATCCCAGACCCGTTCATTGAAAAACTGATAATTGAGGCCACACTTGAGGCGCGAAACCAAGGATGCATCAAGGCGGTAAAAGACTTGGGTGGTGGTGGCCTTTCATGTGCTATCTCCGAAACTGCGGATGCGCTTGGGGTGGGAATAGAACTTGATGTGACCCAGGTCCATACAAGGGAGCCAAATATGAATCCGATCGAGATAATGACTTCGGAATCACAAGAAAGAATGCTCATAATCACCGACAAACAAAAGCTCGAAAAACTCAAAGCAATTTGCGCCAAATTCCGCGTCAGCTGCTCAGTAATCGGTAAGGTGACTTCGGACAAGATGATGAAAGTCAAAAGCAACAGCTCAATCATTGCCAACATGCCAGCGGAGATCGTTGCAAACGCACCACTCCTTGACAGGCCAGCAAAAGAGCCTTCGTACATAAAACAATTACAAAAAAAGCCGGAACCAAAACCTGTCTCTGATCTCTCAAAGACAATACTGAAGATGCTTGCAAACCCAAATATCGCAAGCAAGATCTGGGTGTATGGGCAGTACGACCACGAGGTAGGAATCCGTACGACAGTAAAACCTGGCTCAGACGCAGCCGTGCTCAGACTGGATAACGGAAAATACCTCAGTGCAAAAATCGATGGGAATCCAAAGCACTGCTATTTGGATCCAAAACAAGGTGCAATGGGATGCTTTGAGGAAGCATGCAGAAACGTGGTGTGCACTGGCGCGACGCCGATTGGCATGGTAGATCACCTCCAATTTGGCAATCCAGAAGACCCAGAGATATTTTGGACATTTCTAGAATCTCTAAAAGGAATAACCGAGTTTTCAAAATTCTTTAACATCCCGTGTGTTGGCGGCAAAGTCAGCCTCTACAACGAGACGCCACAAGGGCCGATCAAACCAACTCCATTGATTGGGGTATTGGGACTAGTTGACAAAAAACCACTCAAGCCGCAAAAAATCGAAGACGGTGACCTTATGATTATAGTCGGCGAGACAAAGAACGAGCTTGGCGGCTCTGAGTACTATGAATACATTCATGATTTTATTGGAGGAAAATGCCCCCAAGTCAATCTAACCGAATCAAAGAAAAACATGGATTCTATTCTGTCTTTGATTCAAAGCGAAAAGATAAAGGCAGCTCACGACTGCTCAAAAGGTGGCATAGCCGTGGCAGTATGCGAGCTTGCAATGACTAGTAATATTGGTTGCACAGTTGCACTTGAAAACATACCGCAAGAAAATATGCCGGAAGACAAAGTCTTGTTCTCTGAGAGTCATTCCAGGTATGTTTTGGTAATAGAAAAATCTCAACTGGACTCTGTGACTAACACGCTAAAGAAAAGCCAAGTGGAATTTGGCCTGGTTGGAAAATTCCATGGTGATAATATCATATTTACAAATAACAACAAGCAGGTCGCAAAACTAAGGGTTGATAAAGCACATGACAAGTGGTTTAATTCACTAAGGGATCTGGTGTTGCATGGTTAAGGAAAACTGTGGGGTAGTCGGTATCTACAGCAAAGACGGCTCCAACGTAATACCTATGGTAATTGATGCACTCAGGGCTCTTCAGCACAGAGGACAAGAAGCTTGGGGGCTGGCGGTTCCAAAAAAAGCACCACTCAAGAGGCTTGGACTGGTTTCTACAGCCTCATCCGAATTTGACAAGATAACAGAAGAATACGCCTCGCCTGCGGCAATAGGACATGTCAGATATTCGACGGTAGGGAGAAGTAATCTTGACAACGCACAACCACTCAAAGTCAAAGATCTCTGTATTGCCCATAATGGTACAATAGCAAACGTAGCAGAGCTTGCAAACATGGTTGGCGGCTGCACGTTTACACCACAGAACTCAAGTGACACACTCATTGCAGCCCAGCGACTTGTCTCTTTGATGTCTACAAACGGAAAGCTTGGAAGTGCGCTGTCTATTCTCAAAAATGAAATGGCAGGCTCGTACTGTTTTACCTTTGTCTCAGACGATAACGCAGTTTATGCGGCACGCGATCCACGAGGGTTTAGACCAATGGTTCTTGGCTCAAAAGAAGACGGCCAGGTAACAATTGTTGCATCCGAGTCGTCTGCCCTTGCGGCAATTGGGGCAAAGCTTGTCCGCGATGTACTACCAGGTGAGCTTTTGAAGTTTAGCAGCAACGGAATTGAGTCAGAGATGTTTTCTGAAGAAAAAAAACACGCGCACTGCTCATTTGAGTTTACTTACTTTGCACACCCCACAAGCAGAATGGAGGGAACGAACATCTATGTGGCAAGAAAGAGAATAGGCCAATTCCTTGCAAAAAAATTCCCAATAAAGGACGCAGACTTGGTAATTCCGGTGCCGGATTCTGCAAGACCTGCAGCGCTCGGATATGCACAGGAGCTTGGCCTTCAATTCGACGAAGGACTGCTCAAAGACAGATATAGCAAGAAAGGTCCACTCCGCAGCTTCATTGAGCCGCACCAAAGCGACCGCGTGGAAATAAACCGCTGGATAATTCCAATTACAGAAATAATTTCAGGCAAGCACATCGTAGTAATTGACGACAGCTTGGTGAGGGGTACAAGCTCAAAGGCAATAATCAAGGCACTCAAGCGCGCAGGAGCAAGAAAAATCAGCATGCTGATTACATACCCTCCAATCAAATACCCCTGTTACGCAGGAATCGACTTTCCATCACAAGATGAGCTTGCTACTGGGGCAAACCAATCTGAAAACGATGAAGAAATAATTGAAAAAATTCGAAACGATATAGGTGCAGACTTTTTGGGCTACAATGATGCGCAAAACCTTGCAAACGCAATCGGAATCCCACTGGACTCGATGTGTTTTACGTGCACAACGGGGGATTACAGCACGCTTGGAATAAAACCAACATTCAAAACACGTGAGGAAATGAAGGGCGAATAGAATGGAAATTGCGTTTGTCCTAGTCAAGTGTGAAGTGGGCCACGAAATGGACGTGATGCGTGAGCTACTAAAAATAGAAAACGTAAAGGAAACACACGGCACCTATGGAATGTATGACATCTTTGTCAAAGTGGTAGGCCAAACACACAAGGATGTGGCAGATACGGTGACCAAAAAAATCAGAAAGCTTCCAAATGTTGTATCAACAACTACACTTTCTACCATTCCAGAACAAGGCGGCAAGTAATCTGAAATCTTAATACCTAGATTCGCATTATTTTAGCAATGGCAGTGTACAAATTCCTGATCATCGCAGGAGTTGCCGTGATTGCAGCAGTGGGCGGTGTGACTGCATTTTCTTTATCAAAAGGTTCCTTTGCAACAAATGATTACGAAATAGAAGTCGACCCGTTCAAAGATCCACAAAACCTCTTCGTTACGGCACGAGTCATGATACAAAATACTGGCGGAAAACCACTTACGAATGTAGAAGTTGATTATGGTGACGGCGATACCCTAAAACTTGGAACACTAACTCCAGGCCAAAAAGTTATCTTGTCCCCTCCATCCGATAATTCACTCCAGTTTGTCACAGTGAGTGCAGATAACGGGATAATGGTCACAAAACAGTACAGAATTCCACCTAAGATGCCTGGGATGATGGGTTCCTAAGTCCACGCCTTTTTGTCTTTTTTTGCGATCCTTACGTCGTCGACATAAACGTGATCTTCGAAATCAAAAACAGTATGCCATCTTTTGTCGTGAGGGAGCATGGTGTCTAGTTCTTTTACCCTTCTTTGTGTGGGATATTTGTTTAGCAAGGCGCCCCACTTCATGTTGGGGATCTTTGGCATGATTTCGTTTATGTCACGCATGATTTGTATCCAAAAATTCTGTTGATAAGTTTTTGTCTTTGGGCATCAAAAATACTTGATTTCTTATTTAGTGGTCAATTCTGTGTTTTAATTTCATGATGACAAATAGGGGGGCGATAATGTACATGCATAAGTTGAGAAGAATCACCATTATTCCATAACTAAGTACGTCATACTCAGAGTCAACATCCACATAATTCAATATCGACAAAGTTGAAAGCAATGGTGTTATGGCTGCTTTTACTGATTCTCTAAACACCGGGTTTGCTCTTTCCATATCTGCGACAGTTGGGCTAAATGAATAGTAAATTGCGTTAAAGCCTGATATGAATGAAGAACCACTCGACGTTTGAAGCAATCTGTTGTCTCTTAATTCTCGTAGCAGCTGTACTTCTGACGCAAGCTCTGTTCCATATGTGGCAGTAGCAATCAAGCAGCCACCTTTTGATTCAACAGTTGTACTAGATTCCTCAGTTTGGGCCGCAGCGCGCGGCAAAATTCTGTACATTCTCTCCTCTGAAAGCGAGACTATGTAGATGAATCCGTCAGGGCCAATCTTGATGTCTGTAAGACATCCAAAGCCCGTGCCAAAGATGATTTCGTCTGGAGGATCAGCAGCGTTTAGAACCTTGTCGGCAAGCTCAGGAGTGTCAAAGACAAAACCAGTCCTATCTGCGTTCAGCTTGAATTTGTAAATATTCCCAGTATTGCAATCCCCAACTAGCACGCTGTCTTGATAGTCTTTGATCTGCTCTGAATTCACAAATGAAATGGCAGTTGGTGCCACCGGCTTCTCCCAAGTGAATTCGGGATCACTATAAACAAAATTTCCATATTTTGGAAGCCCATCTATCTGAGATTGGTTTTTTGCAGGACCCATTATCTCAATCCACCCACTGTTGAAATTTTCCGGAATCAAATTGATTTCATCGTTGTTATCGTCGCCGTTTTCAGTATCCCACAGATTTCCAGTAAGAGGATCCACTGCAAGACCAAAGCTGTTTCGAATACCCATTGCATAGTATGGTCCTGGAGGGTCAACTCGGAGAATCACACTAGTATCATTTTTCCAATCAAATGGTCTATTTTGCAGTCTTCCATAATTACCATTGTCTCCAATGACTGCATAAACTTGTCCACCAAAGTTTGTCATTGCACCACCATTGTGATAATAATTATCGCTTGGTAAGGTCTTCACCAAAACTGGATTTACAAGTTCAGCTCCATTCCAATCATATTTGTAAATTCGATTTTCTATTGCTTTACCATTATCTTTGTCTGCTGCCGTAAAGTAAATGTATACCGTGTTTCCAATGGATGTGATTCCCAGCATTCCTCTTTCGCCATCTCTTGCAACTGCGACATCTAATACTGGTTTGTCCTGCAGCACACCGTCACGAATTAGACGCACTTGGCCGTTGTACCTTTGCAACACCAAAATATCTTCCCCAACGAAGGTCATAGCCGTGGGGTTTTCTGGAATGTTTTTGACGTGTACCTCAAGTACAAGGTTTTCATCAAAGATTTGCGTTTCAGCAAAAGCGGGCATAAAGCCAGCCAAGGCGATAACGAGTACCAAAAACCACATAATGGCTTCTTAATGATTCTAGATTAAAAATACATCACAATTGTTATAATTGAAGTAACGGCACCAAAATCTGAGATTGAAGTTTCTCGGCTCAGGCAAGGTAAAGGACGTGTACGATCTAGAAGATGGCACACTCCTTTTCAAATTCAGCGACAGAGTGTCAGCATACGATGTCAAATTTCACGACCCAATTCCACACAAAGGTGAGGTGCTCTGTAAGTTTGCAGAATTTTGGTTCAACAAACTCCCAATACCAAACCATTTTGTGAAATCTGTATCAAAAAACGAGATTGTTGTAAAGAAAATGCAGATGATTCCAGTGGAATGCGTTGTACGAGGCTATTTCTATGGAAGCCTTATCTCGAGATGGAAAAATGGCCAAATAAGCTTGCCCGCAGGCACAAAAACCGAGATCGCGGCAAAGCTGCCAACACCCATCTTTGATCCTACGACCAAGGCAGAACACGATGAGCCAATCGACAAGAAAATTGCAATCAAACGTGGACTCGTAACAGAAGATGAGTTTGAATGGCTCAAATCAAAATCAATTGAGATCTACAGTCTGATGTCTAAAACTGCAGACGCAGCAGGCTTTATCTTGGCCGACCTCAAACTAGAATTCGGAAAACTCGACGGCAAGATCCTACTTGGTGACTCGATAGGGCCTGATGAGTATCGAATGTGGCCAAAAGAGTCCTACGTGGTGGGCAGGATACAAGAAGCATATGACAAGCAAATACTACGGGACTGGCTGACTGCCAACGGCTACCAAAAACAATTTGATGATGCAAGAAAGCAAGGAAAAGAACCAATTGCACCATCAATACCGCAAGACATCATAAACAAAATGTCACAACGCTACGTTACTTCTTACGAAAAGATTACCGGCAAGACTCTCTGAGCACAGTTTTCCAATTTCAACTCGAATTCTACTTTTTCAGACTCTGATTTTTGGCGGTTCTACATCTGTTTGGGAACCCCGGCCGCCGCATCCGCCAAATTTTCAAAATTTTCAATATTAGTTGTAATGGTACTAATTATTCAATTATGGTATGATAATTATTCTATTGTAACTAATATTTTAGTAGCAATCGAGCTAAATTTGGAAGCGGTTCAAAATTTATTGGAACGTAAAAAAATTAATGCGAATAGACAACAAAAGATGATGCAACGATCTTTTAGCTGAATTCAGAATCTGCAATTATCATGTCAACACTACTCGAAAAACAAATCAAAATCAACAGAGTCATGACGATTTCCGTTGAACAAGCTCGCGCACTGGAAGATCCGGCAAGAACGAAAATCGTGGAGATACTGTATCACAAACAGCTCACCACAGAACAGATTGCAAAGGAGCTTCAAAAAAACGGCTACAATAAAGCCATCACAACAATTCGACACCACTTGGACATTCTAAAGGAAGCTGGTCTAATCGAGATTGTCAAAATCGAAGAAGTGAGAGGTGCTGTCGCAAAATTCTATGGAACCTCCATAAAACTCATTGCGAATCACTCTCCAAAAGACTTTGATTCGAAATACTCCTCGATGATAAAAACAACATCTGCAAAAATCGAAAAAATTCTTGAAGGTATTGCAAAAAAACCCGCACTTCAAAAAAAGACAGAAACTGCATACAACGAATTCGTCTTGACAGAAATAGTCAACAGAGCCGTTGCAAACGTCCTTGAAAACAACGACTTTGCAGCTCACAAAAAACTCAAGTAACTTCGATTACAAACAATCCTTTTGTTTTTGGATCCTGTAGCATTTTTACGAACTGTCTTGGCATATCATCACAGGCCTTGTCACAACCTACTGCCAAAGTCCTAGGACACAAAAAATTACTTTTTCTAATCACGATGTCGTGAGGATTCTCAAGTACGAGATCCTCGTGACCTTTTCCGACGATCTGAAATGATTTGTCGTTTACCTGAATCGTGATCTTGATCTTTGAATCAGATCGCCTAAGTTTTTTTTTCATCCTGTCTGGTATTCCTTTGCAGCCACACTTTGCGCCTACGCCAATTATGCAGTCTCCCTGCAAAGTAAGATCTGGCTCAGTTGTGATCTCGATTGTCCTTGGGTGGTGCGCCCTCACATTCTCGTGACCATAAAACGGAATCTCAAATCGCACGATCGACGCACAACTAGACTTAAATTAAACTTTCAAAACATGAAAAATAGAATTGCTTCCTTCTCAACAAGGTTATGATAGAGCTATCACTATATTCTCGCCTGATGGCAGACTGTATCAAGTAGAGTACGCAATTGAAACAGTCAGACGCGGAGCCATAGCTGTAGGAATTAAAAGCAAAGATGGCGTAGTTATCGCTGTAGAAGAAAAACCACGCAAATTACAAATCTCAGAATCGGCACACAAGATCTTTCAAATCGATGAACACATCGGATTTGCGGCAGCAGGATACATTCCTGATGCACGAAGCCAAGCAGACACTGCACGATTCTTTGCACAAAGTAACAGAATCGTATATGATGAACCAGTCGATGTGGAGGCAGTAGCAAAACACCTTGCAGACCAATGCCAGCAATACACACAGTTTGGTGGTGCAAGGCCTTTTGGTGTCGCGCTAATTATCGGCGGCGTTGATTCACACAATTCGCTATTTCTGACTGATCCGAGTGGAACATACATCGCATATGACGCAGTGGCAATTGGTGCCGGCTCTGACGAGGCAAATGACTTTTTAGAAAAAAATTACAAACCCGACATGTCACTTGAAGATGCGTCAGCACTTGCAACAGCATGCATTTATCTGGCAAGCGAGCAAAAAGAAGGAACGGATCACATCAAAATGTCCCACATCAAAACATCAACAAAACAATTTGAAAAAGTAAATCAGGATCAAATTACTAACTATGCAAAACTAGGAAAGCAAAAATTCCCGATTCCAAGCAGTTAAGTTTTCAATATTGAATCTCTCAGTCGCGATACCTGATTCTTGTCTTAAGGATGAGGCAACCAAACTAGACAAGTCGCGCAAAGTTTCCCTTATTGCAAGGACTTGTGCAATATTTGGGGTTCGCACAATTTACATTTACGAAGAAAGCGGAGGTTCCAGCTCTGACCGCTTTCTCTTGTCCACAATTTTGCGGTATTTGGAGACGCCGCAATACCTGCGCAGAGAGCTGTTCCCAAAAATCGACGAACTCAAATACGCAGGAATATTACACCCCCTGCAAATCCCCCATCACTCACTGTCCTCAAATCCAAAAGAACTCAAAGAAGGTGACATCAGAGAGGGTGCAATTGTCTACTACAAAGGAAAAAAGTTCATAGATATTGGAATACGCCAAATGATTCCGTATTTTGGAAAAGAGCGCGACAAAAAACGTATCACAATCCAAATCAAAACCGTAACGCCAAACATCACAGTCAAAGAAATCTCTGAAGATCAGATAAAACAGTACTGGGGCTACAAAGTTAAAGAAAGATCGAATCTCATAAAACTACTTGAAGAGTGGAACGGCTCCATTATAATGACGTCAAGAAAAGGAAAACCTGCTACATTGGATCAGATAAATCATTACGTACACACAGACAAGCCCTTGCTTATCGTGTTTGGAGCACCAGATCGCGGCCTTTACGAGATACTCGGCACAAGAATAAACATCAAAGGAGCAAAATCATTGAACTTTTTCCCCAATCAGGCAACTGAAACGGTACGACTTGAGGAGGCCATGCTTGGCATACTCGCGATTCTCAATTTTGTAAACTCAAATTAAACCTGGTTTTACTTAAAACATTAATGACACAAAAAAAGTTTCTTGCACTTGCGATAATCGTTGGAGTCATCGGCGTAATAATTGGCGGCGTTACGATCTTTCTTTCACTGACCAAAGCCATCACTCCATGAATATGTAGTTATTATACAATACCAAATCGACAGTAGATTGGTTAACACCTAGGTATATAATGGGGTTAACAAATGTTTTTGATTATCCATGGGTCATAGAAAACACAGCCAACCACGTCGTGGTAGTCTTGCATACCTTCCTAGAGGACGTGCTAAAAGCATGGAAGCAAGAATCAGGACTTGGCCGTCACTTTCATCTGAGCAGCCAAAGCTGTCGGGATATGCGGGATTCAAAGTAGGCTGCATTCAAATCGTAAGCATCGACGACAGAGAAAAAACACCAAATCACGGAAAACAACTCGTAAGTCTTGGAACGGTCGTTGCAACTCCACCAATCTCAATAATCGGAATTAGAGGATATCGTAACGACATTTACGGTTCGCATGCATACTTTGATGTCTACAGCCCAGACATGCCAAAAGAGGTTTCTCGACTCGTAACGATAAAACCAAAAGAAGGTAGTTTGGAGCGAGCAGAAAAACTTCTCAATGCAGTAAATGAACTTTACGCCATAGTCGCAGTTTCTCCAAACAATGCAGGCCTTGCACAAAAGAAACCATATGTATTTGAGGTGGCAGTGCAGGGCGGTGACATCAAAAAACAATTTGAATTTCTAAAAGGCCTCTTTGGCAAACAAGTCAAAGTAGAAGATGTCTTTGAGCTTGGTGCAAATGTAGATGTTGCATCAATTACAAAAGGCAAAGGATGGGAAGGCCCAATCACAAGATGGGGTGTCAAGAAAAAGCAACACAAATCAAGAAAGAGCGTAAGAGCACTTGGTACACTTGGACCAATTTCACCATCTAGCATCATGTACACAGTACCTCGCGCAGGACAACGAGGATTCCATCAAAGAGTCGAATACAATAAACGAATTATGATCATAAGTAACACTGAGAAAAACGAATACAAGATCAACCCAATGGGTGGATACAAGCACTATGGTTTTGTAAATGGCGACTTCGTAGTTTTGAAGGGCTCAGTTCCTGGAACTTACAGACGACTCGTCAAATTCAGAACACAAATCAGAAACATTCCATCGAAAATCCTCAAACCAAACATCTTGGAGATTGTAGTATGAAAACACAAATACTTTCGTTGACTGGGGCAAAACAAGAAGAAATCGAGTTACCCAAAGTATTCCAGACTCCGTTCCGTGAGGATCTAATTCATCGAGCTTATGTAAATTTGGACTCACATCGCTATCAAAGACAAGGCAGACATCTCACTGCAGGTATGGATGTCGTGGCAATGTCTAACGACCCGCCAACAGGTCATGGCCAAGCAAGGGTTGCAAGAATCCGTGGAGGAGGCCCAAGACGTGGCCAAGCAGCAGGTGTGGCAATGGTGCGAGGCGGACGACAAGCACACCCACCACTATCGGAAAAAGTCATCTACAAAAAACTAAACAAAAAAGAAAGGCGACTCGCTCTTTGTTCGGCTATTGCAGCAACTGCATCAAAGGACTTGGTTGCATCACGCGGTCATTCTGTAAACAAAATAGAATCCTTTCCAATCGTAGTCTCAGATGACCTCGAAAAGATCTCAAAAGCAAAAGAGATCGCTAAAGTCTTTGACGCGCTGAATCTGACCGCCGACATCGAAAGGCTGGAATCCCGCAAAGCCCGTTCTGGCAGATCTGTCATCAGAGGCAGAAAAACAAAAACTGGAAAAAGCATTCTGTTTGTCACTAAAGATCCAAAATCGCTTGCAAAAGCATGCGGTTCGTTTTTGGGAGTGGACGTAAGGGCCGCAAGTGACCTGTCAGTTCTTGATCTTGCTCCTGGCTCTCAACCAATTAGATTAACAGTCTACACAAAGGCTGCATTAAACGAGCTTGCAAACATCAAATCACCACACTTGAAACTAATGGAGGTAATACATTGAACACAACTCAAGCAACAAAAATAATTCTGAGGCCATACATCACAGAAAAGACATTTGCACTTATCGAAAAAGATAGCAGGATCTGTTTTATTGTAGACTCTAGAGCAAACAAGTCACAAATCAAGGAAGCAATAAAAACACTCTACGAGGAAAATGTTACTGATATAAACACCGCAAAAACGATTTCTGGCAAAAAAGCGTTTGTCAAATTCGAATCCGTCGAAAAAGCCAGAGACCTAGCCACAAAGATAGGAATGCTATAATATGGAACCTCAAACTTCAACTCTACAGGTGTCAAAAAATGGTTAAGGAATTTGATTATCGAGGAGTTCCACTGGAACAACTCCAGAACATGTCGCTAGAGAAACTCTTCGAGATCTTCCCAGCAAGAGCAAGGAGATCACTTACCCGTGGTATTACAGACGGCAAAAGAAAGCTCATAGAGGAAATAAAGCTCGAAAAAGCTGGCAAATCCAAAAACCCAATCAAGACCCACATTCGCGACTTGATTATTCTTCCTTACATGGTCGGTGTTACAATTAACGTGTTCTCAGGAAAGGAATTCGTGCCGGTCACAATCACACCACAAATGATTGGACATTACATCGGCGAGTATGTTAGAACAAACAAGAGAGTTGTTCATGGTGCTCCAGGAGTCGGCGCATCTAGATCAAGTCTGTATGTGCCATTGAAGTGAATATTATGCCTCATTTTGGTTACGCTTTCGCAAATTTTGATTCAACAAAACACGTCCGTGCAGCAGTCAGAGAAAAAGACGTTTCACCAAAACATGCACGTGAGATAGCCAAAATGATCAAAGGACTTTCAATAGAAAAAGCACGCGACTACCTGCAAGAAGTAATTTCATTAAAACGCGCAGTTCCATTTAGAAGATACAAAAATGAAGTGGGTCACAGATCCGATACTGGAGTAATGTCTGGCAGATATCCACAAAAGGCAGCAAAAGAATTCATCAAACTTTTGGATAATTTGGAAGCAAATGCCGAATACAAAGGCATGGACCTTGACAGACTCAAAATAATTTCTGCAGTATCTCACAGAGGGGTGATCATCAAAAGGTTTACCCCACGTGCAATGGGCAGAGCCACTCCAAAGAACAACACACTGACACATATTGAGCTGGTGGCTCAGGAGGTATAGAATTGTCATCAGTCAAAAATGTAATCAAAGACAACTACAACATGATGCTACTCAAAGACTATCTGAGATCTGCAATTAAAGAAGCAGGATTTTCACACGCAGAAATCTCAAAGACACCAACTGGAACCAGAGTGGTTCTTCATGTGACAAGACCTGGAATCGTAATCGGAAGAAAGGGAGCAGGAATCAGAGATCTTACGGAAAAACTAGAAAAAGACTTTGGACTGAAAAACCCACAAATCGCAGTCAACGAAATAACGCAACCTGAGCTTACAGCAAGCGTGATGTGCAATAGACTTGCATCACTAATTGAGCGCGGAACTGCGTTTAGAAGAGCTACAATGTGGTCACTACAACAAATAATGAATGCAGGTGCGATGGGCGTACAAATTACAGTATCTGGCAAACTCAGAGGTGACAGATCCTCATTTGAAAAGCATTCTGCAGGAATTCTTCCTCGCGCAGGACACCTCGCAAGAGTGGTGGTGGACGAAGACATTGCTCACGTGCCAACCCCAATGGGCTACATAGGAGTAAGAATCAGAATAGCAAGAAAAGAAAAATACGTGCCAGAATTTGAGTTAAAGGGAGTAAAAGAGGAAAAAGCAGAACGCGAAGAAAGAGAAAGACTCAGACTAGAGAAAGAAGAAGAGGAACGACGGGCAAGAACAGAAAGCGAAGAAGTCAAACTAATTGCGCAAAAAATCGAAAACATGGACCTTATGGAAGAAGTAGAGGAAAAACTGAAGTAACATGGCCCAACTAAAAATGAAATCCATTCGAGAGTTAAACGAACTTGATCTTAAACAAAGATTAGAACAAGCTCGAGTCGAGCTTGCAAAGCTGAGAACAGATGCAGCAAAAGGAACGCTACGTAAAGAAAGCGGCAAAATCCGTGCAATGCGAAAAGAAGTCGCACGCATGCTCACAAGACTAAACGAGTTGAAGCAAAAATGATGGGACATCTAGTGAATAACGAATTGATAGGACTGCAGACCCAAGTAGTTGAATCAACAAACAAATTCATTGTGGGACTCGAAGGAAAGATAGTGGATGAGACAAAGTCGATGTTCACTCTTCAGACCCTGCGAGGCTTCAAGATGATTCCAAAGCAGCACAACACGTGGAAATTTACGCTAAATGGACAAGATCTCTTAATTGACGGCAACATCATCGCAAAAAGACCCGAAGACAGACTAAAGGTGAAAGTATGAAAGAAGCCGAGCAAAAACAAACATACAGAGGCATCGTAATGGACAACGGAAAACCACTTAGCGTTAGAGGTAAGCTCTTTGAGGGCAAAGTAGTTAGCGCAAAAAACAAGAACACAGTCGTAATTCAACGTGAAAATCCACTGTACATCACAAAGACAAAAAGATACGCAAGAAGCAAGAGCACGATTCACGCATACAAATCATCAAAACTTGAGATCAAAGAAGGCACGGTAGTCGTAGCTGCAGAATGCAGGCCGATTGCCAAATCTGTTTCATTCGTAGTAGTGGAGGTCAAGTCATAAAATGTCCGCAGGAAAAAGTCGTGCAGTATCTGCAAAAGGAGTACAGGAATTCAGACCGTATGTCACAAGGGCACTCCCAGTTGGAGCAAGAATCAACTGCGCCGACAACACGGGAGCAAAAATTCTTGAAATAATCATGGTAAAGCACACAAAAACAAGAACTTCAAGGTACCCTGCAGCCGCAGTAGGCGACTTTGTTAATGTAGTGGTAAAGAAGGGACCGGCAGAACTAAGAAAACAGATCTTTGGTGCAGTGATAATTAGACAAAAATATCCAATTCGTAGACTAAACGGAGTTCGCGTATCTTTTGAAGACAACGCAGCTGTTCTTGTAACACCTGAGGGGGAAATCAAAGGGACCGACATCAAAGGACCAGTAGCAGCAGAAGCTTCAGAAAAATGGCCAAGAGTAGCTAACTTGGCATCAATGGTGGTATGAGATGAAGCCGTCGACTATCCGAAACAGAACAATTTACGCCGCTTCACTTTTCACACGAAGCAAACAGATGTGCAGCCACCTCTCAAAGGAACTACAACAAAAATACAATAGACGTAGCATCAGAGTCACAAAAGGCGATACAGTGCGCGTCATGCGCGGAGAATTCAAAGGGGTCACAGGCAAAATTACCAAAGTTTCCACAGAGAAAAACGGAGCAGCGGTTGAGGGAATAAAGAAAGAAAAACTCAAAGGAGGAAACTTGGACGTCTTCATTCACACATCAAATCTCTTGGTAACAGACATCAACACCGAAGACAAATGGCGACAAAACAAACTCGAAGGCAAAAACCCTAAACCTCCAAAGGAAGCAAAGCTAAAAGAAGAGAAACCAAAGGAGGAAAAACCAAAAGAAGTAAAGCCGGAAGCAAAACCCGAAGCAAAACAACAACCAAAACCTCAACCAAAACAAGAAAAACAAGAAAAGTCAAAAACAGTCAAAAAAGAAACAACACCGTCAAAAGCAAAGTCGCAAAAACCAAAAGAAGCAAAGAAAAAAGACAAATCTAAACCAAAAAAGAGGGTTAAGTAATGCCAAGAATAGCAGGAAGCAAGAAACTCAAAAGGCAAATGGCCCCAATGTTCTGGGGCATCTCGAGAAAGAAGCCTAGATTCGTCACAACAGTAAGGCCTGGTGCACACTCAAAACACTATGCCATTCCATCACTTGTATTTTTGAGAGACACACTCAAACTAGTCACAACCGCCCGTGAGGCAGAATATGCAATTTACAACGGCAAAGTCAAAGTTGACGGTGTCACAAGAAAATCGATCCATCACGGCATTGGGCTAATGGACGTAGTTGAACTGGATGGTGTGTCTGATGTTTACAGGCTCGTTCCAAAATCCGGTCACATCTTAGAACCAATCAAAATCAAAAACAATGAAAAATCTGTTAAACTAGTCAAAGTCACAAGCAAAACTACCATTAAGAACAAAAAGACACAGTTTGGATTCCACGACGGCCGCTCACTTATCTCCGACATGGACATAAAGGTAGGCGATTCATGTCTTATGCAAGTTCCAGAACAAAAAATCAACGAAGTTCTCAAACTGGAAAAGGGCGCCAAAGTCCTAGTCACAAAAGGAATAAACGCAGGACAAATCGCCGAAGTCAAAGAAATCCGGGAAGGAACATTCGTTCTTCCAAAACGCGCATTACTTTCATTTGGCCAGCGCGAAATCGAAATCCCAACAGATCTAGTAATGGTGGTAGGCAAAAAGGAGCCAATTATTCAAATAACGTGATACTATGTCAGAAAATCCCATGAAAAAAATCAGATTGGAAAAAGTCGTCCTCAACATGGGCGTAGGAAAATCCGGTGAAGCAATCGAGATTGCAAAAAAAGCACTTGATCAAATTACTGGCAAAAAATCATGCGCCCGTGACGCAAAGGCAACACAAAGAGACTGGGGTGTGAGAAAAGGTGAGCCTATCGGTGTTGCAGTAACTGTGAGAGGTCAAGATGCAGCTACTTTGCTTAAGCGATTATTTGACGCCGTAGGAAACAGGGTCAAAGGTAAATCATTTGATGATTTTGGAAACATCTCATTTGGAATCAAAGAACATATCGACATCCCAGGAATCAAATACGATCCACAAATCGGAATCCTGGGGCTTGAAGCAGCAGTCACACTTACAAGGCCTGGATTTAGCATCCGAGTCCGTAGCAGACACAAAGCAAGAATCGGAAAACATCACAGGATCTCAAAAGATGAAGCAATTGAGTTTTTAACTAGGGAGTTTGGGGTTGCAATAGTATAATGAAAGACAGAACATACCAACACACAGGAAGAAAAGAGCACAAATTCGGCAAAGGCTCAAGATGGTGTAAAAGATGTGGTGATTACACAGCAGTAATTCAAAAATACAATCTCATGATCTGCAGACGATGCTTCCGAGAAGTAGCAGACTCGCTAGGATTTGCAAAATATAGGTGAGAAAAATGCCGGCAACAAATATCATCTCAAATCTTTTCAATACTCTGTATAACAACGAGGCACGAAGGAGAACTGAATGTGTAATCCTGCCTACCTCAAATCTTGCAGTAGAAGTGCTAAAAACACTGCAAAAACACGGCTATATTGGTGAATTTGAGCATGTCGAGGATAACCGTGGAGGCAAATTCAAGATTCAACTGCTTGCACACATTACAAAATGTGGTGCAGTTACCCCAAGATTCAAGGTAAAGAAAAATGAGTTTAACGAGTGGGAACAACAGTATCTGCCCGCATACAACCGCGGCATGCTGGTAGTGACTACAAACCAAGGCGTAATGTCGCACCACGAGGCAGAAAACAAAGGAATTGGAGGCTTTTTGCTAGGGTATGTCTACTAAACAAGTCGAAATTTTTGAGGCCACATTCGACGTTCCTCAAAAAGTCAAAGTCTCACTAAACAAACACATGTTGCATGTAGAAGGGCCGCTTGGAAAAACCTACAAGAACTTTAAGAAAATACCGATAAATCTTGAAGTAAAAGACAGCAAAGTCACAATAAAGGCAATAAATGAGCGCAAAAAATACCGCGCAATAGCAAATACTGCACTCTCTATAATTAGAAACCTGTGCGAGGGTGTAGTTGAAGGCTATACGGTAAAAATGAAGGTAGTTTACGCCCACTTTCCAATAACTGTAAAAACCAAGGACAACTTGGTCTTGATTGAGAACTTTCAAGGCGAGCGTGCTCCACGCATTGCAAGGATTCACGGTACGACCAAGGTTGTTTCAAAAGGTGACGACATCATAATTACAGGTCCAGTACTAAACGATGTCACACAAACCGCTGCTGAGATCCAGTCTGTGACCAAAGTAAAAAACAAAGATCACCGAGTCTTTTTGGATGGTATCTACCAGTACCACAAAGCAAAAGGCATCGAAAAATAATTCTCTTTTGAGTTTTTGTCAACTAGTAAGGATTAAATCGCATACATCAAGGTACAAACGTGTTGCCACCCTAGCTCAGCGTGGTAGAGCGCCTGACTGTTAATCAGGGGGTCGTCAGTTCAAGTCTGACGGGTGGCGCATAATCTTTCTAAATTCGAGT
>DATMAS010000002.1:0-16194 GCA_035559735.1 Candidatus Nitrosotenuis sp.
CCTGCGCGGCCTCATAATCCCAGTAATCGACGTCAAAGAAAAGCTGGGACTTGGCTCGGAGGGCACAAACTCCTCAAAACAGAGGATCCTCGTTGCGGACGTCAACGGCTCGCTTACGGGACTCCTTGTCGACGAAGTGGATCAGGTAATGCGAATACAGACAAAGGACATAGAGGAAGCACCACAGGCAGTTCTAGAATCTCACAACTACATCAAAGGCATTGTCAAAAACAACGAAAAGCTAATCGTCCTAATTGATGCAGTTACGTTCTTGGAAGATTCCAGCTCTGAAATACAACAAGCACTGGAGGGTAACAAACAATGAGCTACAGCGCAAAGAAAATCCTAGTAGTTGACGATGCCTCTTTTATGAGAACTGTCCTCAAAGACATCATAAAGGGAAACGGTCTTGCATCAGAAATTATCGAAGCAGCAGACGGCGTTGAAGGAGTCAAAGCATACCAGACACAAAAGCCAGATCTTGTAACAATGGATGTCAACATGCCAAAGGCGGATGGGATTCAAGCGTTACGCGCTATAATGAAAATAGATCCTGCAGCAAAGGTGGTAATGGTCACATCTGTGGAACAAAAACAGATAGTCCAAGATGCCATGAAGCTTGGTGCAAGGGACTATATCGTAAAACCGTTTGATCGAAGCAACGTAGGTCTTGTTCTAAACAAGGTGCTAAGGCAAAGATAGGAACGAAAATCTTGCAAGCCATTACCGTGACAGAACAGGATCTTCAACGCATTTCTGAAATTTTTTCCAGATGCATTTCCACAAAAACAGTTGAAGCACTATCTGTGATTTTGGGCGAGCCGGTTCAATACAAAATTGGAAAAACTATGCTGCTTGATATCTCTGAGCTTGACGAGCTGACGCCTGCCTTTTCAGAATCCGTAAACATGTCGGCCGTATACCTAAAACAAACCGGTGACATCAACGTAGGCGTTCTGTATTACATGCCGGAAAAGGACGGCAAAAAGTTTGCTGCAAAACTGCTTGGCAAAAAAAATCTTGGCACATTTACAAAACTAAGCAAATCATCGCTTTCAGAGACGGGAAACATACTGTCTGGCTCGTTTTTCAATGCTCTCTCAAATGAGCAGGACTTCAAGACAGCCTCGGACGTTCCAGGCTTTGCAGTAGATACATTCAGATCTCTTCTAGAGTTTCCTGCAATGGACATAGGAATAGAAACACAGTCTCTTGTAGCGTGCACTGCAGAATTTTTCACAGCAAGTGATCTAAAGATGAGAATGTTGATCATCTTGGATCCGGCAAATGCGAAAAAACTAATCCAAAAACACTAAGCTCTGAGTCTGGTTCCAACTAAAGAGGCAGCTACGGCAAAAGACAACACGACCAAAGCGAGCTGACCAAACTCGGGTACCACTGTTATGACAAACTCTGTTTGCTTGCCGGTCCCACCTATGTTTTCGAATCTAATTGATGTGGGGCCTTTTTGTGATTCGGTGAAAGTATAGTCTGCAAAGTCGCTGCCTATTTGTGCATTGGCAGACTTTTTGTATAGTTCTTTGCCGTTTTGCAGAATAACAAAGTCGTAAGATGTGTTACGTATGAGATCGCCTGTTTTGGCATCTCTAAAGGTATAGATGAACTTGGTCTTCTTGTTTGGCTCAATTACTCTTGGATCCCAAGAAAGATCCACTTGGATGCTTTCGTCTTTTGTCATCGCAACCATTGGAAAGACTAACTCGTCACTTGGCTCCAGAGTAAACGTCATGCTCTGAGGATTTTCTATCCCGGAGCTTTTTTGGACCTGCTTTAGGTACCGGAGATTGTCCTGGGAAAGAACAAAATGTACAATTCTCTGATCCTCTGACGTATAGTCGTCTATTGTTATGGATGACTTGAACAATTCGATTCCGTTGAGTTTTCCTACATAGCTTGGCGCAAAAAACTCTTCAAATTCTTTTGGGAAGTGAACCTCTTCGTGGACAACCTGTACGTGGGATATGTTTTGCTCAGTCCAGTCAAACGGCATCTCAAAAGTAACCGTCTTTGCATCAGAATCATATTCGAAGCTGGATATTTTGTCATAGTATGATTTAACTCCAAACTCTACTGTATTTCCATTCCAATCTTTCTGATCATAAAAGTGACTTGTGGTCAATGTCACATCGGCAACAAACGTACCAATATTCGCAAGCCCTTTTTCTGAATTGTTTATGCTTTCAAGAATGATTTCAAAATGGTAAAGGCCACCAGTTGCGAATACACTGCCTACTAGTTCTGCCGGATTTGACTCGACTGCGTACCAAGCACCAATATCGCGATTCCAGTCTGCAATGATTTTTGGCTCACTCTCTGTAGGTCGCACATTTATGACAATCTTTCCATCATCGGCAAAAAAATAATCCTCGAAAATCAGATTTCCATCATGATACAAACCAATTGACATTGTTACATCATCTAAATTGAGGTTGGTTACGGCATCAGAAGTTGTCACAATGATCTTTTTTTCAACACTTTCTTCAAACGCAGTAGGGATGATCTGCACTGTTACATTGAGCTTTCTGTCGCCAACATTGATCGATCTTATCGTGTCAAGGCCAAGGCCATGGCCGTACGCCACCGGTGTACTCATCAACAAAATGCTACCAAACAGAGCCGACAACAAGAATTTTTTCATAGCGTCACCAGCTTGACGGTATCCATTTTTTTATTTATCTTAAAGTTGCGCGTAATTGCACCAATTCTATCTGCTTCACCATCCAACATAAACAGCTCTACACACTTGTTACCATGGATCTTGCTGTGAAGGTGAGTGATGATCAGATCCTCAAAGTTGTGCTTAATACCAGCTATCATGTCATCAAACTCGTCATTGTGGACAACAAGCAAAATTGCATGAAGACTTCCCGAAAGCTCGCCTTTTTGTTTTTCTTCAGAGACGTAGCTGCGTATTCCAGCCCTGATGACTTCGGATCTGCCAGCAAAGCCCATGGTTTTTTGCAGCTTATCAAGCTCCGTTAGGAGTTCATCGCTTAATGATATTGAAACAATTGGCATGTCGGTTTTATTATTAAATTTCTTATAAATATAGTCATAAATATTATTAACTTTTTATAGATTTATTAATAATTTTACGCATAAAATAGTGTGAAAAAATCAATACTGGCTGTAATAGGAAGCGGCCTCGTTGTGGCAGCCATCATCATTGTGATTGCGCAATTGCCAAAATACGTTACAACTGATATCATGCCAACTCAAGATTCTGAAAAACTCAAAGTCATTGCATCATTTTATCCGCTTTACGAATTTTCAAAAAATATAGGCCAAGACAAAGCAGAGGTCGCCACTTTTATCCCAGTTGGTATAGAACCGCACGAGTGGGAACCAACCAGTGGTGACATCTTCAAGCTTAAAGAAGCGGACATATTTGTTTACAACGGAGCTGGCTTTGAACCATTTGTACAACAACTGGTTGATTCTGGTGAATATGACGATGTGATATTCGTGGAAAGTACGGATGGTATAACTTTGTTACAATCTGCAGACGGTGAAGAGGGATTAAACTATGATCCACATGTATGGCTGGATCCGATCCTGGCAAAACACCAAGTCACAAAAATCAAAGATGCGATGGTCTTGGCAGATCCACAAAATGCGGAATACTATAAAAAAAACGCAGAGTTATATAATAAAAAACTTGACGAGCTTGACTTTAAAATCAGAGCGGAGCTGTCAAATTGCAACAAAAATACATTCATGCCGTTCCATAGCGCATTCACTTATTTTGCCAACAGGTACGGTCTAAGTATTATGGCCCTCTCTGGTACTGCACCAGAATCCGAAGCAACTGCATCTGAGATAAAAGAGTTTGTAGACTTTGTAAAGGAAAACCAAATTACTGTGATATTTGCCGAGGATCTAATTGATCCTCGGCTTGCTGAAGTTCTTGCAGATGAAGCAGGAGTCCAGGTGATGGTCCTCAGCCCAATAGAAGGCCTTACAAATGATGAGCTCAAAGCTGGCAAAACATATCTTACAAAAATGGAAGAAAACCTACAAAACCTCAAAGTAGCACTTGATTGCCAATGAATGTCCTCGAAGTATCTAATGTATCAATAAAGTACAACGGCCACTTGGCAGTGGACAAGATTAATTTCAACGTGGAGGAAGGTGATCTTCTTGGAATAGTCGGTCCAAACGGTGCGGGAAAAACCACGCTTTTTAGAGCAATAATAGGATTGCAGAATTATAGCGGAACAATCAGGATTTTTGGTTATGAAGACAAAAAGTACTACCCACTACTCCCAATGATTGGATATGTATCACAAAAGGTCAACTTTGAGCAGAATTTTCCTGTGACTGTCCAGGAGGTAGTCTCGATGGGAATGGTGCCAGAAAAAAAACTGGAAGAAGGAAAGACCCTCTTGCAAAAATGTGGCTACAAGTGGAATAGGATATACAAAAAGCTAGAAAACGACAACAAAAAAGTCCTCGAGGTATTGCGTACGGTAGGCCTAGAATCTCTAAAAGACAGACGAATCGGTGAACTGTCCGGAGGCGAGCTGCAACGCGTCTTTATTGCAAAAGCACTTGTCAAAGATCCAGTCTTATTGATACTGGATGAGCCAGTAACTGGGGTTGATGTAGAATCACAAACCAAATTTTACAGTTTACTACAAAAAATAAACAATGAAAACAAGATCACCATTGTGTGGTCATCACACGACTTGGAAGCAATCTCAAAGCTTGCAAATAGAGTCGCATGCATGAACAGAAAACTGTTCTTTCATGGACACAAAGAGGAATTCTTCTCAAACGAGGAACTCCTAAAGACGTACACCGAATCCGCAATGCAGATGCACATGCATGATCATGATTAGAAATGAGCTTTGAGATCCTAAGCTACGGCTTTGTACAAAAAGGATTGGTTGCAGGGATTGCAATTGCAATAATTTGTTCTTTGATGGGGGTCTTTCTGGTTTTAAGACGCTACTCACTTTTTGGCGACGCCGTATCGCACATGGCATTTGGTGGAATATCTGTCGGCATGTTAGTTGGTGTTTACCCTCTTTGGACCGCGTTTGTAGTCTCAATCCTTGGCGCATTAGGAATAACAAAGCTTAGAAAGAGTACCAAGATCTCAGGCGATGCAGCAATAGCAGTACTTTTGGTATCTGGGTTTGGAATAGGAGTACTGTTGATTAGCATCACGGATGGATTCAAAGTCGATTTGTTTAGCTTCTTGTTTGGCAGCATTCTTTTGATAAGCCTCGAAGATACCCTGTCTATAATCGCCATAAGTACAGGGGTGGTAGCGGCAGTTGTTGTGCTTCGAAAACAACTATTACATCTTACATTTGATGAGGAACAAGCCAAGGTAAGTGGCATAAACGTTGATAGACTAAATTACATCTTTGTCGTGCTTGCAAGCATCACAGTAATTACATCGATGCGTCTTGTTGGAATACTGATGATCTCTGCGCTGATCGTGCTTCCAAACATAACAAGTATGATGTTTGGCAAGGGATTCAAAAAAACAATAGCGATATCCATGTCGATATCGGTATCTTCGGTAGTCAGCGGCATAGTGTTGTCGTACTACTGGGATCTTGCCCCTTCCGGAGTGATAGTCATGATCTCGGTAGCAATTCTGGTTGGCGTATTGGTTGCAAAGTATTTTGGAATAGTTGGACGAAAACCTGTTGAGCAACTATCTAGTAAAACGTGAAAAGTCCTTTTTTTCCTCGTATTCGGATTCTGTCTTTCTAAGCTTAAACTTTAACTCCTCATATTCTAGTTGGAGATCCCTTTTTTTGGCATTTATTTGGTCATAGGTATCTTGAGTTTTCTGTATCTTCTCTCTAAGCTGTTCCAGTTCTGCCTTAAGTGAGTCCCTTTCTGGCTTGAGGTATGCGATGATCTCCCGTACCTCTTGTAACTCCTCAACTGCGGCCTTTTTTTGCTGGTATTCTATCTCAGCCTTCTTAATTCGAGCCTTCAGCTCGGCAAGCTCGCTTTCAACCGCTTCTTTTTCTATCTTCAGATGAGTGATGACTGCCTTTAACTCTCCGAGTTTTTCCTTTTCCGCCTTTTTTTCCTCGTATTCGGATTCCGCCTTCTTAATTCTCAAGTTGAGCTGCTCAAGCTCGGCACCAAGTGTGTCTTTTTCCGCTTTTAGCGTAGAAACCTCAAATCGAACGTCTTCGAGCTGGTCTTTTGCGGCCTTTTTTTCCTCGTATTCTTTTTCAACCTGCTTAATTTTTGCTCTCAGCTCTTCCAGATCTGATTTGAGTGCTTCCTTGTCCAGCTTGAGATAGTCTAGAATCGACCTGACATCGTCAAGCTCCTTTTTCGCAGCAAACTTTTCCTCATAGTCTTTTTTTGCTTGCTCTATCTTTTGTTGGAGATCTTTGAGCTCTTGTCTTGGTTCTTTGTTCTGATTCTCTAAATCTCTGATTTCTGCCTTCAGTTGATCCCTTTTTGATTCCAATCTTTGAATATCATCAGTTATGTTATCCAGTTCTTCTTTTTGTGCAGCTTTTTGCTGGTATTCCATTTCAATTTTTTTCATCTTCCAGCGAAGCTCCAGAAGCTTCTTTTCTCCTTCCTTTATTTGACGCTGTATGGTAGCAAACTTGTCAAATTCCTGTAATTCGTTTATAGAATCAGAAGATGATGTGGCAACATCGAACTCTGAAAATTGTTGCAGACCGTCAGAATTTTGTACTGTCTGTTCTGTGTCATAAGTAAGCTCACCTGTTTGTGTTCTTGCATGGTTTATCGCGCTCCTAAAGTCAGTCAATTCGGATTCTTTTTGTTTTAATTTATCTCTGAATTCTTGTAACTCGCGTCGTATCAGATCCGTATCCGATTTCATATCTGAGATATTTTTTTTTGCATATTCTGATATCATATTTGCAATTTTTTCCGCTTCTTGTGCAGATAGTCTGATCTGGTTGGTCTCAGTCTGCTGATCAGCGTCTGGATTCTGATCAGCAGAAAACTCTACACCGTCATAGCTACAACCCTGATTATCACACAGCGGGTTGTCGGAATTTAGTATGTTGGCAATCTTGTTGACTCTTTGAATGCCTTCTCTCATAGATGATGCTATCTTTGCGGTCTCACTCATGTCTCCTGCCATGGCTGCAATGGATTTTGTACTTTCTTCAAATATCTGCCCGGCTTGTTGCTGTTGTGGTTCTTGAATGTCTTCTTTTTTCTCTGATTCGCTCACAGATACCCCGCTTTCCTTTAGCCGTTTTGCAAAGTATCCTGCACTTTTTCTTGGCTCAGAGTCGCCAGTTTTCATAAATGAAATTACGTCAAGTGGGATAATACCGCCATGTCGTTCGAAAAGAACAAACTAATCCCGAGTCACTCTACTAATGAGTCCAGTCTGCGTTTGTCGTGGATGCTTTTTACGAAAAATAGAGAAGAGGCAATTATTCCTGCAGAAACAAGAGGAGACACAAGCTCAGAATAGCGAATCTCAAAACCTGTCTGTGCTTGCGCCACGCCCACTGAAGGACCCTCGGTTATAGTGACGCTGCCTATTTTGTTGCCACGCTGCTCAACAAACCAGATGTTTCCGTTTTTATCTGCGGTCACAAACTGTGTGAAGGTGGACTTTGTAGGAATGTCTACTTCTACAAACTCGCCTTTGTGCGGGTCATACACACCAAGTTTATCTGAGGTATGTTGTGCGATCCAGATGTTCTCATATCTGTCCTGAACAAGGCCAAATGGGAGGGAGTTTGGATCTTTTATAGGAACGCGTTCAAACGTCTGCAAAATTGGGTTGAACTTGACTATGCTCAGTCCGACGTGTTCGGAAATCCACAAGTTGCCATCCTGATCAATGAGTAACGCAAAAGGCTCCTTCAGCTGGCTATCTGGAGCAAACTCTTGCATGTCACCGGTTTGAGGACTAATCACTCCAATTTTTCCGGCCTGAGACTCCGCAAACCAAATATTTCCATCTGTGTCTCTTGTGAGTGCGACTGGGCCAGACTGGCCTGTGATAGTGGCATGTTCTTCAAACTCGTTTGTCTGTGAATTGTATTTTAGCAACATGTGTCTATCGACTAGTGCAATCCATATGTTGCCATCGAGATCCGATTCTAAAGAAATTGGAATCGATTTTGTGGGAAGCGGAATTAGATGAAACTCTTCTGTGTCTGGATCAAAATATCCTATCGTGCTATTTGGGGTATCGGTAAACCAGATCCTGCCGTCAACTATCTTGAGAAATACGGTGGTTTGTCCTTCAAACTCGTATGAGGTAAACTGTTTTTGCGATATTGAAAACTTCCACAGTCTTGGCTTTGATGTGTCGCTTATCCATATGGTGTCGTCCCCATCATATGCGGGATAAAGCGGTGCAGCATTGTCTGGCAGGCTGTACTCTACAATCTCTGTTTTTAGCTCAGAGACATGAGGCTTGACAATTGCTACAAAGCTTGTCGCTTCGTTTGCATGCTTTGTTCTTTGCGCTTCCAGCTCGACATTCCATTTACCTGAAAACCCAAATGTGAGACTGCCTTCGTATGCGTCTTGAGATTCTACTTTTGTCAGGGGAACTTCAAGCGGTGCAATATTTCTCTGAGGATTTGAAATCTTGACTTTAACTGCGCTCAGATCATCAAGGGGGTTTCCCTGTAGATCTGAGGCGGAAACTACGATGCTGTTAGCGCCGCTGCTAAATGGCACTATTCTCACATCAAATCTGACATTTTCGGAAAATGCAGTTGTATCAAAACCATATCTTACCTGCTGAGTCTCCTCTTGTGCTTGGCTTGTTGGAAGCGATGCATTCGTCAAAAGCGCAACAACTCCAAGCAGAACTATGCCAAGCACTGCTTCCGTTTTTAGAGATTTTTTGAGTTTTTTGTGCACGACAATCTCGTTTGAAGCAAGCTTCTTTTCCGCAGTACGTTGTATTTTGACCTGGTTATAGCCGCCAAGGGCCACCATGACAGACGCAATTATAATTTTGGCAATTATCAAAAGGCCATAATAGGACTGACTTAGCGCACCAAGGTCGTCTTCAAGCAGCCACAAAAGCGTAGGTCCCGTAATTATTATGATGCCAAGCGAAATTGTGATCATCGAAGAAAATCTTGGAATCATCAGCAGCGAGAGTTGTTCCTTTTTGACTTCATCGAGTCTTGCAAAGGTGGGCAAAAGTATGAAAGCAAAAAAGATGACACCCCCAATCCAAACCGACGCAATCAGATTGTGTGCGTAATCAATCACCAATGCAGACAGCTGTTCACTTGCGGTACCATGGCCAATCAGAGTGGTCGTACCAATCAAAATAAGGGAAAGTCCCAACACAATTCCTTGCTTTTTGTGCGATACGGATGCCTTGTTTTCCATTAGGAACCAAATTGCAAGCAGAATGACAGTAACTGACATCCTCAATATCCAAACCGAACCAAATGATGTCTCTAGGACATCTGATGCCGAAGTCTGCAGGCGTATTGTCTGGACCACCAGCATTAGGATGTTTGATGCAAAAACCAAAAACAAACCAACGCCGGTAATGGAAGAAAACTTGGTGTGATAGAATTTCTGCAATTCCGAAATATTTTGCTTGATGGAATTCTTTTTTTCAACTGTCTTCCACATCGCAAGAGAAGATATGGCAGCTCCAAGCACGATGACTTGGCCCACTATACCTGGGAATCTAGATGCAGCTTCTGGAAAATAAATTGACTCTGTGATGTCTTTTTGCTTTGGAGGTGGAACACTCACATTTCCTACACCAAACACAAGAGTCTCGTCAACTAGATGTCCGTCTACTCTGGATAGTACCTTGCTTGTCACAGTATAGACACCGTCCGAAAGGGGAGGTGTGGTGACGACAAGAGATGATTCGCCTTCAAAATACTTTGTATCCTTGTTGTCTATTTGGTTGCCGTTGTTGTCAAATACCTTGATTGCACTAAATTCGATCTCTATTGCCTCAGAGTAACGAATTACCACCTGGGTGGTCCCTGCAGGAGCAGTCGAAGATGATTGCGGATTAGAATCGATAATTACGGGGTGTGCATAGGCTGCCGGAATACTTGTACAAACAACAAAGAGGAGGATGAGAAGTTTTTTCAATTTAACATTCAGTGATCGTTTTGCTAATTTAAACAGTCTACCTCTTTGATGGTTCTACCAGTCTGCACAAAGTAAATAACTTGAACGTAAATAACAATTTACATGAAGAAACTACTTGTTGCAATGTTTTTAGTGATTTTTGTATCTGGGCTGTCTGTGGCATCTGCTCACAAAACCGTCACTGTCGATCAGTATGTAATTGAGGTTGGCTGGAGGGACGAACCCCCACTTGTGACCCAACAAAACGCAATTGTCTTTTCAATTACAACAGAAGAGGGCGAAGGCATCTCTTCTGGAGTAACTAACGCCTTCAGAGATCTTACCGCTACCGTAAAGTCAGGCAGTGTAACAAAGACACTAGATGTTCTTTCTGATGTCAGGGCAGGCCATTATTATTCAAAGATAATTCCAACCAAAGTTGGCACTCTTACTATAGTATTACAGGGCACAATCAACGGCGTACCGATCAATGAAGAGGTAGACATCGAAGACGTAGAAAGCCTTGATGTCTTGGCATTTCCACCAACAGGTGGAGCAGGCCAGTCTGATGTAGCTCAGCTAAAAAGTGCCATGTCGTCACTTCAAAAAGATCTAAGTGATCTCAAGTCCAAAGTAGGCGGCGTCGATGTAAGCGATATAGGCATATCAAAATCGTATGATTATGCAATATTCGGCCTCGCGCTAGGTACAGCCGGTGTAATACTTGCAGTAATTGCAATGATAAAAAGAAAATAAAGAATTCTAAAGTCTTGGAATTACTTTAGATCTTGCTGTGACAGCTATTATGCTCACTATGGCAACTGCAAGGATCATCATTGCAATTGGACCGAATTCTGGTACCACTTGCGCTGAGATGGTCTCACCTATTGGACCCTCCCAGTTTGCCTCATCATCAGGTAATCCGATGCCGAGAATTGTGATCTCTACGTCCAGAGGACTGTCGGAGCCTAATGCATCAGTTGTGAATTCCTCCATGCCTGTGTGACTGTGTTGTCCTAGTTCAGACAGAACTTCGGTTCCATCTTGTGTTGCAGAGATGTCAAAGTTGACATGCTCGATTGGGTTACCATCTGCATCTGTGAACTCTACAGACAAGACCAGTTCCTCACCTTCTGCTGGTGGATTTGCACTTATGTGCGCCATCAAGGAACCGTCTTCAGACATTGCAACTGCGACTTCATCGTGTGCCATACCGTCTTCCTCTTCCATGTGTTCTTCCTCATCTGTGTGTTCTTCAGCTCCTGCTTCCTGAACAATTACTGTTCCTGTCATCCAGGGGTGAACCACACAAAAGTATGGAAATTCGCCTGCTTCTTCAAACTTGTGTGAGAAGGTTTTTCCTGCCATGAAGAGACTGCTGTCAAAGTTTCCATCTGGGCCGCCATCTAATGTTCCGCTTGTTACGGTGTGACCTGCGGTATCATCATTTGTCCAAGTAACTTCGCCGCCAACATCTATTGTTACCTCGTGTGGAATAAAGCATTCGTTGGTAGCTTCACAACCTGGTGATGATGAACCCGGAGCAATACTCACATCAGCTTTTGCATGATCCGCAAAGGCAGATGGAGCAAACGCCATCAAAGCAAAAACTGCAAAGATGGAGCCTATGGCTATTGTCTTCATTGGCTGTGCTCAAAACACAGACACATAAAAATCCTTATTCATATTTCCGAACTAAGCGGCTGCGTAACTTGATTATGATCACTGCCGGGGCTACAAAATACATGCCGACATTTAGCAAAATGACACCGATGCCGTACCCTAACATCTCTTTTTCAGAGTCAATGTCGACGTAATTGAGAATAGACAGGCTTGAAAGCATCGGGGTTATGGCGACCCTGATGATTTCCTTAAAGACTGGATTTTGTCTTTCTAAATCTGCCACAGTTGGAGAAAATGAATAGTAGATGTTGTTGAATGTGCTCATGAATGCGGTTCCTGACTTTGTACCCAAAACCATTTTGTCTCGAATCTCTCTTAGCATCTGGACTTGGGGCGCAAGCTCGCTTCCATATGCGGCTGTTGCAATAAGACATCCTCCATTTTGGCCTGGCGTGCCATTTTGCTCGCCGTTTTGTGCAGCGGCCTCAATTAGAGTAGTAAAAGTAACTGTCTCTGCAGGAATTGGCTGAAACAAAATCCCTTCCACGTCAACTGTAATTTTGTGTTCTCCAGCTTCTCTGAATTCTACTGGAATGGTTACAGAACCAACGGATGTATGTGTTAGTGGTATTGGGCCAAATACTGCGTTTCCATCTTTTGTAACTAGGACTTTGTAGTCGATGTGTTCTTGAATTCCATTTGTTTTAGGATTTACAAAATCAATCTTTAGCTTTGTCAAGTCGCCGATGCTGGGTTTTGCAGGATCAGTGGATATTTTGACAAGCAGTGTTCCCTTATCAGTTGGTTGTTCTAATTCCTGTGCAAAAGCCGGATACAAGACAAGTGGTAATAAAAATAACAAAAGCAAATATCGCATAATCTGATCAACTCTAAAATGTATTAATAACTTTCTGAGAATCCCACTATCTTGATCCTAAACCTATAATTGTTGATTCGTTTCACATAAAATTGAAATTGAATACGTATGTGGTGGCGTTTGTCATACTTTGCAGCTTTGTAATTTTAGCATCAACTACGAACTCTGCGGATGCACAAACTACAAACGCTACTCAAATCCGGGATGTGGTTTATACAGCCAAGTTTGTATGTGGCTCCATATCTGACAACAGCGGACCACTAAGGCCTGGCCACTATGACACCTCAATTAACATACTTAACAAGAAAAGCTATACCGTCGGGGTTTTGTGGAATGCAGTGATAAACGACGGTCCTTCCTCAATTGGAATCTTTAAGAATCTGGACTCTGAGAAATCAACTTCGCTTAGCTGCAAAGACATCAAGGAGGTCTTTGGCATTGAAACAAGGGAGCTGGTTGAAGGTTTTGCACTCATCAAAGTCCCCCTTGCATCGCTTCGTGGGTTTAGCAGCCAGCAGGTAATTCCGGATCCTCAAGACGCTCTGGATATGCTGGACGTGCAGGTGTTTTATACTGCAAACGCCCTAGAGACGTTGCCGCACGAAGTAGTTCATGAAAAGATTGCATTTTACATCATCCAAGATGGAACCGGGAAAATCCCAAAAGACTCGTATAGAAAACTGCTCGATATCACAATACCATCAACTCTGAATGAAATCTCTGATACAGAACAAAAAGTAAAATCGATTGTCGCCAAAAAATTTGGGCTCGACAAAAAAGAATTAGAGAAAATCCGCATCAGGATAAAAAGCATCTCTGTTGGAGTCGGCGCATTAATAGATGATCACGCAGTATCTCTGCATGTTGTCAGGCCACAATTCAATTAAGTTCAACGCAAAAAATCTGCTTAAAAGTTAAATATGTTACAAATGGCCAAACATTGTGATCAAAAAAATTTTTGTTATTGTTTTTGTCTTCTTGTTTTTAGCTCAAACGTTTACCGTCTTGCCTTCGGCATTTGGTGACGGACTCACGCAAGAAAATCTCCCGCCAGCTACATTTGGCAACAGACAAGCTGCTTTATTCATAAAGATCAGCCCGCCGATTCTCACAAAAGACACTGTGGGAGACACGTATCTCCAGCTCAGACTGTATGATGCCAACACCGGCCAAACAGTACCGCATGTTTCTTACTTTATCTCAGCTTGGCATGATGATAAACTACGACTGAGAAATCTCTTTCACGCACACTCTGGTGAGCTCACGTTAAAAATTGTCCCAAAGAACATCGATGTAAATGATGTCGTAATTTACGGAGACGAGGTACCACAGCTACCTGGTGCTTGGACCGGCTTTAACGACAAAGTGGATGTACACGCACCATTGCTTATTGATTCAGGACTGTACCATTTTGAGATCAAAATATTTGGAATAGACTATGACCAAAACATCTTTGCTGAGCAGGATGTCAAGACATTCAACTCGTGGCTTAGCGTTGGAGACATCTCTGATCACACTATATCGTATGGTGGCAAATCATACCCTGTCTCTGTCGTATCATACTATGATCAGATCACCAACTTCAAGTTCGATGAGGCAAAAAAATCGATCTCATTTTCCATGCCATTTAACTGGGATACAACTAGACTCAAGGATCAAACAATCTTTGTACACCAGGAGGTAAGAATACCAAAAACATTCAAAGAGTTCACAGATACGACTGCCTATGACGGCAAGGTAAACGGCATCCCTACGATCGGAAGGATGCTTATCTTGGATCCATACTCTGTGGAGGATACAGCGATTTTGCACTTTTTGATAAACAAGGACGACATACTCAACATGGCAAAAACAATCTCGCCCGCCACCAAGACAATGGACTTTGTAGTGTCTCCGGCATCAGCGATTACAAAAAATTCTTTTACAGTAAAGCTTGACTCTGGCGCTACAGCACAGGTCTCATACGATTCCAGTCTTGGCGCAGGCAATACCGTGCCACTTGAGATCACATTTTTCGATGAAAGCGGACAGTTGTTGAAATTCGTTCGCCACGGCTTCCGAGTCGAAGACAGCGCAGGCAAAATCCTAGTGGAAAACATAGGCGATGACCCGCAAAAGCCAGGAATCATGTCGCCTGAAGGAATAGATATACAAGAAGTCAAATTCCCGGCCGAAGGAAACTACAAAATAACTCTGGTGGTTTTCAGCCACGACCTAGACGAGCTCACAACATACCAAGGAATAGGTAGTGCTACCTTTAAGATAGGCAAAGGTGGAACAACGCAACCAACGCAACCGGCATATGAGATTCCATCCTGGATCAAAAACAACGCAGGATGGTGGGCCGAGGGAACCATAACGGACAACGACTTTGTGCAGGGTATCCAATATCTGATTCAAAAAGGAATCATCAAGGTGCCTCCGACTCAGTCAGAAGGTACCACTACTCAATCAATCCCGTCGTGGATCAAAAGGAATGCCGGCTGGTGGGCAGATGGCACAATAGGTGACTCTGACTTTGTGCAGGGAATACAATACCTGATAAAACAGGGAATAATCAAGATCTAAACAAGACAAAATACGTAATTTAGCAAATTTTTTTCGTAGAACCGGTTTTACATTATTATACAATCCTTAACTCTAGTCATTCATGCTCCCAATAAGGGATGAAAACCCAAAGCCTCCTGGATACAAGCCCAAAGTAACCATTGCACTCATTGTGGTAAATGTCATCGTATTCTTTTTTGAGGTGGCAGCAACCGGGCAATTCTTTGAATTCAGCAACGAACGTGCAGCAGCATTATTCTATGACTGGGGCGCGGTACCTGCGTGCATCATGGGCGAGAGCACGCTAAACGTCCAAGAGTTCCGTGTCTCATGTCCTGATATGCCGGCCGTAGGCCTGCTAAGCTCGATCTTTTTGCACGGTGGCGCAATGCACCTTGGCGGAAACATGCTGTTTTTGTGGATCTTTGGGGACAACATAGAGCTCAAATTCGGCAGACTCAAGTTTCTTGCAATTTACATAATTTGGGGGGTACTTGCAGGCCTTGCACATGTAGCAGGCGACATGAGTAGCCCCATTCCTGCAGTTGGTGCATCTGGTGCTATCTCGGGAGTACTTGGTGCATACTTGGTGATGTTTTCACGCGCAAGGATCACCACATTCGTCATGATGGGCTTCTTTTGGAGGATGGCACACATTCAAGCAAAGTGGTTTTTGCCTTTCTGGCTCATCTTCCAGAACATAATCCCGCTCTTGATTGGTGGATTCGGCTTTGGTGCAGGGGGTGTAGCATATCTGGCACACATTGGGGGATTTGTGGTGGGCCTTGCAACAGGATACCTGTATAAAAAATCACACAAGTCTGAATTCATGTATGGTTCCAGGTATGGTTCCAGATACGGCTGGCGCGGAGACTAAGGCATAAATCAAGCAATACAAAGCTATCTTCATGCCAATAATCACGGTTTCGATGTATCCAGGCAGAACACAGCAGCAAAAAGAGGAATTTGCAAAGGCAATTACAAAATCAGCTGTTGAGATCCTCAAGACAAAGGAAAGCCACGTAATAGTTGTCTTTGAAGATAATCCAAAAGAAAACTGGTATCTGGCAGGA
>DATMAS010000003.1:0-151696 GCA_035559735.1 Candidatus Nitrosotenuis sp.
CTACGTGTTACTGAGCAGTCTGCCTTGTATTGCTACAACGACTCGCATGGCTTAGTACCAATCCGATAGCAGTCAGGTCCCGCAGGATCAACGGGATTCTGAATTTGGTTTATTTTTTTATTGGAATTGGACGGAATGCACAATCTTCACATATCAGATTAGATCATTTGATCAAATCCTCATCTTGTATGCGCAACTGGAGGCCCGTAAATCACAAACTGGTATGTTACCATACTTCATTACAAGCGCCGCCATAGCGTTGCGTATGCAAAAGAAAAAGAATGAAAGAAGCAATATAAACCATTCAGAAGTTTTTGTAAAAACGGCTTCGAAATTCGATCAAAAATATATTCGGCAATATAAAGTTGCAAGTGTCAATTGGAAGCTAGCAGACTATACCAAAAAAAGACGCCAAGATCGGCAAGACTCTTTGCAGAATCAAAAAAACTGCATGTCAACGGCGTAAGCCACAACATCAGGTTTTTTGAGCCATACCCTTTTGTGACAAAATCTGCAAGTGGTAAGTACCTAATTGACGTAGACTCTAACAAGTATGTAGATTTTTGGATGGGTCACTGGAGTCTGATTTTAGGACATGCTCCAAGCGCAATTCTCACAAAAGTAAGAGGGCAGCTAAAAGACGGATGGATGCATGGAACAGTCAACAAGAACACAGTTGAGCTTTCAGAGATAATTTCAGGTGCAGTTCCAGTTGCACAAAAGATTCGCTACGTGACAAGCGGCACTGAGGCTACCATGTACGCAGTCAGGCTTGCTCGCGCAGTGACTGAAAGAAAGACGGTGGCGAAAATAGACGGTGGGTGGCATGGATACACCAGCGACTTGCTAAAGGCTGTCAACTGGCCTTTCAAAGAATCCGAAAGCCGTGGCCTCACAGATGAGCGGCACATAGTTTCTATTCCGTACAATGATTTGGAAAAATCTCTGCAGATTTTAAAAAAAGTAGGAAAGGATCTTGCCGCAGTTATAATTGAGCCAGTTCTTGGGGGAGGAGGGTGCATACCTGCAACCAGAGACTACCTAAAAGGGATACAAGAATTTGCAAAAAAGAATGGTACCATATTCATTTTGGATGAGATAGTCACCGGCTTTAGGTTTAGGTTTGGCTGCCTGTATGAGACAATGAGGCTCGATCCAGACATTGTGACTTTGGGCAAAATTGTGGGCGGTGGATTCCCAGTTGGCGTAATTTGTGGAAAAAATGAGATAATGGATCATGCAAACACGCGGCATTATGCAAAAACAAAGAGGGCATACATCGGGGGCGGTACATTTTCTGCAAATCCGATGACTATGTGTGCCGGCTCTGCAACATTGAGCGTGTTGCGAAAAAACAATTTGATTTACGCAAAGATCGGAAAGCTCGGACAGCAGAGTCGAGAAAAACTAGACAGAGTTTTTGATGGCAGAGTGATCACCACTGGCCTTGGTTCGCTGTTTATGACGCATTTTGTGACAAAAGGGGTAAGCCAGGTGCAGAGTGCCTCAGATGCTGCAAGGTGTGACACCAAAATGCTGCGGCGATTTCACTTTGAGATGATTGCAAGAGACGGAATATTTTTCCTGCCTGGTAAGCTTGGCGCATACTCTAGTGCGCATTCTGAATCCGATGTTAAGGCACTTGTTGAGGCTGCTGCAAGGTTCTCAGAATCACTATAGATATAGAAAAATAGTTGTGTGAAAAACGAACATCATGTTATGTGTCGATGTGAACGCGATAAGCCCAGTTGAGGGTGGAGAGGGGACGCAAATTAAGCAAATATTTCACCCTCACAACACGATGCTTGGTATCAGGTTCAGCATGGCAAGATGTACCATGCAAAAGAATACAAAATCAAAAAAGCACACACTCAAATCAGCTGAGGTCTATTACATCACAAGTGGTACAGGCATCCTGCATGTGGATGACAAAGCCTGTGAGCTGAAAGCAGGACATGCTGTGTATGTGCCGCCCCACTCAGAGCAGTTTGTCGAAAATACTGGAGATGTACCACTCGAGTTTTTGTGCATAGTGGATCCTGCTTGGAGGCAGGAAGACGAAACAATAACTGAATAATCCGCTCTTAATTTAAATGGGATGAGGTCATAGTGGTACGCTGTGAATAGTTTAGACATACTTCTAAACAAAGCAATACTGCAGTCCATCCAGAACGCCATAGACAAAGAAAAACTCAGGCGCATTGAGCTGCAGTTACACGAACAAGGCTTTGAGATATCTGAAATGCTAAGCAGGTTCGGACAGCTGAGAAGGAAGCTATTTGAATTTGAGCAGGACTTTAAGAAAATTGAAGACAGAATACTCAGAGACTTTCTTACCACAGAAGAGCATTCCTCTGAGATCTGGCTTGTGATAACTAACAAGGTCTTAACTGAGCTTATCTTGAAGACGTTTGCAGACGAAGACAAGAAGCTGATTTTGGATTTTACAAGAAACAATTCTGAGACAATACCAAAGATTTTGAGTCTGTGCAATCTGCCAAACACGTCTGGATATAGAAAGGTCAAACAGCTTATTGACGACGGCTTTGTCATACCCACTGGCATGGCAGAGACCTTTGAGGGAAGGCGCACGCTGCTTTACAGGTCAATAATTCAAAAGGTGCAAATCTACATCAACAAAAACGACGTTATCACAAAGATTTTGGTTCCAAAGGAGATCCTCAACTCCAGCCTGATTGTAAAGACGATCAGCGACGTAAATGAGGGAAGGCATATAGTCTCAAACTAGCATATTTTTAAAACAGTTTGTGTATACTGATGCATTGGACAAGGTACAAGCTTTCCAAGTTTTGCAATTAGAGCCAGGCTCGTCATTTAATGAAATCAAGTATGCATACAGAAAGCTCGCATTAGAGCTGCACCCAGATAAAAATAACGCAGAAAGAGACGGCCTTAGATTCAAGCAGGTCACTGAAGCATACCACTTCTTAAAGAACAGCGCAAAGATTGCAAACTCAAAGGCAAGAGAAGCAAAGTACACAAACCCCAAGACAAAAAAAGATGAGACGTTTTCTCGCACCAACTGGGGCGCACGGCCTGGCGACTCTCCACCACAGGAAGACTGGGAGAGATACACAAGACAGACAGAGCAAAACGATCCGTTCTTTTGGAAGAGCTATGTTGCAGAATTTTGGCGAGAATATGAGTCACGGACTACCAGAAAGGACGATCCGTATGACTTTGAGATAATCCAAGAGGCAAAAAATGAACCAGACATCCTAGTTGATGTAGATCACAGCAAATGTATTGGATGCTGCAGCTGCGAAACAATAGCACCTCAAGTATTTTGGGTCGACAAGCATTCAAAGATGAATCCCAAGTCACACGTCGTAAACCAAAAGGGTGCAAAACAAGACAAGATAATGGATGCGGCACAGACATGCCCCACAAAGGCAATAAACGTAGACGAAGAAGATACTGGAAAGCGCCTATATCCCTACTAGGCTTTCAGCTTGGAGAGAATCTGATCAAACTCCGAATCGGAAAGCTTGGGCCTGTTTGTAAACATGTGGTGAACTGCAAAGGCAGAGTCTTCTTGACTACGCGGTATTAAGTGTACATGAACATGAGGTATCTCTTGTCCTGCAGCCCTTCCGTTGTGTACAGCAAGCAGGGTAGCACCGGTAAGTGAGTCCACCTTTGCGATTACTTTGTGCACTGTTTCAAAGAGGTCTTTGTTGTCGTCTGATTTCATGTCTTGAATTTTCTCATAGTGTTTTTTTGGAATCACGAGTGTGTGGCCTTTTGTCAGTGGAAAGGCGTCAAGGAACGCCAGTGAATTCTCTGTTTCCATGACGACTCTGGCCTTTATGTCGCCTCGGACGATTTTGCAAAATATGCAATCCATCTTACTTTGGTGGCCACAATCTCGCATATATTTTGCAATGATTGGCATCAAAAAAATTGACACAAAATATAAAGGATAATTTAGTTGGCATGATGTTGTCGATTAAAAACATCACCGTTCTTGGGTCAGGTGTCATGGGCCACGGAATAGCCCAAGTCAGCGCAATGTCAGGCTACAATGTTGTCTTGCGTGACATTGATCAGCAGTTCCTCGATAAAGCAATGGAAAAGATCAAGTGGAGCCTTGAAAAGCTCGTCTCAAAAGAAAAGATCACACAATCAGAATCAGATGCGATTCTCTCAAGAATCAAGACGAAGGTAGACCTTGCAGAGGCTGTGAGCTCAGCGGATTTGGTAATTGAGGCAGTCCCAGAAATAATGGACCTTAAAAAAAAGGTCTATTCTGAGCTAGACAGAGTAGCAGACAAAAGAGTGATATTTGCGTCAAACACAAGCACGCTCCCAATCACGGAGATTGCCAACACTACAAGTAGGCCTGACAAGTTTATCGGGATTCATTTCTTTAATCCGCCGCAACTCATGAAGTTAGTAGAAGTAATCCCAGGCCAAAAGACTGCAAAAGATATAGTCGACCTTACAGTGAATTATGTCAGGTCTGTAAAAAAAGAGCCAGTCATCTGCAAAAAAGACGTGCCCGGCTTTATAGTGAATCGACTCTTCATTCCACTTGTCCACGAGGCGTGCTGGTTAAAGGAAAGGCAAGGATACACATTTGAGGAGATAGACTCTGCAGTAAAATTCAAGATGGGATTTCCGATGGGAATTTTTGAGCTTGCGGACTTTACTGGCATGGACGTGATTCACAAGGCGACAGTTGAGCTTCAAATCAGGGACAAAAAAGTGATCTTTCCGCATCCACAAGTAGAGCAGCTTTACAACGAGAAAAAGCTTGGACAGAAATCAGGCCAGGGGTTCTACAAGTACTCAGATGACAAGTACGAGCGCATCCAACTCGACGAAAATTTGGCGAAAAAATGCAACCCAATCCAGCTTGTGGCAAACATCCTCAACAACGCTGCGTGGCTTGTCACAAATCAGGCAAGCGATGTTGTTGAAATTGAAAAAGCCGCACAGCTCGGACTCGGCCTAAAAAAACCTATTTTTGAGACTGCAAAAGAGTTTGGAATAAAAAACATCGTAAATGAGTTAAACGAGCTTGCAAAAAAGTACGGCAGCTTTTACGAGCCAGATCCCTTACTACTATCTATGCAGTAATCTGCCTTAGAAGGTACGCTACTGCCTCCTGCGGTGTATCGACTCCGACAATTTTGACGTTTTGTCTGTGATCAATGAACTGGTCTGCAAACTTTGTGGCCATCCCACCAGAATTCTTTAGCGCTACAATGGGCCTTTTGTGCATGTATGCAGCACACATCTCAGAGAGTGTTCCAGAGCCACCTCCCACGACTATCACGCCATCTGCGGAAAGTGCCGTAAGAAAGTCCCTTGCAAGGCCAAGGCCGCTTGGAATGACAATGTCGCAGTACTCGTTTGCAAAAGATGGGCTGTCTTGAGGGATTATTCCCACTGTGAGCCCGTGTGCGTCCTTGGCACCATGGCATGCTGCCTTCATTACACCACCTAGGCCACCTGAGATCAGTACGGAATTTGATTTTGCCACTTCACGACCTACCTCGTATGCGAGTTTTTCAAGCTCAGGCGTACATCCGTTTTCGTTGTTGCCTATTACTAGGATCTGGGGTAGTTTTGGCATCAGTGACTCACCGGTATTCTCTGAAATATTTTATTCATGTGATCGTGTGAATCAACGCAAAGGATATAACAGTAGACATCCAAGTTCGCTCATGACGAAAAGAACAATGCCGGTATGCATGACACCGACGCAATATGAAAAGATTGCTGAGATTGCAAAGCTGAACGGCATGGTTAATGCAAGCCAAGCAATTGAGAAGATCCTAAAAGAGATCTAAATTTTTGTTTTTAATTACATTTTTTAGCCGATACCCTCAATTAGATTTGTGGGCCTATTTAGCAAAAAACCTGCAGCGTGCACCGTATGCAATAAAGAAACAACACATAAGCACAAACCAAAAAAGGAGTGGAATCTGCAGTACCCGCTTTGTACGGACTGCTACATGAAAACACTTGAACAGTATTATTCTGGAACGTACAAACAAAAATGTGTCAGCTGTGGCACGGAACAAAAGATAACAGATCTTTGGGAGCCAAGGTGGCAATGGGAAATGGAAGGCCTGCTCTGCAAATCGTGCTTTGATAAAAAAGAAATCGCGTTCAACCAGAAAAAAGAATTTTGTGGCGTGTGTGGCACGAGGCTTAGTTTTTTCAGATATAATCCAAAGGCAAGCTGGAAGATAGAAGGCCAGCTTTGCAGAAAATGCTGGGATGAACAAAAGGCGGCCCACAAATGAAACTCTTCAAGAAGGCCAAATGTGAGCAGTGTGGTAACAGCTTTTCGTCAGACGAAGAACTCATGCAGCACAAGCAGATAATTCATGGAAAAGATCTGCCGTACGACTGCAAGGTGTGCAACAAGAATTTTTCAAACATGCAAGACATGAGGGCACATCTGCAAAGACACCACAACTACAAAGCTTAGACTGCTTGCAGAGTTTTGACTACTGGTGGTCTTACTTTGGTAAAGACCCTAAAACCACATATGCATTTTATTTCAGGCAGCCTGCTTAGCTCAGAATTTGTTACGCTTGTTCCGCATCGGAGGCACTTGTAAATTACGTCGAATTTTTCGGTTGCCGGCGCGGATTCTGTTGGTTGCTCTGACATGTAGGTTTTGTCTTGACTCTGTAATTTAAGGCTACTTTAGTGATAGCTCAATGTAGACGTCGTCTGGGATCTTGAGGCGCATTAATTGTCTGATTGCTTTGTCGTCTGCGCTAAGGTCGATTATTCTTCTGTGCATTCTCATCTCCCATTTTTCATATGTCTCGGTTCCGTTGCCACAAGGCGATTTCCTCGTTACAACGTTCAATCTTTTTACTGGGAGTGGTGTTGGCCCCTTTACTTTGACTCCGGTTTTTTTGCCGATGCCCATGATCTCAGTGCACACACCGTCCAATTTGGGGAGGCTGGTGCTTGTAAGTTTGATGCGGGCGGATTGAGTCAAGATAAAGACCAGTTTTAGGGTTTGTATTCTTCAGTAATTTCTTTTACAATTCCTGCTGCAATGGTGGCACCCATGTCTCTGAGTGCAAATCTTCCCAACTCCGGAAAGTCTTTGAATGTCTCAATGCAGGTTGGTCTGACTGGTCTGATTTTTACAATCGCCGAGTCACCAACTTTGAGGAATTTTGGATTTTGCTCGTCAACTGCACCTGTTGCTGGATTTATTTTTGCTTCAAATTCGGTGATTGTTGCGGCAACCTGTGTGGTGTGAGCATGCATGACTGGTGTGTAACCAGGTGCAATAGCTGTTGGGTGATGAATAACTATGATTTGTGCTCTGAATTCTTTTGCTACCTTTGGTGGATTGTCTGGGTGTCCGACTACGTCGCCTCTTTTGATATCTTTCTTTTCAACACCCCTTAGGTTAAAGCCGATGTTGTCTCCTGCTTCTGCAGATTCCATTTGAGTGTGATGGGTTTCAATTGATTTGACTTCGCCTATTGCACCAGATGGCATAATAATGATTTTGTCGCCTGCTTTGAATTTGCCGGTCTCGACTCTACCTACTGGCACCGTTCCAACACCGGTAATAGAGTAGACATCTTGGATTGGCAGTCTGAGTGGTTTGCCGACTGGTTTTTCTGGTACTTGGAAATCGTCAAATGCTTGAAGCAGTGTCTTGCCGTTCCACCATGGCATGTTCTCTGATTTCTTTACTAGGTTGTCTCCTTTCCATCCTGAAACTGGGATGATTGGTACGTTTTCTAGTTTGTAACCGACGGACTTGATCAGCTTTTCTGCCTTTTCCTTTGCAGCCTTGAACGCTGCTTCGGAGTAGTTGCTGTCGTCCATCTTGTTAATTGCAACAATTAGTTGGTTTACGCCCAGTGTCTTGAGCAGGAATGCGTGTTCTCTTGCTTGTCCGCCTGGCGCTATTGCTGTATCTGTTTCGCCTTCTTTTGCTGAAATGACCAAGAGTGCGCAGTCTGCCTCAGATGCGCCAGTAATCATGTTTTTGATAAAGTCTCGGTGACCTGGTGCATCGATTAATGTGAAAAAGTACTTTGGAGTCTCAAATTTCTGAAAAGCTAAATCGATTGTAATACCTCTTTCTCTTTCATCTTTAATGTTATCCATGACCCACGCATATTTGAAAGTGTCACCTTTTCCGGTCTTTTCTGACTCGGCTGCGTGTGCTGCGATCGTCCTTTCGTCCACAAGTCCCATGTCCATGAGGAAGTGACCCATAGTTGTTGACTTGCCGTTATCGATGTGACCGGTTACGATCAAATTCAAGTGTGGTTTAGTTGCCATAGGCTTTTCGTGCTGTGAGGGGTTTATTAGAGTTACGATTTTTTCAAGACTTTTTCTCATTTTTTAGATTTTTTTGATCAGAGTCGAGTCTGTGGGTTTGCAGGGTTTGGGACTCGGTTTGCTCGTCTACAAAACCAGATCACTTATCAAAGACATAAATCAAAGTAGACAGCCAAAAAAACCATGAAGATCACAGTTTCTGCAATCAAAGCTGATGTTGGAGGGATTGGTGGTCACACAAGGCCGAGTGACGCACTGCTCGATGCTGTCAGAAGAACTGTGAAGGGTGCGTCGAATCTTTTGCTTGACTACTATGTAGGTTACGCCGGTGACGATGTCCATATTGTAATGTCTCACACAAAAGGGACTGATAATGCGGAGATACATGGCCTTGCATGGAAGGCCTTTGAAGAAGGCACCAAAGTTGCCAAGTCAGAGGGACTCTATGGGGCAGGCCAAGACCTGTTAAAGGATTCTTTTTCAGGAAACGTCAAAGGGATGGGCCCCGGCGTTGCCGAGATGGAGTTTGAGGAAAGACCCAACGAAGCATTCACAGTACTGGCAGCTGACAAGACAGAACCTGGCGCATTCAATTATCCGTTTTACAGACTGTTTGTCGACGCACTAAGTAACACGGGACTCATTGTCAACAAATCACTTGCGGCAGGAGTAAAGTTCAACATAATGGATGTCGAGGAAGGCAAGGTAGCAGAGTTAGAATTATGGCAAGACAAGCCGATCTTAGAAGCAGCCCTGATGTATCCTGGTAGGTATGTAGTGTCTGCTGTGTACACAAAGAGCGGAGAGCCAATCGTTGCTTCGTCGACTGACAGACTACACAACATTGCAGGCACTTATGTAGGAAAGGACGATCCAATCGCGGTTGTGAGAACCCAGAAGAACTTTCCAGCTACAGAAGAGCTTGGCAGCGTCTTTAACAACCCGCACTATGTTGCAGGCAACACACGCGGCTCACACCACATGCCGCTCATGCCAGTCAAGATAAACACTGCTGCTTCGATCGATTTTTGCATTCCGATTGTGGAAGCACTCGTGTTTTCAATGCACAACGGCAAGTTCACGGGGCCGTTTGATGGATTTTCGACTCCCGACTGGGATTACGTAAGACACATAGCTACGCAAAAAGCATTAGCTATGCGCAGCCAGGGATTCATACACCCTGCCACACTCGTACCAGCAGAACTTGAATATGCTGAAGGTTACAAGGCAGTGATTGATGGGTTACATAAAAAGATGAAGCCGCTTGAAACAAAACAGGTAGGCGGCAGCAAGAAATACGAAGATCCCGACTAGAGGTTCTGAACTAAACAACAATAGAGTTAAGAGTAAGGATTGAGAGATTTCATTAATGAAAATAGATTCAGAGTGGATTTTTGCACAGCTATCTTTGATTGGGATCGGCAGCGCATCACTCTCGCAGATAATTGTCACAATATTCAGCGAGACAATACCACAGGCAGTAACGGGATTCTTCAAGGAGATCGGCGGAGTCTTGATGCTTGTGTTAGTCTTTGTATTTGCGTTTACTTGGTTTCTGAGGGCAAGGCCGCACAACAAGCCAAAGAACTACTCTGTAATCATATTTGATGTCTTTGGAAACCAGATATCGATAGAGGGCCTTCGCACCGACTTCAAAAACCACGATGTTGCGTGGAGTTTCATGAAACAGTACAAAAAAGACTATCCACTCCACAACTTTGCCATGGTCTCAGATTCGCCTAGGTCTGAGAAGAAGACTATTTTCAGATACATCTAACACAACACAAATTCTAAATAATAAACAAGAACAACGAACAAAGTGCCACTAGACGTAGTTCAAGAAAAAAATCTAAACGAAATCATCAATTATGCGCTGGAATACCCACGTGTGGTTCTTTCTGCAACAAAAAGCAGGCTGCAACAACAAACTGCAGACTTTGCGTATGGCCTGTATGTCGGATACATCTCTGGACTGTTTTTTGACAAATTTCTTTTGGAAAACAAAAGATTCCTCAATGACGAAGAGTTGTCCGATTTTTACTCCAAATTAGCTGCAAGGAACGACGAGATCATGCTAAAGATCAAAACGCATCTAAAGTTGGCATGACTTTGTGCGGCTTACTTTTATTTTAGAGCAGCTTAGAATTCAAGTGTGCAGTTTTCTTTAATCTCCGACACATTTGAGAAGATGGAGTCCACCACCAAGAGGCTGGAGCTTACTCAGTACTTGGTGGATTTGTTCAAGGCGACTCCAAAAGACAGCATCTCAAAAATAGTTTATTTGATTCAGGGAAAACTTAGGCCAGACTTTGAGGGAGTAGAACTAGGACTTGCAGAAAAACTTGCAATACACGCAATCTCAAAATCATCTGGGATTCCAATCAGGAAGATAAACGAGGTGTATTCTGAGGATGGTGATTTGGGGAGAGCCGCCGCAAAGATTTTGGAGCAAAAAAAGCAAACTACGTTTTTGGCACAAGACATCACAGTTGAGCGCGTCTATGAAACACTCTACAAGATTGCAAAGTTGGAAGGGGCAAGATCACAGGATCTAAAGATGAAGTATGTTTCGAGTCTTCTCAACGACGCTACGCCACAAGAGGCAAAGTTTATCCTCAAGATATTGATGGGAACGTTGCGACTCGGTATTGCAGACAACACAGTAATGGACGCCCTTGCAATTGCGTTTACTGATTCAAAAGAAAACAGGGCCAAGCTTGAAGAAGCATACAATGTATCTTCGGATCTTGGTAAGGTGTCGGAGATTCTTGCAAAAAACGGCCTTGATGGGCTCAAAGAGTTTCGCGTAAACGTGTTCAATCCTATACGGCCAATGCTTGCGGAGCGAGTAAAAAGCGAAGAAGAGGCAATCGAGAAACTTGGAAAAGAGTTTGCAGCAGAGTACAAGCTCGATGGTGAACGGGTACAGATTCACCTCAAAGACAATCAAGTGATGTTGTTCTCAAGGCGACTCGAAAACATCACAAGCTACTATCCAGACATTGTGGAAAAAGTTCCAAAGGCGCTGAGGACGACTGAGGCCATCTTGGAGGCAGAGGCAGTTGCAATTAATGAGAATACAGGTGAGTTTTTGCCTTTTCAGGAGCTGATGCACAGACGAAGAAAGTACGACATAGACAAGATGGTTGCAAAATACCCAATCACGGTCAATTTGTTTGATGTTTTATATCTTAATGGCAAAGAGTTGCTGAATGAGTCCTACCAGGTGAGAAGGAAGAAGCTGGAAGAAATCGTAATCGAAGACGATTTTGTCAAGGTGATTCAAAAGACGCTGGTCCACTCTGAAAATGAGATCGAGGATTTTTTGGAAAACGCCATAAACGCAGGATGTGAAGGCCTCATGCTCAAGGTCTTGGATGCACCATACAGAGCAGGGGCGCGTGGCAGCAACTGGCTCAAACTAAAAAGAGAATACAGAAACGAGCTTGGAGACAGCTTGGACCTAGTAGTTATTGGTGCATTTTTTGGTAGAGGTAAGAGAACTGGCAAGTACGGGACTTTGCTTTTGGCATCATACAACCAAGATCAAGATACGTTTGACAGCATTTGCAAGGTTGGGACGGGATTTACTGATGAACATTTAGATCAATTCTACCAGATTTTATCAAGCAAAGTAACGATAAAGAAAAATCCCAGGATAAATTCCGGAATGGAGGCCGATGTTTGGTTTGAGCCAGAATTAGTCATCGAAATAGTTGCCTCAGAGATCACCCTCAGCCCAGTTCACACCGCAGCAAAAGACATAGTTCGGAAAGGAAGTGGCCTTGCTTTGAGATTCCCAAAGTTCACAGGAAAGATAAGAATGGAGAAAGCACCGGAGGATGCCACCACAAACGACGAAGTCGTAGCTTTGTATCGAAGTCAAAAAAAGGTAACTCAGACTGTTTCAGAGACATAGTCTTGACAAGACAATAGAACCTTAATTAATACCTCCCCAAGTTATACAGAAGGATGTATAGTGGAGAACTAGAGGTCCAAGCAAAGCGAAAAGCGATTGCAGTTTTACAAGACGAGATAAATCGAATCCTCAACGCGGCAAGAGAGCTTGCGACACTGCCTAACTTGATCATGAAAAAAGACAAGGCAGGCATCAAGGCAGTAAATGAGCAGATCTCAAGTATTGAAGAAGAAGTGGAAAACCTAAGAAGAAAGATAACTCGTGAAGTCGCTGACGTTGGCGGACTCATCATGAACAGGGAAAACCTGCTCAACACTGCCTACACGATGGACGAGATTGCGGGATACATCACAGGAATTGCGTTCAAGCTTTCAAACATCAAGCCGTCCACACTAAAAGCCGCAAAACTTGACGAGGATATTTCTGCACTAATCGAATTGCTGGTGGATGAAGTCTACAAGCTAAATGAGATAGTGCGAGGCCTAAATACAAACACCGCAAATGCAATCGAGCTTGCTCAAGAGACCCAGAAAATAGAGCGTGAAATAGACATAAAGTATCGCATGGCTGTGATCAAGGCATTAGACGAGATCAGCAACACAAAGGAACTCATGCTTGTAAAAGACGTAATACAAGGAATTGAGGAAATGGCAGACAAATGCCAGCAAGTATCTGACTCGTTTATTCTTCTTGCATTAAGCCTCTAATCCAATTTTTCATTATTTTTAGAACCGCAAATGCAAAATAATTTGTAGTGCCGATATAGAGACAACATAATGCACGGCGAGATTGTGGAAAACAGAATCGTGATATGGAGTGCCGAGGACGCACGGGCCATATTTGCAGAATCATACTATGGTAAGCCAATTGGCATTGCCAAACCAAAACCAGAAGAGATCGATGTTCCGCTGATACTGGATTTGATTGAAGGGTTTTACTTGCAAGAAAGATCACAACTCATAATCTACAAATCAAAAAAGAAAATTAGTCGGCAACAACTACTGGAAATTTGCAGAAAAGAATATCACAACTTTGACAAAAAATACCAAGTGTACAAGGATTTTAGAGATAAAAAATACATTGTGAATCCTGGAATAAAGTTTGGGTGTGATTTTGCAGTGTACCAGAGAGGGCCAGGTATTGACCATGCACCATACTTGGTTCAGGTATACAACAAGACAGACACTATCTCAGCCACAGGAGTGGTGCTTGCTGGCAGACTTGCCACCAGCGTCAAGAAAAATTTCATTCTGGCAATACCACATGGCGATAAGGTAAATTATTTGGCGCTTGACTGGTGGAGGGCCTAGATTCTTTTTACGTGCTCTGCAATCTTGTTGTAGATTGCATACATGTCTTTTGTTATTTTAAAGTCGTGGGCATTTTTCCACTTGCTGTAAATTCTTATTTCCTTTATTGTAGGATCTACAAAGATTGTCGCATCCTTGATTGATTGTTTTGCGATGAGCTCGTTTAGTTCTGTATCTTTGTTTAGCTCGTCTGCAAGAAGGCCGCCAACCCATCTAACTGACTTGATTTTTTTTGCAGCAAAGTGTCCTTCGGTTTCCAGCACAGTCTTTGCCACATATTTTGATGGATGTACTGCATCAAGTTTGACGATATAATGTGCTTGGAATCTGTCCTGAGCCCCCCAGTGAGATATTGTAGCATCTTGCATGTTTTCTTACCCTTTTTGAATGATCTGGATTACGTCTATGTTTGAGTTTTGTAGTTCGACGCAGCCTCTGTTTGTTATCATCCTTGGAGATTGAGAAAAGTTTCTTCCGTAGTAGTCCTTGGATTTTTCTACAGGATCCGTTCCAATCTCCTTTGGTGTGGCATCCACTCCTATATCTTTGAGCATGCGTGAGATCTTTTGCGGCCACGTTTCATAAACAAAAGTGTCGGACTCAGCATCATGCATGTTTTTTGATGGTTTGACACCCACAAATAAAGTTTTGACAGCCCAACTGATCCGATTAAATAATACAAACCAAATGGCAATTCTATGTTAAAATTTCAAAACAAGGTTGTCTTGGTTACTGGTAGCGGCACCGGTATAGGGCAGACAGTTGCCAAGTTATTTGCAGAAAATGGTGCAAGCATAATCATTTTGGGAAGAAGGAAGGAACCGCTCGAAGAAACAAAAAAGATCCTCGAAGAAATCATTGCAAAAGTAAAGAGTAACGCCAAGGTTTGGTTGTTTGCAGGTGTGGATGTAAGCGACGAGGTAGGCGTCTCTGAGATGTTTGATGAGCTGAAAAAATCAAATGTGAGTGTGGATGTCGTTGTAAATAATGCAGGTGTCTCAGGACCTGTTACGTGTTTTGCCAATGCACCTCTTGATGAGTTCAAAAGTGCTGTCGGAATTCACTTGACAGGCACATTCTGGACGTCGGTTCAAGCACTCAAGGTGATGAAGGCGGGTGCAAAGATAGTTACGATTTCGACATTTTTTACAGAAGAAAGGCCATATGAACAGAGACCTTACAGATTCAGGACACCGTACACTGCTGCACAAGGAGCAAAGAACAGGCTTGCTGAGGCAATGTCTTGGGAGCTTACTGAAAAAGGAATTGTTTCCATTGCAACAAACCCCGGACCGGTTCACTCTGACAGAATTTACAAGACGGTATATCCAAAAGCCGCTGCAGAGTTTTTGAGGGTAAGCGGTTTTGAAGACCTAAGTCCTGCCGAAGTAGAAGTTGCAAACAAAGACATAGTTGGCCTACTTGGTGAAAATGAGCAGACTGTAAACGAGGGCATAAGAAGGGCTACTCAAAACATCGTAAAGATGAAGGGTGACGATGCACAGAAAATTTCTGAGACGCTAAGAAGACTGCTGGCAAAGATACAAGAAATTGCAGAAAAGGTACAAAAAAACACCTCATTTATGATTGCAGACAGGCAGTTTCTATCTCAGCTTCAAGTTGCGCAAACGGTGCTCATGCTAGCAGACGACGACATTGCAAAGATTCTCAATGGAAAAGTGATTCCAGGCGACAGAGTGTTTTATCCAGTAAAACCACATATCGCCAGTACCACTCCAGTTAATGCTCAATCGAGTTTTTCATCCGAGGTAGTCGTCTTTGCAGTTGATGCGACAGACGGCTCAGACGCGCAAAGAGCAGAGTTTCTTGCGCAACATGTGGAAAAAAATGGCGGCAAAGTAGTGTGCCTTGTTTCACAAAGCACTCCAAAGCAGTACCAAGATTCACTTGGCTCAAAATTCCACTCGCATGTGGTAGATTTGAAGAACCCACAAGAAGTTCAGAGATGGCTTACTGCAGCAAAGACTCAGGGCAAGCTGTCCACCCTAGTGTACATCACTGGAAAGGTTCCTGCCAACTTCAAGATCACAGAACTCTCAAGAAAAGAATGGGATGACCTAGTTGACAAATTCATAAACACGCCTGCGACCGTACTTCAGACTGCGTTTGAGATCTTTGTGCCCGGAGGTAGAAAAGATCCCCGTCTGTACAAGAATGCTACAGGTACGGCAGTGATAATAGGACCCGACCTGCCAAGCGGTGCCAAGATATCTGGTGCCGATAGGGCCCGCGTCGAGGTGTTTAGGGGAGCACTCAGGCCGTTTGCAACCACGGTGAACCAAGAGCTCAGCGACGTATTAAAATCAAAGATAAGATCATTTCTAGTGCTTCCTGGAAGCATAGATGGAAAGGAATCGGACAACAACAAAATTGCAAGTGCGCTCAACTACTTTGTCACAGAGGCGTCAAGAAGTTCCTCCGAAGTCACATTCTGTGTAGATGAGACAAGAGAATAGATGAAAAAATTTGCAGATCTCAAAGTAGGGGAGGAGTTTTTTTCTACATGCACCTTCTCAAAAAAAGAGCTAGAGTCATACCTTGGATTTTCTAGGATAAAGAACACGATTTTTGACGATGATGAATACAGTAACATAGTATCAGGCCGTGCCATAATTGCGAGGATGGAAGGCGAGTTTACAAGGCTAAGCCAGATTTATGGCAACTTGATCCTTCTGTATGGTATGGATGGCGACCCCAGTTGGGAGAATCGACATACACGCTTTCTCAAGCCGCTACATGTGGACGAGATTCTCAAAATAAAATTCACTATATCCGACAAAAAAGATCTTGATGATGAGTTTGGTATGATTTCAGTTGATTTTGAGGGAAAGAAGGAAAATGGAGACTTAGTTGTGGTTGCAAAACGCAACCTATACAGGATAAAAAAAGAGCCACCGAAATAATTATTCGGGCACTGAGATTGTTTCTAATTTGCCGTCTTTGACTCTTATGTGCAGGTAGCGATTATCTTGGAAGATCAGAGTTATTCCACCATCTTTGTCCGGGTCTTCAACTTTGATCAATTCCTGCATTCTGATTCCGTCAAATTTTGCCATGGATATTAGTTATCGTGCCAGATTATATCCTTAACCAGTGTTTGACGGCCATATTCCATCTAAGAACAATTTGATTGCTGTTCCAACCATTGCGGCGCTGATCATGATTCGGATGCTGTTTTCTTTTATCTCGATTGACAGTCTGGCTCCCACTAGCCCACCAAAGAATGCACCAGCAGAAAGAAGTAGTGCATAGGTATAATCTACATGCCCCAAAAATGTGTGAGCAAGTAGACCGGAGGCCGAGGAGAACAACAGTATCAGCTGCGATGTTGCCGTTGCGTTCTTTACTAATAAGCCAAGGCCTATTATCATCAACGGTACGAAAATTATTCCGCCACCAATTCCAAAGAAGCTAGATAATATTCCAGCAAAGAAGCTTATTGCGGCCGATAGTACGATTGTCTGCTTTGCTATGTTTGTTTCCTTTTGGGAGATGCTTCGTTTCAAGAAGAGATACAGGCATGATGCAACAAGTACTATTCCAAATAGAATCTTGAACGTAGATGGCATAACTTCGGCTGTAAGAAACGCCCCAAGAATTGTTCCTGGAATTGACATCAATCCTAGTCTGAGGCCGGTTTTGTAGTCTATTCGTCGTTGTTTTGCATAAGACGCAGTGGATGCCACAGAATTGCTAAATGCGGCATAAAGACTGCTGCTTGATGCAAGAACAGGTGGAACGCCAAGAAGAGTCAGCGTTGGGACCACAATTATACCACCGCCAAGGCCGATTATTGAGCCTACAATTCCCGCCACAAAACCAAGTGGAATGAGCCATAGGTTTTCGAACATCTTTAAGATACCAGACAGATAGGTATTGAATCTTGTCTTATTTTAGGAGGTCAAATTTTTTGGTAGTGATACAGAAAATACTGTCGGGTTGTTTCTCACATTAATAGTACCTTGATGTTGTTGCACGATAGTCTTGACTGCTGGCAGTCCAAGTCCTGTGCCACGCAATTTAGTTGTAAACAACGGCTCAAATATTTTCTCTAGAAGGTTAGGTGGGATTCCTGGGCCGGAATCCTGAACGCTGAAAGTTGTTGCGTCGTCGGTTTCATCGAATCTGATGACGATGTCACCGTTGTTTCCTATTGCCTGAATTGCGTTCATTATGAGATTGGTAAAGACTGCTTCAATTTTTTCCATATCGCAGAAAACGTAAATGTCTTGAGCGGGCTTGTGGATATGTATTTGATCGGGTATGACGATTTTGTTTATTGCCGATTCCATTATCTCATAAAGTGAATACAGGTCACAATTCAAAGGGGATCTGCGCACAAAATTCAGTACTTCATCTAGCTGAAAGACAATCCTTGAGGTTGCATTATCAATCGACGCAAACAGATTCATTAGTTCTGCAGAAGCGTTTGTCGAGTGTTTTAGCTTCACAATTTCGACGGTGTTTTTGATTATGGCAAGAGGGTTTCGTATGTCGTGTGCAAGTCGTGCGGCCATTTCACCTATGGCAGAGAGGCGTTCTGCCTTGAAGAGTTCCGATTGGAAACGGCTCAGCTCGCTTATCTTTTTTGTCATCTCATCGAGGAGCCAGTCTCTTTGTTCTTTTATCTCGTTGAACTTTGCTAGCTTCCGCTCAAGCATTATGAGCATTCTCTGCTTGTCACTGTTTTGTTCTAGGAGTTGTTTGTTTTGATGTTCCAATGACCGTAGTCTATCTAGAATCTCTTTTGGCATCTTTTCTTCCAAATCTAATGATGAGTATGATTCCCCCAACAGCCAACAAATATGATACAATTTGGATAATAACAGACTGTTTGTTCAAAACAGACAGACTAGTCGTATATAAAGAGCTGCCACAAGTAGCCGTCTTTGTTTGTAGTAAGCTCCATTTGTACAGTCTTTGATTCCAGCACGAGCTGTTTTGATTTGCTGTGAGGTTGTGTGTCACTTTGGTGGAACCTGCGCAGTCCTTCCACCCATTGTGACACATTATCCATACCATCAGGCTTTACTTCCTCCCAACAATCGCACACCATATTTCGGATCACAGTATCAAAGATTGTCTTGACTGATTCGATTTGGGTCATCTGAGGATCTGTCTGGACAAGTGTAATGATAATTTTGGGCTCATACGGTGAGCCGACCATGTGGATATTGCCAAGAAAGATTCCCGAACTGTCTGTTATCTCAGTTGACGTACAATACTCTGTTAATTTTTGCATTTCTTGGTTTGTGAAGAATGCACAATATTGTTCTATGTCTTCTTGTTTTTGCAACTTTATTGGAGAAGACATTGAGATTTGCTTATCTGCTAGTTTTTCTTTGAGTAGCATGTTGTATTCAATGTATTGAACATATGGAGTTTGTTCAGTGGTCAAAAATAATACAGATGAGATTATTATGGCTGCTGCACCTGCTGCACCATAAAGAATTTTTTTGTTAATCATTTTTGTTGGTTTCTTATCACTACAGATAAGCCTTTCTTGGAATCAAATTGAGATGATTTCGATTTTAGAATTTTCTGTGATGTTGAACTTGTCCACAAAGCCGGATGTAACTTCAAGAACATATTTTGCTGGCTTGTCGTTGCCGTTTGTAAATGTGCACGCCATTGTCTCAAGTGCGGATTTGCATGGTTGTGCATCTTTTTCAATGTGAACGACTTTGCCTGACGCATCAAGCCATATTACATCTAAGGCAAACTGCATGTTTAGCATCCACATAGAACGAATGCCTTCGTCTTCGAAGACAAACAGCATCCCCTGCTCATATGGCAGTTTTTCTTGGAACATGAGGCCTCTTGTCTGAAGTGGTTTTGTGTCTGCAATCTGGACTTGGAGTGTTACGCCGTCAATTTTGATCACGCCCATCGGGAACTCTGTTTGTTCGAGTTTGACATCTTTTGGGATCGACAGCATTCCCGCTACACCGACTATTGTAGCAGCTATTACAATTGGGATTAGAACTTGGGCTCTTGTTGCCACAAAAAATACCAGTTTTGTTGGCCGTTAAAAACCAACGCATCGTTACATTACGGTGTCTTTGAAATGTGAGAATATCTGCTGGTTGTCCTTGGTGGCTTTGCCGATGTCTTTGATTGTGGCACCATTGTATTTTTTTTCAAGAAGCCTTCCTGCAAGTATCATTGGGGCCCCTATTGCGTTTGAGATACCTGTTGGTTCCGGAATCCAGAATATGATAAAGCCTATCTTTTGGATTTTCCCGCCAGGATCTGGCGCCTTCCTTAACGCCTTCATGGAGCCTGCCGTTTTTGTGTCGTCGAGTTTGGCAATATCAGAGTATATGGTGTGGCGTCTTTTTATTGAAGCAGAGATTTGTTTTATCTGTTCGATACGCCTAAACATCGCATCCATATTCAAGACATCTTGAGGCGAAATTAGTTAAGAAGGGCACACAATGATCTAATACTTTCAAGTCAAGATCAAATGACATAGGCCCTCAGACTAGAATATAAAGCACGCATGTTTTAACAAGCTAGTTTGAAAAGAAAGGCCGAAATCAGACTAGAGTCCATAAAGGCGGCCCACAAATCTGCAAAACCAAAGTTAGCGCGGATCGAGGATTATCTTGAAGTGATTGCTGAGTTGGTAGAGCTAAAAGGATATGCGACGACACTGGACGTATCAAGATACATGAATGTCAGTGCCCCAAGTGTGACAAAGATGTTACAGAAGTTGGATGAGAGCGGTTATCTCAAATATGAAAAATACCGAGGCATCAACTTGACCACCAAGGGGACAAACTTGGCAGACGCCATACGACAAAAACACAGCATACTGCTAGAGTTTTTTGAGATATTGGGAATAGAGCACGAAACAGCAAACCAAGATGTAGAAGGCATAGAACACCACCTCAACCCGCGAACAATAAAGCAGCTAAGAAAGTTTCTAACCTACTTGAAATCGAACCAAAAGTTTCTTGAGGGCTTTAAGAGTCTTTAACGAATATTTCGATGTCGTTCTTGGAGAAGGCCGAACGCATTAGTAATTTGCCGGCGTCCGAACGCTTTGAAATTTTGATCTTTCCGTGCCTTGCAACTCTGGCACTTGTGACGTATTGTCCCTTGACGTGTATTTCTGCCAGTGCACCGCTATATCTTTTGTTCACTGCAAACAAGAGTGAGTTCTTTGATTCTGAAAAATCAAAGGAGATACCTCGTGAATAGTCAGACGAATAATCATCGTCTGCCTCTTTTGCCTCGACGTCAATGTGGACGTGTAAGATCTTTTCGAGGTCGCTTATTGTAGTGCCGCCTTTGCCAATAAGTGACGGGATGGATTCTTTTTTGACTTTGATTTTGATGCTGTTTTCAGACAGAATTTCGATTTGCGGATTTGGATCAAATCTGCGAATGGTTTCTTTGATTTTTTCTGATGCAAGTCGCTGTATGCCCGATTTTGTCTGTTCTGAGGCGGCGACAGGCACGATAACGTTTTCTTCGCCAAACGTGTAGATTTCGTATTCCAGTTCTGCGGTTTCAAAGTCACGGATCTCAATTACTGGGCGTGCCAAGTCTTGTTCTACCATGCCTGATGGCACCTTCACTTTGAGCTCAAGATCATAGATTTTGGAGATTGTGCCGTCCTTTACAAATACGACTGTGTCTATTACGCTTGGAATCATTCCAAGCTCTATTTTACCAATGAATCGTTGTATTGCATCAAGTGGCATGTTTGCGTGAACTACACCCACCATGCCGACGCCGGCAAGTCGAAGATCCGCAAAGACCCTAAAGTCCTCACGCTGGCGCACTTCGTCAAATATGGTATAATCTGGCCTAACAAGCAACAAAATGTCTGCAGAGTTTTCAAAGCTACCATCAAGTTTTGTGTATTGTGTTACTTCGTTGTTTACTTGGAGATCCCTTGGGGATTCGAATGTTTTTACAATCTTTCCTTTTTCAGAGTAAAAGTTTGCGATGCTTGATGCAAGTGTACTTTTACCGGAGCCTGGCGGTCCAGAGATTATGATTCCTTCGGCTTGACCTGAGAGTCGACCCATTAGTTTGGCTGAAAGTCCATACTGCTCAAGGGTCATTTTTGTAATTGGGTGTACGATGGTTATTTCGTGTGCCTCAGAAAACGGAGGCCGTGTAATGGCAATTCTGTAATCTTGATATTGTACAACGAGCGCACCTGGCTTTGAGATCTCTATTGTTCCTGCATTTGAGATCTTGGATGCTTCAAGGATCTCAGTAGTTATCATTTCGAGATATTTTTCAGTTAGCACCTTATCTTCTAGCTTGACTAATTGGAATGAGCCTGGTTTGCCCTTTTTTGCAAACGGTGAGTTGCCTTCCTTGAGGTGCACACTCATAGTGATCTGGTCAAAGAATCTCAAAAATTCCAAGGTCGTAGGAGGTTTTTCTGATCTCTGATAGTTTACAGAGAGCCCTTCTGCTTCTGCAGTGAGTCCTTGTACATAGTCTGCTGTATACAGAATGGCGTCGTTTTGTTTTGCCACATCCTTGATTATGGCATCAATTCTTCCGTGTTTTGCAAGTCGTATGTCTTCAAGGCTTGGTCTTTGACCTACAAACTGCAGTGTTATGTTGTTTTCGTGACAGATTTTGTTGATTTTTTTAATTTCTTCCAAGCCCACAAATCCTTGTTCTTTTCCTTGAGAGGCCTGCGACTGTAATTCGTCAAGTACTGCCACAGGTATGATAACCTCGATGTTTTGGAGGCTTTTTGATTCAATTTGTTTTGTCAAGTACCCGCTAATTATCACGCTTGTGTCCACAACTATTTTTGACATAATTGCAAACTTGTCGTCGGACTATTAATCATAACTAATGAGAAACTAAACTTTTCATACTAGATTAAAAGTTAAAAGACTGTTGTCCGATATTGAGGAAAAGGATGTGCTAGTAATAGAAGACAGTCCGGCTGTCGGCATTATTTTAAAAGAGTTTCTTGGTAAACTAGGCCTCAAAAAAATACACTACTGTCAAAACGGTAAGACCGGAATTGAAGTATTCAACGCCCTTACAGCATCTGGCAAATTGCCCTTGGTTTTTTTGGATTATAATCTGCCCGACATGACTGCATATTCGATCATGACTCAGATGTTGAGCATCCGGCCAGACGTAAAGGTAATCATTGAAACGGCTCGGGACAAAACCGACAACTCTATAAAGGATGTAATTGCCCAAGGCGCTTACCAATATTTGGGAAAGCCCATCAGACTTGAAAACCTCAAAGAAATAATCGAGACACTAAAGCTTGAAGAGTCGCATCTTGCAGACGAGGACACAAGCAAAAGTGTTGAAAAACTAGTATCTGGTTCAACGCAGATCAGTCTTTTGAGGATTTCAGAGTATCTGAACAAAACGGAAGCCGAAATATTGCCTTACATTAAACGTCTTATATCGGACAAGAAAATCACACAGATAAACGACATAAAGGAAGTAGGCTGCCCAAGGTGTAGTTCTGTGCGCGTCACGCAGACGTTCCATTGTCCTAAATGCCGTGGTACTAACTTCAAGCAGGACAAGATAATTGAGCATTACAAGTGCGGCAACGTTTCATCGGCTTCATCATATCTTGATGACAAGTGTCCAAAATGTCACGAAATCATAAAGGTGTTTGGTGTCGACTATAGAGTGCAGGAAAACTATTATTTATGTAATGACTGCGGCGAGATTTTTGGTGAAATTCTGACAAACTATCTGTGTTTGAAATGCAACAACAGGTTCACATTAGAGCATGCAAGACTCTTGACAAGTTCTGGTTACACGTGGATGAAATGACATACTCCCCACCCTAAAAGGTTTAGAGCTTTGCCGCTCGCATATGTAATTATTTGGCCACAGTTTCACTAATTGTCTTTAAGACATGATCAAAGTCAAATGGTTTTGATATAAAGGATGAGGCACCTATTTTGAGACACTCGTTTATTACGTTCTGGTTGTCGCTTGCAGTAATTAGAATCACTTTGGCATCAGGGTGTTTTGACATTATTTCTTTTAGAACCGTCAGCCCATCTTTTTTTGGCATTGCTAGGTCCAAGAGTAACACATCTGGAGTAGATTCAGAAAATTTGGCAATTGCTTCTTCGCCGTTTACAGCTTCTGCTACTACTTCGTGATTTCCAATGGAAAGGATATCTTGCAAGACCAATCTGATGGCATCGGAATCATCCGCAATCATAACTCGTGCCATAGCCACATCAAAACCGCATATCTTATCAAAATTTCTATCATCAAAGAAAGCTCGCATGGTTTTTTTCAATGTATGCTTTGATTTGCTCAAAGTCAGTCTGCACTCCATTGATTTCAGTGCGCATAAATTCGCACGATTTTTTTACGGTCTGGTAGAGCCCAGGTACCGTTTTTCCAGATATTACCGCTTTGAGCAATTTGTCAAGCATTTCAGCAATGCGGCCAATTCGTTCTTGGTTCATCATTGGCGCCAAGCCCTTAATTTTGTGGATGTGTTTTTCGATCTCTGATGCTTGTCTGTGTATGGAATTATCATCAGAACACACATTCAATAGATTTCCAATTGCTAAAATGTCGTCAGTTACCTCTTGTTTGGCTACACGTAAGAATTCCTCTGACAATTACTAACATTATTTTGATCGAGCTTTTTATACTCTATTAGGCACATTGTAACTAAAATTGAAAATTATTATCAAGACGTATTTGCTCATCGGAATTCTGATATCAGTTGCTGTCTTTAACCTATTTGTGTTGTATAACACGCAGGTAATGACTGTTGGTGAGTCATATTCTATTTTGCGTGCAGGCGACCTCAAGGCAAAGGTGGAAACCATCGCAAGTCTTGCTACTTCGATTGCAAGTGGTAGTGAGAGCGATCGTAGTGTCTTAGAAAAAGAGATCAGAGAGTTCGACACCATTCTTGAGACATTAAAGAGTGGAGGCACCGTCAGAGGCCAGATGATCACCCCGATACCAGACGAGCTAGTTTCCGAGTATGATACCGTAAAGAAATTTTGGAGTGCATACAAAAAGGAAGCAACTCAAATTCAAGTCTCATCGATTTACGATAACGAGGTGGTCAGCGCATTAAATTACGTCTTGGGAAAGAATACAGAGATGACTCTTGCCACTGACTCGTTGGTAAGAGAGCTAGAAGTGCTCGATAGGAACTACAACAGACACAAAGAGATTGCTGCTGAGCTGCACGAGACTGCAAAAAGCGTCGGCCAAAACGCACTTTTGATTTCCATAGGACAGGACACCGACATCACAAAGGAAAACCTAAGAAAAGCTCGTCTCACTTTTGACGCAGACCTCAGAAAGCTGCTAGGGGTACCAATTGACGACATGGATTTGACAGGGCTAAACATAAGAACCGAAACACTCGCTCCCATCCCACGCCAAAACTCGCGTGCGCTAGACGAACTTGATTTGTTGTGGGAAGCCGTAGAGTTAAGAGTAAAGACGCTTGAGACTAAGTCTCTCTACTCAGACGAATTTACCAAGTCTTTTTCCAACCTTAATGTGGAAAGACAGTCGTTGATGGATTCGATTGATTCGCTTTTGGACAAGTGGAATGAAAATAGACTTGAAAGACGCAATGAAAGCCAGCTTGTCACTCAATCAATCATAGGTGCAGATATTGCGATTTTTGTAATTGTGCTTGTTGTCATTAGAAAGTCGCTAATGCCACTAGACAGAATTACAAAGGCGCTGTCTCGCGTCAAGGAGGGCATCTATGGTGAAAAAATAGAATACAATGCACAGGACGAAATAGGCGAGCTTGCATCATCGTTTAACACCATGACTGAAACGATCATGATCAAAGAAGAAGAGGCAAAAAAAACCGACATTGCAAAGGATGAATTTTTGGCAATGATTACACATGAATTAAAGACTCCGCTTGTTCCGATTCAGGGATATGCAGACATATTGCTCAGCGGTCACCTTGGCAACCTCACTGACAAACAGCGCGAAAGAATTGGAATAATAAAGTCTAGTGCCACTTCTTTGCTCCAGCTCATATCAGATTTGCTTGATGTGCAAAAACTCGAGCTTGGTCAGCTAAAAATGAAGAAACTTACCGTCGACATACACGACACAGTAGCAAAATCAATCGAAACACTTCTTCCCCAAATAGACGAAGACAAAATAACCGTAGAAAACAAAGTGGAAAAAGGATTACAGGTTCCACATGATGCAGAGCGAATCAACCAAGTCCTGACTAATTTAATTAAAAACAGCTTGAAGGCAGTAAAGCCTAACACTGGCAAGATCACAATCACCTCAGAAGAAGACTCAAGTGAGGTCCGAATTCACGTGACTGACAACGGCGTTGGCATTCCATATGAAAAACAATCCAAAATCTTTACAAAGTTCTATCAGGTCGATGCGTCACTCACGAGAGAGAAAGGCGGGAGTGGTTTAGGACTCTCAATATGCAAGGGAATCATAGAAGCCCATGGTGGGAAGATTAGCCTCAAAAGCACACCTGACGTTGGAACCACCATAACTTTCTCGCTGCCAAAAACCGATCCTGCCTCATCAAGCTAAAGCAAATCACACAAAGAATGTGAAATTTGCTCACATCGGCATAGATAACCAAAACTCCAAGACAGTAAAATATGTCAGATACAAAGAATGCTGAGTTTTATGCGATATGTACAGAGTATTTTGCGGCGTTGAGAAGAAACGGGAAAAGTGACGACGCCTTCGAAGACGAGTTTTACTACACGATGCCCGTGATTTCAGGGCTCGGCAAGTAATTAGCGGGAAAAACTCAACTAGACATTAAAACTAATAATGCGATTTTCAATGTTTAGTGTGTTGCAAGACGTCACTGAAAAAGCAGTCAGACTTGGGCAAGAATTAGGCTGTACTTACTGCGACGCAAGGTCTGAAGTTATTGAAAGATACTGTGTGGTAGTAGAAAACGGCCAAATCGAGCATACTGTGAATAAATACGAATCTGGTATTGGCATCAGGGTTCTCTGCGATGGGGCGTGGGGATTTTTCTCCACATCAGATCACACCAAGGTCAATCAAGGGATAATTGATGCAATAAAGGCCGCAAAACATTATGCGTCAACAAAGAAAACCAAGATAAAGTTGGCAGATGTCCCAAGCAATCAAAAAAAGATCACCTACAAAGTAAAAAAACAAGTTCATAGAGACGAGTTGAACAAAATCTCACTAGAGTGTGACAAGATAATAAAAAGCAATAGTGAGATCTCAAAAAGCACCATCAGTGCGTCAAATGTCAACAACTCAAAATATTTTGCAAGTAGTGAGGGAATGAAGATTCAGCAGTCTTACTCTGATATCACCATGGATCTTATTGCGACGGCACACCGTGGAGGTCTGACTCAATCAATAAACACAACGGAAGGAGGCAGAGGAGGCATAGAAAAGATACTTGACGATACAGATGTGTATGCCGTCTCAAAGGAGATATCGGACAGGGCAGTAAAGCTACTTGATGCAAAGCCTGTAAGAGAAGAAAAGACAACACTGGTCATGAATCCAGACTTTGTGGCGTTGCTGACCCATGAGATTTTAGGACACCCCTCTGAAGCAGACAGAGTTCTTGGAAAGGAGATGGCATGGGCAGGTGGCGCATGGTGGGCTGGCAAGCTTGGGCAGAAGATTGGCTCAATTGCACTCAATGTAATAGATGATCCTACTGTTCAAGGAAGCCTTGGTTGGTATGAATACGACGATGAGGGAACGAAATCACAAAGAAAGCAGCTCGTAAAGGACGGTGTTCTGGTAAACCACATGCACAGTAGAGAGACCGCAAGCATTTTTGACGCAGAGCCAAATTCCAGCATGAGGGCAACTTCGTATTCATTTATGCCGCTGATTAGGATGGCCTGTACGTGCATAGAGGGAGGAGATTGGGATCCACAAGAAATGATAAAAGACGTAAAACATGGCTATCTTGTTTCAAACATGAAGGTGCCATCAATCGACATGCTGAGATATAATTGGAGCATATCTTGTCAGTATGCAAACAAAATAGAAAATGGCGAAATTGGAGAGTTATTGCGCGATGTCATCATAGTTGGCACGTCCCCAGAATTTTTCAGCTCAATCGATGCCTGTGGAAATGATTTTACGGTAAGACCAATAACAAACTGTGGGAAAGGGGATCCTATGCAGATAATGAGGATGGGAAATGGAGGCCCAACCATACGTGGAATTGCCACAATAAAGAGCACATAAAATGAGCGATTTGCAAGACATCAGGAAACGCGTAACTGTCTGCACAGATTGCCAGTTATGCAAGACTCGAACAAATGCGGTTCCAGGTGTTGGTAACTCTAACGCAGAAATAATGTTTATTGGGGAGGCGCCAGGGCGGACTGAAGATTTAAGGGGTGAACCGTTTGTGGGCTCTGCCGGAAAAAAACTCGACGCCATACTGGAAAAAAACGGCATTTTGCGCAAATCCGTCTACATCACAAACGTCGTAAAGTGCAGGCCGCCAGACAATCGTGTGCCCACACAGGAAGAGCGTGATGCCTGCAGCAAATACCTTGAAGCCGAAATCAAGGCCGTAAACCCCAAAATAATTTGCATTTTAGGAAATACTGCAAGTAATTCAATTTTAGGACAAGGGGACATCACAAGGAACCACGGAAAGACCATCAAAAAAAATGATAGATTGTATTTTCTTACCTTTCATCCTGCTGCCACGATATACAACCAACAACTATACTCACTGATGGAACAAGACATACAGGTGCTCAAAAAGTTAGTAGAGACACAATGACTTTTGATTCAAGATTAGACAGAGAGTTTTACGCACAGGATACAGTCAGGGTTGCCCGCCAGTTGTTAGGAAAAATACTGGTTCGCAGGATTGGCAGGCATGTTGTTTCTGGAATAATAACTGAAACTGAGGCATACAGGTACAAAGACGATCCAGCGAGTCATGCGTTCCGCGACATGACTGACAGAAACAAGGCCATGTTTGGCGACGTAGGTTTTGCATATGTCTATTTCACTTACGGAATGCATTATTGCATGAATGTGGTAGCAAAAAGTAAAAACTACAAAGCTGGCGCAGTTTTAATTCGTGCACTCAAACCACAAGAAGGCATAGACATCATGATAAAAAACAGAGGAATTGACGACATTTCAAATCTTACAAACGGACCTGCCAAGCTGACGATGGCATTGAAGATAACAAAAAAACAGTATGGTGAAGATTTGATTAATTCGAATTCGCTATATATTACAAACGGCATCAAAGTTGAAAAGATAACATACGGCCCGCGCATTGGAATAAAGGAAGCTACAGATAGGTTGTGGAACTTTAAAGCTGAGATCTAGTTTTGATCATCGTCTTTTTGCAGTGTCCAAGGTGCCACACGTCCTAGGATTTTCTCCCAATTTAGCCTCAAAAGCAGCACTATTGCCACTATCATGATTGCAACGAATACTCCGAATCCAACATATACTGCGGTTGGATCCTTTACCTCTTCTAAGAGCGGAGCGACGTATGTCTCGCCAAAAAAATGCGACAGCAAGACAATCACGTAGGATAGAACCAACTTGCCCAAAAATGTAGATACAAAGAACCTGACTGGGTTATATTTTGCAAGTCCAAGTGGCACGTAAATTAGGTCGTCTGGAATCGGAGTCGCAGCTGCTACAAATGCCGCAGCCGCACCGTATCTTTTCACCAGTTTTTCAAAAGGCCTCATACGAACCCTTGTTTTTTCTGTTATTATTTTGCGACCTCCATAACTTATTAGAAATATTATCTGTTTTGCTACAGTCGACGTTATTGCAGCAATTAATGCGAGGTAGTGTATGTTGAATTTATCACCAGCAGACATTGTGGCAAGCAGGATGAACGATGGTAATGGGACAAATGGGATGAGTGAGCCAAAAAAGCTGAGCAGTGCAAGACCAAGGTAACCTATCTCATCAGCAAATGGAAAAATTGCTGCGAAGTCCACAGAAAGTGAGCCCCGATCTAGATTATTAAATTGTCTTGCGCCTTGCCGTGAATATTAAAATACGATGTTTGGAAGGGAAACTCAAATGATGAAGAGAGAACTGTACGACATTTGTGCAAAGATTACAGCAATAAGCCCATACATCAGATTTGTTGGAATAATCGGAGGAGACGGCAGACTCCTTGCATATCAAAGACGTGTTGGGCTGCGCCCCCTTTTGGATGAAAAAAGCACCAAAAGTCAGTTCTCACATATTGCAATAAAGAAAAAGATGGAAAGTGAGTTTGACCGAAGACTTGGCAAAATCGAGTTTGTCTGGGAAGAAAGAAAAAAAGTACAGACTATCTCATTTACCATAAAAAGAAACCGAGTATGGGTCTCAATCGACAAAAAGGTTGTTCGCTCAGAAATCCTTCGCATTATAGATTCTTGCCTGCCTATTGTTAGGAGTTATTCGTAAAGCCAGCACAGCACATGGCCAGAGTCTGTCGTTATTGACGGCGGGTCTTTTTTGCATTTTTCCATTGCCATTGGACATCTGTCGATGAATCTGCACTCTGGTTTGAGATTTAGGAGGCTTGGTGGACTTCCTGGTATGTATTTTGGTTTTTCAGTCCCATGTAATTTGGGTACAGATTGGATCAAGGCTTGAGTGTATGGGTGTTTTGGGTTATCAAGGATCTCCTTTGAGCTGCCAAACTCTACTAATTTGCCCCCATACATGATTCCTATTTTTTCACAGAGCTCAGATATGGTGGCAAGGTCGTGGGAGATTAACATGAATGCGACTCCTTGTTTTTTTAGATTTTTGAACAGGTTTAGGATTTGGGATTGTACAAGAACATCCAAGGCGGTAGTCGGTTCATCTGCAATCACAAGATTTGGGCGAAGTAACAGTGCCATGGCGATCACGACTCGCTGTTTCATGCCACCGCTTAGCTCGTGTGGATATTTTTTTAGAATATCATTGGACAGACGGACTGACTGTAGCGCAGACAGGATTAACTCTGTGTCATCGCCCCTGTGACCGTGCTGTTTGAGGACATCTGAGAATTGCTGATATATTGTATAAACCGGATCCAGTGAGTTCATCGCACCTTGGAATACCATCGAGATTTTCTTCCAACGGTACGATCTGTCAAATTCGTCTTCTGAAAGATCGAGCAACGAGATCCCATTAAGCACTACCTTTCCTGAAGTTATCTTGCCTCCCATTATGGTGCGCATAAGTGAAAGCCCAAGTGTGCTTTTTCCGCAAGCGCTCTCTCCTGCAATTCCTACCGATTCGCCTTTTTCTATTGAAAAGCTGACGTCTTGGACTGCATGGACTGGGCCTGAATTTGTGTCATATTGTGTGCTTAGACCCTCCACTGTCAGAAAGTGAACCATGCGATCAGATCCTTCTACCACTCTAAAAGAGATACATTTAACTCTCTTTTATTTTGAATTCGACTTGATTGCAAGTTCCAATCTGTAACTTTGATGCAAAAAATGCCATCTTGTGCCCAAAGTGTGAGGAAAAACTTGAGGCAGGCCAGCTCTCAGATGCAGACGTAGAGGCTGCAATAAAGATAGCCAAGCTGGCAAAGTCAAATCCAGACATTGACAAGTTCTCGCTTTTTGCATGCAGACAGGTGGCAGGAGACTATGTACTTTATTTGGCAAAATCAGACATCCAGACAATCCGCCAAAGCAGGACACTCTACAGGACGCTGCAAAGCGAGTTTTCAGGCAAGATATGGCTTGTCGAATCAGAGGCAAACGACAGAAAATTCATAGAGGATTTGTTTTTCCCAACCAAGATTTTATCAATAAATGTAGTATGGGTTCCAGGCGGCATTCAAAGAACAAAGGTGGTCGTATCTGGCAAATGGACCACCAAGTTCCCAATAGACATTGACAAGGTGACAAACATTGTAAAAGAGCTGCGTCAGCTTGACATCATAATAGAGTTTGAGGTGGGCAAAAGAAAATGAAGTTTAGAAGAACACACAACATAGATGAAATCTCAATGCAGATGCAAGGCCAATCAGTCGTCATTGGTGGGTGGGTTGAGGATCTCAGGAAGCTTGGAAAGTTGACGTTTCTTACAGTCCGAGACGTAACCGGACTTGCCCAAGTCATAGTCAAAGACGAAAAGGCCGTCCCAGAAGACCTTACAAGGCAGACGGTGGTCATGGTAAAAGGAACTATTCAAGAAACAAAGGCTCGCGCTTTCAAGTATGAGATCAGGGCAGACAACATAGACATATTGGCAAAGGCCGTTCACCCCCTGCCGATCGACCCAATAGGAAGATTAGAAAGCAACATAGACAACAGACTCAATGCAAGAGCGCTCGATTTGAGAAACCAGCGAGTCGCCGCAATCTTTAAGATCAGACACCATGTCTTGGCATCTTTGAGAAAGACATTGACGCAAAAAAGATTCATCGAGATAACTACGCCAAAAATAATCGGTAGTGCAAGCGAGGGGGGTGCAAATCTGTTTTCTTTGGAGTATTTTGGGAAAAAGGCGTATTTGGCACAGTCGCCACAACTCTACAAAGAACAACTTACGATAGGCCTTGAACGAGTCTTTGAGATCGCCTCTTTTTACCGCGCCGAAAAATCTCACACAGGCCGCCACCTCGCCGAGTTTACGAGTGTGGATATTGAAGCTGCATTTATGGACTATACAGATGTGATGGATGTTTTAGAGGAACTAGTTGTTTCTGTGTTTAGCGACGTTGTGCAAAACTGCACAAGTGAGCTTGCAGTACTTGAAAGAAAACTAGAGATCCCAAAGAAGCCGTTTGACAGAATAACATACGCACAAGCATTAGAAGAGATTTCAAAGACAGGAGTAAAGCTTGCAATGGGCGACGACTTGCTTGACTCACATCTTAAGATACTGGGACAAAACCACAGTGGGTTTTTCTTTTTGATGGACTGGCCTATGAGCCTCAAGCCGTTTTACATACATGAAAAAGACGAAGACCCCAAAATCTCAATGTCGTTTGATCTGCAGTATGGGTATTTGGAGCTCTCATCAGGTGGAAGAAGATTGCACGATCCAGCAAAGCTCAGGTCTCGACTCTCCGAGCAGGGACTTGACCCTGCAAACTTTGAGGATCACCTAAGGTCATTTGAGTGGGGAATGCCACCACATTCAGGTTGGGGGATGGGCCTTGAGAGACTCTTGACCGTCATAGTTGGAATAGACAATGTCCGCGAAGTTGTTTTGTATCCGCGTGATCCTGAAAGGCTCAGCCCATAGATTTGACACTGGTAAGTTGCTTGTTTATTTGATATGATTTATCTACGATGAATTCGCACTCAGTTTAGTGGAAACACAGATAGCAGAGCAAATCACAAAATCGATTTTAAGCAAAATCTTTTCTACGCCTTCAGAATCAGAGCTCATCATCCAAGATTTTGCAGTGATTATGATCATTGCGTCAATAATGGCTTTGATATCATACAAGCTAAAACAACCAATGATTATGGCGTACATCATTGCCGGAATGATCATAGGTCCATACACGCCGCCATTTAGCCTCATTGCGCACGTAGATATTCTCCATGTCTTTGCCGAAATTGGAATAATCTTGCTATTGTTTGTGATTGGAATGGAGTTCCCAATCGAAAAACTCAGAAACATTGGCAAGAAGGCGTCTGTGATAGCAATCGCTGAAGCATCAGGCACGTTTATGGCAGGTTATGCCGTAACGCAAGCTTTAGGCTTTGCATTTTTCGATAGCTTGTTCATAGCATTGGCGATTTCTGTAACAAGTACAGTCATCATCATGAGGGTTCTTGAGGAATTGAGACTGGTGAAAGACGAAGCTACGTATTTGATCATTGGTATTGCGGTAATTGAAGATATCATCATAGTGTCATTGCTTGCAGTTCTACAATCAGTTGCTACCACCGGAGGACTTTCTCTAAATGATATTGCAATTTCAATAGGAATGGTAATTGTATTCATAGTAGGAGCGATTGTGATTGGCGCCAAGATCATCCCAAAATGTGTCGACATAGTTGGAAAAACAAATCACAATGAATTGTTGATCATAGCAACGCTTGGTGTCGCATTTGGTCTTGCATTTATTGCATTCAAACTTGACATTTCCGTCGCAACCGGTGCATTTTTTGCTGGTGTCCTCGTCGCTGGCTCAAAAATGAGAATTGCGACAAAGGTCATAGCCACGCCGATAAGAGACATGTTTGCAGCATTGTTTTTCATTTCGGTGGGTGCACTCATGGACATCAAACAGATTCCATTGTTCTTAATACCTGCGATAATTTTGGTGATTGTGTCGTTTGTTTCCAAGTTTGCTACTGTGTGGGCAGCAACAAGAATTCAAAAATTTGGCAAAGTGACAGCGCTTAGAACAGGTGTGGGACTTTCATCTTCCGGAGGAGAGCTAGCTTTGGTTGCGGCCAAGGGAGGCTCCGATGTAGGAGTAACAAGTTCATTCGTTTTACCAATGGTAGGAGTGATGACCATTATTACCACGTTCATCTCGCCATACGTCATAAAATATGGTTGGAAGCTAACAGATCGAATATCAAGCAAAGAAGCAAACACATAATCAAAACACTAAAGATAAATCCAAAAAATACGAAAAGTACCCAGTTGGGCACCTGTGATTTTTGCAATTCCAAATTTGGCGACAGAAAGTGCTATTTTTGTCAAAAACGAGTATGTACCTCGTGTATGACAGATGACAGGACGCGTTGCAAACGTTGCTACATCAACAAGAAAAAGCTCGGGCTAAAGGCAATCATCAAAAAAAACAAAATAATTTTGGGTTTTGTCGCTTTTGTATGGTTTTATGCAGTGTTTCCAGGCCCCCTCATCCCAGGACTACACCAAGGATACTATGTAGTCTTTGTAATAGCGGCGGTTGTATGTATGATACCGCTTGGACTGATGTTGTTTTTTTGGTCTAGGCATCCGCCTTCCTCAGACGTCTAGATCAGAGAAGCGAGACTATCTCTTTTGTAAATTCTGACGTGGTTTTTGTCCCACCTATGTCTTGCGTCTTGATTCCTTTTTTTACTACATCGTACACTGCAGTTTCGAGTTTTTTTGCAACATCGAAGCATTTTGTGTCGTTGTGTTTTTTGCCAAGCCACTCTAGCATCATCTTTGCAGACAAGATAAACGAAGACGGATTTGCGATTCCTTTTCCTGCAATATCAAATGCGGCACCATGTACCGGTTCAAATAATGCGAAATTGTCACCAATGTTTGCTGCCGGCGCCATTCCAAGCCCGCCTACTACTTCGGATGACTCATCAGAGAGTATGTCGCCAAATAGATTTGTAGTAACTATGACGTCAAAGCTTTCAGGGCGCCTAATCAGATTCATTGCGCATGCATCTACATACATTTGATCAAAGGATATGTCTTGGTAGGATTTTGCAACTTGGGCACACACTCTAGAAAACAAGCCGTCCGTCTTTCTCATCACATTTGATTTGTGGACGCATGTAACACGTTTTTTGTCGTTTCTTTGCCTTGCAGTCTCAAATGCATACTTTGCGATTTTCTCTGATGCTTTTTCCGAAATTATTCTGAATGCTACTGCGGCTCCTTGAACATCAAATTCCTGTCCGGTGTAGAGGTCTTCGGTATTTTCTCGTACTATCACCATATCGATTCCCTCTTTTAGGGCGTTCATCCCAGGATACGACTTGGCAGGCCTTATGTTGGCATACAAATCAAGCATCCTTCGCAACACAACAATTACGTCAGCGGCGGACTCGCCAACTGGTGCCTTCATGCACACATCGGATCTTTTGATTGCATCCAATGTCTGGTCAGGTAGTGCTTTGCCGAATTTATTTAGTGCAACGTCTCCAGCAAGTAATTTTTCAATGTCAAACTTGACTCCGAGTCGGTCATGAATGGCATCAAGCACGGAGATTACTGATTCCGATAGCTCAGGCCCTATACCATCGCCGGTAATTAATGAGATCTTGTACATGTTTTATCTGGAAACCTAGTTTCCAATCTTTTTTTGCTTTAACGTCTTTTTTAGCATGATTCTGTTTATGCCTTCGATTACTGCCTGCACACTGGTAGTAACAATGTCTTCGCCAATTGATTTGGCAGACGAGATGTTTCCATATGCATCCTCCACTTTGATTGTCACTTCACATAATGCGTCTGAGCCGCCCGAAATAGAGTCTAGTTTGTACTCTTTGACGCGCACCTTTGCTATTTCGCCTGTTATCTTTTGGATTGCATTTAGTGCGGCATCTACTGGACCCACGCCGTAGTCGGTTCCGATGTAATCGATGCCATCTATGTTTAATTTGACAAATGCGTACGGCATGGTACCAATACCAGTCGAGACTGAAAACCCACTTAGTAAGACGATTCTTTTGATTGCATGTTCGCCTAGGATCTCGTTGGCAATGGATAGTAATTCCACGTCTGTGACCTGCTTTCCTTGGTCTCCTATTCCCTTTACTTTCTCAAGTATCTGTTTTAGCTGCTCCTCGCTTGGCTTTACTCCGTATTCCTCAAGCATTGCTGAGACTCCGTGGATGCCTGCGTGTTTTCCTACTTGTAACCATCTTGTGCGCCCCACAAGCTCTGGACTGATTGGCTCGTATGTTAGTGGGTTGTTGAGAATTCCGTGTGTGTGGATTCCCGATTCGTGTCCGAATGCATTTTCGCCAACTATTGCCTTGTTTGGCTGCACTGCGATTCCAACTAGGTTTGATACAAAGCGTGATGTCTCATAGAGTAGCTTCGTCTTTATTCTAGTCTCCCATTTTTGGCCAAACTGCAAGCATTGTAGTGCCATGACAAACTCTTCAAGTGAAGCGTTCCCTGCACGCTCACCTATTCCGTTTATTGTCACGTGTGCGCACTGCGCACCTGCCTGAATTCCAGATATAGCGTTTGCTACTGCCAATCCAAAGTCGTTGTGGCAGTGCACGCTGATTGGCAGCTTGGTTGCAGCTATTGCGTCTTTTGTTATCTCGGCAATATATTGTGGTGTTGAATATCCTACTGTGTCTGGAATGTCGATTCTGTCTGCTTTTGCTTTTGCCACCTCCGAGAATACCTGTTTGAGAAATTCTCGGTCCGTTCTTGTGGCATCCTCTGCAGAAAACTCTACTTGTAGGCCGTGCGCCTTCCCGTATTCTACTGCCTCAATTGCTTTTGCAAGGGCTTGTTCCCTTGTCATTTTTAGCTTATACTGCAAGTGGATGTCCGATGTTGCGATGAAAGTGTGGATATAATTTAGTCCGCAGTCTATTGCGGCGTCGATATCTTTTTTGCTTGTCCTTGCAAGGCCGCATATTTCGGCAGATAGATTTGCCTTCGTGATGAGCTTGATTGCTTGTTGCTCGCCTTCTGAGATTACTGGAAATCCTGCCTCTATTGCGTCGACTCCGAGCTCGTCAAGCCTCTTCGCTATTACGAGTTTTTTCTCAGGAGATAACGCAACTCCGGGAGTCTGCTCACCGTCCCTTAATGTTGTATCAAATATTCTGACTCTCAATCTCCTCCCCTCTGTAAAGCAGCAACGCCTGTTCTTGCCACATCTATTATCTCGTATGGTTTTAGTAATTCTTGCATGTTATGGATTTGATCGGGTGTTGCAGTCAGCTCCAACATGATCGAGTCCTTGCGTGCGTCGTGAATCTTTGCGCCAAATGAGTTTGCGATGTTGTTTATTTCCATACTATCTGATGCCTTTGAGATTTTGATTCTAAATAGCGCCAATTCTCGATATACAGCTTTTTTATCGTCGAGTCGTTTTACCTCTATTGTGTCAATCATTTTGTCAAGTTGCTTTACAATTTGATCTATTTGGCGCTCATCTCCTATCGTAGTTATGGTCATCTTGGAAAACTCTGGATTCTGCGTGACACCGACCGAAATGGAATCTATGTTAAAGTTTCTGGATCTGAAGAGGTGTGTCACCTTAAAGAGGATGCCAGGTTTGTTTTCAACAAGTAATGACAAGATAGCCCACACCATGTTGATCACGACGGCAATATCATATCTTTTAGTGACGTTCCAGGTGCGACAAATGGGAGTACGTCTTCTTCTGGGTCGATTGGAATATCTATTACAGTGGCAACATCGCTTTTGAGTCCAGCCTTTATCGCATTGCCTAGTTCCTCAAGGTTGCCTACGCGTATGCCTTGTGCTCCGTATGATTCTGCAAGCTTGACATAATCTGGGCACTGCTTTTGATCAACTCCGATCATCCTTCTGTCGTAGAAAGTCCTCTGCCACTGGGCCACCATGCCAAGGGAGTAGTTGTTTACCAAAAATACGATTACTGGCAAGTTGTCCAACACTGATGTGGCAAGTGAGTTCTCAGTCATGTTGAAGCTTCCATCTCCCGCTATATCCACTACAGGCACGTCCGGTCGTGCGGCCTTTGCGCCAATTGCTGCAGGGAACCCCCAACCCATTGTGCCAAGACCCGTAGAACTAAAGAACGTACCGGGATGAATCACATCAAAGAACAACGATGCCCACATCTGGTGCTGGCCCACTTCGGTCGTTACAATCGATTGGTGTGGCAACACTTCGCGTAATTTGCGCAAGATTTTTGCTGCCGAGAGCTCGCCGGGGTGTAACTTGAGGTTTTGGCGCCAATACTCTTTTACTTCCTTTACGTGTTGCAGCCAAACGTTGTGTTCTGATTTTTTGAGTGCTTGTTGCATCAATAATTTCAAAAATATTCGTAGCGATGCTTTGACGTCTCCTACTATTGCCACGCTAGTGGTCTGGTTTTTCCCTATCTCGGCTGGGTCTACGTCCAAGTGAATTATTTTGAGATTTTTTTCAAATTCGTCGAATCTTCCTACTGAGCGATCCGAGAATCTAGTTCCAATTGCCAACACACAGTCCGCTTCAGTCATTATCTTGTTTGCTTCTGCGTGTCCGTGCATGCCTATTGGGCCCAAAGACAACGGATGGTTTTCTGGAAACGCTCCCTTGCCTTTGAATGTTGTAACTACTGGGATCATAAGCAACTCTGCGAGAGATTGGAGTTCGGCAAATGCAGCAGAGATGATTACTCCCCCTCCTGCCAGAATTATCGGCTTGCTCGATGATAACAATAATTTGATTGCTCTTTCTATTGCTGCGATGTCGGGGTCGGTCCATGGATGATACCCTCGAATCTTTACTTCGTCTGGAAACACCATGTCTGCTTCGTTTTGTTGCACATCCTTTGGAACGTCGATTAGCACCGCTCCCGGCCTTCCAGTTTCTGCAATGTAGAACGCCTTTTTTACCACCTCTGGTATCTCCATAGGTTTGGTTGGCTGAAATGAATATTTTACAACAGGATTTGCAATTCCTATTATGTCGCTTTCCTGAAATGCGTCGCGACCTATCATGGCGGTGGGCACCTGTCCAGTTATTGCCACCATCGGTGCAGAATCGGCCTGCGCTGTTGCAAGACCGGTTACAATGTTTGTGGCACCTGGGCCTGAGGTCGCAAAGCAGACACCTGCCTTCCTGCTCACCCTACCAAAACCATCTGCCATGTGTGCTGCAGATTGTTCATGCCGTACCAAGATGTGGCGGATGTTGCTTTTGTATAATTCATCATACATTGGAAGGTTTGCACCACCAGGTAGACCAAAGATCTCCTTGACTCCTTGTTTTTCTAATGCCTTGATTAAAGCCCTAGCGCCTGAAATTTTTTCCATAAATTAATCACCAAAAAAGCGCGCTGTATTATAATTTTACAGCACCAGCTCGACTAGCAGCAGTCCCAAAAGTGGCGTAGTCGAACCGTTTGACATATTCAATATCAGTGATCCAAAGTTGTCGATATAAAGATTCCCCATCTAAGCACACCTGCGATAAGACTTAAACCACGACCACCCTATAGCAGCCGTTGTCAGAAAGAGAGCAGATAATCAAGGTAATTGAAACCTTTTTTGAAGTTGGCAAGACAAAGGATTTGGCCCCACTTAGAGTCATTCAACTCGATGAGCCAAGTTTCTCAAGCTTCAGCGATGTTCCCCCATACGATCTGAAAGATTTCAAAACGACCATCACATTGGAGGAACTTAGATTTGTCAGTATTTCAGATTACGACTATCAGATAAAAAATCCCAAGATCAGCATCTATGGTGACGTTGCAGTTGTAGCCTTTGAAATTACGCAAAAAGGAATGCTTGTTGACAACAAGGCATTCACAGGTGAGCACATCACAATAAACGGAAGGGCCACTTTTGTGTTAGTTAAAAAACCAAGCTGGAAGATAGCTCACATACATTTATCGAAGATCGACTAAATTATTGGGTTTTTGCTTGCGGTGCGGCAGGTTGTGGTTGTTTTTGCGTCTCTAGCTTTTTTTGCTGCTGCTTTTGCTGAGGCCTTGATGCTTGTGGTTTTGACTGTTTTTGTTGTGGTTTTTGCGGCGATCTTGGTTGTGGCCTTTGCTGAGGTCTTTGTTGGTTGTTGCCTGCTGGTTCTTGGTTGTTGTTTCTTGGCTGGTAGTCCTTGCAGAGTTGCTTGAAGAGATCGTATGCCTGATCCAGAGTATAGTTTGAGTGAATTATTGCCCTTACTGCCCTAATCATCGGAATTGGAAATTGTGATTGCCATATGTTTCTGCCCATGTCTACTCCGGCAGCGCCCGCCTTGATGGAGTTGTATGTAAGTGCGAGTGCGTCGCGCTCTGGAATCTTTGGTCCGCCTGCCACGATTACTGGTACTGGACAGCTGTTTACCACTTTTTCAAAGTTCTCACAGTAGTAGGTCTTTACCATATGTGCGCCAAATTCTGCTGCAATCCTGCATGAGAGTGAAAGGTACCTTGCGTCACGTTTTTCAAGCTCCTTGCCTACTGCAGTCACAGCCAACACTGGAAGGCCGTATTCTTCTGCCTCGTTTACTAGGTTTCCTAGGCTCACAAGTGAGTTGTGCTCGTATTTTGCCCCCACGAAAATCGACATGGCAAGTGCTGTGGCGTTTATCCTAATTGCGTCCTTGACGCTTGTTGTAATTTTTTCGTTTGACAGATCTTCACCTATGATGCTGGAACCACCAGAGACCCTCAAAACTATTGGCACTGGAAAGTTTGGATCTACCGATGTCCTCACCACACCCCTTGTGACCATCAAAGAGTCACAGTATTTCAGTAATGGTGCGATTGTCTTTTTTGGAATTTCCAGCTTTTCAGTAGGACCTAAAAAGTAACCGTGATCTACTGCAAGCATTACTCCCCTGCCATTGTTTGGCTTGAGTATGCTTGAGATTCTGTTTTTTAATCCCCAGTCCATGTTGAATTTTGGGTTTTCAAGACCCTTCTTAATCCTTTCTAGCTATGGATGATGATCTTCATTGCGTTTTGGCCCGTGTGGGCATGCTCAAAGGCTTTTTGTGAATCCCCAAGTGCATATCTGTGTGTGATCAGCCTTTTTACATCTACTTTGCCAGTAGAAATAAGCTCAAGTGATCGCTTTGTATCTTGATCAGATGCCGCGTAGCTTGGTACCAATCTGAGTTCCTTTGAGTAGATGACACTCATATCAATGTCCATTGTTGCGCCCTTTGATGGAACGCCAAACAACATGATGACTCCGCCTTTTCTTGTTATGGAGATTGCGTCGGAGATTGCCTTGAGGTTACCAGTAGCTATTATGGAGACATCGACACCACGATCCTGCGTATCTGCAAGGACCTTCTGTATCGAGTGCGGTTCTGATTTTAGCGGCACTGCGCCAAATTTTTTGGCAAAGTCGAGTCTGAAGTCGTTTACATCAAAGCAAAATACCTTGGAAAACTCATTTGCATTGGCAAGCATTACGTGCATCATTCCCGTTGGGCCTGCCCCAAAAACTGCTGTGGTGTCACCCTTTTGATAGGAAAACTTGGACCATGCTCTCACACAGCAAGCCAGTGGCTCTATCATTGCTGCTTCATCAAAGGAAAGTGTATCTGGGATCTTGAGAACTCCACCGTGTTCTACATTCCATTGCGGCACGACGTATTCTTCTGAAAGCCCACACGGCGACAGATTCGTTTCATAATATTTTGGACACATTGTCTCATTTCCGTGCTTGCAGTAATGACACGAATAACATGGAACATGATGGTGTGTAAATACACGCTCACCTACTTCGAAGTCTGTAACGGCAGTGCCAACTTCAACAATAACTCCGGCAGGCTCATGTCCCAATCTCATTGAAGGTTGTCCGTATTTTCCGAACACCTTTTCCACATCAGAGCCACAGATGCCGCATGACTGCATCTTGACTAGAATATCTCCTGGGCCGAGCAGGGGTCTAGTTGTTTCCTGTACCACCACTGATGCTGGACCTTTGACAAACGCTGTCTTCAATCACAAACAGTACCAGATCATGGGTATAAGTAGATTCATGAAACCGACAAGTTTGTTAGAAATTTCTAAACATTCCGTTCGGATCGAACACAAAATCGATTATTATAAAAATCGTTTTAGGAACAACGTGTCACGGTGGGATACTTCCAACTACGATAATTTCGACGACGAAGAAGAGTCACGTTTATTGAAGAAATTCTACGATTATGCTGAAATCGAGAAAAAAGAGTCAGAGCGCAAAAAGTTTCTCGAAGTTTCCGACAAGAAACGTCCAAGTGTGTGGGGTAATAGATTTGTCTTGTCTGCAATAATCCAAGGGTCTGTGATCACAGGACTGACAGTGGCCCTAGTCATCATGCAGGCTGCATTTTCTGATGTGAGCATCATCGAGTTTTTGTCGCTGTCTTTGAATGGAACAGCCAAATGGTTCTTCTTTGGATATTTCATGTACATAACGCTTGTAGTGGCAATTGCAATCTGTGCAATATTTTACAACCACCTAGAATCGAATCTCAATAAACCGATTCGTGGAAACAAAAAGTATCTTGTCTGGTGTCAGCTGGTCGGAATGAATGTCGGTGGAGCTGCAACCATCCTCTTAATAGTTACAGGGTTTGTGGGTGCCGGCTTCATAGGTGTCGCTGACGGCTCGCAGTCACCACCCCAAGACATAACAAAATTTGTCAAAATTCCAATCACAGCACTTGCAGCAGTCTTTGGTTGCGGCATCATATGTGGCGGAATTGCGTACATCACTACATATATCAGCAGGGCAGGGCCTAAGCTTAGCAGGCTGTCTTTTGGTGACGATTCTAAAAAGTACGACCGGCTTTAGACACCCAAAATAGTCTTGAGCATCTTTCTATAGTCAACTTCTTTTTTCTCGCTACCAGCAGCAGGAAGAGAAAATACCAATGGTTTTGACTTTGTTGCGCGAAGTTTTGTCAAATCAGTGTTGATTGGTGTAGAGATATCCTCGCTGATTAGGACAAGTCCGACATCTGGATCGTCTGCAAGTTTTTTTATTTCAGAGAATGCGTTTTGAGGGTTGTCAACTACTACTCCTTGAACTCCAGCTAGTTGGAAGCTGGTGACAAAAATTCTGCTGCCCACTGTGACAATCTTCACAGTTTGGCGTTCCTTTGGTACTAATTTAACCGTTTTTGCAAATCGGGAAACATTGATTTAGCAAGAATCTGTCTAAAACTACATGTCCCAAATAGACACGCAAAAAACAGTCTATCTTTTTGTTCATGGCAGAATGGACTTGATGCAAAAATCAATTGATGCCCTAGTTGGAAAAGGATTTTCAAAAGACAAGATAGTCTCTGCAGTCCCAAGCCAGGTAGGTCAAGTAGGCGACTACATGGCGATGCTATGGATGCCCCCAAATCCAGATCACATCAAGATCCAAAAGATAACAAAGATTGATCCTGTCGAGCCGCAGGGAATGATTGGTTTGTGGAAGGGCGTCTCAAAGGACGATCTTTTTACAATCCCGTTATAATTTCCAGCCTTGAAAATTATACGTGTGATTTAATTTGCTAAAACTAAAAGTTATAAACAATGCCAAAAAATTTCAGCTTGATGACAATTAAGCTGGTATGCAGTGACTATGGGTTTGAATGCGGCTTCGTGCTCGAAGGAAAGAAGAGCCTCTCACTCATCAAAAAGCTGAGGGATCACTTTGAGAGCGAACATGGTATAGATTATTCTGTGGACGCCATAATCCAAATGCTAGTAAACAAAGGCCACAGCAAAGATTCTATAAGAAACGAGTAAATGTCAGAGCTCTGAGATCAATCCCGACAAAAAAGCATGGTATTCGTCATCTGTGAATCTGATTATTTCTACGTCATGCTGGCTTCGTGCAATCTTAAGTGAATCAAGATGGTAGCATGACTTTTTGCCTTTCAGTCTGCCAAAGTAATACCCTTCACAGGAACAATAATCAAATTCTGGTGCAAGCCAGTACTCCTTTCCCATGCCAACAACGGTCCAAATTTGTCTCTGACTCGGTTCAAAGATGTGAAGCTTGACTCTTTTCTCAGATAAAATTACCGATGATTTTTCTTTTGACACAAGAATTTAATTCAAAACGTATTGTATATCTTTGGTGCTTATCACAAAAATAGTTCCGGGGGAGCCTGCACTCTTGCTTGAAGGCGAAAAACGCCACCTCGTTGTCACGGATCTTCACATAGGTTTTGAAGACAGATTAGCAGACAACAAAATCTTCGTTGGCAAGAACACCACATTAAATGAAACGATGCAGAAAATATCCTCCCTCATCGAATCACAGAATCCAAACGACATCATACTGCTGGGGGACATAAAATCAAGTATAAACAGAATATCAAAAAACGAATGGGACCAAGTACCAGAGTTTCTCCGCAACATCTCACAAAAAACAGACGTAATTTTGATTCCTGGAAACCATGACGCAAATATCTCTAGGCTGATTCCAGATGATATCACGTTGGTAAGCTCTATTGGGATAGTCTTGGAAAATTCTCTTTTGACACATGGTCACACCATGCCTACTGAGAATTTTTCCCACGTAGACAGAATAGTGATGGGCCACGTGCATCCCGTATTCTTTGATGAAGACTCGATACTAAATGGGCAGAGAGTGTGGGTGTCAATTAAGACAAAAAAGGAAAACCTCTTCGCATCTGCATCTGGCGACCTTGAGATCATAATAGTGCCGTCGTTTAACAGGTATTTTTACGCCACAAAGAAAAAGACCTACAAAAGATCGATTTCCCCAATCATTGAAAAGATAAAGGGGGATGTATCAGCAAGAGTTGTAACTTTGGATGGAACCATCATCGGCGACGAGTCGCTTTTGGTAAACGTAATCTAAATTGGATCGTATGGTTCAAGTGGCTTTTTCGTAGTTTCGTTGTGGTGCAGCCACTCAAGTGTCTTGATGAAGGATTCGGCAAGCTCGGTGGTCGTCAGAACCGGTATTCCAAGCTCGATTGCTTTTCTACGGATTTGGTATTCGTCATACAGCATGCCGACATATTTTTCAAGTGTAGATGTAGAGGGGATGTTTATGATGAAGTTGATTTTTCGCTCGTAGAGTAGGTCTGCGATGTTTGGTTTCCGCTGAGGCTCTGATATTTTGTGGACTATTTGTACGTCTGCGATGTGTTTCTTTGAGAGAAATTCTGCTGTGTGTTCCGTTGCCAAGATTTTGAATCCTAGATTTTTGAGCATCGCCATTGTCTGCCTGAGCTTTTCTTTGTTTTCTGCACCACCAATTGTAACAAGTGCTGTTCCATGTTTTGGCAGATTGTATCCAACTGAGATAAGCCCTTTTGAGAGCGCATCATAGAAGCTATCACCAAAACAAGCCGCTTCTCCTGTAGACTGCATTTCGACTCCGAGTACAATGTCTGCGCCGTCAAGCTGCATAAACGAAAACTGTGGTACCTTTATGCCGTGCGTATGTGTCTTTTTCCATTTGTCTTGAGGCACCTTTGGCAGCTCTTGCCCCAAGACGGCGCGTGCGGCCAAGTTGATGAGGTTTGTCTTCACTAGTTTTGAGACAAAAGGCATGGATCGTGAGGCACGTATGTTTAACTCGATTACGTAGACATGATCGTTGTGGATTAGAAATTGCAGGTTGAATGGGCCTTTGATGTTAAAGGCCTTGGCTATCTTGTTTGCATAGTCGGTAATCGTTTCTACATGCCTGTTCGAGAGGCGCCATGGAGGAATCACCATCATTGCGTCACCAGAGTGTACCCCTGCGGCGTCGATGTGTTCCACTATTGCACCGATTATGACGTTTTTGCCGTCACACACACCATCGACGTCCACTTCAAGGGAGTTTAGCATGAATTTCGTTATCACCACTGGATGGTCAGGTGAGAGAAGCGTTGCCTCATCAACATATCTTGTGAGCTCTTCTTGCGACCAGACCACCTTCATTGCGGCACCGCTGAGCACGTAGGAAGGCCTCACAAGTACTGGATAGCCGACCTGTGCCGCAAACGCCTTTGCATCGACAAAGTTGGAAAAGGCCTGCCACGGAGGCTGCATGATGTGCAAATTGTCAAGGACGCTGCTGAACTTTGAGCGGTCTTCTGCTCTGTCCACATCCTCAGCTGAGGTGCCAAGTAGTTTGATGCCTGCTTTTGCAAGCTTTGGAGTGAGGTTGTTTGCAGTCTGCCCACCAACAGAAGTTACAAGCCCTTTTGGATTTTCGATATCTGTTATGTCAAGCAGCCTCTCAAGTGTGAGCTCCTCAAAGTACAGCCTGCTGCATATATCGTAATCAGTTGAAACTGTCTCCGGGTTGCAATTGACAACTATGACGTTGCTTTCGCCATTTTCTTGCAGCCCCCACACCATATTTACAGTTCCCCAGTCGAACTCTACGCTGCTTCCAATCCTATATGGTCCTGCACCAAGTACAATTACTCCTTGCTGTTCCGCACTCACTTTGATGTCATTTTCTGTGCCACCGTAAGTGAGATACAGGTAGTTAGTCTTTGCAGGCCACTCTGCTGCAAGTGTGTCTATCTGCTTTATTACTGGGACTACATTCATGTCCTTTCGCATTTTGCGGATTTCAAGCTCGTCTTTTTGTTTTGCCCTTCCTATCTGCCTATCTGAGAATCCAAGACGTTTTGCCTTTCTCATCAGCTGTGAATCAAGTTGTTTTTCCTTTAATTCAGCTTCAGTATCTACAATGTTTTTTATTTTTTCAATGAACCAAGGATCTATTGCGGAGAGCTTGTAGATCTTTTCTACAGAGATTCCTTTTTTGAGTGCAGCCGCCACATAGTACAGAATGTGGTCACTTGGATTCAGAAGGTGGTTCTCTATGTCTTCCACATCGTACGTGTTTCCGTTCTCCCGATTCAGGACAAGGCCGTCGTTGCCAATGTCCAGCATGCGGATTGCCTTTTGCAGAGATTCCTCAAAGGTGCGGCCTATTGCCATCACTTCACCAACTGACTTCATTGTTGGCCCAAGCTTTCGGTTTGCAAGCTCAAACTTGCTAAAGTCCCAACGAGGATGCTTGCACACTATATAGTCCAACGATGGCTCAAAGCACGCAGTGGTGGTTTTTGTAATAGAGTTTACAAGCTCTGGCAGTGTGTGTCCCAAACCTATCTTTGCAGACATGTACGCAAGTGGATATCCTGTCGCCTTGCTTGCAAGGGCCGATGATCTTGAGAGTCTTGGGTTTATTTCGATTGCCACATATCTGTCGGAGTTTGGCTCCAAGGCAAACTGGATGTTGCATTCTCCCACGATTCCGACGTGTTTTGTTGCCCGGAGTGCTGCAGATCGAAGCATGTGGTATTCGCGGTTGTCTATTGTCTGGGATGGTGCAACTACGATGTTGTCACCTGTGTGGACACGCATCGAAAGAACGTTTTCCATGTTGCACACTATGACATTGTTTCCCTCATAGTCCTGCATCACCTCGTACTCGATTTGCTTCCAATGGCCTATGTACTCCTCAATTAGAACTTGGTGGACGAGGCTTGCATTTAGTCCCCGCTCGACGATTTCGTGTAGCTCGATTTCATTGTATGCTACACCTCCTCCTTTTCCTCCAAGCGTGTACGCAACACGAATTATTACCGGGTAGCCGAGATCCTCTGCTACTTTTTTTGCGTCATCAAACGACGTTACTGTCTTGCTTTTGAGGATCGGCACGCCGCACTCTGTCATCGAGTCCTTGAAGAGTTGCCTGTCTTCGGTCCTCTGGATTCCTGGAATTTGGGTACCTAGTACTTTGACTCCGTACTTTTCAAGTACGCTCATCTCTGCGAGCTTGACACCGCAGTTTAGCGCAGTCTGGCCCCCATAGCCAAGCATTATTCCATCTGGTCGCTCTGACTCGATAATCGAGCTGACATACTCTGGAGTAACTGGTAGCAAATACACCTTGTCTGCAAATCGCGTGTCTGTCTGAATGGTTGCTATGTTCGGGTTGATCAGTACGCTCTTGAGTCCGTCTTCTCTTATTGCTTTGAGACACTGACTTCCGGAGTAGTCGAACTGGCGGTCGTTTTGCGACTTTCGCCTGCTTCTCCGATTTTCAGTGCCCCGCTACCAAGCAAGAGAATTTTTTTCAAACTCTCATTTCGAATTAGAATCTCCCCCCTTTATCAAACGGTCGAGCTCCTCGAAGACATATTTGCAATCATATGGCCCCGGCGAAGCTTCAGGATGGAACTGAACTGCGATGATCTTTTTGTTTTTGTGTTTGATGCCTTCCACTGTGTTGTCGTCTGTGTTTATAAACCATAAATCAAAATCTGTGCTCTTAAGTGAATTTGGATCTATGCAGTAACCGTGGTTTTGACTTGTTACGTATACTTGGTTGTTTTCCAGATTTCTGCAAGATTTGTTTTGCCCTCTGTGGCCATACTTGAGTTTGTAAGTTGTCGCGCCGCCTGCAAGGCCGATTATTTGTGCGCCAAGACATATTCCAAGTGTCGGGATGTTTTTGTCGATTAGCTGTTTTGCAGTCTGAATTGTTTGTGGGCATTTTTCTGGATCACCTGGGCCATTGCTTAGTATCACCCCACGCGGCTTGTATGAGAGAACCTCGTCAATTGATGCATTCCAAGGAAGCTTGACTACTTTGTAGCCCAAGTCGCGCACGTTTCGAAGAATTGCATTTTTGGCACCGGTGTCTATTACTACTACACAGTCTTTTTCTGAGCCGTATGACTGGGCCGATTTTGTCGAGACTTGGTCCATGAATTCGTCTGCAACATATGGTTTTGCCTCGGCCAGCTGCTTTTTGGTTGCTTCCACATCGATTTCTGAATCAGAAACTACAAGTGCTGCCATCATGACTCCACTGGTTCTGAGTTTTTTTGTCAGGCTTCTTGTGTCTATTTCTGAGATGCCAGGAACACCTTCCTTGTACATCCATTCATCCAAAGTCATCGCAAGGTTCCAGTGGCTAGCTATTTCTGAGAGTTGGTGCACCACCAATCCCCGGATCTGGATTTTGTCAGATTCAAAGTATTTTGGTATTCCAGAGTCATCTTTTAGTTGCGGATCTGGAACACCGTAGTTGCCAATCAATGGATAAGTAAGTGTGAGAATCTGCCCTGCATAAGACGGATCGGTCAGCGTCTCAGTGTAGCCGACCATACCAGTATTGAAGACAAGCTCACCAAAGACGGTCTTTGGATAACCAAAGCCCTTCCCGTCCAAGACGGTGCCGTCAGCTAAAATCAGCTTTCCATATTTGTTTGCGTATTGGGCTTTTTTTATCGAAATTGTGACCCTCGAAAAGTGGATTTGGTTGGTGATTTAAGTTTTTGTGGTTCTGATCGCTGATTCAGCTTAGAGAGCTTTGAACTGTTCGCTCCATTTGTAATAAGCGCGAATCATATCCATTGTGACACTCGGCTTTCTTCTTGCCATTATCTCTCTAAAGTCCGCCATATTCAGTACACGTGGTTGTGCTGGCGTCTCTCCTGCGACTGGCTCATGGTAATCAGGGCTGCTAAATAGTTCGTTTACGACCTTTAGCTGGGCTCCTTGGCAGACATCCTTGATGTCGCTTGCGCTGTAGCCATCAAAGATTTTTGCAAGCTCAGAAGGCTTTATCCTCTCGTCTTTTTTTAATGGTCCTGTGTAAAGCTCAAAGAGTTTTTCCCTTGCCTCAAGTGTCGGGAGTGGAACGTAAACCCTTTTTTGGAATCTTCTCAGAAATGGCATATCGAGACTCCACGGCTTGTTTGTGGCACCAATCACATACAGCTTGATTGCCTTGCCCTTTCCGTTGATTCCGTCCATTTCGGTTAGGAATTGGTTCTTTGTCCTTACCTCGCCTCCCACTTCAGAATTCCTATTTCCTAAAAGGGAGTCGATTTCATCTATGAAAAGTATTACAGGTTTGTTTTCTTTTTCTGCGTATCCACGGGCCATCTTGAAGATCTTGGAGACGTTTTTTTCCGCCTCGCCAAGCCACTTGCTCATCATGGACGGAGCATCAACCACAATAAAGTAGCCGTCGATTTCGTTTGCAGTTGCTGCAGCAAGAATCGTTTTTCCGCAACCAGGTGGACCATACAAGAGTATTCCGCGTGGCCATCCAAGTGGGAATAGGTCAGGTCTCTCTGTCGGAAACACAATTGATTCACGTAGAGCATTCTTTGCGTCGTCGAGTCCTATTACCTCGTTCCAGCTCACGTCTGGCTTTTCTTTCATTATGAGTTCATCAAAATCATCTTCGTCCTTTTTCTTTTCAAGCTGGGCCTTTTGCTCGGCGGGAGTAGCGTTTGGATCTACTGCAGGCTCTATGTCTACGCCGTGGGACATCTGCAATGCCTTGATTCTGTTTTCGTATGCTCGGCATCTTTCTGTGTAGATCTTGTTTAGCTTGTTGTCAGGGTATAATTGGATTAATTTTACTAGTGAGTCGATCGCTTTTTGGTAATTTGCAATTGCCATGCCTCGAGCTCCTTGCGAATCAAGTCTGATTGCGTCGGAGGCATACTTGCTCGCATTATTTTCTAATTCTTGAGGGGCTAGGCTCATCTTATACTACCTGTTCGTATTGGACTTGAGAATTTTGTTGGTATTCCTGTGTGTAAACAGGTGTAGCAGATTTTGTTAAATTTATTGTACCTTCCTTTGAGTTTTCTTGAGTTTGCTTTTTTGTTTCACCAAACGAAAAATTGGATGTAACGTCGCTTTGGACAGTCCTTATTTCTGAGACCGATGATTGCGCCGAAATTATCATTTCTTGTATTTCGTCGTTTATTTCGTGCAAAGAGTAGGTCCAGTTTCGGACAAGGTCTACGAACTCTTTTAGGATTACTTGGGTTTCTTTTTTGTGTTGGTACTTGAGTAAAATCTGCTCTGCCAAACCAAGCACATAATCAAGATCTTCGAGTTCTTGTTCTGCGAGATTTTGTATTTTGCGCTCGTATTTTGGGTTTGACTCAAGTATTCTCCTTTTTACGAGCGTGGAAAGCTGGCGCACTTTGTCAAGGTCCCTTTCCAGTACGTGCGCCTCAAAGGATTTCATGGAGGATGTCACCTTTCTAGAAATTTAGTTGAGGATACTGCTTGCGAATTTTAGAGTCAACTATCAAATTTACTTCAGCAAGGATTTGTGTGGATTCGAGGTTTGTTTGCTTAAAGTCAAACTTGGCTTCGGCAAGGCACCCCGAATCCATCACAATGCTGCCCAATGTAGTAGATAGCTCAATTAAATCATGGCTGTGAGGCATGCTGGAATAGACGCTAGAGTTGATTATGCGGATGAGTGAGATAAGAGGTGAGACGTTTTCGGCAATGTTGTTGAGGCTGGTAATAGATTTGAGCCTCTTTTTGACCGTAATTAGTAGCTCTGATGCTCGTAGGAGGTCGGATTCCAACTCGACTTGTTTTTTGAATTGTTGGGAATCGGCTACATCTTCCTGAGAATAAGCATTGGTGTTTGACTTCTTGGTATTTTCGTACCTTTGTTTGAGCTTGTCTAAGGCAACATCGACAAGATAGGAACAGTATTCCAATCTCGGTTTTATTGATAGTGCATACGGGTTTGGGAGAACGTGTACACTCTGGTTCACATATACTGAGCTTGCGACCATGTCTGATCACACACTTGGTTTTAGTTTATTAGAACGGTGTCACAAGTTTTTGTTTCACCGTAGTAACACCACCCGACAGTGACAGTTTTTTTGAGATTTTGTTCAATGAAATTGACAAGCGATCTTACCTAAGAATCTCAAAACTGATGTCATGGGAAAGGAGCACGAACTTACAGTTAGTTTGGAAGAGTTTGGCCTCTCCAAGTACGAAGCCCGCGCATATGTGACACTAATTACGCACGGAAGCATCTCTGCAAGTGAGGTGGCCTACTATGCAGAACTGCCAAGAACCAAAGTATATGCAGTGTTGTTGAAGCTGCAACAAAAAAAACTGGCGATCCTCTCAAAGAGCAAGCCTGTGATGTGCACAGCGATTGCGCCAGAAGACGCCTTTGACGAGATAGTCCACGAGCAGATAAACAAAGTAGAAGCTATGAATACGTTGGTCTCAAAGCTCAAGAAAATAAGCGAAGAGAGTAAAAAGGCCCGAGGTGCAGAAGAGAAAAGATATTTTCACTTACACCCAAACTATGTCGTAAACCAGCTCAGGGTGATGGTGGATGGTGCAAAATCATCGATTCACATGATGGCCGATTCGTGGGGATTGAGTATTTTGGCCGAATGCAAAGAAGAACTACTTTCGGTACTTCGACGAAATCTCGAAGTCAGACTTATTGTTCCAACACAGGTGATAGGAAGCGAGTCGTTTAGAGCCATTCCAGACGGCGTCAAAATCAGATCGTCGGAAACAACTCAAAATTGCTTTATCTTCGACGACACGGAATTGCTGTTAATTGACAGCACCAATGGGAAGGGCGCCATATTTACAGCCACAGACATACTTGGTGGAAACCAGACGCGACTCTTCTCACAACTATGGAAAAACGCACTCAAAATAGATAACCTCTCAGAGATGACAAAAAGCCAGGCACTCGAAGTCTGCAAGATAATTAACATAATCAACGAGAATGGCCTTGGCTTTGCGCTACATTCCATTGTGAGTTCAAAGACCAAATTCGTAGATTTTGTGAAGTTTTTGGAAAAGAATGGTGTCTCATTAAAAGACAAGCCACTCGAAGAAATTCTAGACATAGTAAACTCTACACTTGAGATGACCTGTTCTGGTAGATTGCAATATGATCAAAAAACAAACAACATAATTTTGGAATCAAAGATCAATAGTGGACACTCGCTCCCATGGGCCATGTTGATCGAAAGCTACCTTGAGCAAAAAGGCAACCACCCAAAGCTCATCTATCATTCAGACTCGCACAAAGGCGAGCTTGTCCATCTTAAGATCAACAGCTAGTGGAAAAAATAAAAGCAGACATGGTTTTTGATTCATTGTGATCGAAGACAAACTGAGGGAGCTAAATATTACACTGCCTGTTCCGCCAAAGCCCGCAGGAGCTTACATTCCAGTTGTTACGTCAGGAAATCTGGCCTTTGTGTCAGGACAGATTCCAATGCAGGACGGCAAAGTCGTATTCACAGGCAAAGTACCCATTGAGAGATCTGTTGAGGAAGCCAAAAATGCTGCAAAGCTTTGTGCAATCAACATACTGGCACAGCTTAAAGCAAATCTTGGCAGTCTTGACAAGATAAACCGGTTTGTTCGCGTATCTGGGTTTGTAAACTCGACTCCAGATTTTTCTGAGCAGCCTCAAGTCATCAATGCTGTATCTGATCTTTTCTTTGAGGTGTTTGGAGAAAAAGCAAGACATTCAAGAATTGCAGTGGGTGTGGCAAGCCTGCCACTAAATTCCACTGTTGAAGTAGACGCAATAGTCGAGTTTTCTTAATTAAGTCTTGAATTAAATTCCTTGATGAACGCCATTATCTTGTCTTTTGGAATTACGGCCCCACATGCTTTGTCATGTCCACCGCCTGAGCCACCAAATTCTGGGGCAAGCGAATTTACCAGCCTTCCAAGATGTATTTTGCACGATTTGGAGCCTCTTATCGATACCGCATAGATGCCGTGGTCGACTCGTTCTTTGTATGCCACACCGACGTCTTTTCCTGAAAGCCCTAGCACGAAATTGACTGCACCACTTGCGCCGGCATCAGTTATTTCCATGTAGCCAAGATTCTTCATGGTTTTTAGTGATTTTTTGACTTTTTCGATCATTCCTGCAAGCTTTTCGACTTGAATTTGTGCAAACTCAAATGAGTTTGGTATCTCGTGCGGGTATTTTGATTCGCTCAGTACCTCAACTAGATACAGCAGATAGTCGGGATCATTTTGATGGCCTACTATGTTGTAGGTGAGTACTGTTGCAGAGATCAATGCAAACTGCCTGTCATAGATCTGCAATAGCTTGGAGCCTTTTGGCCTGTCTTCCATATAGTCAGTTATTGCTGCGCATGCTGCAATGAACGCCGAATGATCTGTCAGCTTTGATTTGTATGTATCATACACCTGGACTGCTGTGCACTCGTTTACATCGTGAATTACTTTTACTTTGATTTTTTCAAGCTTCTTGATTATTTCCGGATCGATGTCATGATGGTCTATGTAAGTAACTGCGACCTTTTTTTTCCTAATCTCTGATAGAATCTCGACAAATCGGTCTTGGTTGTTTTTGCTCAATCCAAGATCACAAATGAATAGTACTTTGAGTTTTTCGTCTTTTACAAGTGCTTCAATTTCAGGCATCATGCTTGGGTAATCAACAAGCACAGTATCGCCACCAAATGCTTGACGAATCAGTGCCGCTGAGCTTATTCCATCTGCATCTTCCATGTGTGAGAGACAGACTGTCTTTTTGAGAGGTTTTGCAGATTTTGATTTTTTTGTGGCGGCCACACTCGACCTCGCTTCGCACCATATTTAAACAAAAGTATTCTTTTTTTTTTGCAAACTATCAAGACGCCAAAATCTGTTTTCTGTCCTCGTCTGTAAGTGAGGAATATATGTCATAAAACGTAACGCCGCTCAGCTGCACCTTTTTGTCTATTTGTGCAATTTTTTGTAGAGTCTGAGGTGATGCGTTCAGGATTAGATCATCTATTTGTTTGGTAAAGTCTCGCTCTGCTTGACTCATAATTTGAAGTGAAAAACCAGCCTATAGTGTAAGGCTTTGTAAGATTAGACTGTTTGCTAAAGAAATGCAAAACTTATTAGCGAATTTTTGAGAAAAAATACCGACTTGGAAACAAAAAACATTGGTCTGCGTGACATCGAAGTAGCAGACACCAAGATCTCCGACATAGACGGTGAGCGCGGCAAGCTGATTTATCGTGGGTATGACATTTTGGATTTGACGAAGAATTCTACCTTTGAGGAGACAGCATATTTGCTCCTATACGATGATCTTCCCACTAGAGCACAGCTGGAAGAGTTTAAGCAGAGGTTGATTGAGGCACGCGATATGCCACGCCAAATGCAGTCCAACATGCGAAATTGGCGCAAAAACGCCGACCCTATGGTCATGCTGCAGGCATTCGTGGTGGCACTGGCTGGATACTATGACGACAAGGGCGCAAACGAAGAAGAGATCAATTACCAGAGCGCAATCAACCTGATTGCAAAGATTCCCACAATCGTGGCAAGTTGGGAACGTGTGCGAACGCAAAAAGACATCGTGGATCCAGATCCAAGGCTAAGCCACGCGGCAAACTTTCTGCACATGCTTGTTGGCGAAAAACCCGATGCTGAAACAGAGAGAATCTTTGATATTTGCCTTATTTTGCATGCAGACCACACCTTTAACGCCTCAACTTTCGCAGCAAGAGAGGTTGCGTCAACTGGGGCGCACATGTATTCGGCGGTGAGTGCCGCAATTGGGGCACTTTCTGGGCCGCTACACGGTGGAGCAAACCACGAAGTCATGAAGATGTTGCTTGAGATAAAGACCGTAGACAATGCAGAGTCATGGGTAAAGGAAAGACTGGCAAGAGGTGAAAAAATAATGGGCATGGGTCACGCAGTCTACAAGACTTATGATCCGAGAGCCCAAGTGTTAAAAGAATTATCAAAAAAGCTTGCAAAAAAGACAGGACAGCCTTGGTATGACATCACGGAAGTAGTAGAAGAAACTACGATCCGCGAGATGAAAAAACAAAAAGGAATCGACATTTATCCAAATGTTGACTTGTATAGCGCGTCGTTGTACTACATGCTAAAGATACCGCCAGACCTCAACACACCGATTTTTGCAATATCACGAATCGCAGGATGGACTGCACATGTAATAGAGGAAAAGTTTGCACGTGCTGCTCCAAAACCAGTATTGTATCGACCAAAGGCGACTTATGTAGGCAAGTATTGCGGTCCGCAGGGTTGCGAGTACAAACCAATAGATCTGCGATAGTAATTAATTCTATCACGCCTGAGACAAATCATGGTCTGGATCAAGTGGGACGATTACGGTAAAAAACCCAAACGACACAAACAAAAAAAGACAAGAACAAAACCAAGGATCGAGCCACGAGTCAAAGTTATCCCTGGAAAACACAAAGTCGAATTCAGAAAAGCAAGTGAGTTAGTAGACTAGTTTCTAGAGTCGAGCCACTGCTTTGCCTTCATTGAGACGTCGTGCTTGTACAATACTTGGAACACCATTTCATAAAACGAGATTCCTTTCTTTTGTGCCTGCACGTCTAGCCATTTGATGCCTTCGGCAAGTTCTGGGTCAGAGTCTGAGAACTGGACTAGTTCGTCGACCATCTTTGTAAAGAATACAAATGATTTTTGCATCAGTGGTATGTTTTTTGTTTGGTTATTCAGACCTGAATTCAAATTATATAGACAAACGAAGCGCTTTTGATTGACAATGGAACATGTTTTGTATTCTGATGGAAACGCAAAGAGGATCTGCTGGGCCATTAAAACAAACAACGAGATAAAAGAACAGTTTCGAGATCATGTAGATATTTTTTTGGACAAAGTCACCAACATGCAATCAAAATACATTGCATTGCATGTTGGACTCTTCTGGTCAATTGGAGTGTTTATTATAAAAAATGGAGATACTGTTAGGATCAAGCTAGATTCAGACGAGATGATCAGTCACCTAAGTGGAGATGCCAGATCACAAGATTCATTAGCAGAACACAGAAAGAGATTCATCAATCAGTTTGTGACGCAAAGAAATCTCAAATTCATTTATGAAAAAATAAATCCGGAAGACAACATTGCAACAAAAATGCTATAATCGCATTACCAAACCAATATCCATGAGGTTGGTGTGTGTTGGTCCTGTTTTTATGAGGCCGCCGTATTTTTTAAAAAACGAATTAGAGTCGTTGTTTTGAAGATATCTTTCTATCTCGTTTTTTTGTATGCTACGATAAAAAATTGCCCCAGCATATTTTGTGTTGCCATCTATGCCGTCCGTGCCGACAGATGCGACTACAAATTCTGAACCAAGCTTTTTCATCAAGCGCAAGACAAGTTCTTGGTTCCTTCCACCCCTTCCACTACCGGCCACTTTAACTGTCGGCTCACCTCCAAACAAAAGGCATCCTGATTTTGGAAGATTTCTTAGAATTTTGCTTGCGACAATTCTGATGTTTCCACTTAATGGTTGTAATGTTTTTGTCTTGTATCCAAGCGTTTTTGCCTTTTTTGCCATTGCGGCGAGGCAGTCCTTGTTTGAAGCAACAACATAATTTGGTATTTTTGGCGTCTTTGGCGTCTCCGGTATTTTTCCTTGCACCCCCATTCTAAAATGCCTCAAAACGGCTTTTGGTATTTTGTTTGCCAAGCCATATTTTTTGATGATCCTTATGCAGTCTGCGTACGTAGTGGTATCGCAGTATGTGAGGCCTGAGGCAATCGAGGACAGATCATCATCTACAACATCAGACAACACAAAGGAGACTGCCTTGCAGTTAAGATGTTCTAGGATTTTGCCGCCTTTTACTGCCGACAGATGTTTTCTTAATGTGTTGATCTCCTTTATTGTAGCCCCACAGGTAAGTAGTTCCTGTGTTAATGCTTGTTTTTGCTTTAGTGTGACACCGTATGGCAGACATACCAGTGGAGATGTGCCTCCAGAGATGAGAAAAATTACGAAGTCATCTCGATTCGTATTTTGTAGAAACCTTATGAGTGATTTTGCCGCGATGACGCTTTTTTTGTTTGGTATCGGATGTGAGGAGCGAATTATTTTGAATTTTTCGTTGGAATGCTCAACTTTATGCGTTTGCGGAATTACGATGAGGCCGCCATCTATTGATATTTTGCTGCAGACATAGTTTGCCATCGAGTCTGCGGCTTTTCCTACTGCGATTACATAGATTCTATTAAATCCAGAGAGGCAAGTATTTTTTGGTCGAGTTATTTTGTTACGCTTTATGTATTTTGTAAGGAATTGTTCTGGTTTTGCAGCTTCAAGGCCTGCTTCAAGCACCTGTAGCGCATTTTTCGTTTTGTTGTCATAGAGTTGTGATTTGTTTTGAATCACTGCACAACAACTACGTGGTTGTTTATTAATTTACAACCTTGCAAAAGACTACATGTGAGAGTTATTCTTATTTAGCTTAAGAGTGACTACAACTCAGCTTGAAAAATAAAAGAATAAAATCCGCAAAAAAAATTTGCTGGGCCAACACTGTAGATCTTGATTCTGCCCAAGTCGTTATAATTGGAATACCAAGTGAGGTGGGCTCACACGCAAGTCGCAAGGGCTCATCAAAAGCTCCAGGCACCATACGAATGGTCTCAAACCAGATGGATGTCTACTTGCACAAAAAGACTAACTCCCTAGCAAATCCTGTTGGCGGCACTCCGAGTGTGCGCGTTTTTGATTACGGGGATATCAATAGTGGTGAGATTTCTGTATTTGACAAAATTGCAGGCTCAAAGATACCCATAACAATTGGTGGAGATCACTCCAATACAGCTCCAATCATAAAGTCGCTGGCCAAAAAACTTGGACCTATTTCACTTGTGTATTTTGATGCACATCCAGACATGGTTAGTAGTAGGGGTAGCTACTATGGCTCCACGGTTTTTGATTCTCTTCCACACATCGATGCAAAGTCAAGTGCGCTGGTTGGAATTCGAAGTCCAGAACAGGAAGAAGTCGAAAACATAAACAAGTGCCAGATACTTGTGGTCTCACCGTTTGACGTAGTCCAAAAAGGCATAGACAAAATAGCAGAAATTCTACTTGGCACAGTCAAAGGAAATGTGTACATCTCATTGGACATGGATTGCATTGATCCTGCCTATGCGCCGGGTGTCTCGGTTCCAGTCCCAATAGGTCTTTCAAGTCTGGATGTGACATACTTGGTAAAGAAGTTAGCACAAAAAGGGATCGTTGGTTTTGACATCATGGAGGTCTGCCCCCCGCACGACCTGAACCATGTTACATCACATCTCGCATCAAGACTTATTGGCGAGGTGCTTTGTTCCTTAAAGATATAATTAGGATATAGAAATACCACAAACATGCATACAATAAAAATTCCAAAAATCATTCATTTTGGTAAAGATGCACTATCCGAAGCAGAATATCCAAGAAATGCACTTGTAGTGACTACCGCACCTCCTCCAATTTCATCAAAATGGCTCGCAAAGATGGGCATAAAGGATTATGTGTTGTACGACAAAGTAGAGCCAGAGCCATCAATTGAGACAGTAAACGCTGTCATAAAGGAGTACAAGCAGAAAAATCCATCATGCGTGATAGGTCTTGGTGGAGGAAGCTCACTTGATGTAGCGAAATACTCTGCGGCCGAAATGAAGCTGGAAAAGATACTGATTCCGACAACATTTGGCACAGGAGCTGAAATGACTACTTACTGCGTTCTCAAATTTGACGGAAAGAAGAAGCTTTTGCGCGAAGACAGGTTCCTCGCAGACAGAGCAATAGTTGACGCTTACTTTTTGGACGGCACGCCAGAACAGATAGTGAAAAACTCTGTTTGTGACGCATGCGCCCAAGCAACTGAAGGCTATGACAGCAAGCTTGGCAACGAGTTTACAAGAACCATGTGCAAGCAGGCCTTCGAAGTTCTCTATGACGCAATAATGAACGACAAGCCAGAGAACTATCCATACGGCTCCATGCTTTCTGGGATTGGATTCGGTAACTGCTCAACTACACTTGGACACGCACTTTCGTATGTATTTTCAAACGAAGGCGTCCCACACGGATACTCGTTGTCCTCATGCACCACGGTGGCACACAAGTTCAACAAGTCAATCTTTTACGAACAGTTCAAAGAAATAGTTGAGAAGCTCAAATTCGACAGACTGACATTGAAGACACCACTTGACCAAGCAGCAGATGTCATCATGACAGACAGAGGGCATTTGGATCCAAACCCACGCCCAGTCACCAAAGAAGATGTAATCCAGTGTCTCAAAGACATTGTCGAAGGAAGACTCTAAACCACTCCCTTATTTTATTATCTAACCCAAGTTTACAGATTTAAATACCACAGGGTGTACGTCACAAAAAGATGCTAAAGTTTGGAATTCAAAACGGCCTAAATGTGGCAAGGGCTGGATTTAGCGAAGATCAAATTCTAACTGCATGTCTTTTGGCAGACAGAACAGGTTACGATTCTATTTGGTACATGGATCATACTAACGTACCGCAGTGGTCAAAGGCAACCGTCTTGGACCCATGGGTCATGCTATCTGCCATCGCAGCTACAACACAACATGTAGAGCTTGGCACCTGTGTAACCGATGCAATACGAAGACACCCATCAAACATCGCATTAGCTTCAATCACATTAGACAGAGTATCAAAAGGAAGGGGCACGCTTGGCATTGGTGCCGGTGAAGCACAGAACCTAAAGGAATTCAATATCCCTTTTGACAATCCGGTAAGCAAGTGGGAAGAACAGCTCCAAGTAATCAAGTTGCTGTACGGGTCATCACCAGAACATCGAGTCAGCTTTAAAGGCAAGTATTACCAGCTCACAGATGCATGCCTCCAAGCAAAGCCAATCAGAAAGCCGCACCCACCAATATACATGGCAGCTGGTGGACAACGCACGCTTCAAATGACCGGCAAGTATGGTGACGGCTGGCTACCAATTGGATACACGCCTGAATTGTTTGAAGACCACGCAAAGACAATCAAAAAGTCAATGAAGGAATCAGGCCGAACTCAAGAAGAACAAGAAAACTTCCAATATGCATTGGACATCGACGTTTACTTTTCCGAAGATGCAGAAGAATCATGGGCAAAAATGAAAGAGGCAGTCAAGGTTTCATTGTTCAAGCCAGAGGTACTCCGTGTCCACAACATAAAGCAGATCGAAGGTTTTGATTTTAAGAAGTATTTCACAGAATACTCCATGTCAAACCAAGACTGGATAGTCAAGATGAGAGAGGCTGCAACAACAATTCCAGACGCTGTTGCTCGCTCTTCTGTCGCAGTAGGCACGCCAGATGACGTGATCCCAGTCTTTGAGCGATTCATAAAGGCAGGAGTCAATCATTTTGTCATTAGGTTCTGGGGTTCAAACTATTTTGGCTCAATTGACAAGTTTGCCTCAAAGGTCATGCCATATCTAAAAGAGAAACACAAGTAAGCGCCGCCCAGATCCTATTTGTATGGCCACAGTCGAGGAAGCAGAAGTGTATGCAAGAGCAAAAAACGCAGACATACCTTTTTGCAGAGGAGTTGTATTCAGGTTAAAGTCGATCGGGGTAACAGACGAGTCTGTCCTGTCTTCGGTATTTTTGTGTCAAACTGGCTCCAAGTTTGATGAGATCTACGCACGTTTTGGAAGGGAGATTGCAGTTTTGGTGGCATCGCTGACAAGGGATCAAGGTCTAACAAAACAAAGACAAGAAGAACAGTACATAAAGCAGCTCAAAGATGCCCCGTGGGATTCGACTCTAATCAAGCTGTGTGAAATATCTGCACATCTAAAATTGATCAAAGAAGCCGAGATATCAAAATCAAAAAGAAGCAAGATGCTCAAGCAGAACATACACTATCTGCTAGTACTCAAAAACAAGATTGCGGAAAACAGGTCCAAGACCCCAGGCATTGAAAAGTTGCTTGATGGAATAAATGAGACTCTGGCTCATTTTGGTCAAAGAGAAATCAAATTCTAAAAATCCAGTCACGTGTCTGGTCTTGACTTGGTGATGTTTTGAGCATACTCTGAATTTATTTTATTGTTTAGATTGAGCAGCTCATCTCGTGGGGTGGCTGCCTTGTCGTAGAATGCTTTTCTTGCTTCCTGCGGGGTGCCACCACTATCAAGCACTGCCTGAAGTGCCGCTAGTCCTTCCTTTGTCTTGGTTTCTGTGAAATTAAATTGAGCCCAGTAAATGTCTTGCACTGTAGCGTCTACATGAGACACAAAAGTTGCAAATGCGTTTCTTGGGTTGAACGGATCAAGCTGTTCAAACCACACACTTAGATCTTTTAGCAGGTCTTGCTCTGCAAGCTGTCGTTGTTGTTTGAGGAACTGTTGTTGTTCTTTGATTTCTTGGATGCGCTTGAGTCGTTTTTCTTCTTGCTGTTTATTTTGTTCTATGTTTTGTAGAATTTTGAGTGCGATCGGGTCTTCCTGTATTTTGTCTGCAGTCAAGATTTTATACGATGGGCCGAGTTTGCTTGAGTCAATCTTGTTATTTACAAAGAATGCAGTATTTATGTGGGAATCTTGGTAGCCGTCTTTTTGTACCTTGATGTTGGAGTTGAACTTGGCGGATTCTGGTTGTTTTGGCAACACAAATACAAATATGCCATCTGGGTTCGACTTTGTCTCCATCGTGCCAAACTCGCTCGTAATAGAAACTGTGGCGTTTCCAACCGGCTTTCTTGACTCGTCTGTGACAAGGCCGTTAATTGATGGCGGCTCGCCTTGTTCAAATTTGGCAGTTATGATGAGTTTGTCTGCAGATTGCGCGTTTACCAATCCAACGACACACGTAATGGCAATAATCAGTATGAGGAGAGGTTTCACTTTGGACGATTTTGAACTTGTACCTTAAGTGGGAATATCGATTTTTTCCTATTTTGTTGTTTAAAAAATGGAGCTTGCAAATTTTTCAGATTTTGCCAAAAACGAGTATTATCCTAAATGATTTTGGATTTTAAGGCAGGCGTTACTAAATTTTGTGATTAATCATACATTTGATGTAAATTTTGGAAAGGTTGGATTTATTCAAAAAGACAGACTCGGGGCTCGAATATTCTTTGCAGGCTTGGCTTAAATTTTGATGTGTTGCAGCCAAACCATGAAGGGAGATGTTTTGCTCCAGAATGTTCAGGTAAGGGGCTTCGTGCCTGCAACTGCGGGCAAATCAGCAATGGATGGTAAAAAAAAGATTCGCGACGCAGTTGAGACGAAGCTTGGCAAAAACATCAATAATGTGAGAAAGCGTTGTTTGGGAAAGCCGCTTTCTGTAAATGTAACCTTTTATCTGCAAAAAGACTCGGCTCATGCAAAAAAAGACCTCGACAGCCTCTCAAATGTGCTACTTGCGGTGCTCTCAAAGGAGATGGGCACAAAAAAAGAGGCAGGTCTAGACATAATAGGAGACGACTCATCCATCTACAGATTCGTATTTGAGAAAAAAATGGTAGATTCTGAAAAAGACGAGGGTATTGCCTTTTCAATATACGAATGGTCTGCGACTTAGAGTGGCAAAAAAAATGGCATCCAAGGCTTAAGGCCAAAAACGGCAGTATCTTGGCGACAGCCCCAAACGCCTAGTGCTAATATCACGTTCTGATAATTATTTGGTGTGGTGATGGATCGGGACATCTTTTGTACAAAAAGTTAAACCTCTTTTGAGTTCAAAAATAAAAGGAGAGTAGAATTTTTTCTGATTAGTTGACTGTTATGATACCGGTCATCCATGGATGGACTGCACAGTAATAGTTGTAGTTGCCTGCAGTTTTGAATGTGTATGAAAAGGATTTTCCTGCCATGACAATGCTGCTATCAAAGGTTCCATCAGGTGTCGCGTCTTTTCCGCTTGTTACGGTGTGAGCTGCCGAATCCGCGTTCTTCCAAGTAACCTTTGTTCCAGTTTTCACAGTCACAGTATTTGGCAGATAGCATGACGAAGATGTTTCACAGCCAGGTGTTGAGGAGCCTTTTGCTATTTCAATAGTGCTTGTGTCCGATGATCTCGTCATCTCGGACCCGGACTCTACTTTGTCTGGCGTTAGATTGGCCTTAGTTTCTTCCTTTAATGCCTTGGTTTTTGCTTTGGTGTCCGCTTTCATCGCCTTTGCCTTCGTCTTGGCCTCTTCTTTGATTGCCTTTGCTTTGGCCTTAGTTTCTTCCTTTAATGCCTTGGTTTTTGCTTTGGTGTCTTCCGCTGCATACGCAGACTGCGTAATCGAGACACTAACAACTGCCGTTAGCAATACAAACACTGCAATACTTGCTAGTAATTTGATATTCATTGTTGATTATCGGCCTTGTTGATAAATATATTAAGATTGATTAACTTGGGTAGCGATGAAAATTTGAAAAAATTCTATATACTCATTTCAAACCCAAGCTCCACTTGGATTAATGAAAAGGTGGCAAACCAGTTTTAACAAAAATACCTACTTTGGCACTAGGAATACATCTACTGCATTTCCGTTAAAGGAGGTAGTGATTTGTCGGATCTTACATTTGTACATAAAATATCTTTTGCCCTCGTCGCTTATTGAGCCAGATATGGCCAATAATTTTGCGTCATGAAGTGTTTGAAGTCTTCTATATACTGTCGAGATCGGTATTTTGTGCTCAATGCTGATTTCAAGTGCTGTTTTTGGCTTGTTCATTGTAGTTTCCAAGATGATTCTGGAATATTTGTCAGAGATTGCCTCAAGGATTGTGTCCTTTTTTCCTTGTTCTTGTATGGTTAGCATTTGCATGATATGACATTCTCATAATTTGATATAATCAGTCTGTCTACACAACAAGGCACAACAGCGCAATGCATTGCACTGCAATCATTTTTCTACATTGCAGAGGCCTATTTTGCATGCTAGGCATAGTTCTTCCTGATTTTCTGCTACAAAAACGCATTTTTTGCAGATTTTACAGGCACATTTTTTCGTCACCATTATCTGTTGTCTCAACTCGCCAATAATGCGTGAAATTTCATATTAAAGAGTCAGCACTAAAATCAGGCTTGAGAATTACTAGAGGTAAGAACATTTTTGATTAATTCCCTAGTAAGATTGGAAATGAAAAGTCCATCTAGTTAATATCACGCCTCAAAATTTATGATAGACGGTTTGAGATCAAAAGTAAAGACCACGTATCTTGCAGTTAGTATTGGAATAATCATAGTAGGCCTTGCAATCTTCTTTACGTATTCTGCGGATCAAGCAAAAATTCGAGGCTTTAATTTTGGAAACAATTTGCAGGCAATTCAGGACGAATTAAAGCAAGTCCAAACAGAGTTTTATTCCAAGAAGGCCATGTTAGATGAGAACGCCATCTCAAAGCAAGAGTTTTTGGAGTTTGGAGACATACACCTTCAGAGAATGGAGGACATACTTGGACGATACGATGGTCTGTCTCCGCCCGAATCATTTGCAAATTCTGTAGAGCTTTTCAAGTTATCCACACAAAAACAAATTGAAAGCGACAAATACCTCATAGAGTGGATAAGGACCAACGACACCTCCAACAAAGTACGCTCTGACTTGTTACTCCAAGAGTCTTTTGAAAATGAAATGGCGGCGCTGGCTTCATTCGCCAAAGCAAAGAATAATGCAGGGCAGGGTTAGAGCAGTCCTTTTTCCACTAGCAAATCCAGAGTCGGTGCCAGTGTATCCAGCAACATCTTTTTTTCCAGTGGCACATGTTCTGCGAATTTGATTGGAAACGTCAGACTTAACATATCATGGTCAGTGTACGAGATGTTGATTGCATGCTGCATCTGGCGCTCAAGTAAAAACTCCTTCCACGCCTCGATTCTCGAAGTTGCGTCTGCAATATGGCTTTGCAGGTACAGTATGTCCATGTCTTCTTTTGAGTCAAATATACCAAACTTTACCATTGGAACAGTCAAAAACCCTCCCGGAACCTTGTCGTGGTTTTTGTGCATTTTTTCGATGATTTCATCTGCTTTCTCCTCAGGAAAGATCTGGCCGTAATCAGGAACAAAGTAGCCTGCAATTTTGTGATCCTTATCAAAGATTCTAAAAAAATTCTCATCTATCTCGAGTTTCCACACGTGATGAGTCCGGCACCAACTGTTATAAATCATAGAAGCAGAGCTAAACAAAATGGTAATCACAAAGCATACACGCGACTTTATTGAAAACTTGATCGACTACTACATCAGTGAGGCGCCGTCCTACAAGCAGCTTGCAGAATTATACTCGCCTGAGGTGCAAGCAGTAGACGACGCAGCTTTTGGGATAATTGCAGGATGTGTTTATTCTGCGTTTTTGCGCGCCTATGAGAATGAAAATAAGACAGTCGAGCTTGACGACATGCAAGAATTCAACCAGATCATCAAAGACAAAGCAGCCATAATAAAAAAAGCCGTAATGGGCGCCAAGTTGCCAGAATGAATTAAATTCACACAAGCCAAGGTTACTTTGTTGGCAGAAATTACACGCTATAGAGTACAGCAAATAGTCGACAACGGCCAAATCGTCCAGCTTGCGCTAGCAGAGGACGTCCAGACAGAGCCGCTTTCGCAAAAACAGTTGATCATGGACTCTGTTGCAAAAAAGCTCGATCCCGAGCTAAGGGAGCAGGTACAACCCCTCTTGGAGGCAATCTTGCAAGCACAACCCACAATCAAGATAAAAAGCTACGAGCAGACTACGATTTCAATTACGATGCCAAGAACCAGATACGAACGAATGGGGCGCCCTCAGGTGGGCCAGATTCTCGAAGTTAATATCTCAGCCAAGTAGTGATTCTATTTCTTGCCTGGTTTTCAGTGGGAGTGAGCAGGTAAAGTTTTTGCAAACAAAAACGGTCGTCTCATCTGTAAACTCTTTTCCTGCAAAGAACGGATATTTTAACAGCCTGGCTAATTTGTCGGCAGTAGGCACTGTTACTACTATTGCCTCTGGGCGAAACTTTTTTGTGACAAAATCTGCTATCTCTTTGTTAACTGGGTTTAGTAGTGTTATTTCGGTTGGTTTTTCCAGATATAGATAGATGGTATTGAGCAGATAGCCAAAGCCAAATGGGTTTTCTGCCGCAGCAAGCGCAAATGCCTCCATTGTTTTTACAGAGATTTCCAAGAATCTTTGTTGCTGTGTTAGATGATACAGATTCAGCAAGGCACTTGCAGCTACCGAGTTGCCAGAAGGCATTGATAAATCATAATTGTTTTTTGGCCTAATTATGAGGGATTCATGATTGTCTGCAGTAAAGTAAAAGCTGTTGTTCTTTTCATCCCAAAAGTGATCAATTGTGTGATTTGCAAGATTTGTTGCAAGATCTAGATACCTAGCTTCTGCTGTTGCTTCAAACACATCAATTAGTGCGTTGATCAAATATGAATAGTCCTCAAGGTAGCCGTTGAGTCTTGCGTGTCCGTTTTTGTAGGTGCGCATTACTTGCGTGCCAGACACCAAATTTTTTTCAATAAACTCAAGGCAATTTTGTGCGGCCTCAAGATATTTTTTTTCGTCTGTGACCTGATATCCTTTTGCAAATGCAGATACCATGAGTGCGTTCCAAGACGTAAGGACTTTGTCGTCCAGTCCAGGCCTGATCCTTTTTGAGCGGACCTCAAGCAGTTTTTTGGATCCTTCTTCAACTAGATGTCGCACCATGTCTTCTGAGATCCCAAAATGGAATGCTACGGTAGATGCTGCCAGATTATTGTTCAGAATGGTTTTTCCTTCAAAGTTTCCCCCATCGGTGACATCATAGTACAGGCAAAAGACGTCTGCTTCATTCCCAAGAATCTCTTGGATCTCTTTTTTGCTCCATACATAGTACTTGCCCTCTTCTCCTTCAGAATCGGCGTCAAGTGCAGAGTAAAATCCCCCTTGTGGCGAAGTCATCTCGCGCAGTACAAAGTCGAGTGTTTTTCTTATCACATCAAGATAGAATGTATCTTTTGTGAGCATGTATGCTTCAGCATATACAATTGGGAGCAAGGCGTTGTCGTAGAGCATCTTTTCAAAGTGTGGTACGAGCCACCTTGCATCCGTAGAATATCTGTGGAATCCACCTCCGATTTGGTCAAAGATTCCACCGCGTGCCATCTTGTTGAGTGTCTTTAACACAAACTCTGAGAATTTGGATATCTTTGAGACCTTGGAGTACCTGAGTAGAAACGACAGGTTTGCTGCGTTTGGAAATTTTGGCGCACTTCCAAATCCACCGTATGTATTGTCGGCAATCTGAAACAGATTTACTGCCGCCTCATCGAGAATTGATTTTTCCAGCTTGGCTGGAGTTGTGACCAGATCTGCACTTTGCAGGTTTGCCATAAAGTTCTCTGCTGCCTTTTTTACTTCCTGCGGTTTTTCCTTCCATGCCTGTGCAAGCTGAAGCAGGATACTCCCAAAGCCTGGCCTTCCATAACTGTCAAGTATTGGAAAGTAAGTTCCGACGTAGAACGGTTTTTGGTCCGGCGTCAAAAATACACTTAGCGGCCATCCACCCTGGCCTGTTGCCATTTGGCAGGCCTTTTGGTAAATGTCGTCCAGATCCGGTCTTTCCTCTCTGTCAACTTTGATGCTTACAAAATTCTCATTCATGATTTTTGCAATCTCTTCGTTTTCAAACGATTCGCGTTCCATTACGTGGCACCAGTGGCATGAGCTGTACCCTATGCTCAAAAAGATTGGTTTGTTTTCTTGTTTTGCCTTTTGTAATGCTTCGTCACACCAAGGATACCAGTCTACTGGATTGTGTGCGTGTTGCAAAAGATATGGGCTAGTTTCCTTAATGAGGTGATTTTGTGTCACATTATTTTTCCAAATTCAGAGTATTTGTGTCTTAATTTACCAACCTTTTTTTTCTTCTAGATCATATATTCTGGCATTGATTTGTGCCAAAAGTCTCATCTTGGATTTTTGCGCTTTTTTGTTGTGCGAATAGTCTTTTTTCTCAACTAGTAGCATCAGCTCTTTGAGATCATCAAGCCCCAATATCTTGAGGCCCTTCTTTGAGACTATTTCTAAGAGCTCAACTCTCCTTCGATCGTCTGAGGTTACCTCATCCACAAAATTAAATCAGAGTTCACAGGTTTAATTTTTGTGAAAGGTGAGGTTTTATAGATGACAAAAATGCAAGCAATGGTTCTCGAAAAACTTGGCCCAATTGAGACAAAGCCGCTCAAGTTAACTGAGGTTGCAAGACACCAGATCAAAAAGCCAAACGAAGTACTGTTAAAGATCGAGGCATGTGGCGTATGCCACTCGCAGCTGCATAGCATAGAAGGAGACTGGGTAAAATACGGCCTACCGCCTACTTTACCCACCATTCCCGGACACGAAATAGTTGGCACCATAGTTGAAACGGGAAGCAAAGTAACCAAGCTCAAAGTAGGACAAAGAGCTGGAATCTCGCCGTTACTTGAATCATGCATGAGTTGTAGTTACTGCAAACAAGGAAAGGAACACTTGTGCGACCTAGCAGAGATCACGGGGGAATCATTACGAGGAGGGTACGCAGAATACATTACGGTATCTGAGGACTTTGCCACGCCGATTCCAGATTCTATGAAATCAGAATATGCCGCTCCTTTGTTTTGTGCCGGTATAACAGCATACAAAGCAGTAGTTGCCGCCGAGCCTGCCAAAGGAAAGAAAGTTGGCATCTTTGGCATAGGTGGAGTCGGCCATCTTGCGGTAGAGTTTGCCAGGCTGAACGGTTGCAGAGTCATTGGAATTGCAAGAAACCAAAACCACCTAGATGTCGCAAAAAAAGTTGGCGCAGACAACGTCGTCAAATATACTGAGAACCAATCAGAGTTTCTTGCCGCACTAAAAAAAGAAGAAGGTCTGCTTGATTGCGCAATTGTCTTTGCACCATCGGATTCTGTCACAGAAGCTGCACTCAACTCCATCAAAAAAGGCGGCATGATGGTCCTAGGAGTCTTGGTGAATCTTCCAAGCTTTGATGCGTTTTCAGAAAAGACAATTCGCGGCTCTGTGATTGGCTCAAGAGCAGACATGAATCAGGTGGTAAAAATTGCAGAGCAAAACCAACTCAAAATTGTCTACAAGACATTTCCCCTGCATAGTGCAAACGAGGTGTTAACAGACCTCAAATATTCAAAAATAGATGCAAGGGCCGTACTAACGCCATAAGAGAATGTGATTTCTATAAAGATAGGTGTCACTATGAGCCGATTGATAAATGTGATTGAAGATGATAATGGGTTTTAAGCAGTCAATAAAGGATCTTGAGACGGTATTGAAAGAAATGAAGAGACAAATTCATTTCACAATGATGTAAAACGAAGACTTGGGAAATAAAATAGCTGCCAAACTAGAACACGAACATTAGATATTGCCAATAAACACAACTCAGCTTAAATAAAAGAAATTTGTCAGCAAACCATTGAACTGCAAACGCTGTCATCATGCATCATATGCACACAAACCATCAAAGGACAGCAGCTCGCTAGTCAAGCTCGGTAAATGTTCAATTCCCCATTGCACCTGCAAGCAGTATGTAGAGTTTGAGCAGCTCGACGAAGAACTCCTCTGAATTTTAGATTCATATATCAAGGTGTGATGGTTCATGTAAATGGAGCACCGCTCATCAGACGAGTTAAAAAAAGAGCTCGATGTTCTTTTGTCAAAGCTCAACGCACTTGAAATAATAGCAAACGACGAATTTCAAAAAGGCACAGTCAAGGTGCTCCGAAGGCTAGTTGAAGGCCAAATCCACTCCATAAACGAATTTGAGCATCTAAAAAAGGCTCTAGATTTGCTCACCTTACAGATATTTGAGCTAAAAAACAAGACATCATGATTTTAAAACGGTGTCAGAGATGCCGCAGCCAGTACACTTCATCAGTACGCTTTGCCCCAAGTCCTCTTTCTTTTCCATCTTGGAGCCACAGCACGGACATTTCATGGTTTTTCTCGCATCATATGTTATTTGAGGCTTCAATGTTGCATCGTGGTTGATACCTTTGGATTATTTTGTCCAGTATTCTCTTTCGGTCTTCTTGTGATGAGCCCCACATTGGATAAATTGATAGGTATAAGTTTTCCTCATAACCGGCGTTTTGAATCCAGCACTTGAATTTGTCATTTTTTGTGAAAAAATCGGCCTCTTCTGTTTTTTCAGACTCAGCTGCATAAATTATCTCAAATATTTCCTTTGTCCGCCTCAAAACCAGATAGATGACTTCGGCCATTGGAGGGCCCCACTCTGAGAGCTTGATTGGTCCCAAAAACTCGTATTGGAGGATCTGAATTGCCACGTAACTTGTATGACAGGTTTTTGATTTATGTGTGATCGTCAGAATACACAATGATTTTAAAGGCATAAATTTCCCTCAAAAGCTAAGCATACCATGTCAGAGGTAAACCCGCACAATTACCGCAAAGTAGGATACTCGATGATTCTAGTGGCTGCCTCGCTTGTAGTTATTGCCCTGCTCTATCTTGCAATCGGCGATGATGTGTTGTACTCTGACCGAGTCGGAAAACAAAAACAGCTGGAATACAAGCAGTCGTTAGAGGCAGAAAAAGAAAATATGGAGCAGGCTGCCGCTCAAGGTAAAAACCTCTCACTCAACTTAGAAGAACGCGTCAACATGCAGAATCCCTGATTCTACCTGTAGCCGTTGTTAAAGTCCTCCCAAAAATTTAGATTCGATGTCAGCTTGTTCATTTTGTACAGGGCGCCACCGATTATTCCTGCATGGTAAAACGTGTACAACAACACTTGTGACGGTGAGGGTTCGGTGTGCGAAAGGCTCAGCGCAATCATCGAAAAGAAAATGAATGTGCCAACAAAGGTAGCAATGCTGTTGACCACACCTGTGAGGCCGATTATTCTCTTTGTTGCAACCGCCATAAGCGAGATGCTGGACACAATAAGGAATGTGAGGCCGCCGTTTTGAGAGGTAAACTGTGTCATCCAGTCTGCAAGACCCATCTCAAGGAGTGACTTTTGTGGCAGATGGATGCCCCCGTTTAGTGCAAAGCTTACCGAGCTAAACAAGCCACCTATAATAAAAAAGTACAACAGTATTTTGATCATGCCGCGCTTAATCGGACTGCGTGTCTCGGCCGGGCTGATTGCGCGCTCTGTGATTTTTAGCCCAAAGATGAATCCCACAAAGATTGTAGGAAAATACATCAGTTCAGTAAGATAGGGCGACTCTGCAGTGAGTCTGTGGATTTGAGGTGCAAAGACCAAAAACAAAAGCACTGCAAGCAGTGCGGCGCTTCCAAAAAGTATCAGGTTAAGATACGAGGGGCGGCGCGACTCGTAGAGGTCTGCATTCCAGTTGTACACTTTGAAGAGTGCGCAAAATCAGATTAAAGAAAATGACGGAAAATGATTTGCCAAGTTAATCAACTTTCATTATCCAAGGGATGATCTGCTGCTTAATAATGCGCAATCCTTTACTTTTGATGTGTTTCCTCCTTGTATGTTTTGTAGTCATTTTCATTTCAGGTATAGGCGTTCCAGCACAAAGCTCCGATTTGCCAAGAAAGGAGGAATTCCAAGACTGGTATTTTGGGCAGGGCCTCACTGCAGGTGATGAGTTTGTTTTTGAGATATGCGATTATGCCCTGCGTATTCCGCAATCTTCATCCCCATGTTATGTGGCAATACTCAGCTATGTCACATTGCTTCCAAGTAACCAAGAAGAAGTCTGGATAGTCTCAGTACATGTAAACCACAGTGCAACAGACCACAACATGATCCTTCACCATACAAAAACAACGCACAAGATGAAAACTGATGTGGCAAACATTTCGTACGCCGATTCACTGCAAAGAACGCTTGGTTGGATAAACGGGTTTGCAAGCAAGTACAAGCCACAGATCTTGGATGTTGGCAAGTCGTGGGGGACGATTGCATCAAGCACAGGCCAAGTACACCTCATAGTCAGTCGAGTCGAACAAACAGACGACGAAAAAAAGCAGACATATGTAGTCGGTTACGAATTGACTAAGGACAGCTACTTGCAGATAAGGCCGGAGTTTCCGTTTCCACTCAAGGCCAAAGTGTACAAACCTGTCTTCTTGCAGGAGCAGCCTTTGTTGTTTGCATTCCAGTTACTGAGCTATCGCTCGACACTTGAAATGTGCAATGTTGGCCCTTCCAAGGTGGATGATTTTTCATACCACACAGTTGCCGAACAAGAATCCGAGGTCTTGATGCCAAACGACACGCAGGCTCTGGAAATTTCCGAGGACATGCAGAAAATAGACGAGGACATCATGAGATTGCTAAAGGAAAGGTATGGTCAAAGATACATGCAAGAAATTGAGCAGGTTGCACACAACTTTACCAGATTTATCGAAATGATTTCAGAAGTCATGGATTCGCCAGATCTCAACATGACTGAGCCAAATTAGAGCCAGTTTCTAAGGTGAGCAATAGCTTGCCTGCTCAGCTTGTATACCAGCCATCCTGCTGCCGCAACAAACAAAGTGGTTGCCACCAGATTCCACTCGTTTGCTGGCTCGGCTGATGCATCCTGTTTTTCGATTAGTGCTACTGCGCGACCTCCCCACAAATTCCATGCTTCAATTATCAAATCCTGGTTTGCAGAAATTGTGGTGGTACATCCACTGGTGCAGTCCTTATTGAGTGAGTGGCCGTTCACCGTCACGTTGACTATTTCACCAAAGTTCTCCTTTGGGAGAATCTTTACGAATCCAAGATTCGACACCACATCAAGCGAGTTGTCCTCATCAAGATTTACTACGTGCGTAAAAGGAGACAGAAAGTTCAGTATTTTGTGGATCGTTCTTGTTTTTTGGCCAACCTTGATGTCTATTTTGTATGGAGATGGGGCGCCGTAGCCAGTATTTAGCTCCAAGTCAAAGACATTCTCTGCAAGCATATTGTAAAACGGCGGAAACCATGTGGAGGTAAGTTTTGACCCCAAATTGACAAAGCCGTTGCCGCTTTGTTGGTTTTTCTTGTCGTACATGTCACCTACCACGATTGCTGCAAACTCTTTGCTGCCTGTATCGTAAAAGACTTTTTTGCACACATAATCATGCGTGTAGTTGGCACCTTTTGTTGTATCCGGAACCATACTTATCCATATTGGGAGCGTGGTTCTTGAGCCGTCTGAGTGGTAGCTCAAGATTTTGACTGGATTGCCGAATTTGATGTCCGGATACTGGTACTTGTAAGCAGTCAGATTTTTTGTCTCAAATCCAGCAAAGCTTGACGACTGGAGTGTGTTTTCTAGTGTGGCATTAGAGTATCTTTTAGAAAGCATTGTGTGCAAAATTGGATAGCTGAATGCGATTTTGCCAAACCCCTTTTTGACAAACATTGCTGAATCTGTTTTGCCGCTCCGAAGCGAATCAGACGCTACACCAAAGCAGCCAGATTCGGAGGCTTGGCCTAAGCTGCTCCACGACAGTTTCTGGCCAAGGCTTGTTTTCATAATGGGATCAAATGCATATCCTGCATACTCGTAATCATTTATCTTGCTCCTTCTTTTTTCATGGATGCCTACTGTGTCGTCTTTGCCTCCGCCTTCTGATCCAAGATAGTATAACGCAACTGCTGCTCGGTTGCCCCAGCTAAAGGCGTGGCCGTCTCTGAGGAAAAGATATGGGTAATTGGCGTATGCGGGATCATACTTTACGACGAGAACTTGAACCATCTCTTGTTGTTTGTGTATGAGTCGGCCAAGGTTGAACAATTCGATATCATACATGATGTGGTGCATACCAAGCTCGCTTTGTTTTGTGGCGTTTAGCAAGATCATCCCTCCGCCGTATTGGTGCACCCTCTGCCATGGCTCGAATCCTTGATGTGTGAGGATTTGAACACATCTTTTGGCATCACATTGAAACTCCTGTTCCATCTTTAGGTCATATATTTTTGAAACCGCAACAGACAGCGTCCCAAATCGTTCTTGCTTCCAGAGATATTGCGGGTCGTGGACTAGATTTACTGCATCCCACAAGTAATACGTTCCATCAAGGTTGCCAGACTCAAAGCCGTCCTTGTCTGCGAGTGGTTCTTGTGTAATCACAAAATCAACGTTGGGTTTTACGATGGGTGGCACATAACTTCCAGTTGCAGTAATTTCAGTCCAGCCGCAGATGACTCTGGCTTTTTTCGGATAAAAGCAGGAATACCGCTCTGCTGCCACCGTAAGCTGGATATTTCCACCATCGCCAGAGCTAAGCTCTACTGTACCACTCGATGAGCCTTGTTTGGCAGATTTGGTTGGCCTGATCTTTGAGAGGTCACATCGCGTCGACTCGCCTCCCAAGCTAGATTCGACTGGGCAGACTTTGAAGTTCCTGCATCCTTTGTTGCCTTCCCACCCATAAGAAAACGAATACGAGAACCCATCTCCCTGATAGTAGGTGTTGTCTGGATTTATTCTAGGGAATCCGTTTGCAAACAGTTTTGATATTGTTGTCTGAACCCAGACCTGGCAATAAGCAAAGTAAGAGTCTTTTGTCCTCACCTCCCTTCCACCCGTCTGCGCGTAATGATTGTAGACTGTGTTTTTGTCGTCAGTAGCTAACTCGTAGCTGAGACGCTGTTCTGAGTCGTCGAGCTTGGATTGCTTGCTGGAATGGTTTGCGTATGCAAAATTTTGCGAGCATAACAGAATTAAAAAGATTGCAATTGCAGCTATGAGTTTTTTCACAACCTAAAATCATGACAGATTAAAAAGCATCACAAGATTTTGAGCTCGATGAGATTTTGCGTGTCGGTGATTAGCTGTACTGAGCCGCCAACGCCACCAATCTCTAGTACCATTATTTTTCCTTGAGGAATCGTGTTATTTGCAAATGCTTGCCCATTGTTGTCATGGAGCAAGTACGTTGTTTTTTTACCATCCACCAGCACCACTTCAAGCACTATATCCTTTAGTCCGTAGTTGAGTACCTCTAATCTGATCCTGTCTGGCTGGACGTCTTGCTGAATCACACTCAACAGTTCCTGAATCTGTGCTCCTTTGTCATGCAGTGCGTCTGCCACTGTTTTTTCACTGTCCAGTGTCTGCTTTGATGATGCACCGAGTGCCAAAATCGATGTTGTGGCAATCACTGCCATGAGTATGATTACTGCCACTACCTCGCCTACTCCGCGCCTTTTTTTCATGCCAGCTTGCAGTTTGAATCGCATCACCTGCCAGAGGATATTGTTTGGACCCACTCGTAGCTGGAGCCGTCTGCACCAAACGCTCTTGTATGTAGTGGATATTTGATGCCTACTTTCACATTTGCATCAACTATGACACTTGAGCCAAAGCTCTGTCCAGGAACCAGACTTGGAATTTCTACAGAATGAAATGACTCGTTTCTGTCATAAAAACCGACAACGCCGGACACAATCGTAACTGTTCCGGTATTTTTTAGATCTATTGCAAAAAATGTCTTGTTTGCGAAATTCATGTGGACGAGGTCTGCTTTGATTATTTCCAGCCTGGTTGACTTTGTGACGATCTCGTTTTGTTCATACATTGCAGTTCCGGCTGAGACGCCTCCAATCACTGCAACTCCTATCAAAAACAGAGTAGTGATTGCAGAGGAGATGCCACGGTGTATCATACCAACAATAACACCGAAGATTTTAAGGATCTTAGATGTGCCGCAGATCTTTACTGGAGAACAGCCCAAAAGGAATAATTAGCTCACTTTTGGCATCAAGCACAAATGAGTAATTGGGATCTCATGATGCCCGGCATGGGCCTTACTGCCATAGGTTTGGCGGGGGTGACCATCTCGTATGCAGGAATCGCGCACACCTTCATAGATGGCATGCATGCGCTCACCGGACTTACAATGTTTATTGGACTTATCTTTTTGGCAGCTGGTATTCTCGAGGGCGGAGTCTCAACGAGCAACCGGGCAAAAGCTACGACTTTGGTAGTTTTGGGAATTTCGTTTTCGTTTGGCCTTGCGGCACTCAACTTTAACACAATCAGCACGATTCCTACATTTGCAGGAGTCATGCTCATAGTTGTAGTTCCTGCAATAGTCATGGCTTATGTTGCAATGAAGATGCCGCAGTATGCAAAGCCGGTATCGATTATTTTCATAATAGCTGTTGGGGCAGCAGTAGCAGCCTATGTAGGCTTTGGATTATTTGGGCCGGCACCATACCTCGTGCCGCCTCCAGTAGTAGAGGAAGAAGTAGAAGAGCCGGCACCAACTGCGCCGATATTTGCTATTTCGATTTTGAAGGGCTCCGCAACGCAGGGGAACCCAGACTATGAGCCGGATGTAGCTGAGGTACCGCTAGGCAACATCATAGAGTGGACCAACAACGACGATGTAGCACATACAGTCACCAGTGTTGCAGATGGTGGAGCTACGTTTGACTCTAGCTTGATTGCAGCAGGTACAACATACAGACTGGATACGTCTACGCTCCAAGCTGGGACGTATGATTACTTTTGCGTAGTGCATCCATGGATGGCTGCCTCGTTTGTCTTAGCTGAAGGCGGTGCGGCAAAGGCCCCAGTGTTTAACATTTCAATTCTTTTGGACTCGCAGATTCAAGGAAATCCGGACTATGATCCTGATGTAGCTGAGGTACCACTTGGCGCCGCCATCACGTGGACAAATAATGACAGTGCTGTACACACAGTTACCAGTGCTGCAGACGCGGGTGCGACGTTTGATTCCGGACTCATCTCTGCCGGCGCAACATATCAGCTTGACACATCAAAGCTTGGAGTCGGCAAATATGACTACATGTGTATAGTGCACCCCTGGATGCAAGCATCCTTTGAGATAGTAGAATCCGGAGAAAGACTTGCAGGGGGCGCAACCGTAACTGAACCCAGTTCACCCCCAGAGACTCCAGAAGAATCAGAAGAGACAGTTACAGAGATGCCAGTTCCTGGCGAGTCCCCAGTGGAAGAATCAATTGTTGAGGAACCAGTCATTGAAGAGCCCGTTGTCGAGGAACCAATAACAGAACCAGTACAACAATCAAACACAATATCCATTCCTCTTGGCGTATCGACACCCGGATGTGAGGCTACAAACGAGTGCTTTGCTCCAAGCTCACTCACAGTACCAGTAGGCACCACCGTGACTTGGACAAACGACGACACTGCTGCACACACAATCACAAGCGGTAGTGATGCCACACCAGACGGCAACTTTGATAGCGGCCTTTTCATGGCAGGTAAGACCTTTTCGCACACATTTGATTCCGCAGACGAATACCCATACTACTGCCTTGTTCATCCATGGATGACAGGAAAGGTAACAGTAGAATAAGCTTGCAAAGATCAATTACAATAACAAAGAGCCAAAGACAACTCCTAATTGAGCACGCAAAAAAACATGCGCCAAACGAATCCTGCGCCCTTTTGTTTGGCAAAGTCAGCCAAGAAGATTACACAGTGCAAGAGGTCTTTCTCACCAAGAATATAGACGGCTCGCCGATCAACTTTACCATCTCAAACGAGGAACTACTAAGAGGATACACATTAGCTGAACAGAAAGGCCTCGAAGTGATCGGGATCTTTCACTCGCACCCACATTCAGAAGCTGTCCCTTCCGCAACCGACAAAAAATTCATGGAGATAAACCCCGTAGTCTGGATAATATTTTCTAATTCTACTGATCGTCTTGCTGCATACATTTTAGAATCCAATATAGAGCCGGTCGCAATCAGAATTGTCTAGGCCTCACGAAACGTAGCCTTGGTTCCGGCCGCAATTTTTGAGAGAATTGTTTTGTCTGGATTTTTTATCTTGCCAATCACATTTACTGGCGAATACGGTTTGATCTGAGTAGGGCTGAGCGGCGTAGGTCCAAAAAACAAACACAGCGCCTGACCGGGAGGCCAGAATGCAACATCGTACAATTCTACGACATCTTTTGCGTTTTCTTCTTCTGCCTTTACTGGGATTGGCTCCGTATAGATCTCCTTGCCCCAAACATTGATTTTTACAGTGAACGGGAGGCTTTGCAAAATCAGTCTTGATGTATCGGAGTCATCCAGTTCCAGAATTATGTTATCTACCTTTGGAATCTCCACTACTAATTGTTTCACACGAGCAATATTTTCTTGAATTAAATATCCCTTTTTTTTATCATGTAATATGGAAATACACGTCTACGATACTTATGTAGAAGCCAAAGACGGCCACACGATGCACTTTGATGTGATCACTGCAGAAAAAGACCACAGAAAGGCAATCGAGTACGCCAAGCAATGGCTCAAATCTATCGGCGAGGGCGAGGCACGAGTGACCACAGAAGAATGTCAGTTCTGTCACTCACAAGGCGCGCCAAAGCCAGTAGAGGACGCAATCAAGGCAAATGGATTCTTCATCCAAAAGATGGAAGGCTGTCCTTAACCCTTTTTTACTTTTTTTAGTGTCACATGTATTTTCAAATATAACATAGATTACATCGAATCATTGGCAAAAAAACCAACCTACAATAAACTCACAGTCGAAGGCGACAAGCAGACAGAGTGGATCTGCGGCTGCTTTGAAACAATTGATGGCTATTTCTGGTTCTGTGATGAACACAAGGACACTCTAAAAAAGACAATCGAGGCACAAATTGACGAGCTCGACATGACGCGCGTCATGGAATAAGTCAATTCGAAAGATCATCATGTCCAGCATCGCATATGCATCGTAAGGATTTGAGACTATTTTTGCCGGCTTGAGTCTCTGCAGCCTCTCAAAGTCTTGCTTTTTTGTATCTGCTGTGAGAACCGCTACCTTTGCACAAGTGCCTTCTCTTATTCTGCTCAAAGGCGTAAAATCCATCACATTCTGGCATGATGAGAACAACATTGCCATGTCTGGCTTGAACTGCCAGTATAATTCCAGTGCGTCTTTGCCGTTGATTGCAGCGGATTTGACATCTGTGTCACTTAACCTCAAAAACGCTGAAGATGTTTACGACGTCTTCGTCATCATCAATAACAATAACTGAGAACGTCTTATGAGAATGCAGTCGAACCTAGTTTTTTAGCTTGCCTAGTTTTTTTGGCGTAACGACCTTGAGTCCTTCATCAATTACAATTCCCAGAACCGATGAATAGCTCCAACCTTGGTTTGTAGATGAGATCAGACTGATTTGGAGCTGTCGTATTTTTTTATCAAGATCTTCGTCCAGTGTAAATGTGACACGTTTCTTTGCCATTTATTTCAAATTTAGTCTTTAGATAAATTATTTAAAATAATAACTTCGCTCAATCGAAGTACCTTTGTTAGTTAATTTTAAATTTACAGCCAAAAGAATGTCACGTGAGTGTTTTTGAGCAAACCCATTGGTGCACTGCGGTTTCGTACCAAACGTACAAACATGTCCTTTTCTTTGATTGTTTGCGAGCAACCAAGATGATAGATCACAATCCACACAAGCCAGTAGTCGCCATTTCCGTCGAAATAGTGCTGATGAGGAAGGGCGGCCCGCAGTACCAGTTGGTCTTGGCAAGACTGGAAAAGTACTATGACTGCAAGATCTTTGACTGCTTTGAGCATCCAGACTATCTCAAGTATGTATTGCGCGAAGTCTACGGAGACGAGTATGAAAAAATAATAGAGCAGATCGAGTGGGAGCTTGGGGAGAGTGTGTCTGATCCCGATGTCAAAAAATTCCTTGACGTACTAAAGCAAGGCTAGCTTTTTAAAAGAAAGCAACTTTTGCGAATTGTGGAAAGGCTGTTCAGAGATATTGATTATGTTAGCCCATTTCTTTTTGAGCTGAGTGATTTTGTTGGTAGGCGCTGGAACTTCAGAGTGCTCTGGGAGCTGCGAAACCACAAAGCCATGAGGTACGGCGAGCTGCAAGTTTCACTACGTGGGATCTCGCCATCTACGCTTGCAAGCGTCCTTAGGAACCTCCAAAATGAGGACCTCATAAAGCGAACCTCACACGGTAAAAGTCCCCCTTACCGCGTAGAGTACAAAATAACAAAGAAGGGTCTTGAGCTGATAATTGCTAGCTCATATCTTGTCAAGTGGGCAATAAAGAAGAGAAAGCGTTAGAGTACAAGTATTGCGATAAATGCAGAGACAAAGACGATTGCTACCGTGTTTAGGAGCTTGATTACCGTGTTGAGTGCAGGGCCTGCGGTGTCTTTGTACGGATCGCCGATTATGTCTCCGACCACAGCTACTTTGTGTTCTTCGCTTCCCTTTCTTCCTTGCATCTCAACTAGCTTTTTGGCATTGTCCCACGCACCACCTGTGTTTGCAAGATGGAACGCCAAGAATATTCCAGTCACTACTGCACCCATCAAGAGTCCTGCGACTGCTGGTGGGCCAAGCAAGATTCCAAGAACGATCGGTGCAGCTATTGCAATGCTTGCAGACTTCCACAGCTCTTTTAATGAGGCAAGTGTTGCAATGTCCACACACTTTGCATAGTCGGGTTTTGATTTACCTGTAAGTATATCTGGGTCTTGCTTGAACTGTCTGCGCACCTCATCGACCATCTTTGAGGCCGCGCGCGAAACGCCGCTTATGAGCTGGCCTGTTATTATAAACGGAATCAATCCTCCCACGAGTAACCCCACGATGATTATCGGGTTTGTGAGGGTATAATCGGAAAGCTTGGCAAAGTTTTCAGGTGAAAGATGTGAAAATGAAGTAGTTGCGTGTTCTTCGAGAAACTTTCTTGCTTCGTACTGGAATGCCTGTATCATCGCCAAAGCAGCAAGTGCGGCGCTTGCTATGGCAAATCCTTTTGTGACTGCCTTTGTGGTGTTTCCGACTGCGTCGATTTGGTCTGTCACCTTGCGGTTGTCATCGCCCATCCCCGTCATCTCGACTATTCCGCCTGCATTGTCCGCAATTGGGCCGAAGGCGTCGATTGAGAGCACGATTCCAGCAAGACTCAGCATGGCCATCGCAGTAAGCGAGGTTCCAAATATTCCGTATAGTAATGCTTGTGATGGGTCTGGCGCTGCTGCAGATGAAATTGAAAATGAGAGAATTATTGCTGCGACAAGTGCAATCATGAACGGCCCAGTTGACTGCATTCCTTTTATGATGCCCATCAAAGTCAGAGATGCATATCCCCACTTGGCAGAATCGCTAATCTCTTGGACCGGCTTGAACTTGTAGTTGGTATAGTAATCTGTGATTCTCTGAATTACAGGGACCAAGATGACACCAATTACGGTGCTTGCAAACAAAGCGTACGAGAGGCTATCTTGGCCTATGAACAAATAAGTGAATGCAAAGTTGAGTGCGATTGCGATAGCTGCAGTGACATAAAATGATCGGTTGAGCGGCTTCATTACATCTGCGACGTTTTTTGAGCCGATTGTCGCAGAGCCGATAATTGACGCAATTAGTCCCGATGCGCCAATCAGAATTGGGTAAATTATAATTTTTGGTGCTCCAATCAGTGCGCCAATCAGAATGGATGCAAGTATTGTGACTATGTATGACTCGTAGACATCGGAGCCCATACCTGCTGCATCTCCGACGTTGTCGCCCACATTGTCTGCAATTGTTGCAGGGTTCCTTGGGTCGTCCTCTGGGATGTTTGCTTCGACTTTGCCTACCAAGTCTGCGCCCATATCTGCTGCCTTTGTAAATATCCCTCCACCAATTCTGATGAAGAGTGCGATGAGGCTTGCACCAATTCCCACGCCGGCTATTGTGATTGGGTCCGGGAATGCCAAGTACAGAAGCGCAAGCGCCAGGAGCGCCATTGCCGGTACTGCAAGGCCCACCGTTGCTCCCCCACGGAATGCTAGTGCAAACGTCCTTCCAATTCCGCTCCCCGTTGCGTTTGCGGCCCTGACTGCGGCCTTGACTGTGATTTTAAGTGAGATCAGTCCTGCAACTGCAGAAAGTGCCGCACCAACTGCGAATGCAATTCCGTTTGAAAAACCGATGAAATAACCAATAATTACTGAAAGGCCTATTGCAATTGGGATGATTATCTTCATCTCACGTCTCAAAAACGCCGATGCGCCTATTCTGACTGCGTCTGAGATCTCCATCATTTGTTTTGTGCCTGGATTTTGTCTGCCAACCCAAGCGGCATAACCTGCGGCCACAGCAAAAGATGCAACAGCTGCACCTATTGGAATTATTTGTTGCAGCTCCATTTTACAACTGGTTGCCGATTTGTGGGAAATATAAATGATTGAGGGGATCAGTGTTTTCTTTTTTGGTACGGAGCAAAGGTTTTGCCTTTGAGAACCTGTCTTACCAGTTTGTTGAATCGGCGGCCGTGACTAAGATATGGAAATCTGAGATGGACTAGCTCGTGGGCTATTGTGTCATCGAGTGCCTTTTCGTCTGGAATTTTTTTTACGTTGATGAAGACCAAGTTGTGTTGCATGTAGGAGACTCCGTAATACTTGTAGGCAGTAGTCCTTCTTCCGGCAGTCATCTCTTTTGGCATTTCTAGAACCTCTTTTGATGTAAGTAGCGTCGTTGGTTCCCGGATTGATAAGCGGTTTGAGTATATTCCGACTTTTTCTAGTATGTTGAGCCTCAGGTCGTCATCAAGATGCATGTAGTTGACTTGGAATATTTTGTATTATGTCATAAAGTCAATTCTTGTGCAAAAATTTGTTGAAAATCAATTGCAAAGTAAGGGTTGGCAAGTAAGGCATGCCGAAAGTTAAAAAAACTCTGATTTGAGCATTCAGATTCATGGATTCAAGTCCATCCCTTACGGGTTATACTATCATGTAACTTGCGAATAATTTTTTGAAAACTGACAAAAAGGGTCAGAGTTTAGTGTGTAATCATTAATCATACAGCCACCGTCTCATCATACCCCTATTTCATCAGATTGAGAATTGCTTTTGTTTTATTTCTAATTTCGTCTGTTACCGGTACCACGACTAGGCCTTCGTTTGGCTGGCCGTAAAAGACGACGGTGTTTTGAGGTGCATACAGGCACACCGGGATGACGAGCAGATCTTCTTCGCCGTTTACAATTATCTGGTTTGGTGGAGGATGGGCGAGGGCCTTTCTTATCGTCTCGATGCTTTCGTTTGTTATTTCGCCTGCAGGGTTATTGCAGTAGAATTTTTTTGCAGTGCTTTGTGGTGGCTTGCGCTTTTGCCTTTTTTCAGTGCCGTCGACGATCTGCAGTGACGGTGCAAGGCCAAAGTGGACCAGTTTGTCAGTAGTTGCATCTCCGACCGTTACAATATACACGCTTGCCGGAAGAAAATGTAGGATGCGTGCCCTACTCACATCACTTTCTTTTATGAGAATGCCTATCGGTTTTTTGAGTGCCTGTCGTAGATTTTCTGGCAGTTTCAAAGTTATGCCTGTGGCGTGGCTTGCATCTCTTCTCTAAGCTTTTCTGCCAAGATGCTGCACTGGGCCGCCACATTTTTTGCCGCCATGCGGATTGCTTCTGCGCTTTGAGATTTTGGATCAGTTATCATGACTGGCTTGCCCTTGTCTGAACCTTCCATTATTCCAGAGTTAAGTGGGATTTCCCCAATGAACGGTATGTTGTATTTTTCGCTGATTCTTTTTGCACCACCTTGGCCAAAGACGTAGTGCCTCTCAGTACACTTTGGACAAACAAAGTAGCTCATATTTTCTATAACGCCAATGAGTGGAACGTTTAGCTTGTTGAACATGCCAATTGCCTTTACTGCCACGTTGCTTGCGACATCTTGCGGCGTGGTGACAACTAAGATTCCAGTAATCGGAATTGTTTGCGCCAGTGTAAGTGGTATGTCACCTGTGCCAGGTGGCAGATCAACTATCAGATAATCAAGATTGGACCAGTTTGTGTCAACTAAGAACTGCTTTAGAATTCCAGATATGATCGGGCCCCTGTAAATTGCTGCTTGGTGTTCTTGCTCTGCAAAGAATCCAAATGACACCACTTTGATCCCGTGTGTATCCACAGGTTGCAGCTTGTTGTTGTCTACTTCCATGTAGGCCTTTTGCATCCCAAGCATGAGTGGGATGCTTGGGCCGTAAATGTCCGCATCTAGGAGGCCGACTTTGGCACCAGACTGTGACAACGCAAGAGCAAGGTTAAGTGACACCGTGGATTTTCCTACTCCTCCTTTTCCGCTTGCCACACCGATGATGTTTTTCACTGTGGCCATCGCCTCGGCAGGATCAAGTGCCCTTCCCTCCATGACCTTGGCAGTCACATTGAGCTCAAAGTTTTTGATGCCTTCTAGCTGCGATACTGCGTTTCGCACGTCTTGCTCTATTTGATCATTGAATGGACATGCGGGAGTAGTAAGTTCCAATGTAAATTTGAGGTTGCCGTCGTTTAGCTCCAGATTTTTTATCATCCCCATAGAGACTATGTCTTTTTTGAGGTCAGGGTCAACTACGGTTGCAAGCTTTGAGAGGACCTGGTCTACGCCAACCATGCAAAAAAAAGTTCGCATACATTATTTAAAGATAGGTTGATTTTCAAAACGCCGAAATTTTTTTCACTCCAAGTTAGGTGCAACTAATCAGAATTCAGAGTTTGATTTTTCACCTTAAATTTAGTTCTGTCTTATCACACAATGCTAAACACACAAGAGCTAGACATCCAAGACCGCTCAAGGTACATCAACATCATAGTGGGCGCAATGATTGGCGCAGCAATAATGTTTCTTGCACAGGATGTAATCGAGTGGTTCATGGGAGTGGATTTTGAAAACCCTGGTGCAAATAGTATCGTGCCAGCAAGCATAATAGAATTGCTTGGAAAGGTGCTGCCGTTCTCCAAGTGGATTGGTGGCGTCATGGTAGTTTTTGCAATAATTGTTGGAGTCGGAAAACTGCAACTTTGCGCTGTGCAGACTTGCAAATAATTTGCATGCCCCCAAAATCCTTTTTTTATGAACACTGCACATCATTTGCCTTTGCAGTTCTCGTTGGCACATATTTTTTCTTCCAGCCAAGGCTCGAGCCGCTGGTTTCTCTTGCGTTTTTTGCATTTTGGGTGTTTGGTTACTTTTGTGATGCGTGGATCACGATTAGAAACTCGCCATACATACTAAGACATGAAGTCAATGTCATCTTTGCTGCACTGTACTCCAGATTTGGGAGGGGGAGCTGTCTTGTGCAGTTCTTAGTCGAAGCGGCTTTGGTCGCCATAGTGCCGGTATTTTTTGCCGGAGTTCCAGGTGTTTCTGCAAGCTCGGCAGTTGCCGCAGTATTTGGCGCATCACATCTTGTTGCGTTTTATTCCAACAAAAAATTCATGCGCAGCAGACAGTGAAGAGTGGTTGCAAACCGCCACTAGTCATCCCTTGTCTTCATAGTCTCCTTTTATCTCATTGAAGCATAATTTTTGTGAGGGTCTTTAAGAAAAGACGTGGCATAATCGATGCAGGGGTCATAATACTTGGCGGAATCGTAGTCATAATAGCTGTGATTGCTGCCACCCTGGCATGGAGCGACATCATGCAACTGACTTACGTGGGCCTAATTACGACGATGCCAAAATTTGGGTACACCGTAGACGGTGGCTCTGAGCTTGGAAACAGGAATTTTGAGATATACCTTCTTTTGCGCACAGTTTCGTTTTTGTTGATGGTATTTGTGCTCATGTTTGCTGGAATGTCGCTTGTATTTGAAAAGATCAGCTTGGTTCCACCGGAGACTGGCTTTAGGATCATCTCAAAGAGCGTCTACTTTGTCTTCTTTTTCTTTTTCTTTCCTCCGCTGTGGGACGTTCTTGCAGCGTCAGTTGAGCAGTTCTCTGTTTGGATATTAAACCCAGAACAGCCACAAGACGCTGCAAAGAACGTAGAGATCCTCCTAAAGAAAATTGCAAGCATCGAGTGTGCAGATCCAAACGACCCGGAGGGCCAGTGTCAGTTCACGCTGGACAAGCTTGTGGAAGGCCTCACCGATCCCTTTGGCACGCTCAAAAATATCTTTCAGACATCTTTTCTTGGAGTCGTCAAGGCGCTTGCATTTCTTAGTTTCATGTTCATGGCTTTTTTGATTGGCACAATAAGACAGGTGCTTACCGCAATCATCATAATTGGACTGCCTGTCCTGATGATACTTTCTTTGCTTCCATTTTTTAGGAAAATAGTAAACAAGTTCATCGACGCAATGTTTGGGCTTTTGATTGCGCCAATATTTTCTGCTTTAGTTATAGTTACCGGCACGGCCTATCTTGGCACGCTGAGCAGCCCAGAGCCCATAATAGAATGGTTTGCCGCACTCGCAATCATGATACTTGCTACTTCGATTCCTGCCATGTTGGTGCCGATGATGGGCCCAATACTTGGGACGATGCAAGGCATGATCACTTCGGCAATGATTGGCGGTGCCGCAATCAGCAGATTTGCAGGCAGTGGAGCCACACAGGCTGCGATGTCAACTGGCAGTCTCATTGAACGAGTGAGATTTCTTGGCACATCTGCATATCTTGACAAGACAAGGCCACATTCTGCTGGATTTACAAGCGTCATAAATGGAGTTGGTCCGCAGTCTGTGCCAAGGATGCCTGCATCTGCAAGCCAAGCACCGCGGAGTATTGGTGCGGCACCATACCAGATCGCTACACATGATGAGACATCCAAGGAAATTTCGAGGGCGTCATTGGGAAGTGGAATAAAATCGCTTATCAGCAAGGCACCAGATCTTGACGATGTACCCAGGTCTGCGTTTACACTACCCAAGTCTCTTTTTGATTCTCTTGAAAAATCAGATGATGGCTAAGTAGCTTTGCCAAGTTTTTTTCCAGTCTGATTTTTAATGCATCATGTTCGGAAATAGAGATGGCATAGTCTTTGTTTGCAGAGGAATAAATGTTGTAGGCCTCCCTTGCCGAGTCTACGCCAAATAGATACGATGCCCTCTTTCCTTGCGGTGTGTCCCATACTAGTTGCAGTTTGTTGCTTTTTTTCGCGTCGTAACTTTGCATCCATTCAAAAGACACATCCAAGACGAGCCCATATTTTTGTGATTCAAACGCAATTCCAAGGGTGGTTACATAGAGTATGCCTTTTCCGTGTGGGCTGGAATTTACCTCAAAGGCCTTTCTGACTTTTTCGTTTGGCTCAAGCGGTATCATGCACGCTCAGTATTTTCTCAAGCGGGTTTGTTACCGTGATGTTTTGCGGCCTTTGCTGCATGATGCCAAGGCTTTGTTGTGCAACAACGTATGCATGATACACCTCATTGTATTTTGCACACAAGACATCCGTATTGGCTGAATTTACAATGAATTCAAATGTAGAGTTATTTTCTTGCCACGACAGTCTTGCAGAATGTTTTGTCATAGGAAGAAAGCTTGCCACATCATCGAAGGCCAAGTTTAAAATCATGCCAAGGCGCCTGTTTTCAACTGAGACGCCAAAGTTAGTAATGTATAGGATGCAGCTTCCGAATTTAGAGCCGATTGGGAATTCCGAGATTATTTTTTCTCCTGCAGAAAGCGACTTCACATTTTCAAATGTTTGATTCTTTTTAAGTTGCTACTCGGCCTTGAGGAATCTTGCGTGCGCGTAATAGGTGTCAAAGGTTGGGCTGTATATTATGAGTATGTTAAAAGTTTCCGTGTCTATTCCGGTTATGTCGTAGTTGTGCGAGCCTTCGGTGGCCTTGAGTCTTCCAAGTTCTATTCCGGATGTCACCGAGCCGTCCTTTGTCAGATAGAGGTGCTGGTCTAGACCTGGCGTGACGTCAAAGTTTTCTAGCCGCAAAAATGTAGAGCCGCCTGACACAAAGACTCCTGCGGTGCCCTGGGCCTCAAATCCCTTGAGTCCTGCAATTGGCGTCAGCTTGACTAGTCTGAGCTCAGCAGATCCTGAGTGCTCTTTGATCTCGTCTTTGCTTTCTGCGACAAAGCTTGGATGGTTTTGTGCTTCTTGCATTATCAGCCTGACAGTCTCAGAGGGCGCAAATCGCACCAAGGAATAGCGCTCTTCTTCTTCAAGCGAGACAAGCTTGTCGTATGTGAGGCCTACGCTTAGTTTGTCTAGTGCTTCCCCAAGATTACTTTGTTGTTTTGGCTGCACGTATGTTGCCTCCACGACGTAATACATTCCGATAAGAAACGTGCCGATGACTATGGATATTGTAGCTGCCTTGAGCAAGTCAGGCCGCCCTCGCTTGCTGAATCATCTTCTTTGATTCTACTTGGACTGCGATGGCAAAAAACGCCCCCATCACCATACCATACACTACGTGCATCTCGATTGCCCCAATCATTATGAGGTTCATATTTGAGAGAAGCGCGTCGGCTTCTGCGATCTGCCTGTTTTCTTGGATTAGAGGCACAATCAGAAAGGTACTGATTGGCACAAAAAAGACAAAGAACACTGCCAATCCTGTAGATATGCCTCCGAGTGCGCCCTTTTTGATTGAGTGAATGTCAAGGATTTTGTGCAGTCCTGATCCTAGGCCAAAGACAGTTCCAATGAGTGAGGCAGTAAGCATGTGCGAGACCATTCCAAACAACGTGGCCTCAATTCCATCCAGTCCTGTGGCAAACCCGACTACTTTGTAGAAGGCTCCGTGCGCTCCAAGCCCCAGATCAATTACAAATATGCTCACAAAGATGGCAAAGCCGCCAACTAGGCCTGCAACGCAGCCAATCTGCGCCCTCTTTAAAAAAGAGAGATGAGAGGTCATGGTCATGTGGATGGCCAGTGCTCGCTCTCAAATTTTTTCCAGGATTCCTTTTTTTCCTTTTTTGGTTTTTCCTTCATGTGATACTCCTCATACAACATAATTGAGCTGAACAGTCCCATCACGGAGCCGTACAGAATGTGAAGTACGAGTGAGCCCCACAGAATTTTGTCATACGTTTGCACCAAGATCTGCGCAACCTTCATGTCATCTTCGGTGGTCAGAAACTGACCTGACGCTTGCGAGCTGATCATAGGAAACATCACGTATAGTGTAATCGGCATAAAGAAGATGGCGTATACTTGGACGCCAGTCACAGCGCCACCGATTATCCCCTTTGGCACACTTGAGATCGCCAAGAGCCGGTGCATCTTTGAGCAGATGCAAAAGATTGCGCCAATCAACGAAGCTGTGAGCATGTGGGCAAAAAATCTAAATGCGATGGCCGAAAGGTCGTGCAGGCCTACGACCGTTCCGACCGCCTTGTAGAACGTACCAAACGGTACTTCGATCTCGCTGTCTATCCAGAAAAACGAGCTGAAAAGCGCAAAGCCACCGACCAGCCCAGCAACGCAGCCGGTCTTTGCCATTCTGTAGATTTCTGCGCCGCTAATCAATGCGAATCACCGAAAGGACCATCTGGTGCGCAGATGATTTTTGCGCTTTTCATCTACCTTAGTTTGTGCCAAACAAATATAATACATTTTATGAAAATTACTAAAATTTGTTTAAACTACATATCAGTCTGGAGTAAATTTATTTAAAAAATAGATCAAATATCAAAAATAGTAAACAACTGTAAGTTAAACGAAAATAGGATAGTATTGCAAGTAGTGCTATGGAACCAAAGTTCCCCGCCCATCGACCCGGTACGAGCGCATCGACGTTTTCTTACTTGATACTATCCCGATTGATACCTTGCTACGCAAACCAATAAAGCTGATCATCTTTTGTTTGAACGTTTGTGAAGATATGAAACCAAAAATGAACAGATGTTGAAATTGTTTAAATCAGACGGCGTCATTTAATATTACAAATTATTTGAGGTGAACTTATTTATGGTAGCTTTACTTCAGAAAATCCATATAATCTACAATTATTGTAATGATGAATAATTTCTTTTTCCCATCCTTTTCCAGACTCAAGTTTTAATAGGGATTTTTTCAACTCATTTATTTTGTTTTGATATATTCTATTTCTTTTGATCAGCTCATCAAGAAAGGTTGATTCTGCAAGCGAATCGTGTTTACGTAGATTACATTTGCTACAAGCCAACACCAAATTCCAAGATTCATCTTCAAATATATACGACCAGGGAATAAAATGGTCAACGTGTGTTTCTGAGCTATCAAGTGAGGTATTACAGTAAAAACAACATCTAAAATCGCTAAATATTTTGACATATCTTTGTAATGCGCGGCGTTTCACTTCGGCGGATTCTATTTTTGCGATCAGCCTAGGTAATGTGTTGACCCGTTCAAGAAATTTGGCCCACTCCAAGATCACCAATTTTAGCAAAACCGAGTAGTTTTCATGAAAAAATGATAACGCGGCAGGTTTGATTTGTAGTTGAGCATTTTCGTCATCATAATCGTAAAAGAGCTGCATTCTTTTTGTAGAGTTTCCTTCTTTGATATTCTGAAACCTAGGCACCACCTGAGACGTTTTGTTTTTTTCTTTACCAAAGACTTTTTTCCTTATTTCGAGTTGCGCTTTTTCTATTTGTCGCTCTGGGAGATCTTTGAATTGGGTAGGAACGTAGCCTGTTCCAAATACATCACGGATGATCGAGATCACGTGAGGCGGTTTTTCATCATTATAGTTCTGTCTAATCCTGTACTTGCATTCTTGATGCCAATAATACATTAAAAACTTGTTAGCTATTTGTTGATAATCTACAATTTCAATTTCGTTGTGTTTTATTTTATTGTGAATGTACTCACCGTCCAGACCATTACAATAATCAAGCAGGAATCTAGCCAATGCAAATTTGTATGTGTTATCTTTTCTACCTCTTGTTATAATTTGATTAAACCTAGTTGCAAGTTCTATATCTGTTAGATTAATTGCACATACCTCCTAAGAATGTCAATTCGTATTTGTGCACACTCAAAAACAACTAAACGACGATATTAAATTATTATTCAAAACCTAGTTATTTTTTGAAGAACCCAAACCCAAACTTAAAGGACGGTTTGCTTTGCTGTTTTTTGCCAATGTTGTCTAGGTATTCATAAGTGATCTGCCTGCCATGACCCACCATGTTTGATGTCTTTAGATCGCGCAGCTTGAACCATTTTCCGTTTTCAAGTTTTATCAGCGCGTCGTCTGCGAGTGCAAAACCAGAACCTTCGTCGTGGAATACAAGCGAGCCTCCTTCTAGGAGCTCGATCTCGCAGTTGTAGTTTACGGTGGTTCCAAAAACTGTGACGTGTTTTGCCCGCACTTTAACGTTATTGATCAGATTGTTCACAACTACGGTCTCACCATCAAGCAGGACGGTTTCACGTGCAGTTCCCACAACTACTTTGCCTTTTGGTGCATGCAGTTCTGTGAAATGCTCTTTTGTGATGTAGATTCCTACTCGGCCATGTGGGTCTTGCATTATTTCTTTTATTCCGATTACATTGCCAGCTATGATGTCGCCGTTTTGTGCAGTTATCTTTGCTCCGTGCTCTATTGTAAAGTTGTTTTGCAGTGGATCCAGCATCATGAAATTTCCGTTTGTCACCGTGATGTTTGTCTTTGTTGATTCATCTGGTGCAAAGTACGGACTCGTTATGCTACCAGACATGACTATCGTGCCGTCGTATGTGAGGCTGCCAGCCCAGAACTTGCCTTTGATGAAGAGCTCACCTGTAGACTTTCTTTCAAATTCTATTTCGCCAAGCTCCTTTGAGCCAAAGAGCCTCGAACCCGTGGCGTTGTTTCTTTGCAAGAGTGCAGCCCATTCTTGGGCAATTTTCATCTCTCTTGCGACATCCCCCGATAGGGCCAAGTTGCGCTTTCTTCTTTCTTCTTCAGAGTCACCGGTGTAGACTTTGGACTTTTTGAGTCGCTCGTCTTCGGTGTCAGGATATACCTTGCCTATCTTGAGGTCCTCGTACGCCTGGATGATTTTTTTTATCTTTTCTTCGTCCCCACCCCTGTCTGAGTGGTGGTCCAATACGAGCCTGCGGAAGGCGTCGCGAATCTCTTTTTGTGTGGCGCCGTATTTGACGCCCAATATGTCGTAGTTGCTCTCCATCCAATAATTTCTACTTGCGTTGGATTATCTAGTTTTTGTGGTCTTGGAGACAGTGTGGTTTTTCCATATTCTATGTGTGCATAGTTGATCGAGTTGCCGATCCTATACGGATCCGAAAAATCTGAAAACTATCTCCCAAATTTCTTAATATGAATTTGAGCCTTTTATTGGCATGAGACGGCACGAGGCAAGCCCTTCTGCAGAGGCGTTCTGTATTCGTTGCATTGCCACCGTAGTCAGAGTACTAAATCAGCAAAAGGAAGTCACATAGGAGCCCAGAGACACTCATAGTATACCGAGAATATCTATTCCTACATGTTTCGCTTGCGCCATTCTTTAATTTCTTAAAACAAAACAACGCTCAATGGCGTATCAGATGATGAAGGCGCTGACCCGACCCTTACATGCTATAGCCCCGAATTTGATACTGTCATAAAAAAAAAGAACTAGACCGGCGTAGTTGAGAATACTCTGAGTTCCTCCCCAGACGGCACGATTTGCGCATACAGCCTATAGTCCTTGGTCAATAACAAGCACTGTCCCCTCGAGAGTGTTTTGATTAACTCGCACTCTTCGTCTGAGAGCGACATGGCGGATTTTATCTTGTCTGCTGCTTGCTCTGTGTTTTGCAGAAATATCTTGGTTGCAGCGTTGTCTGCTATTGCGCGGCCGTACTCGTTTTCAATTACGTCCTCCGGTCGCTGTGTGACAAACATAAAGACGACATTGAATTTCCGTCCAACGCGTGCAATTGTGTTTAGGAACCGTCCTGAGGCATTCTTCATAAATAGCATCCAGCCTTCGTCGATGAGAATTATCTTTGGTATCTGCGGCTCAATTGTGTTTATTTTTTTCCAGACCTTTCCTAGTGCAAGGAGCAGAAGCAAAAAGATCCTGTCTTGGCCGTCGGTGCCGCGAAGAGAGATCACCAGCTTGTCTGAGATTTTTGGATCACCTTCCAGCACCGCAGATAACTGGCCGTGTACTAGGTCATTGAGATACTCTTTTGCCTTCTTGTTGACTCGAATGTAGAATTCCTTTATGGATTTGCAGTCGGCTGCCTGGGCCCTAAATTCGGTGCGAATTATTTCGTTTGTGTTTTTGATGTCTGCTAAAATGTCTGCAGCATCGGTTGCATCAAAGAGCCTAAATGGATCAAGGCCGAGGTTCTGCTCTTGTGTCACTTTGAGCACATCTAGGCCCAAAAGGTTACCCACCTTTTCGTATTCTCCATTTGGGTCGATTACAAAGATCTTTGCGTCGGGGAATCTTTCTGCAAGCCTTTTGAGGAGCGTCTTTGCTGTGACTGACTTGCCTGCGCCAGATGAGGCCAAAAGCAAGATGTTGTAGTTTTCCCTCTGAGTATAGTCATATATGATTGGAGCTCCAGTTCCCAGATTTACTCCAAGGATCACGCCATTTGGTGCCTCTATCATGTCTGAGCTCACAAAGGGATAAAACGCTGCACACGAGGCAAGATCGAAATAAAGCGTCTTTCCAAGGCCGTCAAGTAACATCTGTTTTTGCATCGCAGATGCAGAGTCAAACGAAACCATCATGGTCCGCATTGCGGCCTTGAAGTTCTTGTCTTGGATTTTTAGTGCGTCAAGGGTGTCTGATTTTATCATGGATGTGGCCGAGACTAAGAACAGCTTGGTCTGCTGCTTTGCCAGACCGTCTAGGACAGCAAGTCCCTTTTCGGTCCTGTATCTTAGGTCGTGCGACGTGTTGGCACCTGCTGAGACCAAGCTTAGGTAGCGTTGCATTTGAGCAACTGCTTTGTGGGCCTCAATTGGCTTTATCCACACAGACACCATCTCAGAGTGAGACAGAATTGAGTTTAACCATGCAGCCGGAAGGGTGGATGGTACTTTGTATAGAGAATAACACCTCGCAAGCGAATCATCAAGTGTGAGGTAGTTGAGCTGCTCTGACTTTATCTTCCATGTAGGCGCACTTGCGACTAGGGAGTATTCTAGTCCTACTTGTTCGAGGATCTGCTCCAGGGGTTCTGCTGATACCAGAAAGGTCCTAGGCAGCGGTAGTAGCTTTTTTCCTTCTCCGATTTCAAGCTGGAGGTATTCTTTTTGCGTGATGATTCGGATTGATTTTTGGATCGAGGCAAGCAGTCTGTAGAACTTTGTTAGCGCGCTGAGTTTTTTGTCGTCAGGCAGTGTCGCAAAGTTTGTAGGCTTGATCTCGTATGTGTGTTTAAATGGAGTCACACCATAGAAGAATCATGTTTCATTTAAGCGGGATTTCTTTTGTGTTAGCTGTAGTTGACCGACAATGTAATCTTGGACAAAGATTCGTTAATCAACAACTTTATAAAGTAAAGTACGGTACCATACGGTATGATAGATGATTTAAGATTAGACAGCCTTGATGGCGTAGGTCCTGTAACTACCAAGAAGCTAATGGATGCAGGAATACACAGCATAATGGACCTAGTTGTCAGGGGTCCAGTTGACGTATCTGAAGTTACTGGCATGGATAGGGAGACTGCAGAAAAGATCGTGACCAAAGCACGACATACTCTGATGGAGCAAGGCCTCATCACAAAGGACTTTGTTACTGCAACTGAGATCTACAAGCGAAGACAAGATATCGGCAAGATCACTACTGCGACTCAGTGTCTTGACCAGTTACTTGACGGTGGAGTCGAGACTCAGGCCTTAACAGAAGTGTATGGCGAGTTTGGATCCGGTAAGACTCAGTTTTGCCACACCATTTGCGTGACGGTCCAAAAGCCAAAAGAAGAAGGCGGCCTCAACGGTGGGGTGTTATACATCGACACTGAAAACACATTCAGGCCGGAAAGAATAGTCTCCATTGCAAAGGCAAAGGGGATGGATCCCGAGAAGGTCCTTGACAACATCATTGTAGCAAGGGCGTACAACAGCGCGCACCAGACGCTGATTTTAGAAGAAGCAGGACCAATAATTGAACAACACAATATCAAGCTCATAATTGCAGACTCGGCAGTCGGGTTGTTCAGATCAGAATACCTCGGACGAGGGACACTGTCTGACAGACAGCAAAGACTCAACAGATTCATGCATCTTTTGGTCAGAACTGCAGAGACTTACAACTGTGCAGCAGTTGCGACAAACCAAGTCATGGCATCACCGGATGTATTCTTTGGTGATCCAACAAAGCCAATTGGTGGAAATGTCGTTGCACACACCAGCACCTACAGGATTTACTTCAAAAAGTCCGGCAAAAAGAGGATCGCCAGAATGGTTGACAGTCCTCACCATCCAGAAGAAGAGGTAATCTTTACTGTCACCGAGGCAGGGGTTGCCGATCCTGAGGATGAGACAAAAAAGAAGAAAAAATCCGAAGAAGAATAGCTGGTAGTTTAAAATAAGGGCTCAAAACCCTTCTTTTTATGACTACTAAGAAGCCATCTGGGCACTCTCATGGTTTTAGACACAAGTCAAGGGCGGTCCTAACAAAGGACACACCACGCGGAGTGGCATTTCTAATGAGAGAGTACAACGTAGGAGACCAGGCTCTAGTAATCATAGATCCAAGACAGCACAAATCCATTCCTCACAGAAGGTACCACGGAAAGGTGGGGACCATAACATCCGTTGGAAGACGCGCAGTCACAATGGACGTAAAGCTTGGTAACAAGACGAAAACCTTAATCACTAGATTGGACCATATCAAACCGTTTGGGGTAAAGTAGATGGAACAAGTAAAGAAAAGCCAGCCGATATCTTTGGCTGAGGTAAAAGAAATTCTGGGAAAAGAGGATCCTGAGAAAATGGATCAGATCCAGAGATGGACTTATGATTATGTTACCAAGTTTGCAAAAATAGATGCAAAAACTGCAAAAAAGATGAAACAGGAACTCAAAAAAGAGTGCGGTCTGACAGAGGAAGAGGCAGTCGAGATCATAAACATAATGCCAAGCTCGCTTGCAGAGTTGAGAGCATTCACGTTCGGATGGAAAAAACTAATCCTTGCTGAAACGCTAGAAAAAATTCTGCAGATTCTCAAGGGGAACTCTTAGAACACAAAAGTGATTTTTCTTGGAAAGGAGTCCTAGCCCACCACGTAAGTATGAAGAGTATGCATATGTCCTAGACTATGTCACGCGCGGAAAATCCACTACGGTACGTGGACGTGAAGGAATCATAATTACTGCAATTGGCGAAGACAGACTCACGTTGCTTGAGGTGCTCGGCATGCCAAACACCACATTTGAGATCGGTGAGCGCATCTACATAGGGAAGGAAGGCCGCACAAAGATAATGTCAGTTCTTGGCAAGCTAGACTACAACAGCATCTCAGCTGCGGCCCAAAGTGAGCTTAGAAACATTGTGAATTTGATAGTAAAAAACAACGAAAAAAGATTCGTAGACTACATCAACAACGCGCAGCCACTTACGCCGAGAATTCACGCACTTGAGCTGATTCCCGGGATTGGCAAGACATACATGAAGACGATACTTGAGGAGCGCGAAAGGCAAAGGTTTGTTGATTTTAACGACCTGCAGTCCAGAGTAGGCCTCAAGGAGCCGCAAAAACAGATTGTTGAGCGCATCATGGACGAAATTACAGGCAAAGTAAAGGTAACACTCTTTGTCAAGCGATGAAAAGGCAAAGACTGGGGCAACACTTTCTTTTATCACAAAATATTGCAAAAAAAATAGTTGACCTGGCAGGCATCACAAAAAAAGATGTCGTGCTTGAAGTAGGGACTGGTGGTGGCATCCTTGTGCCTTATTTGTGCGATGCTGCAGGGCGCGTAGTCTCTGTGGAAAAAGACGAGCAATTATACTCTAATGCCATACTCAAGTTTTCGCAGATTCCAAATCTTGAACTGGTTCACGGCGACGGCTTTGAAGTCGATGCGGATTTTGATGTCTTTGTGTCAAATCTGCCGTACTCTGAGAGTAAGAATGCAATAGAATGGCTTGCGCAAAAAAAGTGGAGGTGTGCTGTGATCATGGTACAGCGAGAATTCGCAGAAAAGCTGCTTTCTGTTGGCAAAAAAATGCGCGCAATTTCAGTCATTGCAAACCATTCCTTTGAGATTCAAAAGGTGCTCTCAGTAAACAAAAACAACTTTGAGCCCCCACCCAAGGTAGACTCGGTGGTGCTCTTGTTAAAACACAAAAGAATGGCCCCACCCGAAGTTGTCGATGCTGTCAACAAGCTGTTCTCATATAAGAGAAAAACCGTGGGCAACATACTCAAAAAATTCGGCAAGAAAATGCAATCAGATAAAAGGCTAGAAGAGATGACAGTAGACGAGATAATCAAGCTTGCAAAACAAATTGTCTGAGACTTATGTTCCCGCAGAGGACACATTCTTTTTAGCAAAGTACATCAAAAATGAGAAAGGCCAGATGGCTTTGGAGATTGGCACAGGATCTGGCTATTTAGCAAGAATTTTAGAGGAAAACTTTGATGTCGTTGTTGCAACGGATGTAGAGTTTGCGTCTCTTAAAGGCCAGGAACCCAGGTCTCAGAATACGGTTTGTTGTGATGGTGCATCCGCACTTGGTGCAAAATTTGATCTGGTGGTCTGCAATTTGCCGTATCTCCCATCAGATAATATAGTCGACAAGGCAGTCGATGGCGGTCCAGAAGGACTCCTTATTCCGCACAAAATAATTGAGTCTGCCAGTGTGTGCGTAAAGCCTTGGGGCAAAATGTTGTATCTTACGTCATCGCTTGCAAATTATGAGAAATTAATGTCGCAAACAGAATCACTTAATTTCTCAGTCAGAATTTTGGCAAAGAAAAAGTTGTTCTTTGAGGAGTTAGTATTGGTTGAAGCAGTGAAAGCAAGTTAATGATGTGTATGTAGACGTATTATAGTAGTACATATATGTACATAAACATACTGAGGGTGAATGAGCAAGGTTTTACAAAATAAAAAAACCAAATCAATCAAAAGAGCATCTAATCCAACACTAGAAACAATTAGGATGGTGGAACAAACGCTTTCCAAAATGAGGAATTATCCGTCAAAAAATAGGCTGTGGAGAGCACTTCCAAAGCAAGTACAGTATCCTACCTTTAAAGCAGTTCTAGACTATCTTGAGGAATCATGTAAGATAATTTATGACAAAGATGGCGCAATAATTTGGACGTATGCAAATTCTCCAAAACTTAGAAAACTGATACGCGAGTCAACATCATTGCATTAGTAGCCGAATCTTTTTTCATAATCATTATGAGATAATACTTCAAGAATTATCACTACAAATTCATCTTTTTCGTGTGTATAACATCGCCATCCCCAGTGCAAGGAGAATCGTAATAGATTTGTGGCCAAGTTTTTGTGGAATTCTATTACCACACAAACAGTTTTCCTTTAAAGTTTTGAATGCTTCGATTAACTCTCTTTTTCTAGGATCGCTTTCGTTGAGACGTTCAAAAAATTTCACAAACATCTTTGTACCAATTACATCTTTGATTCTGCATGGCGCCACACAAAATACAATCAGGTGAAATATAAGCTCGACAAGGCTTGTGGAATTAAATTATTAGGAAATACATCTAATTAAGACTGGTTCTCAACTCGATGAGGCGAGTTCTACGGAGACCGAGAACCTTTTTTCAAGCTATTTGCGTAGCTTTGTTTTTGCTATTCTGCAGATTTCGTCAGTCATCTGAGTCGTAGTCGCACTTCCACCAATGTCAAATGTTACGTACTTTCCTTCGTTGATGACCTGCTCGGTTGCAGAAAATATTGCGTCTTTGATGTGCGGCTCACCTAGGTATTCTACCATCCATGCGCCAGACAATACTGCCGCCGTCGGGTTCACCTTGTTTTGGCCTTTAAAGGATGGTGCGCTTCCGTGCGCTGCCTCAAACATTGCGTATCTGTCCCCCATGTTTGAAGAGTATACCAGTCCTATTGAGCCGATTATCCCTGATGCAAGCTCAGACACTATGTCCATGAAAAGATTGGTGCTTGCAAGGACTGCGCCGTTGAATTGGGATGGATTTACCACCAACTGTTGCATCATGTTGTCGATGTATAGCTCTTGCACTTCAAGTCCTGGCACTGCCTTTGCTGCCGTCTGCATCTCATCTAGGAAGATTCCGTCGGTGACTTTGAGTATGTTGCGCTTTGTTATTGCCACAAGCTTGTTCATGTTGTATTTTTTTGCCCAAGACACTGCCGAGTTTGCAAATCTTCTGCAACCCTGCCTTGTTATCTTTCTAATGGCAATAGCTGCATCATCTGTTAGTTGTACTTCGATGCCAGTATAGAGGCCCTCCGTTGCCTCTCTAAAGCAGACAAAGTCAAGATCATATTTTGGCGTGACTCGCTTGTAGGTCTTGATTGGTCGTATGTTGGAATATAGCTCAAATTTTTGGCGCAGTGTGACTGCGACGCTTCTTGGCGCGCCGGCTTTTGGCACAGTGGTAGTCGGTCCCTTAAAGCAAGCATCCGTGCTTTCTAGTAGTTTCATTGTTTTTTCTGGGATGTATGAGGGGTCTTTTTCTCCGTTTTTTTGCCACTGCTCAGAGCCTGCCTCTGCAAGCACGAGCTCGACTTGGGTGTTGCATTCTTTGAGAACCTTGAGCATTGCGTCGACCACTTCGGGGCCGATCCCGTCTCCTTTGATCACGGTTGCTTTTTTGCCCAAGTCATTAAATGGAGTTGAATCTGCCTATTTAATTCAAGATACCAAACCAAAATAGTAAAAGAGATTTTTCGGGTCGTGATAGGACTTTACTCGCCTGAAGCGAATTGAGAAACCTCGCCTATTATTCCAGAAACGATCTTTTAAAGATATGTAAGATAACAAACGGTGACTGAGGGATTTGAACCCTAGAGGCTATCACGACCTTTGTTCTTCAGACAACCCATAACCTGACTCTGGCATGTCACCGCGTTTGATTGAAAACATGGATCGAAGATAAGGCAAAATAAAAACAGAATTTTCAATAGCCGACCACAAATTGAAAACAAGACTAAATACGGCGAATTTTACAGACAAACCGTATGATAATTGTTCAGCTGTCTGACATTCATGTGGGTGCGCAGTTCAGAGAGGAGGTATTTGAACAGGTGATAAAGGAGGTAAACGCCCTAAGACCAGACGCAGTAATAGTAACTGGAGACCTCACAAACGAAGGACTCACAAAGGAATACGAAAAATGCAAGAAATTGCTGTCCAGACTTGAGACAAAAAAAATAATTACGATATCTGGCAACCACGACTATCGCAACACCGGTTATCTTCATTTTAAGAAATATTTCCCATTTGATACGGTAAACGAGCTTGGAGATGTCGTAGTGGTTACTTTGGGCACTGCAAGGCCTGACAGGGACGAAGGTGAGGTCGGATACCGCCAGAACCTGTGGCTTGAGAGAACCGTCCAAAAATTCAAAGACAAGATAACCATTCTTGCAATGCACCACCACCTAATTGGAATTCCAGATACTGGTTCTGCCCGGGTGGAGGTAATTGACGCAGGCGACGTCTTGCGCACGATTCTTGCAACAAAGGTGAATTTGGTCTTGTGCGGCCACAAACATAGGCCCTGGATTTGGAACTTTAAGGAACTGTCTATAGTCAACGCAGGGACTGCATCCTCTGAGAGAATGAGGGGATTCTTTGAAAACACCTATAACATCATCACCATCAAAAACAAAAAAATTCATGTGGATTTGAAAATCGTCGGCGGAAAAAAAATGCCACTACAAAGCCTAGTTGACAACTACACCAGATCCACAGAAGAGTGATTTATTTACAGAGTGTCCTTAGCAACCCTTGAGCGGGGGTCGCCTAGCCTGGTAGGGCGTGGGATTGCTAATCCCATGTCCGTAAGGACCCGTGGGTTCAAATCCCATCCCCCGCGCTTTTTGATTGGGAATATAGTTAGGAATTGAGGTTTTGCACTTTTTCAGGTTTTAATTATGCCTGTAAAAAGGAAGATTTTCACATCTGGAAAAAAAGCTTACAAACAATAATGCCAGAATTATAAAGGTATGAAAATTGGAATCATCATTTCGACTACTGAGCCTGAAACTGTTTGGAATGCATTGAGATTTGCCAATACTGCAATTCTGGAAAGACATCAAGTAAAGATCTTCCTGCTCGGTAAGGGCGTAGAGATTGAAAAAATCAAAAGTGAAAATTTCAATGTTGCTGACCAATTGAACAAGTTAAAACAACTTGGTGGTACAATGCTTGCATGCGGTACCTGCGTAAAATCAAGAGATATGCAATTTGAGGCATGCCCAATATCAACAATGAAAGACATGTTGAAATTGGTAGTAGAGTCTGACAGAGTGCTCACATTCTGATTCTAAAGATTGGATTATCAGAAGAGTTATTGATTTCTTAATCTATTTGACACCATCAGATAAAAGTGCCAAACAAACATCCCAAGGGCTGTAAACCTGATCCTTTGTCATCACGTATGGGTGGAGCATCCCAAACATCATCTTTGAGAGATCCGCCAGATTCATGTTCTCAGAAACACTTGTAGCATCGGCCAATTTGAAAGGCTCTTCAAATTTAATGTCTAGAAAGTTTTCCACGTCTTTGAGATACCTTAACTCCTGTGCAATCTTCTGAATTATTATTCTGTCGCTGATAAAGCCAGACGTATTTTTAAACAGTAATTTTCTAGTTCTGTTTGTCAGCATGAGATTGATTATCTTGCCAAATGTATCGTCATAGCTAAACGTGATTATTTTTTTCCTTGGCAGGTCTGCAACGGTAAGGCCTGTCTTGGAATTGGCACCAATTTCCAGAATCTTTCTAGCAGATATTGCTGAATACCACCCATACTGATTTTTCATAATGCTGTATGCCCTGCGTGTTTGCTTCCATGTTTCAATGAGATCTTTGAATCTTGTCCGAGGTGTTATTTTGAGCAGCTCTTCAGTCGACATGATCTCCCCTACAGTTTTCTCAAAGAGGTGCTCATGTGGATCTTCAAAGACATTTTTGATTATTTCCAAGCCCCCTACAATTCCAATTGGATTGCCTTTCTCATCGGTGATAAGAAGCGAATCGGTAAAAGACTCTAGATAATGTACTAGCATTTCTGTGGCAACCCAGACTTTATTGTCTTATCTTAACGCAACGCATGGAGTAGAGGTAAGAGAAAGAGGTAGCAATTCCTCTAGTGATTTGTGTGCATTTTGTAATTGCAATTGGTTCATGTGCTTTCATCAAACTATTTACGTCACGTTTTGATCTAGGTAACAGGTTTAGCTTACAAGCACTTGCAATCAAGATATGATGGTTCTGATTACAATGTATGCGGCAACACCGAACAGCAAGATTGAAAATATTCTTACAAGATTTGTGACATGTATTTTCTCAGATGATTTTGTTCCAATATATCCCCCAAGGACACCGCCTGCAACGAACAATAATGAAATCACAAAGTCGATGTTTCCTGCAACTAGATACCTTCCAGCAGTGATTAAACCAAACGAGCTAACTGAAACTAGTGATGTTCCAATTGCCTGTATTATGTTTAATCCACCTGAATACATCATTGTAGGAACAATCAAAAATCCTCCGCCTATTCCAAAATAGCCTGCAAGAACACCAACCGAAAAACCAGATATTGAAAGATTCTTTTTTAGTAAAATCAGTCCAGACTTTCCTCTTGTTATTTCGGCAGGGGTAGCTTTCATTTTGATCATCAATATGCCTATGGCAGTCATAAAAACTGCAAACAAAATTAGTAAATTCTCTGTTGGGGTCCACAGTCCTAGCTGAGAGCCAATCAAAGTTCCTGCTACTCCTGGCAAGGCAAATGTTAATCCTTTTTTGATTTTCAGGTTGCCATTTTTCCTATGATTTAGCAAGTTAATTGTTGCAATGATTCCAACGGCAAGTGCTGATGTTCCTATTGCTACATGTGCGTCTTTTACACCTACGACATACAACAGTAATGGAACTGCCAATATAGAACCACCACCACCTACCAAACCAAGGCTAAAGCCTACTGCTACACCGGATATAATGGAAAGAAAAAGTGTCAGAGGTTCTAGCAGAATCTCAACGGGCATCTACTGCACACCTATTTGGGCCAATCTCCAAATCAGGAATCTCCGAGTGTATTAGTTCTAGATCACCCTTATTTATTGCAATTATCCTTCTGTAATTCATTGGCCTTGGTAGGGTAATTGCAACTATTTTTTTGACAAACTCTTTTTTTGAGATGTCAAGCAGTGGTAACTTTTTTGATTCTCCGATGGTGGAGTAAAACGCATCATTGACTGGTTTTACGTCTTCACCGTGATGAGCTGGAAACACCATTATGTCGTCTGGAAGATTTAGTAGTTTGTTGTGTAAGGTGTCATAGAGTTTTTCTGAAAACTCTTCAGCCTTGTCTCTTAGGTCGGGTCTTCCAATCGATTCGACAAACAAAATGTCTCCAGTGAAGATATACTTTTCATCTATCATATAGCTCAAGCTTCCTGGTGTGTGTCCTGGTGTGTGAATTAATCTAAGGTTTGATTTACTAAATGAAATCTGATCTGCATCACCAACATAGTTTGCATCAAAGTCATATCTTTCGTACTTTGAGAGATACAGTTTTGCACCTGTTGCCATTGCAAGATCTCTTGCAGAAGAAACATGATCTGCATGTTGGTGTGTGTCAAAGACTTTGGTTATTGCAAAACCTTGCCGTGTTGCAATGTCAATATATTTTTCAAAAGGATACAGTGGGTCGATCACTATTGCTTCACCATGTGATTCAACAATATATGACAGACAACCCTTTCCGATCTTTTGTACCTGAATTATTTTGGTTGAGTCTTTTGTAACAGTTACTGGTTTTAGAACTTGATTCCATCCTACCAATCCTCCTACAAGGGTTTGCGAATCTATTCCTGCACGTTCTAGAGCAAAGCTTGCAATCATTGCACGATTTCCATGCGGACAAATGGTTACGACTTGTTTGTCTTTTGGAATCTTTGAGATAGTTTTTGCATCAAAAAGATCTACCAAAGGAATGTTTACGCTTCCAGGAATTTTATATTCTGAAAACTCGTCAGTGTTTCGCACATCTAAGAGAAACACAGAGTTTAACTTTTGGGAGAGTTCATCAGCAGTTATTGTTTTGCTAGTTTTTCCTTTTGCTACTTTACCAGTCCATGAAGAAAATCCACCTATCAAATAGTGCGCATCCAATCCAAATGATGCCATCATGATGGCAGTCTCTTTGGCATATTCTTCTGGTTCTGAGATTAGTACAATTTTGGCATTTTTGGGGATTTTTGGCATTATCTTTTCTTTTGCCTGTGTATCGCATACTGCGTGAACAGAACCCCGAACATGCGATTTTTCAAAATCTTCTTTTGATCTAAGATCAAACAAAAGCAGTGGCTTTTGTTGTATTAGATCGTGGGTTAGCTGTTGTGCGGTTATTCCTAAATTTTGTATGGCTTGTTTCATGAATATGGTTTGTATTTGCAAAATATAATGGAGAAGTTTATACTGCAATCATTTGCAATTATTATCTGCGTTGGCCAAAAAAACATCAACCATAACGTTTCGAATTGACGAGGAATATGAAAAGGGGTTGAGAAAGGAGGCTAAAGAAAAACGCATAAGCCTCAACACTCTGGCAAACCAGATTTTTGGAGACCACGTAGAGGTTGAGCAATACATGAAAAAATTTGGCATTGTGAAAATGAGCAAAGGAGCATTCAAAGAACTGCTTAGCTTGTTAGACGAGAAAAAAATCATAATTTTTGCAAAATCCGTTGGCTCAAAAGAACCAAAAGATTTCATCTTATTTAAGTGGAAAAAACTCACACCAGAATCAGTGTCAGAATTTATCAAGATGTACTTTGAGCACTGTGGCTATGGAATGTGTGATATGCAAAGAGACGACAGCAGCAACATAATTAGTATCCATCACGATTTTGGAAAGAATGGCTCGGTTTTCCTAAAGGCGTTTTTAGAAGCAATAGTACAATCGTCACTGGAAAAAGATTCCAAGGTTATAATAACAGACAACTCTGTCACTCTGTCATTTTCAAATTAGTTTTATTCCTGAGTGAAAAAAGTAATTGAATTTTTTTCTTAATGTTTGATATCAAGATACTCAAGTCATGCAACTACACCATCAATAGTTACTTTGTTGTAAGAGTATGATTAAATTTGATTTCCCATGTGAACAGTCCACTAATTGATGCAATTAATAATCCAATCAATGCAAATTTTACTATCTTGATTTTTTTCTGGGTTCACAATAAATTCAAGCTAAATTCATAATATTTCTGTAATCTAGTTATCGATTGTTTTGTAATTTTACTAGTTATGTATAAGACATAATAACAGTTTGTCTTGCTGTTCAAAATTGTCTTAGAGAAGATCTTCTAGCAGTGTCTTAATATCACTCAATGTGTGGATTTCCTTTGTTCATCACAGGACATAATTTTGGCTAAAACACAAGAACTATGTTTACGCCGTCTTTTGCAAATGAGGTGTTAATCGCAGATACCTTGCTTTGGTAAAGAAAATTCTTTTTTCCGTTTTCGGTTATCTTTCCAGTTACCCTAACTAGGCCAACAAAATATAGTCTCTCTAATTTGCGATAAACCGTAGTTGCGGGAATATGAGCTGCTAAGCTGATCTGCAGTGCAGTCATTGAGCTTTGCATAATGTTTCCCAAGATCATTCTATAGTACTTGTCACCTAGAATTTCCAAAATTGCTTCTTTGCGGTCATCGTCTGTTATGTCGAATCTGGATATTTGCATTTTTTCACACCTTTACCAGCATACTGTGGCAGCACGGACAGGTAAAGTATTTTGAAATTAGGTGAATTGCACATTTTGAGCACCATTTCTTGTAGATTGTAGTCTTTGCCCTCCCAGAATCGGCTGCAAAACATCTACAAATCTTGTTGCATGCCCACTCAGACATTACGTTTACTCCCCTTCTTTTCAGTCGTTCTAGATTTTGTTCTGAGCTTAACATTACAGCACGGGCACCGCAAGCCAGAATACTCTAAAAAGACCTCGCAGAGGCTGCATCTTTTCTGCCCCATTTCATACTTGAAGTGGGTTGTAACGTGCTTGGACTTGAAACGGGTACAGATGTTATTACAAACAGAGACCATCTTGCTTCTCCTTGAATTTGAATTGTTTTTCGCAGTCCTGACACTTCATGATATCTTCTTTAATTATGACACAAATACTGCCACAGCTAATGCAGATCCTAATGCCGTCTACTATGATTTGTTCCTTACATTTTATTACAGGATTTTGTCTGTTCATTTTTTACCTCATAAAAAAAAGAGTTGTGTTCTCTATTTTTCCAAAACAGAGCGCAGCATCCAAGCAGTCTTTTCGTGCTTTTCCATCAGTCCGGTAAGAAAGTCAGCAGTTCCGGCATCATTGTTTTGCTCGCATGTGGAAATACCTTCCCTCAAGGTTCGAATGATGCTTTCGTGGTCTGCAACAAGATTTGAGACCATCTTGTCTGCGGGTGGAAATTCTGGATGCTCCTTTATTGTGGCATTTTTGACAAACTCGGTAAGTGTGGCTGGCGTCTTTTCTCCAAGGGAGCGGATTCGCTCTGCTATTTCGTCAATGTCTGAGTCTATTGCCCCATATTGGGATTCAAAGAACTTGTGAAGATCGTTAAAGTGTGGACCAACCACATTCCAGTGGTAGTTTCTAGTCTTAGTGTACAAGACATATTCGTCTGCCAATAATTTGGCCAAAAGGCCGACTACTGCCTTTCTTTGTTTGTCTGCGATGCCTATGTTCATTCCATTCATGGCTATTATTAAGAATTATTCCTATTTAATGTTTATTATTAACTAGATATTATTCCTATTAGATAATAAATATTAAATATCAAATCACATAAGATCATATCATGCAACTAGAACAGATCATAACCACGCTCAGGGAAGAAGGATTCAGGATAACACCACAACGAATAGCCATAGTAGACTATGTGTTAAACACAGAAGAGCATCCTACTGCCGAAAAAGTCCACAATGTTGTCAAAAAGAAATATCCGATGGTAAGCCTATCTACAGTATACAAGACACTTGATCTGCTAAAGCAAAAACAGCTTGTAAAACAGATCGAGATTGGCGGTGAGTCACGCTTTGATGGCCACACAGATGAGCACATCAATCTGATTTGTATCAAGTGCGGCAAAATAGAAGATGTTGATGAAGACCTAAAAGAGATTCAGGCTAGGGCCGCTAAAAAATCAAAATACCACATAGTGAAGAGCAGCTTTGAGCTGTTTGGGTATTGTAGCATGTGCAAGTCTCACATATGATTTTGTTTTGTATCGTCTGAATGCTTTTTCCTCTGATACAAAATGAGCAAGTTGTTGTATGTTATCATATAGAATATTCTGATTGATGAAATTCTTGGCTCTGTACGGTGCTTTCAGGTTAAAGTTGAATCGAATCTTGTCAATTAGCCGTTTTGCTATTCCTTCTCGTAGTCTGATATGATAGTTTTCTGTCAGAATAAAATCAGATTTCTTTGGTTTTGGTGTTTCCTCCAGTAACTGTATTACCGACAAGTCAATAATCCAGCGAAATAATTCTTGTAAATCATTAAACTAATGGTGTTCTACTGGATAGAATCTCATGCAAAATCCAACCATTCAACTATTATCCCCGTGCTTTTTGATGGGAAATATAGTTAGGGTTTGAAGAAATTATCCGATCCTTCCCTTGAGAACTATTTTTTCGCTGGTGCCTGATGGGGTCGATGCATCAATGTATCGCAGCTCATACCAGTCTCCAATGTGCAGGGTCTTGCCGCCTATGGTGCGCGGAATCTTGATCACTATTGAAAAGACACCGGTGTCCTCTCCAGTCTCCAAGAGGTGTGATGAGTTGGCATCAAATGCCGAGTTTGCCAGAGTGGTTCTGATTCCCCCCTCTGCCCTAAACTCGATGTTGGAAAGCGGGATCTTGTCGACTTCTCTAGAGTCCAAGTTTGCATCTGGCTCGTAGACACTTACTGTAAAGTCGCGGCCGATTCTTTGTCCTCCGGATTTTTCCATTTGCGCATATGTTCTTGAAAGTGCAAGCGACGACGATACGGTCCTGCTTTCACCTGCTGCGTCAGATTGATCAAAATATCTTACTACTACGACGTCGTCTTGCGTCAACGGCCTTCCGTTTACTGTCTCTGGAAGAACCAGCTTCACATAGAATCTGCCTGTGTCGACGCCAGTCTCAGTCATGGTTTGCGGTCCATCGATTTGAACTCCGTTGATTGTAAATTCAAGAAGGCCTGCCGTATCAATTACGTCAATTCCGTTTGGGCTTGTGTTGAGGTCATCGTCTGTGATGTAAAAGTTCACAGTGGAGCCTCCGGCTGCAGGAACGCTCTCAATTTTTGATTGTGTCTTTGCAGTCTGGCTTTTGATTACAGAACCTTTAGCTTCAGATGGTACTGTTTTTTTTGGCTCTGCTTTTTGTGGCGCCTGCTCTGAAATAACAATGATTGTACCCCATCTTTTTTCAAGCTTTTCCGCAGTGGCAGGCTTGAGGCACAGTGGTATTTTGCCAGAGATTATTGCCAGGACGCGCCCCTGCTTGCAGACTATGTCCTCTGGGGAGACATTGTTTGCAAGCTGCTTTCTTGGCGTGTCGGCAAACGAGGCCCCAGTTGTAGCGGAGCCAATCAGTATTGAGATTAGCAGTATAGAAGATATCTTGTAGAGTTTTTGATCAGCCAATGTCATACCTCATTGTTTTTGTCTTAAAAGCAATGCGCAACATTGTTTCTAGGTTGAGTCAAAGTGGATTATTCGAGATTAGATAAATTTTGTCGTTAAAACAGGATTTAATCAAAGGTTATAGTCATACCATTCCATTTTGTATCGTACAAACATGACACAAAAACAAAACATTGTCATAATGGCAGCAATAATCGGAGCCGTCGCAGTAGGCCTAGTCGGCGCATATTTTTTGCCGGCACAGAGCACTCTGACTACAATTCCAACAACATCTGAAGAGCAGGCAAAATACGATGCAGTGGATGTTGCCCAAAAATACATCGTTACCAGTCCAACGTTTGCGTTTGATGGGATGCACGACACACTGGATGTAGTCGATGTCGCAGTCATGGAGTCACATCCTGTGCAGTACCGAGTCAAAATAGCGTTTGACTCTTCGCATACAGGATTTGGCGACAGAACAGACCAGATCCTAGCAGAGGTCATCACGCCACACAAAATGGACATTATTGTCTCAGAAGGAATTGTGGTATCTGCAGTAACCGATGGGGTCTGGGACGAGTTAAACCACCAGTACGTCCTAAAAAATCCAAATGATAAGCTGACTTCCCACGACGATCCTCTAACTCAGTTTGATGGCCAAGTAAGTGACTATTCCTCACTTGTCGAGGCAATCAAGTCAAGAGGAGTTCTAGTCGAGCCAGTCGACGAGCTTGACGACTCGCCGTTTTCGACTACGACAAAGGTGATCTCAGTTGGAGGAGCAGACGTGCAAGTCTATGAATTCCACTCCGAGTCTGATGCTGGGACTGCAAGCCTGACTGTCTCAGAAGACGGCACAGAAATCGGCACCAGTATAATTCAGTGGATAGATGTTCCGCACTTTTACACAAAAGGAAAGATCATCGTCCTGTATGTTGGACAAAACCCAGAGATTACGAACCTGCTTGAATCACTTTTAGGCACACAGTTTGCCGGAATGTGAGCAAAAGCACATTCTCAATTTTTTTCTATTTTATTTTTGATAATTTCCTGATCTTTTTTAAGTTACCTTGAACAAATCACACCATGATTGTCAACAACGTAGATTTAGAAAAGGTATCAAAGACAGTAGAAAATGGAAAAAAAGACAAGCAGTCTCTGATAAAGCCAGTCAAACTGCAAGGAGAGTGGGTCTTGGACCCATCAAAGGGTTACCAGTTTAGGACCGAGTTGTCATACGAGAAAGGAAAGCAGACAATAGAGGTGGATTCGCCGTCGTTTCTTGGCGGAAATGGCAACAGGCTTGGACCAATGGCGTACTGTATCGCAGGAATCACATCGTGTTTTATTGGCACCTTTGCAGGCGTTGCCGCATCGCAGGGAGTAAGGCTTGAAAAGTTAAGCGTAAATACACAATGCCACGTCAACTTTGCAAAGACACTAGATGTTGCAGACGAGCCAATAGTGGATGGAATAGAGTTCAGCTTGGATGTCAAAGCAGAAAACGCAGACAAGAGTAAGCTGGAGCAGATACTCAACATGGCCCTTGAGAGGTGTCCTGCCATGTACAGCATGTCGCATAACGTGCCAGTTAGTGTAAAGATTGACTAGGCCATTATGACAGCGGTGGAATGAGCCAGTGCATTATCTCAGGGTACGGAATGTCCAGGCCATAAATTATCAGAGGTATTCCAGTCAGCGCAAGCAGTGTTCCTGCAACAAACCGCGTCAGCTTTAGTGGTATTCTCTTGATTATTCCAACCCATAACAGCCCGATTACAAGTGCTATTGCAACACCAGCCCCAGTTATTGCACTTGCCATGTCAATGAGGCTAAAGGTAGCCAAGGCAACAGAATTTTCTATTGCCTCAAGCATGGCGATGTAAAAGTATCCTATCTTGTATTTGGTCGTGTCGTCTTTTTTTTCCTTTTCAAAAAACTCCTTGAACATAGTATAGCTAAAGTAAAGAAGTCCTATCCCGAGTGCAATCTCAACTGGATTTGTTGGGAAAAACTCAACTACATTTAGGAACAAAAAGTACAGCGCCACACCCACTACCAAACCGATCAACGTTATCTTTAGTGTCTGCCGGTATCCGATTCTGGCAAGTGTTCCTATTGCCACAAGGGCCTGCTCTCCTCCTTCGACGAAGATGTATTTGAAAGCAGTAAAAAATACTATAAACTCGAATACCACAAAATGTATGGGCCTTGTCTGTTTAGATAGTTTGCTTGTGTTCTACATGACAAGAATACGGCAAGAAGATCATTTTGGAATTTTTATGGTGAAGGTAGTCGGATTGTTCTTTACATCTATCGTACCACCATACTGACTCACTATATTCCTGCAGGTGGCCAATCCAAGACCCGTTCCCTGTTGCTTTGTCGTAAACAACGGCTCGAATATTTTTGCCAGATTCTCGTCTGGGATTCCAGGCCCTGAATCCTTTACCTTGATTATTGAGTTGTAATCGTCTTCGTATGCATCTATTACTATTTCGCCGTCGGTTCCTATTGCCTGAATCGAGTTGTTGATCAGGTTGGTCAAAACTATTTCAAATCGGTTTGCATTGCAGCTGAGTGTAAGGTCTGTTTGCGGAAGGACTACTTTGATCTTTGGTGGGATGTACATCGACTTGATTGTGTTGTGCAGTATTTTTGAGAGTGCGACGTGTTCCGATTTTAGCGGCGAAGACCTCACAAAGTTAAGTACGTCTTCTATCTGGTAGTTTATTTTTTGAGCTGCCCTTTCTATCATGTTTACTTGCCACTGAAGATTCCTGTCTTTATCAAAGCCAGGCCTTTTTCTCATTATTTCAGAGGTGGTGATAATGGTGGTGAGGTTGTTTCTGAGGTCATGCCCAAGCCTTGAGGCAAGGAGTCCAATCGTGGAGAGCCTTTCTGCCTTGATTACATTGTCTATCATCTGGTTGAATGATTTTGAGAGCTGACCAATCTCGTCGTTGGAGTTTTGAGGCGCCTTTACTGTAAAATCGCCCTCTGAGATCCTAGCAGATATTTTTTTGAGCTCAACTATTGGCTGGGAAATAGATCTTGCAGTAAAGATCGAAAAAATACTCACTGCCACTGCAGTGATTAGGCCGATTGTCAAGACCCCACTTTGTGTGCCAGAGCTTGTCATGTTGAAGTTGAGCCCAACTATGAAGATTATTGGGATTATGGAGCTTGCCAAAAACAAAAAGAGAAGCTTTGTCTGGATTTTTGTAGTGTACGTCAATTTTTTCGGCGATTTTAGTTGGCTGAGTGCGTATCCAATCAACACAAATAGGATTGCAGTATGGATTGCCATGGCGGTGCTAATGTTTTCCACATAATAGTACAGCAGTGGTTGGCCGCTCAGATGTCCAATCAGTGAGACTGCTCCCACGGCCAAGATGGCGTACCCGATGTACCGGATTGGCCTTAGATTGTAAGAGTTGTTCAGTGAGATCATTCCGACTGCCACGACAAGTAGAAAGTTGATTATCGTTGGAATGGACGGAACCCCAGGCAATGTAGTTTTTACTGCCTCGGGATCTTCTGTCACAAATAGTTGCTCGATTCCGTTTGGAACGCCTAGAATGCGCGTAGTAAGTAATGAGGCCATAAACAAAAATATTACGAGGCCAGAAATTGGAATCGCGATTTGGTCGTTTCCCCCCTTGCCTGCAAAATGATTTGACACAAAATACAGTATGACGCCGCTAAAGACAAACGAGATTGCAGTACTGAATTTCATAGTTACTTCTTGTGGCACGACTGACTTTAGTGCGGCCACATCAAAGACCCAGCCTGCCACTACTGCAATTCCTATTGCGATTGTGATTAGCGAGATTGCCTTTGAGATTTTAGTGTTAAACAATGAGCACTTACCTTCATATCCTCATCAAAGTTTTTGTTTGCCGCCTTGATCAGACAGTCCTTTATATTGGCAATCACGGTTGCAGGTGTCGATTCAAGACAACTTGGCAAATTTTTCAGGATCGCTTTCGAATCTTGACTTGCAGTGTGGGCAACAAAAAAAGAAATCACGCCCGCCAAACCTTGATTTTACACCGAGTTTTTCATCCACATCCATTCCACATACGGGATCTTTTGGCATATCGGTATTTGTACCAAGTCGGATTTAAGAACAAACCTTTACAATTGTAAAGATGTAATTTCATATATCAAGCAGTTATAGTGTAAGGTGTTGAGACCGATCCACTTTGCTTTGTCATTTGCAATATTTCTCGTTTTAGTTTCAATTCCGGCCATTCAGAAATCAGAGGCTCAATCTATGATCCAGATGTGCAGCATGATGGACGGGCCGCCAAAAGATGTGACCATGACTCCTGCTTCCTCGCAGCTTGTAAAGCCGGGCAAAGAGGCCGCGCTGACCATACTTGTAAAAGACAAAGATGGCAGGCCGGTACTTGATGCCAGGGTACCTGTGATGATAGAGCGCGGGCCGCCCATGTCCACAATGGAGATGGTTGGCCCCATGATCCTAGCAGAAGAGATCGGCAATGGAAAATACCAAATCAGGTTCACCCCAGACAAAGACGGTATCTACACGCTTCACAGTCATGTAATACAGCGAGGCAGCTCTATGATGGCAATGATGAACAACCACATGGACATTGGTGTGATTGCAAGGTAATCTGGTAAAATATTCAAATAGATTTCAGGTCTGAGCTGGTTTTGCTATGAAAGAAGATACAAAGACAAACAGGACAAAGCTTTTCGTCGTAGTTATTGGTGCAGGAATAGCTGCAGGAATAGGAATGGCTGTGATCTTGGCAGGCCTTACCATTGAAAAATCCGAGACTACAAACGCAAGGACGGTATTTTGGCGACATGTGCACGGTCTTGGAGTCGATCCTTCAGATAAGAGCATACTGTACATAGCCACGCATGGAGACTTTTACCAGAGCGTAAATGGAGGACCTCCAATCAAAGTAGACGAACAAAGAGCCGACTACATGGCGTTTAATGCGCCTTATTCCGCCGGCGCACCGCTTTATGCAAGCGGACATCCTGCCACTGGGGGAAACACGGGACTCATCAGGAGCACAGATGGTGGAAAAACATGGCACCAGGTCGCAACCATACTGGATCCGCCAGTAGATTTTCATGCAATGAGTGTAAGCAAGTCAGACCCAAACATCATAATTGGTTTTGATAGTGCCAACAGAGGCCTCTTCAGGACGGCCGACGGCGGACAAAGCTGGCAAAGGCTTGATGCACCAGACTATCTTTCGGCCCTTGCGATTTCTTCGTCTGATTCGAGCGTGGTGTTTGCTGGTGCAGGAAACGGACTGTATTTTTCAGGCGACGGTGGGAACACATGGAGCCAGTCAAATTCACTCAAAGGTGACTTGGTGTTTGCACTCGCATTTGATGAGAAAGGAGTCCTTTATGCATCAGTTGAGCGGCTTGGTTTGATGAGGTCGCATGATCATGGTCAGAGTTGGGAAAGACTCGGCACACCTGAGCTTACTGTGACAAGTATTGCCGCAGATGCACAAAGTGGGATTCTTTATGTTGCAGGATACTCAGCGGAAGGATTCCAAGAAGTCTACAAAAGCTCTGACGAGGGGGCGACGTGGGATTTGATCGGGACAAACAAGGAGTTGTGAGCAATGGAGATCAAGTGTGCCGACTGCGGATGCCTTCCATCAGAATGCAAAAATGCCAAGTCAGCAAGAGAATGCCCAAACTGTACGTGGGAAGAATGCTGCTGTTTTGCCTTTTTGAAATAAATTTGCATATAAGAGATCCAGGTGCGCTCGTAGAGTGATTTGAGCAGCTTTTCGTACTGCATTTTTTTGCTTAACTCTGAGAGTTGAACAGGATCTTTGTAGTGCCAATACAAATGTGGCTTTTTGGTGTATGCTGTCTAAGTGGCAGAAATCGTCTTGAGCCCCCTCCGAGATATCGCAATCGACTAGTTTGAGTTTGATGGGAGGATGAATCACAGCAATTAGGACCATTTTTTTGAAGTGTCATGTATTTTGCCTTGTCTATTTTGAGGTCGATAAGAAATGCTGCACGCAGGATCACATCATTTTCGATACAAATCCCATTACGACGAAGATGATGTCCGTTAGCTACACTGAGTTGGGGCCGAGGCGTAAATTTAATAGTAGACACCAAATTCAATCCTACGATGGGACGCAGAAAGACTCAGAAAATAATCAGAACTGCCCCAAAGAATGTGACTACCGGCCTTTGTCCGAAATGTCAGACGGTTGGCAGAATCTTCATCTTAGGCCAGGTCGGAGCCGAGCACGCCAAGTGCGCTGCTTGTAACCAGGAATTTGACCTGTAGCGAAATTAATTTACCCATAAATTTTTAAGCTCTTTTCCTAATCCTAGATTAGCATGAGTTCAACCGAAGGCGAGACGATTTACGAGCGTGTAGCCAAGCTTGAAGATGAGGTAGCGGCGCTACGAAACGAAGTAGACGTCTTAAAAAAAGCGCTCCGAAACAGACTCGCAAGACACGAGATCTCGCAGATAAAGAAAGGCCACGACATTACCTCAATTATTGATTAATTTTTTCCCTAATGTCGCGTATCAGCTCCAGAACAAAGTCGGCGTCTGGGGCCTCTGGTGCAATCTCAAGATACTTGTTTAGGTAGCCCAGTGCCTCTTTTTTGTTTAGCAGCCTGTCCAAGAGTATTCCCTTGTCGCGAATCTCATCTGGCGAATCCGGCTCAGAATGCAGGATCATGTTTACACATTGGAGCGCCTTTTGGTAGGCGTACGACTGGGCGTACGAGTTTTTCAGATTCCTAATTATTCTGATCAGCACCTTGTCCTCTGGGAGCTCGTCTAAAAATTCTGGCGAGAATTCGATCTCTTCCCCAAAGTTTCGGTACAGAATCTCTTCGAGGTCTTCGACGTCAAGTAGCCTGCCTCCGCCAAACGGGTCTAGGATCATCTCCTCGCCGTACTTTACCACCACATGGCTTGGAAAGCCACAGATCCTCAGGTCCAGTCCGATTCTTCTTGCGACCTCCACATAGATTATCGACAGGGTAATCGGTATGCCGCTTTTTTTGTCAAGAACCTCATTGAGGAAATTGTTTTTTGGGTCGTAATAGTCATCTGTGTCAGCATGGAACCCAAGTGTCGTAAATAGGTGCTCATTTAGCATCGAGATTAGATATGTCGGGTTTTTTACGTCTGAGAGCAAGATCTTAAGCGACTTTGCAATCTCGTTTATCTTGTCTATGTAAAGCTGAACATCAAGCTTTGGATACTCTAGCAGTTGTGCAAGCTTGAGGCATTTTTCTACTAGGTTGTACTTGGGGTCGGATGAGAATGCAACCCATTCTGCAACTGTCGGATCGAACTCCTTGCTCATTTTACGGCCCTCTTTAGGTATAGTTGCGGCTCTTTTAACTCGCGCGTGTTTGGCGGGTTGTTTATCAGAAACTCAAATGCACCTTTTCCAAGTATTTGGTATACTGCGGAGGTGAGATCCTTTCCCATGTGTTTTCGTACTTGGTATGTTGAGACATCGGTGCCCATGAACATGCTCAGATACTGGGCAAAGTCCTTGTCATTGCCGAGTATGTTTTGGACGCAGAATTCTGCCATTCCCTCCATTGTGGAAAATGCCGCATGGTGCCTCTGGATTGGTCCAAGCCACCTCTGGTAAATGTCCAGAAGCTGTGGCACGAATCCTCCAATGGTAGGATCTACTTCCACCTTGGTAAAGGTCATCACGTCTGGGCCAAGAACGTTTACGATAAAGTTGTCTGGATTTAGCGTGAAGAACAGGTTTGCTCTCTTTGCGAGAGGGAACTCGTCTGGCACTGCAGGAAGCTGCAAATAATCTGCAAGTTTGGTTGCGGTGGCATCATCAAGTGCCAGTATTATCTTTGCGAGCTCTTCGTTGAGCTTGTTTACCTCGATTACCGCCTTTTTGTTTTCCTCGTAGAGATTTTTTTGAATAGAGTGGACAAGTTCCTCAAGTAGTGTCATCTTTAGCGCTCCAATATACCCCGACTTTACTGCCTCATACCTTGTATGGTACGGCTGGCCCTGCTTGTACAGAATTATCTGGGGATAGCTGGAAAGGACAAAGTTGTTGATAAAAATTGTAGAATCAAGATAGTCACCATATGTAGTTGAGATCTTTGAGATGTAGGATTTTGCATACGTCGAGTATACCAGAAACTTGGCCGCGTCTTCTTTTATCAGATTTACTATTGCCCATTTGTCCTGCTTTGCGAGGGCCGCAAACAGTCTGTCGATGAACTCTCTTGCATCTGGTGTCGCAAAGACCTTTCTTCCCTTGATTTTTTTTAATTCCTCAAGTCCTGGGAACTCGATTTTGACATCTTCTGAGACTGACAGTCCTGTAAAGTCTTGTATCTTTTTTTCAAGGTCGCTGCGTATTGAGGCCATTACTTGAGATGGTGAGTCGAACTTGACGTTAAAGTCCCCGTCCTCATTTATTCTTGCCGTAAGCGTCGCGATGTCTTTTTCCTCGTTTACCTCGACTGAGATCTGATCAAGCAAGGCGTCTGCAAACTCTTCAAGCTCGCTCATAGCTTTTTCCTTTTTTGACTGAATTTAACATTAACTGGACCTTTTGACAGAAAAGAGGTATTAATCCGAATTTTCGTAGAACAAGATAATTTGCACAAGTTTAGTCTAAAGCATATTTTTTGCGTCAAGTGTCATGGAATGTTGGAACCCAGAATACTTGGAGAAACCGAGCAGATTGAGGAAGGGTTTTTGATTTGCACAATGTGTGGCCTCAAACATCCAATAATTGATGGCGTTCCGATATTGTGGAATGATTTTGCTGCTTATCTGTCAAACAGGCCGAGGCTTGGAGGCCAGCTGCTTTTTTTGGCAAAGGATGCGGAGATTAGATCATTTATCAAAGATGCACTCTCCAAGATTCGCAGAACGCCAACTGATCTTTCCATCATAGAAAAAAGATGGTGCAACATCTACTTGGCAAACCAAAAGGCCGGATTCTATTCCGCTGTACGAAAACTAATTGGTTCAAATTCCGGCCTCGCACTAGAACACGGCTGCTCAATTGGCCACATGACAAGACACCTCGCAAAGAACTACGACTATGCATTTGGAATAGACAAGTCATACTATGCCATATTGGAAGCAAAAAAATCAGATGGGAAAAACCTTGATTTTTTTGTGTCGGATTCACTTGAACATCCTTTTGGGAAAACAAAGTTCGAATTCGTCTTGGCACTGAACCTGTTTGAACTTGTGGAACCAAAGCCACTAATCAAATTGTTTGCAAGACAGTTGAAGAAAGGCGGTGACTTGCTCCTCTCGGACCCCTACGACTTTGAGCGTGGCGACAAATCAGTCAGAGAACCACTGTATGCGGATTCACTGCGTTATGAGTTAAGAAAATACGGCTTTTCCATACACCCAAAAACCAAAAAACCCAGCTTTGTGCCATGGCGCCTCAAGCTGCACGAGAGAGCAAGCCTGCACTATGAGGCAGATTTGGTCATAGCTAAAAAAAATTGATGGTAAGACGCCCCAGAGCTCACCTATAGAGTCAAGTCGGCCGTCACGCAATACATGATTCATTGACTAGCAAGATTGCACGAAAGGCCATCCTGTTGCACAAAAAAGCAAAGGGCAAGATATTTGTGCAAAGCAAGATCCCGCTGGACAAAAGTAACCTCAAGCTGATTTACACGCCAGGTGTTGCCGCAGTATGCAAGCAGATCTACCAAAACCCTGCACAAAAATTTGAGCTTACATCCAAGTCAAACAACGTTGCAATCATAACAGACGGCACAAGAATACTCGGGCTTGGCAACATTGGCCCTGATGCGGCGCTTCCAGTCATGGAGGGAAAGGCAGTCATTTATCGTCACTACGGCAAGATAAGTGCGTATCCCATCTGCTTGGATACTACAGACAAATCTGAAATAGTAAAGATTGTTTCTGCAATAGAGCCGCTTTTTGGCGCAGTAAACCTTGAAGATATCGAGTTCCCAAAGGTGGTGGAGATATCAAATGATCTTGAAAAGAATCTGGCAATACCTGTATTCCACGACGACAGGCATGGTACAGCAGTGGTAGCGCTTGCCGCACTTTTCAATTCGCTCAAGATAACAAAAAAATCTCTTTCATCAATCAGGGTGGTAGTAGCTGGCGCCGGCTCTGCTGGATATGGAATTTCTTCACTTCTTTCTTATGCTGGATGCAAGAAGATAATAGTGGTGGACTCGTCTGGCGCCATCTACAAAGGCAGAACCGAGAACATGAACAAGTACAAGGCCGAGATTGCCTCGCTCACAAACAGGAAAAAAGAGAGAGGCGACCTCTCAGAGATGATGAAGGGTGCTGATGTTTTCATTGGGGTGTCTGGCCAAAGAAACCTCATTTCTGCTAAAACCATTCAGCGGATGAATAAAGATCCGATCGTGTTTGCCCTGACGAATCCAGAGCCGGAGATAAACCCAGATGTTGCAAAAAAGGCAGGCGCCAGAATAGTGGCTACTGGGAGCTACACCTACAAGAACAAGGTAAACAATGCGGTTGTCTTTCCGTATCTGATGAGGGCGATTTTGGATCTGCGGATCCGCAAGATCACGCCGGAGCTGCTTTACTTGACTGCGGTAGCAATAGCAAACACCATACCAAGAAAAGAATTGAACACAACTCGTATAATTCCAGAGCTTGGTAACAAAAACCTGCAAAAAAACATCACAAACACTCTGAGGCGCTTCTACAGAAAATAGTTTGCAAGAACAATGTTTGATCAAAAACTGTAATCAAGTCCTTAAATGATTCATGACTGCATATTACTGGTGGCAAAAGATAGCCTGCAGAATTCAGACAAAGACTACGAGTCAGTCCTGATACTACAAGGCGGAGGCTCACTTGGCGCGTATGAGTGCGGCGTGTACAAGGCGCTGCAAAAGCGTAACATTCATTTCGATATAATAGCCGGCACTTCGATTGGTGCAATAAATGCCGCAGTGATTTCTGCAAGCAAGGACTCTAATGCCGCAAAGTGCCTTGAGGATTTTTGGCATTCTTTAGCAGAAAAGATTACACCGCCGTTTTTGCCAAGCCCCTACCGAGAGTACTGGGCATTTTTTACGTCTGCACTTTGGGGAAACTCAAGAATGTTCAAACCACTGTGTTTTTGGCCCAATTTTTTTAGTTTTGGTTGGTTCTGCCCTGCTTTGTATGATTTGGAGCCATTAAAGGAGAGCCTTGCAGCGCATGTTGATTTTGACAGCTTGTACGACGATGGGAGGCCGCGGCTCATCGTGACTTGTACCGACATACAGAACGGCAGTGCCACGGTATTTGACAGCAAAAAAGAAAAGATAACGCCAGACCACATCCTTGCAAGTGCTGGCTATCCCTTCTACGGAATATCTTGGACGAAGATTGGGCAGCAGTATTTGTGGGATGGCACGCTATTGAGCAACACGCCATTGCGTGAGATAATCGATGCCTCACCAAAACGCGACAAAAAAGTCTACATTGTGAATTTGTTTCCAAAAAGACACGACGAGCTGCCAACAAATATGATGGAGACGTGGCACAGGGCGCGCGACATCATGCACATTGACAAAACCGATCACAACGTGCGTATGTCAAAGATAATCACACGATACCTTACCATAATCAAGGAGATGCACGACATTTTGGAAGAGTCCGTTCTGGATCAAACGGAAAAGGGACGCTTTGAAAGACTGGAGCGAGAGTATCATAAACTTGCATGCGAGCGCGGTGCAGTAATTAGAGACATAGTCAGAATAGAAAGAAAGGAAGACAAGCACTTTCTTTTTGAAGATACCGACTTTTCGGAAGCAACAATAAACGAGCTTATCAGTACAGGAGAAAATGATGCCAACAAGGTACTTGATGGGAAGCCTCTAGTTGAGAATTTTGTTTTGGGTGAGCCCCAGCCTCGCGTCACATCCATGTTTGTTTGATTCCGACAAACAAAGCGCCTTAGGACAAGATTACGCATAGTAAGAGACCTTGCACCAAGGTACCGGGGTGAGTATGTGAACATATACGATACAAGACAGATCTATTGTTCAAAATGTGGCAAAGCCGTTGGTGAAGTTGCTTATGATGCAGAGATAATTTTGCCAAAATGTGGTGCTTGTGCAAATCCAATGCCACACAGTGATGACAGATTAACGATAGACAGCTTGCCAAGTGAGGACATATTAGCAGTTGTGCCTGCTTGAGCTGGCAATAATTGTGTCATACCAGAGTGGCTTACATGATTCGCATTCACTGCTCTCAGTTTCTTGTTGTTGAAACTAGGCAACCAGTTCTTAATACACTAACAGAGATAAGTTTTCTTTTTTATACAAAACACATTGAAATTTCACATTGATTAAATTTCTACAAAATGTAGTTATGTTAATTCGCTTAATGCTTCTTTCTTTTGAGCATGTCAGCTTCTTTGATGCCTTCGAAATCAGGGTCAGCTGTAAGTACTCGTGCATTCAATGACCTTGCCGTCTGTAAAACAAATGCATCTCCACGGCTAAAATTCGGTTTCCGTTTCTTAATGGACGAATGCAATAAACCGACATTTTTGGCAAAATTCTCATCGTCTACTATTACTTTCGATAGGGAAACAATAGAATCAAATGCAATAGAAGGATCTTTCCCCATCATGCGGCCCTCATGATCTTTGTCAATGGAAAAGCATGATTTTTCTGATGCTAAATATGAGAAGCAAGATCTTCTGTCACATTTTGAAAATGGGATAAACATTTTTGATTTCAAAGCCTGTCACATGCGATAAAATAATAAAAAATTGTATCTTATGCCGACTTTGTCGTGAATGTTTGTTCGCTTGAATAAAACGTCTTGCCGTCAAGTGTTGCCTTGAATTTATAACTGTACTTGGTGTTTGGCAATAGGTTTTTGATTGTTACTTTGTGATCGGTGTGTTTCATATCCATCATGTCTAGCGTATCTGATGCAAAGTAATGTTTTGGATCGTTTGCAGTCCAGTATTCTACTTGACAATTCACATCTACGTTTGTGGTTCCTTGTATTGTTACACTGTTAGCTGAAATGTTTGTGATTTTGATGTCGCTAAAGTCAACGATTGCCGAAGTTTCTTTTTTCATAGAACCTTCCTTCATTGACATGCTATCCTGTCCCATCATTCCGGAGTCCATCATCATTCCATGACCCATGCCTTTTCCAGCCATATTTCCCTGCATCATTTGTTGCATCTGTTGCATAGTTTCCTGATTCTCTGTCATGTGGCCTAACATTTGTAATCTCAAATCAGGATCGTTTATGATTTCAAACATCATTTCTTGCATAAACTCGTGATTTTCCTTCATTGCTTTTGACATTTGTTGCACGTGTTGTGGGTTTTGAATCATCCACATGTCCACCTGTTCTGGATTCTGCATCATGTATGACATCATCATTTGATTAAACTGCTGATCCCTCATCATTTCCTGCATGAACTGGGGATCTGAAAACATATCGCGCATCAACTGCGGATTTCCCCTAAACTGATTCATCATTTGTTGCTGGTTCATCATTGGCGAGATTTGAGTAGATTGGAATACAGCATAACCTATGCCTAGTCCTGCAAAAAACACACCCACAGCAATTCCTATTACAGCATACTTGCTAACCATGTTTTAACAACATCCACCACGTCTATGTGGGCGTCTCTTTTCTTCTTCTGCCATGGCTCTTTCCTGTTCTTCTCTTTTCTTTAGGTATTGTTGAGCATGGTCATCGGAGCAAAAATATTTACCAAATCGTTTTGGCGAAGTTTTCTTGTCAACCTCAACGCCACAAATCATGCAATGCTTTTCAAACATGAATAATAATCTTCGATCTTTGTTTTTAAATGTAATTACAAAAGTCAGGATTGAAAACCTACAGACATGTCATCATAGATAAAGATGCATCTTTACATTTGTAAAGTCTCAACACCACATTATCAGTTTTGATATTTGTGTAACGTCTTAAATCAAATTGTAAGAGATCAGAGTTAGGATAATGAATGAATGAGCTAACACAGCAAGGAAAAGGATTCAAGTCATTCCTAGTTATTGCAATTTTTGTTCTTGGCTCAATTACGCTTTTTGGTTTCATTTATCTAGCAACGACACCGGCAACCACACTTACCATGCTTCTCTCCTTTGCTGGGGGAGTATCTAACATAGTCCTTCCTTGTACTCTTCCGCTTGTCTTTATTATAGTTCCAATTGCAATGGGGACTTCAGGAAAAAAAGGCTTGATCATGGCAGCACTGTTTGGCATCGGATTAATCATAACATTGTCAGTCTATGGATCTGCCGTAGCACAAATTGGAAAATTTGTGGGACTTGATAGTGCCACAAGAATAATGTATGCAGCTGCAGGAATAGCAGCTTTTGTTTTTGGTCTTTCAGAATTAAAACTAATCAAATTTAAAATGCCCACATATTCTGGCATGCCGCAATTTATTCAAAAACGGGGAGATTATACCAAGGTGTTTCTTCTTGGATTGCTCTTGGGCAATGCCGGTGTTGGTTGCCCAAATCCTGTGACTTACATCATATTGATATTTTCTGCCTCAACAGGAGACTGGTTACAAGGGGGCCTTTTGATGGCAATAAATGGAGTTGGCAGAGTCGTTCCACTTCTTCTTCTAAGCGCGCTTGGAATTTTAGGAATCAACGCGACTGGTGGCCTTACAAAGAGAATTGAGACTGTGAGAAAGTTTACAGGTTGGGCACTGGTTATTCTTGGTTCGTTCATCATACTAAACGGTGCCTTTGGCCACCTTTGGTATGAAGGTGGAGTATTCCATGAGGGTTTGAATTTGGCTTTCATGGCAAGTGGAGGAAAAATGATTGGAGAGGCAGACGTTCCAATTGAAGAGGTGGAAGGAAAAGTTCCTTTTATGGAGTATGGGGCATTGGTTAACTTGATTGTTTCAGTAGTGCCAGTTTTTTGGTATTGGCGAAAATATCCGCAGGAACGCAAGCAAGTCCTGAAAATTCTCGCAATAGTTTTGGTATGGAGTGCACTTTTATTCAATATTGGTCTTGACTCGATGGAAATTCTTGGTTTGTCGGAAGGATTGCCTGAGGAAATGGGGGCAATGGAAGGAATGAAATGAAAGATCCAGTCTGTGGCTCAGAAGTCAATGAAAAATCCGAATCAATAAAGTATGAAGGGAAAGAGTATCATTTTTGCTGTGCAAGCTGCAGATGGGCATTCGAAAAGAATCCAAAACAATTCGCGGGTGAGAAAAAATGAAGGTAGAAATTCTGACCACACCAGGTTGTTCAAACTGCAGTGTTGTGGAAAAAATGCTTGACGAGATGAAGGTTTCCTATGATGTGATAGATGTCACTGAAAAACCCCAATATCTCCAAAAATATCCAATATACACTGCTCCAGGCGTCGTCATAAACGGAAAATTAGAGTTCACGGGGGTTCCAAAAAAGCAACAGCTGATCGAAAAAATCGAAAATGCGAGGAAGACACCATGAGGATGTTATGGAGGATCCTCAGCGGCATTGCTGGCGGTTGTGGCCTTGGCGCTTTTTTCATAGGATGCGTATCACATATTCTGGGACGCTTGTCTATGAAAAAGAATCCCTGTCCCTTGACTATACAAAATTCTTGGCAATGGCAGTTACAGCCGGTTTATTGGATCTGTTAATTTACAATAGAATAAAGAGGACAAAGAAATTGGAGAACTGAATACCATCACTTTTTGTGAGGGTTCCATCTTTTTAGAAGCAAAGAACTGCTTGTCACGGAAACAGAGCTTGCGGCCATTGCCAATCCTGCCAGTGCAGGGTAAAGCAGTCCAAGTCCCGCCACCGGAATCAAGGCTGCATTATAGACAAAGGCATAGAATAAGTTCTGCCTTATTTTGCTGATTGTTTTTTTGCTTATCTTAATAGCAGTGACGACATCTCTAAGATCATTTTTGATCAAAACAACCTTTCCGGCTTCAATTGCAATGTCGGTTCCACTTCCAATCGCAATACCGGCGTTCGACTGAGTCAAAGCAGCAGCGTCGTTTATACCATCTCCTACCATCGCTACCCTTTTTCCTTCTTCTTGGAGTTTTTTGATTACGTTTACTTTTTCGTGTGGCAACACGTTTGCGATTACTCTGTCTACTTCAAGCTCTTTTGCAATCGTTGCTGCAGTTCGTTCATTGTCTCCTGTAAGCATTATGACTTCAACGTCATTGTCTTTTAGCAACTTTACAGCTTCCTTTGCGCTTGGCTTAGGAGTATCAAGCAAAGCAATAACACCAAGAATCTTCTTGTCTTCTGCCACAACTATGGCAGTTTTTCCCTGATTTTGAAGGTCTGCGATGATCTTTTCTACAGCTTTTATTTCAATGCCTTCATCTTTCATCAACCCCATACTTCCAACGGTTATGCGAACGCCTTGGTATTCTGCAGTCACGCCCTTGCCTGGAACTGTGATAAAGTCAGACGTTTCACCTATTTTGATTCCAATCTCTTTTGCTTTTTGAACTATTGATTTTGCCAGTGGGTGCTCAGAGTTATTTTCCGCAGTTGCAGCAATTTCTAAAATTTTGCTTTTAGCCGAGGCATCCAGTTCCAGAGGGATTATGTCAGTCACCTGCGGTTTTCCTTCTGTAAGAGTGCCTGTTTTATCAAAGACGGCAACTTGGATCTTACCTAATGTCTCAAGTGCTTCACCGCTTTTGAACAGAACTCCGTTTTGAGCACTTTTCCCCATCCCAACCATTATCGCAGTAGGAGTAGCAAGACCAAGTGCACAGGGGCATGCTACAACGAGTATTGCTACCGCTGGTATCAAAGCAGTTGCCAAGAGGTGTGGCCCAACTGGCGATAAAAAGTACCATGCAAAGAACGTACCGACAGCGACTGCGATTACCACAAACGCAAAGTATCCTGCTATCTTGTCAACGAGTCTCTGCATGGGCGGTTTCCTTCCCATGGCATCCTCGACCAATTTGACTATCTGAGAAAGAACTGTATCACCTCCAACTTTGACTGCTTTTACAAGTAATGCGCCTTCTTTGTTGACAGTGCTGCCTATCACTACATCTCCTATTTTCTTTTCAACCGGCATCGATTCACCAGTAATCATCGATTCATCTACTGCCGAATGTCCTTCGACGACGATGCTATCTACTGGAATCTTTTCACCCGGCCTTACGATTATGAGATCATCTACTTTTATCTGTTCGATTGGGACTTGTACCTCTTGCCCATCTTTTTTTATTCGTGCAGTCTTTGGCTGCAACTCAAGCATTTTTTTGATTGCCGAAGATGCTTTTCCTTTTGTTTTGTTTTCAAGATATTTACCCAAAATAATGAAGGTGACTACAACTGCTGCCGCATCATAATAGATATTGTGCCATGTTGGTTCTGGAAAGGTATTTGCTACACTGAACAGATATGCAGTAGTTGTTCCAATTACGACAAGAGTGTCCATGTTTGCAGATCTCATCTTCGCAATTCTGTATGCACCTATGTAGAACCTGCTTCCGGTCACAAACTGAACAATACTTGCGCACACAAACATGATGTAAGCTGCAAGAGTTGTGCCTGCCAGCGGAACAAACGGCATGTATTCAGGATATCCTAGAAGCAAAATTGGAATGGTAAATGCAATGCCTATCGCGAATAATTTTTTGAGTTTTTTTGCTTCTATTTGTTCTGCTGATGCCGAAAGATCTTCGCTTAGAATTTGATATCCGCTTTTGTTTATGAATTGCCTGATATCTGAAAGTGAGAGCAGTGCTTGATTGTATTCAACTAGCACCTGACTGTTTCCATAGTTTACTGAAGCGTACTTGACACCCTCAATTTCTTTCAAACGTTTTTCCAAATTGTCTGCATCACTAGAGTCAGTAATTCCGCTAACTTTCAGTGTTAGCTTTTCATAAACTACTTTGTAGCCTGCTTCTGCTACTGCTTTTTCAATTGTGACCAAATCTACCGATTTTGGATCAAATTCTATGACTGCTTTTTCAGACGCTAAATTGACTTCACATTTTTTAACACCGTTAAGCTCGGATACGAAGTTCTGAATGGAATTAACGCAACCAGCACAATGCATTCCGCCTATCTTGATAGCGGTCCTTTTTACTCCAACACGTTCAGTGTCGACTATTTGTCCCATCTGACATAATATTGCAAGTACCGATACTTATTATGACTTCTTTACAATTGTAAAGTCGTACTCGATTAAACAATGGAAATAAATGAAAAACTTATAGAGTAAATGAAATTCAGGCGAATTATGAAAAGTTCTAAATGCAAATGTGCTTGCTCTATTGGAATTTTAGGCATGGTCATCTGTATTGTTCTGCTAGGTTTTAGCATGGGCGGATTAGCAACAGTTACTCTATCAAATAATGTGGATGGCATGGGAGCGATGTATGATTCAAATAGTTATCTCATGGATGCGGTGAAATTCTTTGACAGTCCATTTGGAATGGTCATTATTTTTGCTTCCTCTGCTTCAATGATTACAGGTATGTGGTACAAGAAAAAGAGAAAACTGATACCAGTTGCTGCAGTCGGTGCAGTTTTCATGTTTGCCGGAATGTATCACTTCTATTCACTCTGGTTGCAGATCATAGGTATCGCGACAATGGCGTTCACGTATCTGCCAATGTACAGCTTTAGAGCAAGTAGATTGCTAAAAATATAACAACTAAAGCTTTACCTCACATCGAAATCATTCCAGATGTGCATCTATTACTTTCTTGTAAACTTCGTAAGGTTGAGCGCCTGTGATCTTGATGTATCCACTCTCAGGAGTACCGACAAACATGGTGGGTGTTCCAACAAGTCCAATCTGTTGAGAAAATGCAGTTAATTGTTTGCTACGTAATTCGTATTTTTTGCTATCAAGACATTGATTGAATTTATCGGTATCAAGTCCGGAAATGTTTCTTACCATAAATTTGACCTTCTCTGGCGTTCCCCACCCTGAATTCTCATCTCCTTGATTTGCGTACATATAGTCATGGTATTCCCAGTATTTTCCTTGTTCGTCTGCACACCATGAACCTTGCCCAAGGACTAGCGAGTCCTCGCCAACTATTGATACGTCAAGAAAGTAGAACTTGGTCTTGCCAGAATCTATGTATTCTTGCATGAGTTGCGGTTCAGTTTGATCAAAGAATCTTTTGCAGAACGGACATTGGTAATCGCCAAATTCGACCAGATTTATTTGTGCCTTGTCAGATCCTCTGTACTTTGCAAATTCTGGGATGTCAAAGTTTACACTTCCTGCAAACTTTTTTGGTGTGCTGGTCTGAAGAGGTGTGGATTCTCGTACAGTCCCAATTATCTGGCCAAATTCCGGCTTGGCTTCTTGAGTAGGAAATGAACCCTGTCCCACATACCAAAGAGAAAATAGTGCAGCTATTACAATCGCTGTCCCTATGCCAGCAGCAACTCCGATTTTACGTGAACTAGAAGTCTTTACATCTTCCACAAAAAACCTCCAAAACACCTGATGTATAACTATGATAGTTTACAAATGTAAAGAAGTGAAAGGACTTAATTAATCATCAAATCTACAAATGCTGATTTTGTGACGGCTCCGTCTGTAGCACTTACTGCAAGCGTATAATTTCCAGAGGGAGCAGAGTAGGTGTCTATCACCAATTGCACTTTTTTAGTGTCGACTCCAGTAAAGGAAATCTTTTCTTCAGCAAATTTTGCTGTCATATTGACCAATCCCAACGAAGGTTCCATGGAGCTTGAAACCATAAGAGAGACAGAACGTCCTCCTAGGAGGTTGCCATTTCCAAAAATTTCTAGATCGATTATCTCGGGTTTCTCAGAGCTTCTTGGAATTCTAATGATATTCTCTTTAACTTTGATGTCAAATGGAATCGGTTTTTCTGCGTCTATTACAGCTATTTTGTCGGTATTCCATTCCGAAAACCAAACAGCATTTGATGATGTCGACAACCCAAGCGGATACACAGTAGAGCCATCAGGGGGACGACTTAGTATTTCGTATTCTGTAAGTGTCAAATCATCAGTGTTAAAGAATGCAATTTTGTTTCCAGTATGCTCATTTATCCACATTCCATCTCCTTTTTGGGATTCCTTTAGCCAAAATGGCAACGTTGTTGCATTAAATTGGTTTCTAGACGTCGGAAACCTCTTTACCTGATTTTCACCCAAGACGTATTTTGTAATGGTGCTTGTTCCATGTTCGGTGAACCACACCTCATTATCATCGACTAAAACATCAGTTGGAGAATATATCGTAGTTTTATTATCACTTGGAATTTCAAAGACCTTTTCGATAGATAAGACTTGATCATCTCCTCGGTTTATCCTAAATTTGATTAATTTGTTCCCTGTCACCTGAGATATCCAAACATGATCTTTTTCCAAAAATAATCCGCTTGGGAAGGTGTTATCACCCATGTCAAATTCTTGAATTTTATACTCATTTGACTTGTCGTCGCTGGTTTTTTTAACAACTCCTACTGTGTTTCCCACCGTTGTGAACCAAATTTCTCCATTTTCTTTATCCGCCTTCATCTGGAAAGGAGACGCCTTAGTGCCGTAAGGGCTGAATTTTTCAGTGGTGGGATCAAACCTCCAAAGTGATTTCAAACCAAGTTGTGATAACCACAGGAACCCATCATTATCTTCAACTATGGTCCATCCCATCATGAGGCTTGAGCCCGACTCGTCTTTATCTCCAATGACATACACTGAAGTTAATTGGCTATCTGCTGGATTGAATTTGTAAAGACGTGAGTTTGAACCAACTGTCCATACAAACCCCTTACTGTCTATCAAAATTCCATTTGGGAAGGAGTTTGTTGGTAATGTAAATTCAGTAACATACAATGACCGATTTGTATCAACATTTTTTATTGGTTTACTATCAGTTGGGGGAGAATTGATTTGATTCTGTGACACAAACAACAAAATTATTGAAAGAAATGAAATTGCTGCTATTGAAGCTATTTTTATTCGTCTCAATTCCGATGATCATTTTTGCTGATTTTGTATAAAGAATGAAGGATTTATTTTTCCGCCGGATTACCTATCATGTTGCCCCATTCTGTCCACGAACCGTCATAGTTGCGAACTTGTGGATAGCCAAGAAGATATTTTAGAACAAACCAGGTGTGTGAAGATCTCTCGCCTATTCTGCAGTAGCATATGACGTCCTTGTCTGGTGTAATTCCTTTTGAGGTATAGTTTTGCTTCAACTCTTCGTATGTCTTGAATGTGCCATCTGCATCATTTACTGCTGTAGCCCAAGGAATGTTCTGGGCTCCTGGAATGTGCCCTCCTCTCTGGGCGTGTTCCATAGGGTATTCTGGAGGTGCAGTTATCTCTCCTGTAAACTCTTTTGGCGATCTCACATCGACTAGAACAGTATCTTTCTTATCTAACGCACGTTTTACATCGAAAAGATATGCTCTGAGGCCCTCGTTGGGAGGTTGTGCAACATAAGAAGTCGGTGTGACCTTTGGTTCTTCCGTCGTGTATAGGCGTTTTTCAAGCTCCCACTTTTTTCTGCCACCATTCATTATTCTGACATTTTCATGCCCATAGTACTTAAAAATCCAGAATACAAAGGCAGCAAACCAGTTGTTAAAGTCGCCGTAAAGAACTACTTTACTATCTTCCGAAATGCCGTTCCTTTGCATCAATTCTTCAAACTGTTTTTTGTTTACAATGTCCCTCGTAACTGGATCGTTTATGTCACGTTTCCACCAAATTAGCGTGGCGCCATCTATGTGGCCTTTTCTGTATCCGTTCTCAGGGTCATAATCAACTTCTACAACACTCACTTTTCCATTTTGGTGATTCTTTGAAACCCATTCAGTGTCTACTAATACTTCTGGTTTTACATAATTCATAGAAGAAGATCAATGGTATCTTATTTTAATACAGTCGTTTACAATTGTAAAGTTTCACTTCTTGCGAAAGCGTTCTTTGATGGTAATAGAAGGACTGGCATTGTCGCAGCAGGTAAATTTCTACACGATAATGGCCATGAATAGATATTGATCCAGAAAGCGAGAATTTGGAGTTAAGACGCATATTGTGATCAAAAAACAAAGCCAACCGTGAACCAAGATATTATAAAAATGTATTTTTATATTTCAAAAAAATTAGACCATTATGAGTCCAGAAGATAAGAAAATCAATGATGAATGTATTGTGAAATATTCTAAACTTTTTAGATGATTTTGCTCATGACGACTAGTTTCTAAGGTTTTTCATATTATGCCCAACCCGTAAAGATTTGAACTGAATGTGGGTTTCTAGCTCGTGGTACGAAACTGTAAAACATGCCGGGGGTGGGTTTTGAACCCACGACCTCCAGATTATGAGTATTGCCCTTTATAGGAGGATAGAAAGACTGGCACTCTAACCAGGCTGAGCTACCCCGGCACAATGACGCCTAATTTCATGGCGCAAATAAATGATTCTGGGAACAAAAAGTACAATATTATTTTGCGGTCACCAAATAAAATCATGAGATGGTCGGGCTGGCCACTTACTGCCATAGCCGCAATAGCATCAATAGTAATTTCCTTATTTCTGCTGCAGTATGGATTCTTTTTCTTCTTCTTGCCACTAATCTTTGTGCCATTTATCAGATTCTTTAGGATCTCAAAGAAGGTCTGCCCAATGTGCGACCTTGCCTCAAACGGCAATTACTGCCCAAGATGCGGCACAAAACTGTGACTTACTGTGCTACAATATCTTTCCACTTGACGTCCACGTTTTTGACCCACAGGAACTTGCGCTGAAGCGAAGCAGTGTACAGCTTCTCCCAGTCTGCCTTTACCTCATTCGCCCAAGCCTTAAAGACACGTGGGTCAATATAGTTTCGAAGCGAAGTACCTAGATTGTAGTCACGTGTTTTTTCCTGGAGGTCTATTGCAAGCTTCAATTTCTCTTCTCTTTCCTTTAGTTTTGCTTTTTGCTTGTCAGTCTTTGGTACTATGTCTTTGAGTTTTTTGAGAGTCTCGCGTTTTTTCTCAAGGGTTGCCTCAAAGTTCTTTGGGATGGTGCGCTTGTGGTTACACATGATTGCGGCCTGAAGGTTTGCCATCTTTGCGATGTAGAGCTTTTCATTTTCTGACTTGTTCTTGACGTCCAGCTTTTCAGACAAGTACCTTTTTACCTCAGTTGTAGCCAGATAAGTTCTGAACACCTTTGCAGTCAGCCCCTTTACTATACTGCTCAGAAATGCGTTGACGTGCCTTGATGTGATGCCATCAAATATTTCATCGCTTGGCTTTTTGTTTGAGACCAGCTTTTTGAGATTCTCATAAAGCATCGTGTCATTTCCTTGTGCAGGTATGGTCTCCACCCAGCGTACGCTGTCCTTTCCCAAAAAGTCAAAGTGTATTCCTTCATCATCAAGCTTGACATGCTCCTTTCTTAGCGTCGTGGCGCCCACTGTGTCTGCCTCGTCTGGATCTTTTTCGTCTCCGACCCTCATCGAGGTCCTATAAATCAGATAACACACAGTGGCAATCTTGGCAACCTTTGGATCCCTGTCCTTCATTGCTGCAATTATCTTTTCTTCTACTTTTTTGATCTCCTTGCCAAGCTTTGCTGCCTTGTCATACTTTGCTTGGTCTCGCTCTTGCTTGAGGCTTGCAGTGTCTGCAAGCCAGACGTATTTTATCTTCTCAGATAGAGCGTCGGTCCAGCAGGCAAGCCACATGGAGTCATGGTCGTGTACTATCTTGCCCCAGTCTCCAGGCGGAACCTTTGCGTTTTCACCCAAGTTTAGCGTGACGTCTTTTTGAGTAATCTTTGGCTTCCATTTGCCACGCATCGGGTGGTCCCCACGCCCAATGAAAATACCTGGTGGCTCTGCCATGTAGTTTGCCACCTCGACTTCGTGTCCGTCGAGGATTGCCTTGCCGTAGATTGACTTCATCTTTTCACGTAATTCTTTTCTTTTTTGCGCAAGCGCCTTTTTTTCCTCCTTTGTCATGAGCAGCTTGGCGTCTTTTTCTTTGTCTACAAGCTTAAAAGCGTCAGAAAAATCAATATCGGATATGGTCAGGCCCTTGTATTTGCCATTAAACGTGGCGGCAAAGTCTGCTACAAAGTTCTTCTGAAACACGGCGTCTTGCACGTATGGTGTATCCTTTTTCTTTGCCCACTGGTATACCATCTCCTCCTGCAAGAGATTCAGCTTGACTGGCTGTCCCTTTATCTTAATAGAGATGCCTTTTGACTCAAAGTCGGGTGGAAATATTATTCCGTTGTGTTCTAATGTCTTCCATTTCATAACGCATCATTTTTGTGGTCTAATTTGCAGACTTTGACAAAATCTGACTTTACTGGCTATAATAATTTAACCAGTCAAAAAAGTTCCTTCTTTAGATAGTTTTCAAACTCAATGTCGGTTTTCATCTTTTTTGCCTCCAAAAACATTGCTGCGTCGTTTCCCACTGTGTATCTTGGGAGTGGGTTTTTTTCCTTTAAGGCCTTGACTATTACAGAAGCCACCTCTTTTGGAGGCGTGCCCATCTCTGCCATCATCTTGATTCCAGATACGACCTTGTGCGTCATATCCTTGTATGGCGAGTCAGGTTTGGGTGTTGCCATCTTCATGGAATCAAAGAAATTTGTCTTGATCACCCCAGGTTCTATAATTATGACGTTTATGCCAAATGGTGACAACTCGTATCTCAGAGATTCGCTCAATCCTTCCAAAGCAAACTTGGAGCTGATGTAAGCAGGCGTTCCTGGAAAGCCAATCCGACCTGCAACTGAGCTCACATTTACTATAGAGCCTTCCTTTTGCTTTCTCATGATTGGTGCGACCTCTTGGATCATACGTACAATTGCAAAAAAGTTGGTCTCAAACTGCGCCTTTAACTCCTCAATGGTGAGATCCTCAAGGCACCCAAAAATACCATAACCGGCATTATTCACCACAACATCTATTCTTTGTTTTTCTTTGATGATTTTGGACACTGCGGATTTGATCGATTCCGGCTTGTCTACATCTAATTCTATTACAGATATCGGAAGGTTTTCTTTTTTTGCAATCTCCAAAAGTGGGCCGGATTTTTTTGTGTTCCTCATTGTAGCATATGTGTAGTAGCCCTCTCTTGCTAAAGCCAATGCAGTCTCAAACCCAATCCCGCTTGAGCTTCCGGTAACTAAAGCTACTTTTTGCATAATTTCTGTGCTTTTTGCTTCTTAATTAATTCTCAGACAAAAAAAGAAAAAAAGAAAAGTTACATGTCCATTCCGCCCATATCGCCGCCCATTCCGGGTGGGCTGCTTGGTGGTTTGGAGCTGGATTTTGATGCCGCGATAACATCATCGATTCGCAGAATCATGCACGCAGCTTCTGTTGCTGCATTGATGACCTGTTCTTTGACAGCAAGCGGCTCGTAGACGTTTTGGCTTTCTAGGTCAGCTACCTTACCATTGAGGACATCGATTCCATAGGTAGCCTTTCCCGTAGTGCCCTTTGATCTGAGCTGCACCTGTGTGTCAAGTGGATCCATTCCCGCGTTTTCTGCCAAAACTAGAGGAATGGTTTCAAGTCCTTCTGCGAACTTTTGCGCTGCGAGTTGTGGGCGTCCCTCAAGCGAGTTTGCCCATTCGCGTAGCCTTGAGGCAACCCGTGTCTCAGGTGCGCCTCCGCCAACTAGGACGTGTGGATATTCCACTACGTCTTTGACAGACATCAAAGCGTCGTGGATTGAGCGCTCGACTTCGTCGACTACTCGCTGCGAACCGCCGCGAGCCAAAATAGACACGGCCTTTGGATTCTTGCAACCCTCGATGAAGACCCATTTGTCGGACTCGACTTGTCTTTCCTCTACTAGTTTTGCTGAACCCAAGTCCTTGTCTGTCAGCTCGTTGATGTTGGTAACAATCCTTGCACCAGTTGCTTTGGATAGTTTGGTCAGATCACTTTCTTTGATTCTTCTGACGGCAAGTATGTTTGCCTTGGCAAGATAGTACTGTGCCATGTCATCGATGCCTTTTTGGCAAAGAACTACATTTGCGCCAGACTGTGCAATCTTGTCTACAAGCTTTTTGAGCATCTTGTTTTCTTCGTCGATGTATATCTGCATTTGCTCAGGTGAGTTGATGTTTATCTTTGCATCAAACTCTGTCTTTTCAATTTCAAGTGGTGCGTTGAGTAGTGCGATCTTTGCGTATTCTACTCTCTTTGGCATCCCACCATGAACCACCTCTTTGTCCAAGACTATACCATGGATCAATTCGGTGTTTCTAATCGAGGAGCTGCCCTTCTTTTCGACTTTGACGTTGTCAATGTCTACTTTGTACTTGTCACCAACTTTTTCTGCAACGGACAAGACCGCATCGACTACAATGTCCGCAAGCTCTTCAGCGTTTGAAGACACCAGTTTAGATGCAAGTGTAGTCACTGCGACCTTTTTGAGGAACTTCTTGTCCAGCGGATCGACTTTGATGCCGATCTGTCGAAGCTCTGCAATTGCCTTTTCTGCTGCTTTTTTGAAGCCGTCGACCACTACAGTAGGGTGTACATTTTTGCCAATCAGCTCTTCTGCTTTTTCCAAAAGAGCGCCGGCAAGGACCACTGTAGATGTTGTACCATCTCCGACTTCGCTGTCTGTTGCCTTGCTGATTTCAACCATCATCTTTGCAGCCGGATGCTGCACGTCGATTTCTTTGAGGATGGTTGCACCGTCGTTTGTAATGGTCACGTCTCCTAGTGTATCAACTAGCATCTTGTCCATACCGCGTGGGCCAAGACTAGTTCTGACGAGTTCGGCAATTAGTTTTGCAGCGCTTATGTTGTTTTTCTGGGCATCATTACCCTTTGTTTGTGTAGTACCTTCTTTGAGAAGGACAATCTGTGGTGTCGTCATTATGATCACCGTTCCAATATTTTGAATGTAATATTATTAAACTTTTGTAATTTTACACTCTAATTGTCATGAAAACACAGAAAATATTAAATATTGTAATAGGCATTACATTTTGCGTGATCCATATATGCGTCAAAATCTCGATATCAAACAAGAAATCCTCTCAATACTCCATTCAGGCATAAGGTGGTTCAAAGATGCCAGACGAAAGTTGTAGGAAGTGCGGTGGCGCACTAGAGCTTATCCGCAAGTGCTCCGAATGCAGAAAGCCGCTAGAGGTGATATGCGTCATGTGCGCAAACGCAATCTTGGATACGGTTCATGCGTGTCAAAACAACACCATTGTGCGAACCGTGGCCAAAAACACATGGATGGTGACCGCATGAGTCATTTACCTTTTAATTTTTTGAGGAGTCGTAGCTGAAATGTCGGCCCCTCGAGACTGGACCAGGGTCACAATTTCTATGAACATTGAGCTTAACAAGCGGCTAAAGGAAAAACAGTACGAGATGATGAAAGAAAACACAAACGTCAGTTTTTCCAAATTGATCAACCATGTTCTGGAAGAAGGCCTCAGATATGGAAATCTGGAGCCGCTCAAACACTAAACTAGCGGCCTGTCTCCCTCTGTTGGTTCTGTGATCTCTGTTTTTTCTCCGTTGGTTATTCTCTGGAGGATCTCAAGTGAGGCCTTTTTGTGTAAAAATTCGTTGTTGTTTCCGCAGCGATACGAAAATGTGCATCTGGGACAGCCTGCCTCGTTGTTGCAAGGACATTCCTTTACGATGAGATGGCTTCGCTCAAAGGCCTTTTCCAGTCTGTCGTATAGTGCTTTGCTTGCACCGTTGCCGCCAATTGCGCCATCATACACAAAGATGAGGCCTGATGTTCCAAGAGATATTCCGCCAAGATCCTGTGAGACTCCACCAGTCACCATGTTGCTTCCTTCAATTATGACGTGTTCTGTTGCGTGGTAACCGCTTGCCTCCACATATTCGGGGTTTTCCGAGTTTTCGATTTCATGCATAGGCCTTGGCGCATGAATCACCAAACCCTTTGTGACAAAATCATATTCAAGTGGTCTTTCCAGTAGGATCTTTTGGCCTTGGTTTACTTCTTGGCCAAGCTCGATGTTGACGTAACCATATACCCGTTTTTGTATGTGCAGCTTGCAAAAAAACACCTCGACTCCAAAAGCCCACCTTTTTTCATATATGGTCTCAATTGTAGGCCACTCCTCTGTTAACGCCTTGGTATAGTATGGGTAGTCACGCGGCAGCAAGGTAAGAGTTGCAGATTGTTTTTCAGGATAATTGAATTCTTTTACCTTGTACCTTGTTCCTGCAAGAAAATAAACTGCGGACTCGTGCAGTTCCTCAAGTGCCATAGGCAGGACCCGGTCACCTACCTTTTTTCCATTGTAAAATATATCGATCGATTTTCCAATCCCCCGTATGCTGTATTCGTCTAAAATCGCCTTTACTGCATCGAAATTAGGCACATACCTGCCGGCCTGCGATATCAGCCTGCCGGCCTCGAGGTGTTTTTTGATTGAATCTTGGTGTTCTGGCAGCTCGTGTGCTGCAATCGGCTTGTCACAGGCCATTGCGAGGACATGGAATTCCTCGACAAATGGGTTCTTTGGATCCAAGTAGAGTTTTTCTTCATCTACAAAATAGTCTTCGGGGTGGTTCCTGTAGTATTGTGATATTGGGTCGTTGCCAAGTGCCAAAAATGCAAACCCTTTTTGGCCTTTTCTTGCAGCACGTCCAATTCTCTGCATCAGTCGGTTGACAGGAATTGTAGAAGATATCACACCATCCACATTTCCTACATCGATTCCAAGCTCAAGTGTTGGCGTGCATGATATGGCCGCAAGCTTGTCCTCCTTGAATAATTTTTCCACATAGCTGCGATAGTTTGCCATAAGACCTGCCCTGTGCACCTTGATGTCGATCCTTTTCTTTCTTGCTTGCAGTGCGACAAGCTCGGAGTTGAGATGCGAGTTTGAAAACACCATTGTTTTGTGTTTTTTTGCAGCAAGCCTCTCGAGCAAATCTATTGTGAGCGCCCTCTGCGTCCTAAGCGATGGAAAGATCATCACAAAATCTGTTTGGCCTTTTTTGCCAGAGCCCATAACTAAGTGCATCTTTGTGCCAAACAATTGCTCGCAAAACTCTTGTGCGTTTTGCAAAGTGGCAGAAGATGCAACAAACTGGATCTGTCTTGTCAGTCTTTTGAGTCGCTTTATGATGTAGTGGACGTTTGAGCCAAATATTCCAGAGTAAACGTGCGCCTCATCAACTATGACAAACTTGACTGTGCTGCACAGCGTGGCAAACTTTGTACCATACATCATATGATAGTGCAAGACATCAAAGTTTGTTACAATGATTTGTGGCGGCTCATCAAGTATCTTTCTTCGCTCCACCTGCTTTGTATCCCCATCAAAAACTGCTGCCCTAAGGCCTACTGCCTGCGCCATCTGCTGCAGTTTTGGTAGTTGGTCGCGCGAAAGTGCCTTGGTAGGATACACAAATATGGCAAAAATCCTGCCGGCATCTGCCTCCTTTGCAGCCTTATGCACCACAGGTATGGCAAAGGCCTCTGTCTTTCCTGAGGCAGTCGGTGCAACAATTACCAAGTTTTGGCCGTAGAGGATCTCCCGTATTGCTTCTTCTTGGAATTTGTAGAACCTCTCGATGTTTTTTTGACGTAGATGTACCACCAGAGGTTCCAAAAGGCCAAGCTCATCTACTTTGGCCCCAAGCTCAGGCTCCGGCTGTTTTATCGTCTTGTAAAACGAGATGTAGTCTTTTTTTGAAAACAAAACCTCCTTTGTGAGTGGGTCTGGCGAGTTGGCTGCGATCAGATCCTCGATCTCTTTTTTGTCCCGTACAATCCCTGCAGTCTTTAGCTCAACACCAAGCTGCTTTTTTGTGGGTGTATCGCCTTGATCGTAGCGCGCAAGAAACTCCAGGTAGCCCTCGTCTACGTTTTTTGTGTATTCTATTAGGTCCTGCAGACCACAGCTCTGGCATGAGATCATGAATTTTTTGTTGAAGGTTTTTTGAATTAGTATCTGGGAGCTGCATTTTGGGCAGGAATACCTCAATGTACCCCCCAATAGGCCTGCTCCGGATTTATTGTTTGAGTGTTGCATCCTGTAACCCTGCAGTAGACGATCGGCAGACTGCCAGGGGCACACCCACATCTAGTCAACCTTAACTCAGCAACTATGACAATATGATAAACTCGATCATGTTATCTATTAGAATCGATCCTATCATACCATGGGAAGTAGCTCCGGCAGCTATGTACGAGGCGTAGCTGCAATTCACAGGAAATACCAGGTAGCCCTCAGACGCGCAAAAAGCAGACAAGCAGTTCTTAATGCATATTGGAAACACAAAAAAGAATCTGAAAGACTCTTGGCCAAGCATCTCAAAGACGAGATGGCTGAAGTAAAGCGCATCAAGGGCAAAATGGAATACAGATAGAAACAACTGCGGAATTGGGACGCAGGTCCAATCCCGCTCTTTTTATGCCTTGACGCGGTACAGATTCCCATCTAGACGCTTTTTTGCAAAATCGTAATACCGCGCAACAATCTCAAATCCCAGGTAGTGTCGATCCATCTCCTTGCTTATCATTGCGACTTGGCCCGAACCTAAGAAAGGATCAAAGACTACGTCGCCTTTTTTGCTTGAATATTGTAGTATCTTTCGCAACAACTCCGCTGGAAGTTTTGTAGGTGTTTTCTTGTCTCCAGTCCAGTACTCACGGTTTATGTTCCAGACATCCTCTTTGTCCTTGTAATGCATGCTACGGCCATCAGGTGTCTTTTGTTTTTGCGAAAATCTTGAGAAAGGGTAGAACCTCCGTTTTTTTTCGTTCTTGCAGACATACAGGCAGTGGTAGTGTGATGTGACATATTTTGTCTTTGTGACCACGCCGAACTGATACTTCCATATGAGGTGGTTGACGGTGACAAATCCGACATCATCTAGTGCGTTTAGAATATCTTTTAGGTTGTTCCACCCAGAAAAAACATACATGCTGCCAGAATCTTTTAGGATCCTGTAGGCCTGGCTCATCCAGTTTATGGTAAAATCGTAATAATCCTGTTTTTTGATTTCGTTATACCCCTGCATCACGCGCGACGCAGTCCTGTTGTAGTTTTGTTTTGTTGCCTTAAAATTGATTGCAAACGGCGGATCTGTTACAATCAGATCAATTTTCTTTGTAGGAATGAGCTTCATTCCGTCGATGCAGTCCATGTTGTAAATCTGATTAAATGAAATCCTGTTCAAAATCTAACTTTCCTTTGAGCCTGTCTCTGACATTTTCGATGAGATTATTTTTTTGAGCTCCTCTGTGGTTTTCCCGGCAAAATCAATGCCAAGCGATTTTGCAATGAACTCTAGCTTTTGCCTCTCGTTTTGCACTGGCGCAGTTATGTTGAGGTTTGTGTTCATTGCGCCCGCAAGCTGGCTTTGAATCTCGTTTTTTGTCTTGTTGTATTCTCCTACTGCGCGTCCAAGCTTTTTTGTCACATCAGGCAGCCTGTTTGTGCCAAGAAGTGCGAGTAGCGCCACAAATATGATTACAATCCACTCGCTGCCCAGTATGTTCAGTGTGTATTCCAGCACAATTAGAGTTTAGTTTGTTGCAAAAATAAGCTTATTGAATTATGGTCTAGCGACACTGATAATTTACTAGAATAAATGATACCCAATCTAATTAAACATGTTTTTGCCTATTTGTACGCTAGATAGGGTTTGAAAGCAATAGTTTCCATTTTGGCCATACTAGTAGCAACTATGGCAATTGCTCCGGCATACGGAGTGATTGTCGAATTCCAGTCTGATAAGACATCATACAAAAAAGGCGACAAGATAATTTTTAGCGGAAGAACAGATGCTGCCCATTCTAACAAGATGGTCGCAGTAAAGATCTACGGCCCAAATGGCGAATTTGCAATGATTAGGGAAACGTTTTCTGATGCAAGCGGTAATTTTGAGACCATTCCGATTGACACATCAGCAGAAAAGACTGCAGTCAAGTTTCCATTCAAGGGAATCTACAACGCGACTGCATTTTACAGTCAAGAGCCAACATACCTTGGCACATCCATACTGTTTGATTATTCCCCTGATGGATCCCCTGTGGTACCGTCTGCTGCCGAAGTTATGGCACAAAAGAAGGGTCAGGCGCAACAACCAGCTCAGCAACCAGCTCAGCAACCAGCTCAGCAACCCACCCAACAACCAACTCAGCAACCAACTCAGCAACCCACCCAACAACCAACTCAGCAACCAACTCAGCAACCAACTCAGCCCCCGCCCAAGTGTGGCACCGGCACGGTGCTCAAAGATGGTGTCTGCGTCGTTGCAGAACCAGAATATGAGCCAGAGCCTGCACCAGAAATTGAATCAGGCTACAAAAAGACACACATTCCGGGATTCCCAGACCCAAACAGAGAGCCAGAATATTACATCAATAGGTACAACACTGAACCCGCTTACAAAGAATGGTTTGATAGAAACTTCCCAGAAGACTCAATATACGAAATACTCGGTGTGCCAGGCCCAAAGAAGACTCACATACCAGGCTTCCCAGACCCAACTAAAGACCCACAATACTACATCGATAGATACAACAATGAGCCAGAGTACAAGGCCTGGTTTGAGAGGAACTTCCCAGGTGAGACAATATACGACATAGTTGGAGTGTCAGAGCCTGCACCACCAAGTCCCTGTGGACCTGGCACGCACCTTGAAAATGGGATTTGTGTTCTTGACAAAACACAAGGACTGTTGGGAGGAGGATGCCTTGTCGCAACTGCTGCGTATGGCACGGAGCTTTCACCCCAAGTCCAGCAGCTAAGAGAGTTGCGTGACATCATGGTCACAAAGACAGATTCTGGAATCACCTTCCTTTCAGCTTTTAACAGTATATACTATTCATTTTCGCCAACAATTGCAGACTGGGAAAGACAAAGCCCCGCATTCAAAGAAGCAGTCAAAATTACACTCATGCCGATGCTGTCCACATTATCCATCCTAAACTACGTAGACATTGACTCAGAATCAGAGTTAGTAGCCTACGGCCTTGCCATAATGCTGCTAAACGCTGGAATGTATCTTGTGGCACCTGCAGTAATAATCAACAAAGTGGCAGGACGTCTAAGTGGTAACTGGTTCTAGGGCCTTCTTTTTTGCTGTACTCAATACAAACACACCAATCCCTATTGCACAAAACACCACATATGGCATCGCGCTGGATGAAAACTCTGAGATCAATCCAGCAGTTATAGGCCCAGCTGCCCACCCTATCCCAAATATTGTCTCGTATGCACCAATTGTCGCACTCGACGACTCTTTTGGAATTCTTCGCAAAATGACTTCTAGTGTGAGTGGAAATATGATGCTGAATCCAAAGCCCATCATCAACATGGCGGCCGCAAACTCAAACATCGAGTGCGAGAAAAATGACAAGACCAGTCCTGCAGATATCGCACCGCTTGATGCAATCAGAGTAGCTGCGGTCATTTTTGCAAGCTTTTCTGTAAGAGCCAAGGTAATCACACGTGATGCGCCAAACACAAAATACAGGATCTCAATTTCTGTTGCAGACATGCTACGGTCGTTGAGAAAGGCAGGGTAGATGGTCAGAATTATCCCAAACGAAGACGCACAGTAAATGAGAAGCATCACGACCACTGGGAACTTGGCCACCTCCTTTATTCCAGAAAAAGAAAACTTTGCGGCCACTCTTGGCGAGTCCTTCTTTGCAAGCTGTAGTGACGATATTATTGCCGCTGCCATGATAAACGTGGCAATCACAAACAGCATCCTGTATGTTACGTCCAGTCCCTCAAGAAGGAATGTTCCAACAAGCGGCCCAATCATGAACCCACTTACAAAAAATCCTGTGAACTGGCCGATGTTTTTGACGCGTGAGCCACCTGGGCTTGAATTTGCAATTATGGATTCGGCGGGAGGCCAAAAAAACGCGTGCGCTACTCCAGTCAATGCCCTCAGCATCATTACTTCTGGAACGGTTTTTGCGATGGAAAGAAGGTACACCGACGCTACATTTATCGCGACTCCTCCTGAAAGTAGGCGGCCGTTGTTGAACTTGCCCAAAAGAACCCCAACTATAACCGGAATGAACATGTAAGGGATGAAATTCGCAAGGCCGATTAGGCCAAGCTCCGCATACGAAGCTCCGATTTCGTTTTTTGCAAATACCGGAACTATCGGGTTGTGTATTCCGTAAGAAATTCCCATTATGAGTCCTGTGATGTTGATTAGTGCAAGCGTTTTTTTCATTTGTACGCAGCAACCATTATTGCGCCGCCCATGAGGCCCTCTTCGAGCTCGACTTTGGAGAACTTTTCAAGCAGCATCGACTTTAATTTTTTGTTTTGCGGCCACCTCTTGTAGGTTCCATACAGTGTGGCAAACTTGAGACCAAGCCTTCCTCCCGCCGCAAACGCAATGATTGGTAGAATCACTCTTAGATAAAACGAAACGCCTGCCCTCACCACAGAGTTGTCTGGCTTACCCAAATCCACGATGACAAACCTTCCGCCATTTTTTAGAACGCGGTGAATTTCAGAAATTGCAATACGAAGATTGATTGCGTCGCGCAGAGAATACCCACACAGCACCGCATCAAACTGTCCGTCCCTGAAAGGAATGTGTTCAAAGACGCCACACGACATGTCAGGTGTTTTCTCAAAAAATGTGCCGGTGTTTTTGAGCATCGGTACAAGGGGGTCATACAGTGTTATTCTGATGTCTCCGTTGCAGAGCTTTTCAGCAGTCTTTGACATGTTGCCAAACCCAGAGCCCGCATCGAGTATCGAATCACCAGGCCTGACACGGCCGGAAATTCCGCGCTTTCTATGCTCTACGTCCTTTCCAAGCGAGATATACGAGTTTACCTTGTCATATACAGGTATAATCTGGCGGAGTACCTCAATTACCTCGCCCCAATAGCTTCCAAGACCCATTTAGGATACAACAGCCTCTAGGTAATTTGTACTAAGTCTTAGGATTGTTTGGGAAATTTCTCTTTTGCAGCCTTGGCGTATTTTTCTAGCTCTGCGTCGCTGAGCTTTTCTAGTATTTTTTTGTCTTTTGTTATCTTGGCTGCCTTGATGTGTTTTATGCCGTCCCTTTGTTCTGTCTTGAGGTCGATTGCCGCGATTGCAAGTGCAATTGTGTCGTCAAGTGACATGTCGTCTTTGTAGTTTTTCTCCAAAAACGAGTTTACCTCTTCTGCGTTTGCGCCAATTGCCACCGCAGAATACGAAACAAAAGTTCCGGAAGGATCAGTAACATAAATCAGGTTTCCTCTTTGATCAACCCCCGCAATAATTAGTGCAACACCGAACGGCCTAACACCTGAATACTGCGTATATTGGTGGCATCTGTCTGCTAGGTGTTTTGCAACAGTCTCGACGTCGACTTGCTCGTCGTAGATAAGCTTGTGGCTTTGGGAAAACGTTCTAGCATCGTCGACTTGGACCCGCGCATCAGGGATGTAGCCAGCTGCTGCAACGCCGATGTGGTCGTCTACTTGGAAGATCTTTTGAGTTACGCCAGACACTTGGAGCTTTCGTGGGATCTCCTCTACTGCCATGACGACTCCGTCCTTGCTCTTTATTCCGATTGCCAGAGTTCCGCGCTTTACTGTCTCGATTGCATACTCTACTTGGTAGATTCTTCCATCAGGCGAATACATTGTAGGCGTCATGTCGTACCCACGAGCTGGCATCATAATGATAAAAGCTATCTATGTTGTCAATTTAAGCGTTAGTTGGTCGATCCAGCCTAGATTTTTGGATCGGATTTGGAATAGATTTGGAAATAGTGTTTTAAGCTAATGCACGAATTTTTTGAGCATGGAGAATCTCGTAGAGATCCGCCAGATGGTTCAAAGCAGATCCACTTCTGCGCGCAAGCCGGACCGCGACGCACGCAGGATGTTGCTTTACGTGTTTACCGCGACTCGTGGAGGCTACGCGAGGCTCCAGATAATCAACCTGCTTTCAGAAAATCCGATGAACACAAACCAGCTTGCCTTTGAGATTGGCCTAGACTACAAGGCAGCCCAACACCATCTTGAAACTTTGGAGAAAAACAACCTCGTAACAAAGGTCGGCGAAAAATATGGGGCAATATTTCACCTTTCAAACTATCTTGAGGCAAACATCCTAGCACTAGACGAAGTGATAACAAAGCTTGAGCACCAGGTGAACCGCAAGATAGTCTACTACTAGACAGCAATAGCAATTACTACCGGCTTGATTCCACGGTATGCAAATGCACCCACAAGCTTTGCCTTGAATCCATATTTTTTGTTTCTAAGATTTACTGCGTTTTGCGATTCGATCTCGTTTGCAAACCTTGCAGTTCCTTCAATCCAATCCCCTTTTGGTTCACCTTTCATACCGCAAGGCATTACCTTGACTTTCGGGTTGTTTCTGATTCGTTTTACTTTGCCCGTGTCAGGCCTGGTTGTGACAAAAATCTGATTCTCAGATATGACAAACCAGACAGGTGTTCTCACAGCTTGGCCGCTTTTTTTGTAAGTCTCCAAGTTGATGTATTTGTGGCCTTCAAGATTGGAGATCTTGTCTGAGATCATCACAGTTAGTTTGGTTGTTCGATTATTTTAGCACAACACTCTCAACAAACTTAAATAGAAACCGTATTCACAAGATCACGATCGATTTGGTTCAGGGAGATCCATGGAAGAATGCTTTAAAGCAACTCGATGATGCTTGTGCAATACTAAAGATAGACAAAGGCACAAGAGATTATCTTGCAGAACCAAACAAGGTGTTGCGAGTAAAACTTCCCGTGAAGATGGACAATGGAGAGATCCGAGTCTTCATCGGTTTTAGAAGTCAGCACAACAATGACAGAGGCCCATACAAGGGCGGAATCAGATACTTTGATCCAGAAGGTGGAATCGAGTACATGGAAAAGGAAGTCAAGGCACTATCTGCCTGGATGACTTGGAAGTGTGCAGTAGTCGACGTGCCGCTTGGCGGAGGCAAAGGTGGAATCTATGTCAACCCCAAAAAGGAAAAGCTCAGTCAAAGCGAGCTTGAGAGACTGACTAGACGATTCGCTTTTGCAATATCTGAGATTATCGGTCCCAAAAAAGACATTCCAGCACCGGACGTATACACGACTGGTGTCGAGATGGCGCAGATAATGGACGTCTACAGCAAGATGTCCGGCATGAAAAACGAGCCTGGCGTAATTACAGGAAAGCCACTCTCACTTGGTGGCTCTCTTGCAAGAAACGTTGCCACAGGTCTTGGATGCGCCTACTGTATTCGTGAAGCTGCAAAGACAATCGGCCTCAAGCTAAGAGGTGCGAAGGTTGTCATTCAGGGATACGGAAACGCAGGAACCTTTGCTGCAGAATATCTGGAAAAGATGGGAGCAAAGATAATTGCGGTAAGTGACTCTAAGGGTTCCATAATCAATCAAAAAGGTCTTGACTCCAAAAAAGTACTTGCCTTCAAAGAAAAGACAGGCTCTGTTGTTGGATATCCAGGAAGCAAAAAGATTTCCACAGAAGAGCTGCTCACAACTAAATGCGATGTCTTGGTTCCGGCTGCGCTGGAAAACCAGATCACCGCAGAAATCGCAAAGAACCTAAAGTGCAAGATAATTGCCGAGGCTGCAAACGGTCCTACCATGCCAGAGGCAGATCCTATTATCTACAACAAAAAGATAATGGTCTTGCCAGACATCTTGGCAAATTCTGGTGGCGTTTGCATCTCGTACCTTGAGTGGGTCCAAAACAACATGGGATACTACTGGTCCTTTGACGAAGTGGCAACAAAGATGGAAGACCACATCGTACGCGGATTCAAGGACACACTTGCTCTATCAAGAAAGCACAAAATAGACATGAGACGGGCAGCGATGGTCTTGGCAGTAAGCCGAGTTGTTGAAGCATTCAAAGCAAAAGGCCTTTGGCCATAAAACCCTCTTTTCATTTTTCAAAGCTAAAATTACGCCTAATTTTGTATCTAAATCGTGGCAAACAAGCACACAATCATCGTAATCGCATCAATTGCAGTAATTGCGGCCACATTAGGCTATTCCTCACTAAACCTAATTTATGCGAAGGATCTGCAGTTTAGGTGGCACCAACAAGGATCATTTGATCTGTTATCAATAATGTTCAATGGAAGGCTGGTTGTCTGCAACGATTCTGATTATCCCACAAACTTTCAGAAATACACCATTCAGATTTTCTTTGATGGTCAAGACCTAGGCACGTTTACAACACAGGGGGCAGGAGTCATGCCTCATGGCACTACAATCATACCTGGCAACTTTGAGGCAGGCGATAAGCGCGTATCACAGATGCTGTTCTCTTCTCTTAATACTGCGCTAAACAACAATGCCGCCGCAGCAAGAATAGACCCAAGCAAGATGCAAGTTACCACTACACTTGAAACAAAGGTAATAGGCATCATCCCGTTTTCCATAACGCAGCAACACACTGGCGCCGAGTTCCTAGAGATGATGAACCAAAAGACAAGTTGTGACAATTGATGTCCAAAGTGCTTGTCATAAAAAATGCAAGGTTTGAGGGCCCAGGTACCATGGGCGAGCTGCTAGAATCAGACGGCTTTACACTGCAAACAATATTTGCAAAAAAAGAAAAGATTCCACCGCTTGATCATTCTGCAGTGCTGATTCTCGGTGCGCCAGAAAGCGCAAACGACGATCTGCAATATCTAAGAGATGAGATGGAGTTGATCAGAACAGCTGTGCAAAAAAATATCCCGACACTTGGCATCTGCCTTGGCTCACAGCTCATCGCAAAAGCATTTGGCGCCCAAGTGTACAAAGGTCCAAAAAAAGAAATCGGATTCTACAACGATGTCAAGATAGACACAGCCACAAATTCACGCCTGTTTTCTGGCATATCAAACCCATTTACCGTGTTTCACTGGCATGGCGACACGTTCGATCTTCCAAAAAATTCCACCCGCCTTGCATATTCAGAGCTGTACAACCAAGCATTCCAATGTGGCTCTGCAGTAGCAGTACAGTTCCACTTTGAGGTAAACAAAGAGATCGTGACATCATGGCTCGACACAACCCAAGAAGACCTAGGCGACATAGATCCGAACAAAATTCGAGATCAAATAGATGCCAACATTGGAAACGTTCAGACAAACATGAAAATTTTTTACAAGAACTTCAAGTCAGTGTTCAACCTCTAACTAAAGTTAATATATTGAGCTAGAGTGTGTCCGATCACATTATGAGTTCCACTAAAAAAATTTTTGATGAAACAATCAAAACGGATCATAAAGTAATTACCGAAGAAGCTTCAAAATCAATCCTCAAGGCATATGGAGTCAAGGTACCACCATATGCTTTAGTAAAATCATCAAAGGAGGCAGTCAAGGCTGCAAAAAAGATTGGCTATCCACTTGTGATGAAGATAGTCTCCCCACAAATTCTGCACAAGACAGATGTGGGCGGAGTCAAAGTCGGAATTAACAGTGACAAGGAGGTAAAGCAGGCCTTCAACGACATGTACGGCCGCCTCTCAAAGAAAAAAGGCGTTGAAGTAAAAGGCGTTCTTTTGGAAAAAATGGTTCCAAAAGGAATCGAGATGATAGTCGGCCTCCAAGTCGACCCGCAGTTTGGCCCAGTCATCATGGCAGGCCTAGGCGGCGTAATGACTGAGGTCTTTAAAGACGTTGCATGGAGAATGCTTCCAATTACAATCGATGACGCAAAATCCATGATTAATGAATTAAAATCATCAAAGATCTTCAAAGGCTTTAGGGGAAGCAAGCCGATAGACTTGGACATGCTTGCAAAGGCGCTAGTCCAAATAGGCAAGATAGGCACAGAAAACGCCGAATACATCAACAGCATCGACTTTAACCCAATCGTGGTGTATCCAAAATCATACTATGTCGTAGACGCAAAGATAATTCTAGGGAAGGAGGTAAATCCTAACGCAATCTCAAAGGCACAGCCAGACGACTCATTTATGGAAAAGTTCTTCACGCCAGAATCAGTCGCACTGGTCGGCGCATCAGCCACCCCAGGCAAGGTTGGCAACTCTGTTTTAGACAGCCTTGCAAAGCACGACTACAAAGGCAAAGTCTATCCAATAAACCCCAAGGCAGACGAGATCCTCGGAATAAAGTGCTACCCATCACTTGAGGCAATAAATGACAAAGTGGATCTAGTCGTAGTTTGCGTAGACCTCTCAGTCACACCGCCAATCCTTGAGAGCTGCGCAAAGAAAGGGATCCACAATGTGGTGATCGTGTCAGGCGGTGGAAAGGAGCTCGGAGGAGAAAGAGCTAACTATGAAGCTCAAATAAAATCACTATCTGAAAAACACAAGATCAGAATTATCGGTCCAAATTGCATCGGAATGTTCAATGCGGCAAACAGACTCGACTGTGCCTTCCAAGGACAAGCTAGAATGGTCCGAGCTAGACTAGGCAACGTTGCCCTACTCTCACAGAGCGGGACGATGGGGATTAGCTTCTTGGAGACTGCAGACACGTTTGGCCTCTCAAAGATGGTAAGCTATGGCAACAGGTCCGATGTCGACGAAGCCGACATGATCTGGTACCTTGGAAACGATCCGCAGACAAAAGTAATCGCATTATACGTAGAAGGTTTTGGAGACGGACGCAAGTTCATCGAAACTGCAAAACGAGTCATGAAGGAAAAGAAAAAACCAATAGTGATTTGGAAGAGCGGCAGGACAGAAGCTGGCGCAAAGCAAGCAGCATCACATACCGGCTCACTTGGCGGCTCTAACGCAATAATCATGGGCGCATTCAAACAGGCGGGAATTATCTCAGTTGACAGTTACCAAGAGTTGGCAGCAGTGACAAAAGCGCTTGCATGGCAACCAGCGGCCAAGGGCAACCGAGCTGCAATGTGCAGCAACGGAGCAGGCCCGATGATTAGCGGAATTGACCACTTTGAAAGACTCGGACTCGAGCTGGCCCAAGTCACACCACAAACGCTAAAAGAGCTAAAAGAACACTTCCCGCCAACCTATGTCATTGGAAATGGAAACCCAGTCGACGTCACTGGTGGTGCAAACGCAGACGACTACAGATACACAATCCAAAAGTTCTATGATGATCCAAATGTTGACATCGTGATGCCCTGGTTTGTTTTCCAAGATGACCCTCTGGAGGAGACAATCATCCAATATCTGGCAGAGTTCTCAAAGCAGCAAAAGAAACCACTTCTTGTTGGTGGAAACGGCGGACCGTACACGCAAAAAATATCAGCACTCATCGAAAAAGAAGGCGTCCCAGTGTACGACGATATACGAGACTGGGTCGCGGCCGCTGCTGCCCTTGCACAGTGGGGAAGACAGCTCAAGGGTTCTCCTTAGAGAACATTTATTTCAACCATAAAAATCGAATCAAACATGGCTCTAGTTACTACATCAAAATCAAATGGAATTGCCACAGTCAAGATCAACAGGCCAGACAAGCTAAACGCGATGAACACAGATGTCGCCAAAGAAATCATCAAGACCTTTGAGGAATTAGACAAAGACGGCGAAGTCAAAGTAATAATTCTCACAGGCGAAGGAGACAGGGCTTTTTCTGCAGGTGCAGACATTGAATACATGTCAAAGATAACTCCAGACGAGTCAGTCGAGTACGCAAAGCTTGGACAGTTGTTGACTGCAACAGTTGAAAATGTCTCAAAGCCGACCATTGCTGCAATAAACGGATTTGCTTTGGGCGGTGGATGCGAGCTTGCAATGTCTTGCGACATCAGAATAGCTGCAGACACTGCAAAACTTGGACAGCCGGAAGTGACAATTGGAATCCCTCCAGGATGGGGCGGAACCCAGCGTCTGATGAGAATTGTCGGGATAGCAAAGGCAAAGGAGCTTGTATACACAGGCAAGATGATCAAAGCAGACGAGGCAAAGGAGATAGGCCTAGTCAACCAAGTTGTCCCACTTGCGTCTTTAGCTGATGAGGCACTAAAGATGGCGCAGCAGATTGCGGCAAACTCAGTTTCCGGCGTAAAGATGTCAAAGATTGCTATCAACAAAGGCCGAAACGCGGACCTCGATACTGGTCTTGGAGTGGAGCTTTTGGCATGGAGGAACTGCTTTACAGATCCGGACAGAGAGCAACGCATGACTGCCTTTGTAAACAAGTCAAAAAAATAAGCTCTCCCTAATTTTCTTTATTACTAGTTGGTCATAGGTGAAAAGATTATTATAATTTGGAGAGGCATGCTCAGTTATGGCAACTGAACAATCACAGAAACTCATTACGATCACGCCAAAGGCAGCTGAGAAGATAATTGAGTTCATGAAGGAAGAGGCAGAAAAACCAGAATACCTTCGAGTCTACGTCCAAGGTGGCGGATGCTCAGGCCTATCATACGGCATGGGATTTGAAGCCAAGCCAGAAGAAGACGACACAATCATCGAAGAATCTGGAGTCAAACTGTTAGTGGACAGCTACAGCCAAGAACACCTCAGGGGAGCAAACATAGACTACATCGAGTCCCTAATGGGCTCAGGATTTAAGATCAACAATCCAAACGTCACAAAGACCTGCTCATGTGGTCACTCGTTTAGCACCCAGTAGACCCTCAATTTTTCCCATTTTTGGATCACCCCAGATCACAATCCGCGCGTGTAATCGTCATAAGCACTTATATCTTACATTGAGAAAGATAAATCATTGATATTTAGGAGGTATATTTTCAATTGCCACAATCAGGAATTGTCAAATATCACGTTAAGCTATCCTTTGAAGTTGACGGACTGGTTGAGAGAGCAGATATAATAGGCGCAATTTTTGGGCAGACGGAA
>DATMAS010000004.1:0-22577 GCA_035559735.1 Candidatus Nitrosotenuis sp.
TTCCGTCTGCCCAAAAATTGCGCCTATTATATCTGCTCTCTCAACCAGTCCGTCAACTTCAAAGGATAGCTTAACGTGATATTTGACAATTCCTGATTGTGGCAATTGAAAATATACCTCCTAAATATCAATGATTTATCTCTCACCTTGATAGATATAAGTGCTTCATGATTTACGCCAATTGTCAAATGATCCATTAGGCGTGAATCTAAAAATGATAAAAATTGAAGATTTATTCGGTGCTAAATGAGTGTCCACATGAGCAGGTCTTTGTTACGTTTGGATTGTTGATCTTAAAACCTGAGCCCATTAATGACTCGATGTAGTCGATGTTTGCTCCCTTGAGGTGTTCTTGACTGTAGCTGTCTACTAGCAGTTTTACTCCCTGCTCTTCGATGATGATGTCATCTTCTTCTGGTTTGGCTTCAAATCCCATACCATAAGAAAGCCCTGAGCATCCGCCACCTTGAACGTAGACCCGAAGGTATTCTGGTTTTTCAGCCTCTTCTTTCATGAACTCGACTATCTTTTCTGCTGCTTTTGGCGTGATAGTGATCAGTTTCTGTGATTGTTCGGTTGCCATAAGTGACCTTGTCTCTCTAAATTATAATAAGGTTTTCACCCAAGACCCACTAGTAAAAAAGAAATTAGGATGAGCTTATTTTTTTGACTTGTTTACAAACGCAGTCATACGTTGCTCTCTGTCAGGATCTGTAAAGCAGTTCCTCCATGCTAAAAGCTCAACGCCAAGACCTGTATCCAAATCTGCATTGCGACCTTTATTGATCGCAATCTTTGACATTTTTACGCCAGATACAGAATTTGCAGCAATCTGCTGTGCCATCTTCAATGCCTCATCTGCAAGTGATGCAAGTGGCACGACTTGGTTGACTAGGCCTATCTCTTTTGCCTCGTCTGCTTTAATCATCTTACCAGTGTATACGAGTTCTTTTGCTTTTGCAATTCCGACTATTCTCATCAATCTCTGAGTTCCTCCCCATCCTGGAGGGATTCCTATGGTTACTTCCGGCTGGCCCATCTTTGCAGTGTCTGCAGCAATTCGTATGTCGCAAGACATTGCAAGCTCGCATCCACCACCAAGCGCAAATCCGTTTACTGCCGCAATTGTTGGTTTTGATACGTTTTCTACTGTTGCGGTCAAAAGTTGACCAAGCTTTGCATACTCGACTGATTCGTCGGCTGTTATCTTTGACATGTATTCGATGTCTGCACCTGCAGAAAATGCTCTGTCGCCTTCGCCTGTAAGGATTATCACCTTGACTTCGTTGTCTTTGTCTAGCTCCTCAAACGTCTTGATGATCTCTTTGGCTACGTCTATGTTCATTGCATTTAGCTTGTCTGGTCTATTGATCTTGACTGTGGCAATTCCGTTTGATTTTGATGTCGTAACTAAAGCCATGTTTGATCCGATTTTTATGGTTGAAATAAATGTTCTCTACGCAGAGGCTTTGAGGTGCTTACCCCATTGTGCAAGTGCCGCAGCTGCCGCTACCCAATTTCTGATATCGTCGTATACTGGAACTCCTTCTTTTTCAATGAGGGCAGATATTTTTTGTGTGTACGGTCCACCGTTTCCTCCAACAAGCAGTGGTTTTTTCTGCTGCTTTGAGAACTCTGCTAGGTACTGGATGATCGTCTCTTCCAGCGGGTCATCTTGGAAGACAAACCATGGCATTACAATGTCCACGTTTGGATCGTCGTAGAACTTTTGGATTGTGTATCTATAGTCATCTGCGTTTGCACCGCCAGTTACATCTACTGGGTTTCCATTTCCAATCACGTATGTTGGTGGGAAATGTTCTTTGAGCTCTTTGAGCGTTTGTGGTGTGACTTGGGCTAACTCGAGGCCTAGTCTTTCAAAGTGGTCTATTCCGCCAATCATTGGACCTGCGCCGTTGCTGCACAGTGCTGCACGGTTGCCTTTGGCTGCAGGCTGCCATGCAAGTGCCTTTGCCACTGCAGCAAGTTCTTGATAGCTGTCAACTGAAATAATTCCTGCTTGCTTGAATGCGCCCATGATGATTGCATTAGAACCACCAAGTGAGCCGGTGTGCGATGCTGCTTGTTTTGCACCTGCCTCTGTCCTACCGCTCTTCCAAATGACTATTGGCTTTTTCTTTTCCTTCATTACGCGTTTTGCAGTCTCGATGAATTTGCGCCCATCTCCAAAGCCTTCAACATATAATGCAATTACCTTGGTTTGCGGGTCGTTTGCCAAATACCAGATCATGTCTGCTTCGTCTACATCGGATCTGTTACCATAGCTTACCATCTTTGAGAGACCAAATGTGTCTGCAGTTTCCAAGAAGCTGATTCCCATGGTGCCGCTTTGTGAGAGCAGTGCTACGTTTCCAAGTCTTGCTCTAACCATTCTTGCTTGGCCCTGGAATGCACAGTCGAGTCTGTTTGCCGCGTTGAACATTCCAATACAGTTTGGACCAATAATTCTGATTTTGTGTTTTTCAGAAAGTGATTTTATTTGGGCCTCATAGTCTGCTCTCTCGCCACCAAGCTCCTTTCCACCACCTGATACTATGACTACGTTGTGGATTCCTTTCTTCGCACAGCTCTCCAGGATCGGAGGTGTAACAGAAAGATCAACGCAAACTACTACGAGATCGACTTTATCGTTTATTGCCTCCAGGGAAGGATAACACTTGATACCAAGTATCTCTTCTGCCTTTGGATTAATCGGATATACTTTGCCTTTATAGTCGTGTTTTGCAAGGCTGTCAAGTACGGAGTTACCTACCTTGCCTGGGGTAGCTGAGGCGCCAACTAATGCGACGGACTCTGGGGTAAAGAACTTCTCCATAAACGAGTCGTCCGGCTGCGCATTTGAGATTGCGTTCTTGTTTACCTCTTTTGCCAATATGATCTTGGCATCGACTACATAGTATGATTTTGGATAGACAACAATCGGATTAAAGTCGATGCTGTTGATGTATTCGGCGTTTTCTGTGCCTATCTTGCCTATCTGGACTAGTGCCTTTGCAAGCATGTTCAAGTCAATTGGTTTGCTGCCTCTAAAGCCCTTGAAGAGCTTTGATGACTTTAACTCATCAATCATGGATTTTGCGTCGTCGATTGTGATTGGGAGCATTCTCCATGCAACGTCCTTGAAGACCTCCGTCATCACGCCACCAAGACCTGCCATGATGACTGGGCCAAACTGCGGGTCTACTTGGAGTCCGACTATCATCTCGATTCCTTTTGGAACCATTTTTTCCAAGAGTACGCCTTTGACTTCGACGCCTTTTTTCTTTGAGAGTCTACCGTACATGTCATTGAAGGCCTGCTTGACCTCCTTGTCACTGTTGATTCCTACTTTGACTCCGCCGACATCTGTCTTGTGCAGAATTTGCGGGGAGACTATTTTCATCACAAGAGGGTAGCCAATCTTCTTTGCGGCCTTGACTGCATCCTTGGATGATTTTACAAGGGCGTATGGTGGAACTTTTACTCCATATGCCTTGAGTATTGATTTTGAAGCTTCTTCGGTAATTACTTTATGATCCGTTTTGATTGTTTCATCAAAAATTTTTTTAGTGGAATTCATAATGTGATCGGACACAACCCAGCTCAATATATTAAACTTTGGTCGAGCTCTGACTCAAAAATGTTAAACCAGTGCCTTGGATGTAAAAATGCGATCAGAGTTTGCTTAAATTATTTTTCAGACAAATTCCAAGATCAGAATTGCAACTCCAAAATATATGGCAATTGTTGTAATATCACTAATTATTGTTGCAAGCGGTCCTGACGCAATGGCGGGATCTTTTTTGAGCTTGTCAAGCATGATGACAAAATAAGTTGCAAAGAATGCTTGAAACACCATACTGAAAAAAATAGCGACACCTATGATTGTGCCTAGTTTGATCTGCCGCCAACCTAATATTTCCGCTACAAACAACATTATCGCAAAAACCGCTCCCAATATGACGCCGATTTTGATTTCGCGGATCATGTATCTGAGCTTAGAAAATCCTGGTTCCACTGCAAGCAATCTTACTACGAGTGTCTGTGATTGTGTGCCTACTGCATCAGTGAGGTATACTATGACTGGAATAAATGAGGCCAAAACAATGTAGGAATTCAAAAGCCTTTCAAAGTTTGTTACTATCATGGCCGCAACCAAGCCGCCAACTAGACCTAGAAAAAGAGATGGGAATCTTACCTTCACAAGCTTTGAGAGCGACGTATCAATTGACTCGATCTCTTTTGCATGACTGATTCCGCCTGATTGGAAGATATCTTTTCTAAATTCATGATTAAATATGGAAAGAATCGCTTTGTGTGGAAGGACTCCAATTAGACGGTGTTCTCTGTCTACCACCGGAATTGACTTTAGGCCATGTTTTAGGGCAAGGTACACTGCGCGTTCTTGATGTGAATGGTACTTTACTGAAATCACATTTGTGTTCATCATGTCTTTTAGCATTGTGCCTATTGGAGCTTGCAGAACTTGCTTTAGCGAGACTACACCAACTAAAACTCCGTTTTCGTCCACCACATAGACATAGCCTATTGTCTCAAACTCTCTTGCTTTTACGTCTAGTATCTCCTCGATTTTTTCCACTGTCATTGTTGGGAGAAATGAAAGGAATTTTCTTGTAATTTTTGTGTCTACTAGGTGTTCGTGGTTATTTTTTTCATTTGGTTGAATGTTCTTTTTTACCATCGCAAACCAGTTTTATCTGACGATTAATACTGGACAGCTCGCAAGCTCAGAGACTTTTCGACTCACGCTTCCAAGAGCCATTATCTTTTGTATTCCGGCAAGGCCCGCACTCCCAATTACTATTAGATCGATTTTCCTTTTTTTGGCAAAGCTGAGGATGGTCTTAGTTGGTGATCCCTCGATTATCTCATAATCGGTCATGACACCATTTTCTCTACATCTGAGCATCTCATCACGCAAAATCAGATCAATCTTTGACATTGAAGCTTTGAGATATTTTTGGAGCTTTTTTGTATCAACGTAATCCATAATATTGCTTGAAGGCGATGGCAAAAGTCTCTCTACCGCAGTCAGGAGATACAACTCGGAATCAAATTTTCTTGCTATCTTGATGGCAACATCTATTGCTTTTTTTGAATATTTCGAGCCATCATAAGGTACAAGAATGCGTGCAAAACCTTCGTCCATGAATTAATTTTTTATTTTTGGTATAATACTTTGTAAGAGAAATCTCACTGTTGATAATCAAGATTTACACATATTCGTCATCAAAATGTAAAATCATCTACTGAAAATATATCTTAGAGTTTGAATTCCGACTTGAAGTTTTTGTAAAATACTTTCATGTTTGATTGGATGACTCCTATATTTGCGTCAACGTCGTCTCGAATTTTTGTTGCGTTGAGGCCTGCCTGCTTTATTTCTTCATCTGCTACATCGAGCCATGACAACACGATGTCTTTGTTTACCTCAAAGTGGAACTGTACACCTACTGCAGAGCCGTACTGGAATGCTTGATTGTATGTCTCAGAATGTACAAGGCGTTTTCCCCCTTGTGGAATATCAAATGTGTCCCCGTGCCAGTGAAACACTGTAAACGGATTAGATATTCCAGAGAACAGATGTGAGCCTGAGTCGTCTATTTTCAGATCATGATAAAACCCAATTTCTTTTTTTGGACCTGGATAAACTCTGGCCCCCAGTGCCTTTGCAATCAGCTGCGAGCCAAGACATATTCCAAGTATTGGGATGTTTTTTTTGACTGCATTTTGAATTAAACCGATTTCTTCTTTTAGATACGGAAGATCATCATTTGCACTTTCTGGTGCACCAAGAATCAAAACCGCGGAATGATCAAGTGGCGGAATTTTTTCTTTTTTTGCAAAAACGGTTTGTAATGTAAAACCATCTGATTCGAGCAATTCTCCAATGGTTCCTGGTCCCTCAAGTTTTGCATTTTTTATGACCAAAATTTCTGACATTATTTGTCACAACTTGTTTTTTGGTTCATCAAGTCGTAGAATTCGTGTCCGGAATATTGCTGTGTGATTGAAAACGGTATGAAACCGATTACCTTTGTCTCAAGGGTGGTGGTTACATGCATTTTGCTTGGGTCTATTCGTGCCGCAGCGGCATTGTTGTTTAGCGCAGTATTTAGCGATGAGAAAAGCACCTGGGATACACGTTTGTCATCGGCTTCGAATGTGCCGGAAACCATCGTGCTGGTATGTGGTGAAATGCTTGCACCTTGGCTTGAGAATCTTCCTAGGTTTTGCTCATCAAAGGTGATCTCGATTGAATACCTCTCAAAGTTTGCAGGATAGTCTGAATTGTTGCACACTGCAAGTCTTCCATTAAACATCATGGAAAGTAAATCAAAGGAACCTTCTTGATGCCATCTAAACTCTAAATTTTTTACAAACACAGTATTCAGTGCCGAATAGCCTACAGTGGCCACAATAACCACAATTGAGCCAAATACGATTGCAGTGTGCCTGTTTACCACGTCTTTGATACGAAAACAGGCAAATTTTAGCTATTATGAAAAATGAAAGAGGGTTTTATGGCCAAAGGCCTTTTGCATTGAATGCTTCGACAACTCGACTTACTGCCAAAACCATTGCAGCACGTCTCATGTCTATCTTGTGTTTTTTCGAGAGTGCTAGGGTGTCTTTGAATCCCCTGACTATGTGGTCTTCCATCTTTGCAGCCACCTCATCAAACGACCAATAGTATCCCATGTTGTTTTGCACCCACTCAAGGTATGAGATACAAACACCGCCTGAGTTTGCCAAGATATCTGGCAACACCATTATCTTTTTGTCGTAGATGATTGGATCTGCTTCTGGCATAGTTGGACCGTTTGCTGCTTCAGCAATTATCTTGCATTTTAGGTTCTTTGCGATTTTTGCGTTGATCTGATTTTCAAGCGCAGCTGGAACTAGTACGTCACATCTGGTTGTTAATAGCTCTTCTGTGGAAATCTTTTTGCTACCTGGATATCCGACAACAGAGCCTGTCTTTTCTTTGTACGCAAGAACTTTTTTGGAATCAAGTCCTTTCGGATTGATTATGGCGCCTTTAGAATCGCTTACTGCGATTATCTTTGCTCCCATCTTTTCCAGATATTCTGCGGCAAATGTTCCGGCGTTTCCGTATCCCTGAATTACAACCTTGGCTCCCTTTAGCTTGAGGCCGATTGTCTTTGCAGCTTCACGGATACAGTACGCGCAACCAAGACCGGTTGCCACGTTTCTTGCCAGAGAACCACCAAGTGAGAGTGGTTTGCCTGTAATTACGCCTGGCTCATTTTCCATGCCTGACATTTTGCTGTACACATCCATTATCTGCGCCATTTCGACGCCGGTTGTGTATACGTCAGGTGCAGGAATGTCTTTTTTTGGACCGATGATCTCAGATATGGCAAAAGCAAATCGTCTTGTCAGTCTTTCAAGCTCGTTGGGGCTGAGCTTTTCTTTTTTCGGATTGACATAGATTCCTCCTTTGCCTCCACCAAGTGGGACGTCTACTACCGCACACTTCCAAGTCATCCAGGCAGACAGTGCCTTGACTTCCTTTTCCATGTACTCGATTCCGCCTTCTGGATCAAAGTATCTGATTCCTCCCTTGTAGGGACCTCTGTCGTTGTTGTGCTGACTTCTAAATCCAATGAAGACTCGGATCTTTCCATTGTCCATCTTCACTGGAAGTTTTACTCGCAACACCTTGTTTGGTTCTGCAAGATAATCCCTTGTACCTTTGTCTATCTTTAGTATGGCACAAGCGTCATCGAGTTGCTTTAATGCATTCTTCCATGGATCTCCCTGAACCAAATCGATCGTGATCTTGTGAATACGGTTTCTATTTAAGTTTGTTGAGAGTGCTGCTAAAATAATCGAGTATGTTACTAGAGGTAATGAGCTCAGACAAGCTTGCCGAACTTGAAAGACACAAATACATTAACTTGGAGACTTACAAAAAAAGCGGCCAAGCTGTAAAGACGCCGGTCTGGTTTGTAATATCAGGTGCCCAGATTTTTGTAACGACTCGCCCAGATACGGGTAAAGTAAAGCGAATCAAAAACAATCAGAAAATCAGAATAATGCCTTGCGGCATGAAAGGTGAGCCAAAAGGTGACTGGATTGAGGCAACGGCAAGATTTGCAAACGAATCGGAAACAGAAAACGCAATCAGGCTTAGAAACAAAAAATATGGATTCAAGGCAAAGCTGGTGGGCGCATTTGCATACAGGGGAATCAAACCCGTCGTAATTGCAATCACTATCTAGTAGTAGACTATCTTGCGGTTTAGCTGGCGCTCTATCTTTGTCAATACTTCGTTTAGTGCAAGTATGTTTGTCTCAAGATAGTTTGAGAGGTGAAATATTATGCCATATTTTTGACCTATTTTTGTTACTAAGTTGTTTTTCTCAAGTGTCTCTAAATGGTGCTGGACTGCCTTGTAGTCAAGGCCCATCTCAAACGCAAGCTGGTTTGTATTCATCGGTTTTTCCGAAAGTAGGTTGATTATCTGAAGTCTTGTGTAGCCGCCGCGAGTTGCAGTAAATACATAAAGTAGCAGTCTTTGCGCATCGCGATCCGGCTTGCGCGCAGTAGCAGATCTGTTCTGGATTAGTTGGCGGATCTCTACTAATTTTTCCATACCCTGAAAACCGGATCTTGATTTAAAACACTATTTCCAAATCTCATCCAAATCACATCCAAAAATTTGAGGCTAGAGTGCCCAACTAACGCTTAAATTGACAACAAAGATAGCTCTGATCATTATGATGCCAGCACGTGGGTACGACATGACGCCCACAATGTATTCGCCTGATGGGAGAATATACCAAGTAGAGTATGCCATCGAGACCGTAAAGCGCGGAACTTTGGCAATCGGAATAAAAAGCAAGGACGGGGTCGTCATGGCAGTAGAAGAAATACCACGAAAGCTTCAGGTCGCCGGCCTAACACAAAAGATCTTTCAAGTAGACGATCACATCGGCGTTGCAGCAGCAGGCTACATCCCAGATGCACGAGTCCAGGTGGATGACGCAAGAACTTTTTCACAAAGCCACAGACTAATCTATGACGAGCAAGTCGAAGTAGAGACTGTGGCAAAACATCTAGCAGACAGATGTCATCAATACACACAGTATTCTGGGGTAAGGCCTTTTGGCGTAGCACTAATTATCGCAGGTGTGGACCAGAGGGGAAACCTGGTCTATGTCACGGATCCTTCAGGAACATACGTATCGTACGCTGCTGTTGCAATTGGGGCAAACGCAGAAGAGGTTAACTCGTTTTTGGAGAAAAACTACAAAGACAACATGTCGCTTGACGATGCAATCGCGTTGGCAATTGCTGCAATTGATCTAAAAACAGAGCAAAGAGAGGGAATAAAACACATCAAGGCAGCAGTCATAACAAAAGACAAAAAAATACTTGAAAAACTCAGCGACGCAGATTTGGAAAAGCACGCCAAGGCGGCAAAAGAGAAATTTCCAAAGCCATCCTAAGACCAGCTAGTACAAATTATGTCTGTTTGTTGATAACGTAAATGGGACTTGGAAGCTACTGGGGCGAAGTAATTGAGGTATTGCGTCAAATCATCCCAATATATGACAAGGTCAACTCGTACATTTCGCTTGGCAAGGATGTAGAACACCGAAACCGTGGGATCAAAGGGAGGGTGAACCAAGGCGACTCGATTCTTGATGCGGGCTCTGGGTTTGGAAACATGTCAAAGACAGCAGAAAAGATCTGTGATGGAAATATCAAAATTACGTTATATGATCCACTGGTGCCTATGTTAAAGAACACAAGTACGTTTTTTGAAAAGACGCCAGACATGGCGTGCGGCGTATTTGAGCACATTCCGTTTAGAGAAGGTCAGTTTGATGCCGTTTTGTGTGGATATTCTTTGCGTGATGCAATCAATCTTAAGATTGCAATCTCTGAGATCCATCGCGTCCTAAAACAAGGAGGGCGATTTGTCATAGTTGATCTTGGCAAGCCAGACCATCCGGTGCTAAGAGCTGGCGTTTCATTTTATCTTAGAGTGATGCTGCCAATAATTGCGTTTGCTGTAGGTGGCAAGCTCGGCCTCAAGTTTGCTACACTGTATGGTACCTACAAGAGATGGCCGCAAAACAAGAAACTTCGGGCAATGTTACTTGAAAAATTTGCAAGAGTCGAGTTTGAAGAGGATCTAATGGGCGGAGCTATAATGGTCGCAGCGTACAAATGAACAAGGTACTTGCTTTAATCAACATCACGGGCCTCATAATTGGGATTTCTTATGGAATTCATAATCCGATAGTCCCGTTATTTGCAAAAAATGAAATTGGCGCATCGTATGCTGAGCTTGGACTAATCGGCCTTGCAAACTTTATTCCATACATGTTCATCCCAGTAATAGTTGGAATACTTCTTGGAAAATTCAACAACGGGCGCCTACTCTCAATTGGTGTCATAATAAATGTCACATCCGTGTATTTGCTTTCTTTGGCAAAATCGGTTCCAGAAATAATGGTGCTCAGGGCACTGACTGGTATCGCACACGCATTCTTTTGGCCTCCAGCTGAGTCAATCATATCTAGTTCAAGTCAAGGCAGTTCACGTGTCAAAAACATTGGCCACTTTACGGGGTTTTTTGTAAGCGGATTTATGATAGGGCCACTTATTGGTACCTTCCTCTTAGAAGGAATGGATGTTACATACAGGATGTTATTTGTAATTGCCACATTCATAATGGCCGCAGCAATTATCTTCACGCTGCAAATCTCAAAAAACGGCCCACAAAGACACGAACAAAGCATTTCTTTTTCTGGGATAAAGCAAGTAGTCAGGTTTCCAGTAGTGATCGTGCTTTTGCTTTACTGTGCGTCGTCATTTGGAATAATTCTGACCATCTATCCTGCATTTCTCAACGACAGAAGTATGTCTGCAACGGAAATCGAGATACTGTATTTTGTATTTGGTGCATCGCGTGTGATAACTCTGGCGCTGACTGAAAGACTTGCCAAAAAGACTGCAACTGTATTGATATCCTCAAGTGCTGCAATTTCTGCGGGCCTTGTCTTGTCGTTTTTCTCACACTCAATCTTTGAGTTTGCAGCAGCAATGCTTGTTATGGGATTTGGGTTCAGCATTATATTTCCACTAACACTCGAAGTCATTCTAAGAAAAATTCCAAAGGAATCGTCTAGTGCAACAATTGGCGCGTATGAGACTACATTTGGTATTGGGTGGGCAGCTGGGCCGATCACTGCTGGACTCGTATCGGAGTTTTCAAGTAGTGCGATGCCGTATGTTGTCTTTTTCGTAATTGGACTTGGCGTCTTTGTACTAACTGTGATTAAAAAGAAATCACTTGAACCTGCTTCTGTTAGCTAATGTGTTTCTAATTTTGATTATTGCAAAGGCTGGCGCAACAAAATAAATTGCAGCGTTTAGTAGCAGTATTGCAAGGCCGTAGCCAATCATTTGTGATTCAGAATCGATATCTGCGTAATCTAGAATCGACAGAATCGAAAGCAGAGGTGTGAGTGTTATCTTGACTAGTTCCTTAAAGGCCGGGTTCTGCCTTTCCCAATCTGCAACGGTTGGTGAAAATGAATAGTATATGCTGTTAAATGCGGTAAGAAACATGACACCAGAACTGGTCTTTGAAATTACACCGTCTCGCAGCTCTCTTAGCTGTTGTACTTGAGGCGACAGCTCGGAGCCAAATGCGGCTGTTGCGACAAGGCATCCTCCACCAAACAATCCTTTTGATTCATCAAGGACGCACACGCTGCCTTCTAGGTGGGTGCCTGGACCACAGGAGCTTGCAGGGGCGGGCTCTTCTACCCCAACTATTTCATATATTGTGTCATCTGGGAAGTTCCTGTCAAACCAAGCCTTGTATTCAGGCTCGGTATTGTATCTATTGATGTAGGACTGTGGGTCTTTATTTGGATCTGGGAATCCAGGTATGTGGGTCTTCCTAGGCCCTGGTACCCCAAGAATTTCATATATTGTGTCATCTGGGAAGTTCCTGTCAAACCAAGCCTTGTACTCTGGTTCGTTGTTGTACCTGTCGATATAGTATTGTGGTTCCCTATTTGGATCTGGGAATCCAGGTATGTGGGTTTCTTTGTAGCGTGACTCTGTTTCAGGTTCAGGTTCGGGTTCATACTCTGCAATAACGCAGATTCCGTCTTTGAGGGTAGTACCTGGGCCACACTTGGGTGTTTCAGGCTGAGTAGGTTGCGTTGGCTGTGTCGGCTGTGCTGGTTGCGTGGGCTGGGGGGGTTGAGAGGGCTGAGTAGGCTGAGTAGGTGGCGTTGGTTGGGTGGGCTGTGTTGGTTGAGTTTGTTGTGCCGGCTTGTTCTTTTGTGCCATTACTTCTGCAGCCGATGGGCTTACAGGTGATCCATCTGGAGAATAGTCAAACAATATTGATGTGCCAAGATAGGTCGGCTCTTGGCTGTAAAACGCGGTTGCGTTGTAGATTCCTTTTGTTGAAAATTTTATTGCCGTCTTGTCTACTGATGTGTCGATTGGAATAGTCTGAAAATTTCCATTTGCGTCAGAAAACGTCTCTCTGATCATTACAAAATCGCCATTTGGACCATAGACTTTGACTGCCACCATCTTGTTAGAGTGCGCGGCATCGGTCCTACCACTAAATACTATTTTGTCGCCTTTTTTGTAAGAGGTTTTTTCTGACTGGAACTCTACTATGACGGCGTATGCTGGGGTGATGACCATTGTGACCACCAAGATGGCCAAAATGACAACTATTACTTTCAAGCCCTATCTAGCGTACAAATGGGCAAAAAGATGTTTAATTATCTTAGGTAGCAATGATTCTATCAAATTATCAGTACTAGTAGACTAGATTCGCTAAGCTTATTTTTAGAACACGCTAACTCATATCGTGCTGGAATATGCGCTAAATATACTAGGCAGCGAGTGGATCATCATAATATTTGTGGCGCTGCTTGCGTTGCTTGGGACAAACAGGCTCCCAGAAGTGACAAAGAAGCTTGGGCGTGCAGTAGGCGAATACAACAAGACAAAAAACGAGATTCAAAACCAGCTTGCAGGAATAACACACGCAAATCTCAACATAACTGCACCGGTACAAAACGAAAGACAGAAGCTAGAGTTTATCGCAAAATCTCTTGGAATCGATTTTGCAGGCAAGACAAACGACGAACTCAAAAAAATGATCTCATCAAAGATGTCCGATACAAATTCAAAGGAAAGTTAGACTTTGAGCAAGATCTCACTAGATAATATCTACAACATGAATTGCATCGAGGGAATGAAGATGATTCCTGCAAAGAAAATAGATCTAATTGTAACCGATCCGCCGTTTGCAATCGATTTCAAGGCGACAAAACAAAACTACAACAGAACTGCATCCAGAGTAATGCAGGGATACAACGAAATCAAGCAAAAAGACTATTATGATTTTACAATACGCTGGATGAGCCAAGCATTTAGAATTCTAAAAGACTCGGGAAGCATGTATGTATTTTCTGGGTGGAACAACCTCAAAGACATTCTAAACGCGCTAGATGATGTCGGCTTTACCACAATAAACCACATAATTTGGAAGTACCAGTTTGGTGTAGTTACCAAGACAAAGTTTGTCACCTCTCACTATCACTGCCTTTATGTTTGCAAGGACGAAAAAAAGCGGCGCTTCTACCCTTTTTCAAGATTTTCAAAAACGCAAAAAACAGCAGAGGGTCGAAGCTTGCACTACAAGGACAAAGAAGATGTATGGAACATAAACAGAGAGTACTGGACCGGCGATAAAAAAACACCAACAAAGCTTCCAGCAGAATTGTTAAGAAAGATTTTACAATATTCTAGCAAAAAGAACGACGTCGTCTTTGATCCTTTCCTAGGCTCAGGGCAGGTGGCCATGATAAGCAAAGAGATGGGTCGACACTATCTCGGATTTGAGATTGTGACCAAGTACTATGATTTTGCAAAAAAGCGCCTTGATGAAAACCTATACCGTGTGAAAGCATAAAAAGAGCGGGATTTGGACTGCCTAGTCCCAATTCCGCCAGTTGTCTATCTGTATTCCATTTTGCCCTTAATGCGCTTTACTTCGGCCATCTCGTCTTTGAGATGTCTTGCCAGTAGTCTTTCAGATTCTTTTTTGTGCTTCCAATATGCATTAAGAACCGCTTGTCTGCTTCTTGCGCGCTTGAGGGCTGCCTGGTATTTTCTGTGGATTGCAGCTACGCCTCGAACATAGCTTCCGGAGCTATTTGCCATGGTATAGTAGAAAAATTTCTAATACATAACATGGTCGAGTTTACCATATTATCATAGTTGATGAGTTAAGGTTGACTAGATCCGACCGGGGGTACACCGGAGAGTCTGCTAATCGTCCACTGTTAGGTTGCAGTACAGAACAACCAAACAATAAATCCAGTTCGGTTCTAAAGGGGGTACGTTGAGGTACTCGTGCCCAAAATGCAGCTCCCAAATACTGATCCAAAAGACCTTTAACAAAAAATTCATGGTCTCGTGCCAAGGCTGCGGCCTCCAGGACCTGCTAGAGTACACAAAGAATGTAGATGAAGTCTACTTGGAGTTTTTAGCAAGATTTGATCAGGGTGACACGCCAACAAAAAAACAACTTGGAATCGAGCTAAGAGAATCTGGAATCGTACGAGACAAAAAAGAGATAGAGGCAATGATTGCAAAAAACCCACCAGATCCCCTAACAAAAGAAGTCTTGTTTTCAAAAAAAGACTATGTCTCATACTATAAGACAATTAAAGAGCCAGAGCCTGAAATTGGCTGCAAAGTAGACGAAATGGGACTTGACGACAAGCTCGTACAATACCTGCATCAAAAAAAGATTGAACGTTTTTACAAATTCCAAGAAGAGGCAATTCGGGAGATCTTGTACGGCCAAAACCTCGTCATTGTGGCACCAACAGCTTCTGGAAAAACCGAGGCGTTTGCAATACCGGTGATTCAAAAGATAGCAAATGAATCCACAAAGGACAGTGTTGCTGCAATATTTGTATATCCTACAAAGGCGCTTTCTCGAGATCAGCTCCCAAAGATTGAACAAATGGCCAACACAGTGGGACTTCGTGCCGCAGTCTTTGATGGGGACACAAAACAGGCAGAGCGAAGAAAACTCCTTGATGAACCACCTGAGATAATCGTGACAAATTTTGATGTATTGCACTATCATATGATGTACAGAACAAAGTTTGCTGCACTATGTAGTGTAGTCAGATTTGTCATAGTGGATGAGGCACACGTGTATTCTGGAATCTTTGGCTCAAACGTGCATTATATCATAAAACGCCTCAAAAGACTGTCAAAACAGATCCAGTTTGTTGCATCGTCAGCTACTTTGCAAAATGCACAAGAGTTTTGCGAACAGTTGTTTGGTGCAAAGATGCAACTTATAGAAGGCTCTGGCAAAAAAGGTCAAACAGACTTTGTAATGATCTTTCCCTCACTTAGAACTCAGAGGGCACTTACAATAGACCTGCTTGAAAAACTTGTAACAAAAAAACATAAAACAATGGTCTTTTCAAACTCGCACCTAAATGCGGAGCTTGTCGCGCTGCAAGCAAGAAAAAAGAAAATTGACGTTAGGGTGCATCGTGCAGGCTTGATGGTAAATTATAGAAGTTATGTTGAAAAATTGTTCAAAGAAGACAAACTTTCTGCAATATCTTGCACACCAACATTGGAGCTTGGAATCGATGTAGGAAATGTAGATGGCGTAATATCATCAACAATTCCAGTAAACAGGTTGATGCAGAGAATCGGACGAGCTGCAAGAAAAGGCCAAAAAGGATTTGCATTTTTGGCACTAGGCAACGATCCAATATCACAATACTATAGAAATCACCCAGAAGATTATTTTGTCGACGAAGAAAAACTATACCTTGATCCCAAGAATCCGTTTGTTGAAGAGTTTCATCTTCTTGCGATGGCGTGTGACAAACCAATTGCAATGCACGAACTACCAGAACACCAAGAAGTAATCAAAAAACACCTAGAGGAAGGAAGATTGTCGCTACAAGATGGAAGGTATGTGCCTAACTTTGATGCAGTAAAGACTATTTTGGATGAGTACAGCATACGCGGAATCGGAAAATCAATTGACATATTTTACAACGGAAAAAAAGTAGGGGATCGCATCCTTCCAATGGCACTTGAAGAGCTACATGAATCGGCAGTCTATTTTCTTGCAGGAACTAGATACAAGGTAAAAGAGTTCGAATACCCAGAAAAACAGACCGCCAAACTGGTCTTGCTTCCGCGTGATTATCCGTACTACACCAAGGCTCTAACAGAGGAATGGCCTACCATTGAGACTGTGTATGAGCAAAGGCGTGCATTTGGCATCCAAGTATTTTTCTGTAAATTACACATCCAAAAACGAGTCTACGGCTATGTAAACATCGAACTGGGTCAAGAGGTAAACCAGGGCCAAAAGATCCTACTTGAAAGACCACTTGAATATGACTTTGTCACAAAGGGAATCGTAATTCATGCTCCAAGGCCGCAAGACCAGATACAAATCTCAGAAAACCCAGAATACGTGGAGGCGAGCGGCTATCATGCAACAGAACACGTCATAATAGAGGGAAGCAACATGATAACTGGAGGGGTATCGCAAGATCTTGGAGGTATTTCTTTGGGTACATCAGGCCTTATCTTTGTGTATGATGGTGCGATTGGTGGCAATGGCGCAAGCAAGTCTCTTTATGACAGACTTGAAAAGGCGTTTGAGCGAAGTCTTTTAATTGTAAAGGAATGTCCATGCAAAAACGAGGCAGGGTGTCCACGATGCACTTTCTCATACAGGTGTGGCAACAACAACGAATTTTTACACAAAAAAGCATCACTTGAAATACTACAGAGGATAATCGACGGAGAAAAAACAGAAATCATACAACCAATTGAGGGTGACAGGCCACTAGTCTAGTTCTTGTTTGTTGCAAGTTCCAGATTTCCGTATCTCAACCCTTCTTCTAAAACATGATTTACCAATCTTGAAAAACTCACATTGTTGTTTTCCTTCATCATCTGGTATTGCTTTTCTTTCAGTCTTTTGTTGAGCTCTATGTTCATCGCAATTGTTACTCTTGTCCAATCTCGAGGGCTAGACATTTTAGATTCTCCATAAAAAAACAGATAATGTTGGGTGAGGTGATCTCATGCACTCATCACCCATATATTGGACATAGGCTTGGCAACTGTGTTGTGGATACAAGCATGGACTGCATCCAAAATCACATTTGTACATGTAGTACAGATCTGCTCAAGTGGTTTTCTGCAAGCGGTGCATTTGCGGATCAGCTCCAGTGCACCACCACACTTTCTACAGCTTTCGTCCGGCATTTTGCAACCTCTCCCAGAACGCTTCAAGCTTTGAAATGAAATTTTGGAATTTCATGGCCTGTATCATGGTATCACCTACTCGACACTGATGGTCTTGCCTTTTGGTGCATCCTCTTTGAGTGTGAATGTGACTTCGAGGATGCCGTTTGCGTATCTTGCTTTTGCAGAATTTTCATCCACTTTGTACTTGAGCGGGATTCGCACGTCATACTTTCTGTTCCCACGCTCGGCTGCAATGTGTGCAAATCGGTTTTCGATTGTCACCTTGATGTCTTGTTTTTCGACGCCTGGCATCTCTGCTACCAGCTTGAATGTCTTGTTATCCTTGTCTAAAATGTCGTCAACGAACGGTTCTCTTGCATCTTGATTTTGGTTTCCATACTGTGTGGTAGGTACGTTGTTGATCAGAATCGCCCTATATCCATAATATGGCGTATGCCATGGTGCTTCGAAGATGTCACTTCTAAAAAAATCGTTTGACAATCTTCGAAACATTCGTTCGAATTCACTGTCAAACCACATGTCGATCACTGGAAAATGTAATATTTATGACATTATTTAATATTTTCTGTGTTTACATTACAATACAATAATAAAATTACAAAAGTTTAATAATATTACATTCGAAATACTCTTTCGGTGATTTTTGTGACAACACCGCAAATAGTCCTTCTAAAGGAAGGAACCACACAAACAAAGGGTAATGATGCCCAAAAAAATAACATAAGCGCTGCAAAACTGATTGCCGAACTTGTTCGAACTAGCCTTGGTCCACGTGGTATGGACAAGATGCTAGTTGACACACTAGGAGATGTCACCATCACAAATGATGGTGCAACCATCCTCAAAGAAATAGACGTGCAACATCCTGCTGCAAAGATGATGGTTGAGATAAGCAAAGCAACCGACAGTGAAGTCGGCGATGGCACAACTTCGACTGTGGTTCTTGCCGGCTCTCTTTTGGAAAAAGCAGAAGAGCTTATCGGTAAAAATGTACATCCAACCGTCGTAGTTGATGGGTTCAAAAAGGCAGCAGAAAAGGCAATCGCAGAGCTTCGACAAATCGGCATCAAAGTCGATCCGCTGGACAAGAAATTCCTCAAAAAAGTCGCAGTCACTACATTGGCATCAAAGCTAGTCTCCTCAAACTCTGAGGAGCTTGCGGACATTGTAGTGGATGCAGTCTTGTCCGTTGCAGAAAAAGTTGGTGACAAGTACAAAGTAGACATTGACAATGTCAAGGTCGAAAAGAAAGGCAGCTCATCAATTAGAAACACCGAGCTTATCCATGGTATAGTTCTGGACAAGGAGGTAGTTCATGGTGGGATGCCAAAGAGAATAGATGGCGCAAAGATTGCGCTCTTGAATGCACCGCTTGAAATAGAAAAGACAGAGTTTGATGCAAAGATAAACATCAACTCGCCAGAGCAAATGCAAGTATACATCGACGAAGAAAACAAGATGCTCAAAAAGCTTGTAGACAAGATAGCACAGTCCGGCGCAAACGTTGTCTTGTGCCAAAAAGGAATAGACGACATGGCTCAGTACTATCTTGCAAAGGCAAACATACTTGCCGTCAGAAGAATAAAAGAAAGTGATCTGACCAAGCTTTCAAAGGCAACAGGTGCAAGAATTGTTACCAACATCAACGAACTGACAGACAAGGATCTTGGATCAGCAAAACTCGTAGAAGAACGCCAAATAGAATCAGACAAATGGGTCTTCATCGAGGGATGCAAGAATCCAAAGGCCGTGTCTATTTTGGCTCGCGGAGGCTCGCAGAGAGTAGTCGACGAAGTCGAACGTTCAATTCACGACGCCTTGATGGCAGTCAAAGACGTCGTAGAATATCCACACATCCTAGTTGGTGGTGGGGCACCAGAGGCACGAGTTGCTTCAAAGCTACGTGAATGGGCAAACTCACTTGAGGGACGCCCACAGTTGGCAGCGCAAAAATTCGCAGAAGGCCTTGAAACAATACCGTTGGTTCTTGCAGAAAATGCAGGAATGGATCCACTCGATACACAGGTCCAGCTCAGATCTAAAGGAACTACAAGCAAGGCTACATTTGGAATCGATGTCATAAACGGCAAAGTAGCAGACTTGGAGAACCAAAACGTCTACGAGCCACTTGCGGTAAAAGAACAGGTCATCAATGCAGCAACCGAGGCAGCATGCATGATTCTGCGAATCGACGATGTCATTGCGGCATCAAAATCCAGTCCAAAGCCCGCAGGCGGCCCACCAGGGATGGGCGGCGATATGGGCGGAATGGACATGTAATTCTTTTTTTCTTTTTTCTTTTTTCATTCAATTAATTAAGAACCAACAAGCAAACAAAACATGCAAAAAGTTGCACTTGTCACTGGGAGCTCAAGTGGAATAGGATTTGAGACCTCACTTGCTCTAGCAAGAGAAGGATACTACACCTATGCATCAATGAGAAACAGGAAAAAATCAGACAAGATCTTGGAGGTTGCAAAAAAAGAAAACCTCTCGCTTATTGTAATCGAGCTTGATGTTGACAAGCCGGATTCTATCAAGTCGGCAGTAAATCAGATCATAAAAGAAAAACAAAGAATCGATGTTCTAGTAAACAATGCCGGCTATGGCATCTTTGGATGCCTTGAAGATCTTACCATGGAAGAATTAAAGGCCCAGTTTGAGACTAATTTCTTTGCTATTGCAAGAATGATCAAAGAGGTAGCACCAATTATGAGAGAGCAAAAAAGCGGCACAATAGTAAATGTGAGCTCAGTTGCCGGCCGCATTGGATTTCCGGGAACGCCTGCATATATCAGCTCCAAATTTGCCCTTGAAGGCTTGAGCGAGTCTCTAAGATACGAGCTTTCACCGTTTGGAATAAACGTCATAATTATAGAGCCCGGCGTGATCAAAACCAACTTTTTTGATTCAATGAAGATGGCCACGCCAAAGCCAGATTCACCATACCAAGACATGACACACAAGGTGGTTTCTGGGATCAAGATGATGGCAGAGATGGGAACTCCTCCAAAAGAGGTGGCTGATGTCATAATAAAGGCGTTAAAGGAAAAAAACCCACTACCACGATACCCGGTGGGAAACGATGCCATAATGTTTCTGGAAGCAAAAAAGATGAAGACCGACATCGAGTTTGAAAATTATCTAAAGAAAGAGCTTTTTTGACAGGTTAAATTGATATACCGTCAAAAGGCAGATTTTGTCAAAGTCTGCAAAATTAGACCACAAAAATGATGTATTATGAAATGGAAGACACTTGAGCACAACGGGATCATATTTCCGCCTGATTATGAGTCAAAAGGCATTTCAGTCAAGATAAAGGGACAGCCAGTCAAGTTGAACCTCTTACAAGAAGAGATGATTTACCAGTGGGCAAAGAAAAAGGATACTCCTTATGTCAAAGACGTGGTCTTTCAAAAAAACTTTGTTGCGGATTTTGCTGCCACCTTTGGCGGCAAGTACAAGGACCTTACAATAAATGATATTGATTTTTCTGATGCCTTCAAGCTTGTGGATAAAGAAAAAGATGCCAAGCTACTCATGTCAAAAGAAGAGAAAAAGGCGCTTGCGCAAAAAAGAAAAGAACTACGCGAAAAAATGAAGTCGATTTATGGCAAGGCGATTCTTGACGGCCACGAAGTCGAGGTGGCAAACTATATGGCAGAACCACCTGGAATATTCATAGGGCGAGGCGACCACCCCCTTCGAGGAAAATGGAAGCCAAAGATCACACAAAAAGATGTCACACTAAACCTTGGAGAAAACGCCAAAATTCCACCAGGAGATTGGGGCAAGATAGTACATGAACATGACTCTATGTGGCTTGCCTGCTGGACCGATGTTTTATCTGGAAAGATCAAGTATGTCTGGCTTGCAGATACTGCAGGCCTCAAGCAGGAACGCGACAAAGCAAAATACGACAAGGCGGCAAAGCTTGGCAAGGAAATCAAAAAGGTGGAAGAAAAGATAATCGCTGCAATGAAGGACAGGGATCCAAAGGTTGCCAAGATTGCTACTGTGTGTTACCTGATTTACAGAACTTCTATGAGGGTGGGAGATGAAAAAGACCCAGATGAAGCAGACACAGTAGGTGCCACCACACTACGAAAGGAACACGTCAAGCTTGATAACAATGCGATCCACTTTGACTTTTTGGGAAAAGACAGCGTGCGATGGGAGGAGACGATTCCTGCGCAGGGAAACGACACTATACTTTATGAAAACATCAAGAAGTTGGTTTCTAACAAAAAACCAGACGATGAGATCTTTGATGGTATAACATCAAGACATGTCAATGCATTTTTGAGCGGCATTGTGAAAGGCCTTACTGCTAAGGTATTCAGAACATATCTGGCAACAACCGAAGTCAAAAAATATCTTGCAGGAAAACTCGATGTCAAAAACAAGTCGGAAAACGAAAAACTCTACATTGCCAAGATGGCAAACCTACAGGCGGCAATAATGTGCAACCACAAACGTACAATACCAAAAAATTTTGATGCTGCCCTTGAGAAAAAGCGCGAGACTCTCAAAAAACTCAAAGAGATCAATCCAAAAACCGATAAGCAAAAAGAAAGATTAAAGGAGCGAGAGGAAAAGCTCAAGCTAGCAATAGACCTACAGGAAAAAACACGAGATTACAACCTAGGTACTTCACTTCGAAACTATATCGATCCACGTGTCTTCAAGGCTTGGACGGATGAAGTAAAGGCAGACTGGGAAAAGCTGTATACTGCTTCACTTCAGCGCAAGTTCTTGTGGGTCAAAAATGTGGAAGCCAAATGGAAGGATATTGCAGCACAGTAAATCATAATTTTGTTCCACACCTAGGACAATAATTCCCATTTGACTTTAGTCTGCACATTTTACACGTCTTGGGGAATCTCAAAAACCTAACAAATGGCACAAAGATAAACGGCAAAAAGAAGAAAAAGATTCCATATCGAAGTAAGATCAGGGATATCACAATTGATGTTGCGGCAACAATTACAGTGAGTGGCCAACCGGATAACCGCATGGTATGATTTTACTTGAAACGTTATTCTAATTTTTGTGAGAATCATTTAATTGCAACATGAAATTAGGCGTCTTTGTGCCGGGGTAGCTCAGCCTGGTTAGAGTGCCAGTCTTTCTATCCTCCTATAAAGGGCAATACTCATAATCTGGAGGTCGTGGGTTCAAAACCCACCCCCGGCATT
>DATMAS010000005.1:0-67131 GCA_035559735.1 Candidatus Nitrosotenuis sp.
AATTCTAGCAATAGCAATTGTATCAATAATTGCTGTTTCTGCTAAGAGCCGACTCGTACTGCCAAAGTACTAGATCTTCAACTTTTTTCATTTTTTAAATATACATAAATAGTCAGTATTCTATTCGCCAATTAAGATGAATAGTTATGGACTATCTGTGCTAATTGCCATATTGGCTGCAGCAGGCACTTTAGCAGTAGTACCAACTTTTGCATCTACATTCGATGAGGAAGCATGTCCAGGATGTGGCAGCAGCGACGTTTACACAAAATCGAATCTGGCAAGACAAAACAATGTGCCAATTTCGGTTTGGACAGACCAAGGAGTCTATGACCACCAGTCTGAAATCATGGTGAGCGGCGTTGTTGCAAACCTTAGAGGAGATGCTCCAGTCACAGTCACGGTGTACGGTCCACAAGACAACCTCGTGACTGTCAGACAAGTCGAAGTTTCAGAGGACAACACATTTGAGACCACATTTAGCACCGCAGGTGCACTCTTCAAACAAAACGGCGTCTACACGATCCGAGTCCAGTATGGACCACAAGAGATCAACAACAAAGTTACAGTAGAGCTGGTAGGAGAGACACCAACAAAAGATGGAATGTTGTGCGATGATGGTGAGCTTGCCGTAAAAGGTGGAAGCAAAGTCTATTGTGTGCCGTATGAAGCATCTGGTGCAGTAGTCACAAAGGCTACAGTCAGCAGTGCTACAACTTCGATGGTATTGATGATCGATGCAGAAAGTGATGGTTCTATCTCGCTGATGATTCCAAGAGACGTTTTGGACTCACAGACAGGCAACGAGGACACCGACTTTATCGTCCTAGTCGACGGTGAGGAGGCAGACTTCGAGGAGATAGACAGTGATGATGCAACAAGGACACTTGACATCACATTCTCAGAAGGAGCTACAGAGATCGAGATCATAGGTACTTATGCAGTTCCAGAATTTGGCACAATGGCAGCAATAATTCTAGCAATAGCAATTGTATCAATAATTGCTGTTTCCGCTAGAACACGACTTAGCATCTTACCAAGATACTAAGGCCAACTACTTTTTTCATTTTTTAGTACAAATTCCTAGAAAAGGAAATATACGATTACCCCACAACTGGTTTGTGAAAAAATTTGCCGTCTTGATGATAATACTTGTTGCGTTTTCGTTTGTCACGCTTGCAAGTGCACAAGAAGCGTGCAAACAGTTGTGTGTTGCAAAACAGTTCTACGAGCAGGGCGACGCAGTAATAATTTCTGGTAGGTTTGACGCAGTACTGCAGAACACGCCACTCATCATTCAAGTGTTCAGGGAAAGTAATCGTGTCCACATTGCTCAAGTGGATGTCTCACAGGACGGAAGCTATACTTACACTCTGATTGCAGATGGCCCTTACTTTAACAAAGATGGAAAATACATCATACAGGCATCGTATGGCGTCTCAGGCAATGTCTACGAGACAAGCTTCGACTTTCAGACAAAGGAATCGGCAGGAACTACGACAAACATCTTTGAGGTAAATGCAGGGCAGTTTGGCACCTTTGATGTACCATATACAATACGGGGTGGCACCATAAAGAACATACTTGTTGATCCAGATATTCTCGGATTGATTGTGACCATTGATGCTGAAAAAGACGGCACGCTTACGATGGACCTTGAAAGAAAATGGGTCGATGCAAAAAAAACCGACGGTACAGACGACACATACATCATTCTAATTGATGGTCTTGAGGTGCCATACCAGGAGACTGCGGATGCAGACTCGAGGTTAGTCACGGTGCAGTTCCAGGCAGGCGACTCGGACATCGAGATAATTGGGACTTATGTGGTGCCGGAGTTTGGCTCACTTGTTGCGATAGTGATGGTAGTTGCGATCACGTCAGCAGTAGTACTCACAAAAAAGATCTCTGTTCTAAAACTTAGCTAGCAAAGCCGTACTTTGTCTTAAACGGTGATACTGCACGTAATTCGGCGACTACTTTTTTGAGTGTTGAGACAGTCTGGTCTATTTCTTGTGCTGTGTTTGTAAGGCCTACTGTGAGTCTGAGTGAGCCGGTGATCTGTTCGTGTGAAAAACCCATTGCCGCAAGAACGTGAGACGCCTTTTGCGTCTTCACAGAGCATGCAGAGCCAGTTGATGCCGCGATGTTGTTTTCGTCAAGCTTGATTATGAGGTCTTCGCCGTTTACCCCAAGAAATGTAAAGTGTGCATTGTTTGGCAGACGGTTTTCTTTGTGGCCGTTAAGCGTTACGTGGGTTATCCCTTTTGTTACTTGGTCGATGAGGTTGTCTCTTAGGGACTTGAGGTACGCGATGTTTTTGTCCAAGTTTTCTTTTGCAAGCTGGCACGCCTTGCCAAAGCCTACAATGTTTGATACGTTTTCGGTTCCTGAGCGCAGACCACCTTCTTGACCTCCACCAAGTACCAGCGGGTCGATTTTAAAACCACCTCGTATGTAGAGGGCGCCTATTCCTTTTGGCCCGTTTATTTTGTGGGATGAAATCGACATTAGGTCGACCCCAAGCTCCTTTACGTTGATTGGTATTTTGCCTACCGCCTGCACAGCATCGGTATGAAATGGTACGTTGTTTTGCTTGCAGATTTGTGCTATCTCTTTTATTGGCTGGATTGTGCCTACTTCGTTGTTTGCATACATGATACTGACAAGAAGCGTATCTTGTGTTATGGTGTCTTTTAATTTTCCAAGATCTATTGTGCCTGTGCTGTCTACTGGCAGGTACACTACATCACATCCTTGTGATTCTAGTTTTTTGCATGGCTCAAGTATTGCGTCGTGCTCGATTGAGGACGTAATGAGTCGACCCTTTTTTGTCATCACGCCAAAGAGGGCGGTGTTGTTGGATTCTGTCCCACCTGATGTGAAGAGGATCTCACTTGGTTGTGCGCCAATTAGTTCTGCTACTCTTTTTCTTGAAGTCTCAATTGCCTTTGTTGCTATTCTTCCAAATCGGTGAATAGATGATGGGTTACCATAGTTTTCTTTTAGGTACGGCAGCATTTCTTGCAAAACTGCGTCGGCCACTGGTGTGGATGCCGCGTTGTCTAAGTAGATCAATCTGCAATCACGTTTAGTTTGCCAGGCCTGTATCCTTCTTTGTCGACTGTCACGGACTCAAACCCGATTAATTTTAGCTTTGTAATAATTTCGTCAAGTTTTTCATTTAGTAGATGTAGCTCGTCTGCGCCCAGCTCGATTTTTGCCAGACCATCAATGTCTCGCACTCGTACTTGTTTTGCTCCCGTAGCTTGTTTTACAAATATCTCACCCATCTCGATTCTTGCAAGTCTTTGTGCCGTAACGCGTTGTCCCCACGGAATGCGGGATGCAAGGCATGCGTTTGAGGGTCTATCATATACGGAGAGACCTACTTGTCTTGCGGTGTCTCGTACTTGTTGCTTTGTAAATCCTGCCTCTACAAGTGGGCTACGCACTCCGTTGTTTTGCAGTGCGACAATACCTGGCCTATAGTCACCAAGATCATCTAGGTTTGTTCCGTCAACTATTAGTGAGAAATTTTCTTTTTTTGCAATTTCAATGAGGTGTTTTGAGAGCTCAGAGCGACAGTGGAAGCATCTGTTTTTGTCATTTTTGACAAACTCTTCGTTTAGCAGCTCGTCGTATTCTATTATGAGGTGTCTAATTCCAATTTCTTTGCAGATTGTTTTTGCCGATTCGAGTTCTTCTTGTGCCAAAGTCTTATAGTCTGCAGTAACTGCAAGTGCGTTTTTTCCAAGGCTTGCATGCGCAGCATAAGCTACAAGAGCGCTATCTACTCCTCCCGATAGGGCCACGATGACGCTTTTTTTGTCTGAAAACCAGTCTTGGAGTTGCTTTAGTTTTGTCATTTTAATTGAGTTTTTACTTGAGCTCTGATTAATTCTTCGGTTTGCCTAAATGTAAGGCCTAGTTTTGTCGCTATTGATTTGATATCATCATATTCTATTTTGAATTGTTTTTTGATACCTGCTACCTTGCAACGAACTGCAAAGTCTTTGTTGTTGAGACGTACCTTCATTTTGAGAATATGTCTTGGCATTATGAATCGTTCAGAAGAGCGAAATCTTACACCAAGTGTGCCAGTCTCAGTCGTCAGCACATCTAGGATTTGCTCTACGATGCCATGATCACACATTACCGAGACTATGTGACTCGGCCTTCCCTTTTTTGTAATTGTTGGAGTAATTGAGATATCTTTTGCACCACTTGCCATTATCTTGTCAACCAAATACGATAGCACCTCGCCTGTAACATCATCTACATTTGTTTCAAGTATTGCCACTGAATCAGAATGGAATCTTGATGAGACATTACCACGGACAATTTTGAGAACGTTTGAAAATCCTTCAAAGTTTTTTTGGCCAGCGCCGTAGCCCACATCCTGTATTTTCATTAGCGGATAGTGTTCGACACACTTGTCTGCCAGGCTTACAAGTATGCTTGCCCCCGTTGGTGTCGTAAGCTCGTCTTTTACATTGTTCCCAGTGATGAGTATGTCTGATTTTTCAAATATTCCAAGTATTGCGCTTGCCGGGTTCGATACCGTTCCATGAGAAAAGCTAACGGTTCCGCTTCCCACATTGACTGGCATTGTAACGATTTGTTCATCAAAGCAACGTAGGTCATCTAGTGCTATTGCTGTTCCTACGATGTCTATTACGGTATCAATGCTTGCAGCTTCATGAAAGTGTACAGAGTTTTTTGGGATTCCGTGAATTTTTGATTCTGTGGAAATCAGTGTCTCGATACTATCTTTGGCGAATTTTGTTGCCTTGTCTGAGAGGCCGATCTTTTTCACTGTTTTTGAGATGCAGTTTTGAATTTCGACTCCTTTTCTTTCGTGATGGTGCTCATCAAGTTTTAGGACAAGTGAAGTCGCATTGACTCCGTGTTTGTTTACCTTTTTGAAGTCGATTTTCTTAATTGAAGATCCACGCAGATAGTTTTGGGAGACATTTACGCCGTTAATTATCTTTGATTTCTTTGCACCTATATGCACAAGTGACGACAGCATCATGTCTCCGGAGATTCCTGCGATTTGTGGATCAATTACTAAAACCATGGAATGACAAGTAGTTAAAATGCATATAAATTCTCATTTCAGAGATTTAAATCGCTTTTAGGTGTTTTGAATTTTTGAGCGCACCTTTTGTACTAGTTCGTCGGGAATTGAAGATATGTTGTGATCTTTTTTTGCATGCGCTGCAATTTTTTGGAGTAATTCGTTTTCATCTTTTGCTGTCACAGACCAGCCGCAGCCACTTACGACATCACCGCAAGCGAATTTCTTTGCCATGTTACATAATGCTCGCCATTGTTTTTATTAGTTGTTTGATTTTTGTGTAATTCCCTACAATAGATTTAATTATTGTGCAAAGTCGTCGCAAAATATGATTACAATTATTGGTTCAGGCAAAGTTGGTGGAGATGCGGCTCTTTTCTGCGCACTTAAAAAAGTAGCTCGTGAGATCTTGTTGCTAGATGTTGTCAAAGGCCTTCCACAAGGGGAGGCAATGGACCTAAACCACATGCTCTCAGAGCAAGGAATAGATGTTGATGTCCGCGGCTCAAACGACTATGCCGACATGAAAGGCTCAGATATTGTAGTAGTTGTTGCAGGTTCTGGTAGAAAACCTGGAATGACAAGAATGGATCTTCTCAAGATAAACGCAGGTATCGTAAAGGATGTGGTTGAGAACATCAAAAAACATGCAAATGACGCAATCATAGTTCCGGTCACAAACCCGCTAGATCCAATGGTTCACATAACTTACAAGACGTCTGGCTTTGAGCGAAACAGAATAGTCGGAATGGGCAACATGTTAGATCTTTCAAGATTTATCCAGTTTATTCACGAAGCCACAGGTCATTCGCGCGACTCGATTCGTGCTCTGGTAATTGGAGAACACGGTGAAAACATGCTCCCACTTCCAAGATTCTCCACTGTATCTGGAATTCCGCTTGCAAGCATATTACCAAAAGAAAAACTAGACCAATTAGTATCTGACACAAGACAGGTTGCAGCTAAGGTAATTGAGCTGAAGGGTGCCACAGTACATGCTCCCGGAAACGCAATCTCTACAATAGCTGAGGCGATCCTCAAAGACAGAAAAAGAGTGATTCCTGTTGCAACACCACTCAGCGGCGAATATGGTCACTCTGATGTCTCGATTGGAGTTCCTGCAGTAATTGGCAGAAACGGTGTTGAAAAGATAATCGAGCTTGATTTGGATCAGCAAGAAAAAGAATGGTTCAACAAGGGAGTAGAAAGCGTCAAATCCGCCCTTGCTGGCATCTGATCAGTTTTTTTAACCATTTCAAATAAACAGACTACGTTGGATACGCTTGATGTTTTAGAATCACTGAAGGCTGGCAAGATTAGTGTGCCAAAAGCAAAAAAACTTCTCTCATTATACTCTATTGAAAAAATCGAAGATTTTGCACAAATTGATATGGGTAGGAGATACAGAAAGGGAATTCCCGAAGTGATTTTTGCAGAAAGGAAAAAGCTTGACGAGATCAAAAAAATAATTCAAAAGATACTTGCCAAGTCAGACTCTGTCTTGGTTTCAAGGATACAGCAGCATGACTATACAAAGGTGATCAGATTTGCAAAAAAGAACAAGATCAAAATCAAAGATGGAAAAAATACGACTACATTGCTCTTGTACAAAAAAGAACCAAAAAATCTTGGTGGCAAAGTCGGCATAATCACAGCCGGTACATCAGACATTGGTGTTGCTGAAGAAGCGCGTCTTACCTGCGAGGCCATGAATTGTGTTTGTGTGTCAGCATATGATGCTGGCGTTGCAGGTCTTCACAGGTTGTTTCCCATCATAAAGAGATTCGTGCAAGAGGACGTTGATGTTGTCATAGTTGCTGCAGGAATGGAAGGCGCGTTGGCATCGGTAGTCTCATCGTTGGTCGACGTTCCGGTGATTGGGCTTCCGACCTCAGTTGGTTACGGTTACGGTGAAAAAGGTGTTGCGGCACTTGCATCGATGCTTCAGAGTTGCTCCCTTGGACTTTCTGTTGTGAATATTGATAATGGTATTGGAGCAGGAGCGGTTGCTGCAAACATTGCAAACAAAGCTAGACGTCGATGATTCCCAAATTGGCAAGTTCGCTGCCGATCCCGAATCCAATGAGTGCTATTCCGGTTCCAAGGCCTGCCATCTCAAGGCCTCCTTTGATGATGTTTGTTTGCGCAAGTTTTGATTTTATTGCACCTACTGCAAACGAGGTAGCTAGGCTTATCCCTATTGCTATTGCAAGCGGCACATAACCCTGCAAAAAGAAGAATGGAATAATTGGTAAGATTCCCCCAACCAAGAAGGCCCCAAACATTCTAAATGCGCTCTTTAGTGGGCTTCCAACTATTTCGACGTTGAGCTTGAGCTCTTCTGTAAGCATCGTATCGAGCCAGATTTTTTTGTCGGAGGTGATTTTATTGACTATCATTTCTAAGTCTTTTCCAGAAAATCCTTTTGCCTTGTAAATATCCTCGATTTCTTTGCGCTCAAGGTCAGGCTTATTTTCTATCTCCCATTCTTCTCTTGCAATTTCTGATTTGAGAAGCTCGCGGTGCGCCTTGACTGCAAGATAATTTTGTACTGCCATTGCTTTGGCGCCTGTAAACATGCCCACAAGTGCCGCCAGAATTATAATGCTTGATGAGACATCAGCACCGCCCACGCCGGCTGCGATTCCAAGTGATGTGTTTATACCGTCGCCAAAACCGAAGACAAAGTCCCTAACGCCGCTTGATTCGGTAAGGTGTGGTTCTGCGTGCCTCGGTTCAGATACTTCCTTCATTTGTAGACTATAGGGCTTACGTAATTTAAGCTTGAAAAAATCATCCAGTAAGTATTTTATACCATTGAATAAGTCTAGACTTCGTTGGCTGGCAAAAGAATAGTTTTGACTGCAGATCGCAGTCTTATGACCAACTACCGTGGCAATTTTCTTTATGGTTTCATAGCGTGCGGCCCGTACGAACTTCTACCCGAGTGGGTCTTTGACAAGGTATTTTGTCCAGCAGTGGAGACAGATCCGGTAACAGGCGAGGCCAAAGTGGCCCAAGTAGGTCTCAGAAGGGTTGAAAGCGCACTCCTTCAGGGATACAAAAGAGACGAAGTCTTTGTTGCAAATCCGGACTACTTGGAAAAATCAATCGGTCCTGATACAAAAGTGGTAGGCATCAACGTCATGGATCCACTTGGCATGGCGCCAGTAACTACCACAATGTCGCCTGAAAAGCTGTCGTACGTGGCAATGAAGTTCAAGCGAATGTGTGCGAAGATAATCCAGTTGAAGAAAAAATACAACTTTCATGTAGTTGTCGGTGGAAACGGCGCTTGGGAGCTTGCAAAATCAGACAGAATGAAGATCCATGGAATCGATACTGTTGTTGTAGGTGAAGCAGACGAGCTTGCACTTGATTTATTCAAGGATTTGGAAAACGGCGATGCCCCAGAACTCATGCACTGCTTTGTCAAGAACATACAAAACATTCCAATTATTGAAGGCCCTACCGTAAACTCGCTAATCGAGGCGATGAGAGGATGTGGAAGGGGATGCGATTTTTGCGATGTCAACAAGAGATCCAAAAAGGATCTTCCTTTGGAAAGACTCCAGCACGAAGCAAAGATCAACTTGGATTATGGGTTTGATTCTATTTGGTTACATTCAGACGAGATGCTTTTGTATGGGTGCGAAAGTAAGGACTTTCAGCCAAACCGCGACGCAATAACTGAGCTGTGGCGAGGACTCAAAGGCCTTGGCGCAAACTTTGTCGGAACCACCCATATGACATTTTCCGCAGTGGCAGCTGATCCTCTACTCTTAAAACAAATGTCTGAGATAAACAACATGCACACAACTGGCAGATGGCTTGCAACAAACCTTGGAATAGAGACGGTTGCTCCAAGAATGGTCAAAAAACACTTGGGGGTAAAGACAAAGCCTTTCTCAACAGACGAGTGGGGCTGGGTCGTAAGAGAGGGTGCCCGAGTCATGAACGAAAACCACTGGTTCCCAGCAGCCACTCTGATCATAGGCTGGCCTGATGAGACACCAGACGAAACCCAGTACACAATTGATTTGATCGAGGACTTTAGAAAGACCAACTTTAGAGGCCTTGTCGCACCGCTTTTGTACCAAGACTTTTCTGAAAAGAACTCGATGCACTTTGGAAACCTCAATGAGGCTCAGTTCACCCTATTTTGGAGATGCTGGGAAAACAACCTCCGCGTCATAAACGACATTGTACCAATCATACTCAGAAACAAGACATATGGACCGCCAATGAAGATCTTCATGTACGGCTTGATAAAGGCCGGCACGTGGGCAATCATGAGATACTTGCGCGGATTGTGCAAAGACCTCTTCAATGGCAAGCTGCCAGAAGATATTGTTGAGAAATACGCAAGAAGTAGGTCTGTTGCTGCCCCAACATACACAAGATAATTTTTAGCCTAACTTCTTTATTGCCTCATCAGCAATTGTGTTTCTTTTTGGAGTAATTACAATAAAGTAAGTTTTGTCTGCTCTTTCTATTGCGTTGACTTTGCGATATGTGTTTGCGTTGATGTCAAACTCTAGTATCCTCCCATCAAGTTTTCCTTTGGCGTAGATCATCAGGTAGACATCGCTGTTATTATGAGTAAGCGGGATGAATGCAAAGACGTAGCCTTTGTAAGAGTTGATAGGCATCGTGTTTTTCATTGGCGGCATGACTGAAGCCATATATGCAAATATGTCTTGTATCGAATCAAACTCTTCGAACTCTACGTGCATGAATCTGCTCTGCTAAAAGAGGATATAATCCTAGAGGCGTCTTTTGCTAATTACGCTTCTAAGTTTGACTATTGCTAGTGCTGGCGCAACAAAGTACATGCCGACGTTAAGCAATATGATGCCGATTCCGTAGCCTAGCATCTCCTGCTCAGAGTCAATGTCAACATAGTTGAGAATTGACAAAGTCGACAGCATTGGTGTCAATGTCATCCTGACTAGTTCCTTGAATGCAGGGTTTTGTCTTTCCCAGTCTGCAATTGTTGGGCTAAATGAGTAGTAGGCGTCGTTGAATGCTGTCATGAATGCAGTTCCTGAGCCTGTGCTAAAGACCACATTGTCTCTTACCTCTCTGAGTAGTTGAACTTGGGGCGCTAGCTCACTTCCAAATGCGGCAGTTGCAATTAGGCATCCGCCACCTGGTGCTGGAGCCGGCTTGTCTGGCACACAGATGTTGCCTTCAGCGTGAGTTCCAGGACCACATATTGGGCCTTCTGGTTCTGGCTCCTCATCTACACATTGACCGTTAACTAGGACTTGTCCTGGTGGGCATTGTGGTGGAGGTGCGACGATGCATGTTCCGGTAGCTTCATCATATACCGTTCCTGGACCACATTGTGGAGGTGGCTTTGTTATTTCCTCATCAACACATTTTCCACCCACTATAATCTGGCCTGGTGCGCATTGTGGTGGAGGTGGCTTGGTGTCTGGTGGTGCCTGTCCAGTTCCACCATTGTAAAAGAACGTGGTCTCTGCTTTTTGTGGGCCATAATTAACTACAATTTTGTAATCTCCTTTTTTGATCCAAAGTGGACCTGCTACAATAAATGAACCATCAAAAGAGCCATCAAGCTGCGGCTTGATTTGTTTTACTTGAACAATATTACTTGAGGTACCATTAACAAGTGGTCCTATCACCCTGACTGTGACATCTATTAGGTTATTTGCATCTGGGTTTTTGATAAAACCGCTAAAAGATACCGTGTCACCCTCATCATATAGCGGGAGCTCTGCTTTGACTGAAAGTGGTGCAATCTGACTTGAATCAAGTTGCGCAAAGGCACTTGTGAAGCCCATTGTTAAAACCATAAACGATAAAAACACCACTACCGGTCTTCCAGCTACTTTCATTTCTAGGCACATACAAGGACTAAGGGTATTTATGTATTCTATGAAAGAAAAATTGACTTGATTATACTCTTCTTGAACCTTTTTTGACCCCATAGATTAGCACCACAAATTCATTTCAATTATCTCAACATGATTTATGAGATTTAGATACGTATGACACCCCTGTTGACCAGATACTCTAATCCTTTTGTAAAATCTTCATCCGAGATGAGTCCATTTGCCCACCATTTAGCACTGTTTTTTACCCAAGGTGGTACCGACTTGGATTCCTCAAGTGTCTGAGTTTTCTTTATCATGATTACTCTTTCTTTTGAGAGATATTCTATTGCATCAATGAATTCATTGTCAGAGACCACACCCGATGACCACCACTTTGCATTATTTTTAATCCAGCTTGGAATCGCTTTTGTTGGAGTAGGTGTTGTCGGTGTTGTGAGCGGCTTTTTTGAAACTGTGTCGCCCAAACCGAAGATGTTTGGCTGTCCAGATGCGTCCCTGAAATCATGATACTTGAGTTCTATTGTTCCGCCAGCTGAGGAGATCAGTTTGGTTCCAGACCTGTCACAGATTTGTGAAGGCATCTTAAAGACACCTTGGAATATGCCAGTATCCGGTCCGGTCTCAACTAGGCTGAATCCTGTGGCTGCAAGACCACCATACTCCACACCATTTATGGTGCAGCGCTTGTATCTGATGTCTTTTATCAAGACTTCAAGTAGTATTCCTCCACCAGTAGTGCCCACTGTGTCTACGTTTTGCGAGGCAGGATTATCAATTACAGAGTATATTTCGATGGTGTCGTGTTTTGCATTCAAGTCTGGGTCGTTGAGAATCACAGTTACAGGCTGGCCGAATCTGAATGTCTTTGCGTTGAGTGAGACCTTGCCGGTGTGAGTACGTATGTCGGTTTTTGTTGACGACTGCTCCGTTACGCCCACTTGAGAGATATCACCGTATGCTATGTTGACTCCTTCTTCGTCGATCAGTCTTTGGTTTACAAAGAATTTTATTTCGTCACTAATTGTTCTCAAGGATCTAATTGTGTTTGCATCATATTGGTTTAGCTGGTTTGCAATTACATATTCCATGGAACCGCTAAACACTCCAGAGTTTGTGGATGTTTCTTCAAGCTCAAATCGATATACTGCGTTGTTTACATCGTTGTTGTTTTTTGTCCCAAATGAAAACAAATCAAATACGATTGGTTGTCTGTCAGATTCATTAGAGATTGTTCCCTGCGGTACAGAGTTGTTAGACGCATCAAAGTTGATGACCAAAAATGCTTGTCCTGATTTCGAAGCAATCGAGGCCACTGTTGCATCGTCAAGCTGTATTAGGCCCTGCGCACCAGTCATATCACCTGCAGATATCAGAGTGACCGGTGTTGGGTCGGTCAATCCAAACGAGATTGAAATCGAGGTATCAGAAAAATCAGATATCCCAAGCTGGTTTTGAAGTGATCTAAAGTCATAGTTTACCCAGTTTGTCCCAAAGTTGTTGGCTACAGCCACGTTGATTAGCAGCTGTTGCAGCTGGTTTGCGCTCACTCCAAGGTTGAAGAAGATCTTTTCAAAAATTTGGTTTGAAACACCAGAAGAGGATCTGGTATCAAGCAGCAGCCTGTCAGAGTTTGTGTCAGGAACAGATGATGGAATGGGTGTTCCTCCAGTCAGAGGGTCAGTAGAGTTGGCAATCTTGACGCTTGCTGCACTTTGGAGAGTTATTGGATTTCCGATTGTAAGTGATGGTATTATTGCAGAACTTCTAAAGACGTCAAGTGAGTCTTTTGAGCCTGAGTTTATGTTTTGGTCGGGATCCGTTACTGTGACTGGGATTTCTTGGCCTGCAAGTATCGGTGCTTGCCCCAAGCCGACGCTTGCCGTTCCAAGGCCAGATACTATTGAGGTGGACTTGGAATTGTATTCTATTGAGGCTGACTGACCCCTTGGTGCAGTTGATAGAACTGCGATGTTAGAGTCATCACTAAAGTCAAAGTTCTCAAATATTCCGGTATTTGGTTGTGATTCAACGAATGTGATAATTTGATTATATGTTGTGGTACCATCAGAGGCAGTGCTTGATTGATATCCGTTTTCTTCAAGAACTACTACTGAACCAAGACTCATCGAGATTTTGCCGTTCTTGTTAAAATCCAAGCTGGATAGTCTTGAGACTAGGTTAGCAAGGCCTGCTCCTCCATTTGCTGCGTTTGAGCCGCTTTCTGTGAAAGCAGCATAAAATGTTGCTTGTGGGGAACCGACATTAAATGTCCAAGAATCTCTTGCTGTAGGGTCTTGATTGAGCTGCATATCGTTGATTGTAACAAAGACCTCAGAGCCTGGCGGGTAGTTGGTTCTGTCAAGTGTCATTGAGATGTTTGGTATGTCATCATACTGGAGTGTTACCTGTTGGGAGCCGCCAGCTGCATTGTAACGTATTGTCACATCACTGCTAAAAGAAAATAGTTGGATTAGTGGCCAAGCGTCCGCATTCAATCCTATTTGGCCTGTTGGGACTGCCGGGTTTGTGTTAATTGATCGTGGGTTTCTAACCACATTGTTGATGATTGTGCCAGATGGCGATCCCGTACATGTGTTAAATCCAGCATTACCATTTGTTGAGCCAGTCATTGTATTTCGCGGTAGGGCAATTCCATCAGTATCAGAAAATGATGGGCCTAGTGATGTCGTGTCCCTATCACAAAAAACTCCAAAGTCCAGGCCTTCGCCTTCCACCCCTGTTTCAAATGCGATCTGATCTGCCATCTTTGCTTTATCCACGTTTGCAAAATATGCATACCATTTTCCATCTGAGGCCTGTACCATTCGCAGATCTTTGCCATTGATTGTGACATCAGGTTCTCCCTTTGATTCGTCTGTGTCGGAAAGTCCTGGGTCATTTACCACTACTTCGATCACCATCGAGCCTGCAAAATGATTTTGAAAGTACGGATTTTCTGCAGATACGTACAGATTCGGGTTTGAAGCCGCATCTACCATACCAAAGAATGGAATCAGTAAAAGCAACAAAGTGCCAAGTACCAGCTTGTTCAATTGCATCAGTTTCACGCTCATTAAAAATAACGTTTCCGCATGATTTATTCGTGATTTAGGTATTTAGCAAGCTTGAGAAATAAGGATTCAATGCAGAATATCTTTGCAACAAGGACTGGCCCTCTTAAGATCTCCCTAGTTGCAATCCTGTCCGCATTTGTTGTGGAGTTTGTCTTTGGATTAATTTCAAACAGTCTTGCACTACTTACAGACAGCATACATGCTTTGTTAGATGGTATAGTCACGGTAATTCTTTTGTTGGCTGCAAGATTTGCAATAAAGCCGCCAGACGCAGAGCATACATACGGTCATGGAAAAATAGAATCGCTTGGAGGATTAATTGGTGGAATTGCTATCTTTCTGATTGCGTGTTTTTTTATTTTCGAGTCAATAGTCAGAATCCAGAGTACTGGTCATTCTCAGATCACCAGTACATTTGCATTGGTTGGTGCCATCTACACAATTTGCGTCGATGTCTTCAGAATCATCATATTAAAAAAAGCAATGAATCAAGCTGGAGGCACCACCCTCAAGGCAGATTTCTACCACGCGTTTTTAGATTTTGGATCCACATTGATCGTAGTTGGTGGAATCGTTTTGGTTACAGTTGGCTTTGAACATGGAGACTTTTTTGCAGCTCTGGTTCTCGGATTATTGCTTTCAATACTTAGCATAAAGCTGGTTTACAGAACTGCTCAAGATCTTACCGATGTAATATCACCCGATCTAGTAAGCAAAGTAAGACAGATAGCTCTCACAACAGAAGACGTAGTCGATGTAGGTCCCGTTCTTATGAGAAAATCAGGCGACGTAATTTTTGCTGATGTTACGATCTCACTTCGAGCCGACGTAAGCTTTGATCGAGCCCATGAGATAAGCAGTAGGGTTGAAGGTAACATCAAAAAAGCGATTGGAAATTCAGAGATTACAGTCCACTTTGAACCCACTTGGAAGGATGTTCCAAGTGATTCAAAGATATCAGATATTGCCTTAGGTGTTGTTGGCGTCAAAGGAGTTCATAATGTAAATCACCACAACACGGACGGCGTCAGCTACGTAAGTCTGCATGTCATGGTTGACAGACAGATGAACCTTGAACAAGCGCACCAGATTTCCGAGATAATTGAAGAGAAGATACACAAAGAATTACCAGAAATAGAACACATCACGATTCACCTTGAGCCATACATTGCAATACCAAAAGATCAGAAAACACAGTACAGGATGACTGACGAAAAGATAATTCGACTACTAAAAGAAAGGCCCGAAGTAAAAAAGATAGGCGATATTGTGACTTTGAGTTTTGGTGAACTTGTCAAAATAGACATCAGTTGTTCCTTTGACAAAAACCTCTCAATTGAAGAGGTTCATGACATCACATCACAGATCGAGCATAGTATAAGGGGAGATTTTGCAAATTCTGTAATTACCATACACCCAGAACCTGCCTAGACAAGAATGCTTGTCAGATACATCACAATCATGCCAACTGCAATTCCTGCAGCAGTTGGAGCGGAGATGAACCCTTTTTCGTCTTGCCTGATCCAGCCCATTATAGAGACAACTACTTGAAATATTGCCCCGGCGCCGATTGAGAGAAATATTATTGCTGCAATCGGAGAGTACTCGAACCCACCAATCCATGCTCCAAAGATGGCAGGAGCTCCTGCAATCATTCCCATTGCTGCCAGCTTGGCAATCATTGGTTTTTGTCTTGCCATAGGCGCTGCAATCGCAAGTCCTTCGGTTGTATTGTGTATGGTAAATCCTATTATGAGAAAGGTACTCAATGCTACTTCGCCTAGGCCTATTGCGGCTCCAATTGCAAGGCCTTCTCCGAGGTTGTGCAGGCCTATACCAATTGAAACCATTAATGCTATTGCAACAGATTTCGTTATTGCACCAGATGCCCTGCTTACCAGTTTTTCAGATGTGTAATACAGTCCGATAAAGGAACCCACCACAACTGTTGCGACAAGCAGTTGGCCATTGAATGTGGCGGCAAGTCTTTCCGATGATACCTCAAGGCCTTCCTCAATGGCATCGATCCCCAAAAACAAAAGCAGGCCTACAGTAACTGCCAAAAAGAACTTGTATTTTGGTTGACTGAGCTTTGCAATAAAGGGGAACCACAAAAGACCAATCATGACAGGAATTATTCCCACATAGGTACCAATTACTGCAAAATAGGATACGAGTTCTGTACTTGGTTTCATTGCAGGAGCTGCGGCTTCTACTGATTTTGCAAATCTCGTGCCGTCATCCACTGTAATGCCTATCTCATAGGGTTCTGCTTCGTTCCAGTCAAAAGGGATCCTAACTAGTGCTGTCTCAAATCTTGCCAAGTGTTTGTCAGGCTCTATTGCTGCAGGGTGAATTCTGTCGTTTACATCTGCTTGAGCTATTGACACATCAATTGGTCCGGTATTTCTTACAATCACTTGAATTTCCGAGTCGACAAAATGGATCTGCTCTATTGTGATTTCTGGTAAGGTTACGCCCAAATCCAAAAGATCAGAGCCTGGGCCGAAAAGGTACGCCACCATTGCTGCCAAGATTATGACAGGAGTTACTCCTGCCAAGACGATTTTTGCTTTTGAGGTATTTGCTTGCATTAGTTGCTTACCTCATTTGGTTCCCTTACAAGGAATAATCCGGTCCATCCTTTTTCTGCAAACTCTGTTTTGTGTGCATGAAACAGGTATTTCCCAGGATACGTGTACGTAAACTCCATGATTCCACGCTCGCCTTGAGATAATGTGATCATGTCGGTGTACTGACTTGGAACACTGTATGTTCCACTTGGGTAATAATCATAGAGATTTCCGTGTAGGTGGAAGTTGTTTATCTGATCAAACTCGAGTATGTTTACTACGTAGATTCTGACCAGTTTGTTTGCTTCAATCTGTATTGGGTGGTGTTGGTAGTAAAACGGAATAGTGTTTGCAGCATAAAAGTTGTTTTCCATATCAAAATCTGTGTCGAATCCATTGAGTACCATCACCATTTCGTCTGCTTGCGGTCTTGGCGTCTTTGGATCAACTATGTAGACTCCATAGAGGCCGTGTGAGATGTGTTCTTCAAGTGGCATCACATGGCAGTGATACGGATGAACACCTACAGGCCCTGCTACGAACTCATAGGTAAATTGGCCGCCACCACCGCCTACTGGCTCAAAGACTCCATCCATTTCTGCTGCGTGTATTCCGTGAAAGTGAATTGTGTGTGGTTTTGAGCCTTCGTTAATGAATTTTATTCGAACTAGATCTCCCTCAGTTGTCCTAATTGTTGGTCCTGGCACTGTTCCATTAAAGGTCCACGCGTTGTAAAAAACGCCTGGTGAGATCTCCATCATCTTGTCATCGTTTGCAATTATTGTAAATTCACGCAGTGTAGTTCCGTCTGCCATAGTCGAGACACGTCCGTAGCTGAAATCTCTGAGATATTTGTCCGGATCAAACTCGACAGTCTGTGTAGTATAAACTGGATCTAAAATATCGCCGGTTGTCTTTATGATTGCACCTGTATGAGTTACAAATCTTTTTTCTTCGTTTTTTGCATCAGTTGCAGGATAGGCAAAGTAAAGCGTAGCTACGATCGTAGTTACTACTAAGATCGATATCATCTTTGAAAATGCCTTCAAGGTATACGCATATGATCAGCGTTTGTTTATTTAAAAGTTAGCCTAGGCTAAATTTCTTAGCCAAGTCTAACATTTTGATCAAGGCTCAATACCAATATAGAGGCAAGATTTTGCAATCTATGATGAAAAGATCTCACCTTATTTTGTTCATCGGAGGCGCACTCGTTGCCGCAGGCATGGTAATCTCATTTTATGGCTCTAAGCTAACAACGCAGGATCTGGCAGTAACTGAAGGTATGACAAGTGCCGGCTCGCCACTAGAACTAACAAGACAACTAGATCCGCTCATTGCAGATACTGGCGTCTTTGTTATCCAGGCAGATGGATTTGAGGAGGGTAGTTTACATGCAAGCATTTTTGGTCCAAGTGGAGATCTTGTTGCAGACAAGGTAATAAAACAAAGAGCAACCGAAGTTACCTTTCAAATAAAAGACAAAGGCGACTACAAACTAGTCTTGGAAAACTCTGGTGCCGATGTTTTCTCAATAATTGGCATTACACACATGCCGCAAAAATCAATTCTGGCACTAAATGTTTTGGGACAGGGTATCATAGTATCAGGCTTTGTAGGTCTTGGCATTGCTTTGATTTACATTATAAAGGGTAGAAAAAAGTCAGTTTAGGTAGCTGTCAAGCTCCGTCAAGCCATCAACTACACCCTTGTAGTTTTCGTCATTTTCCATAAATTTTGCAAGCTTTTCATGATTCACGCCATAGGCAAGAGGTGAATCAGTTGTAACAACAAAACCTGTTTCGATCAGATATGCAAGTCGTGCTTTGATTTCTTCTTGCGTTACTCCGAGTTTTTCTGAAAGAAACGAAGACTCTTTGGCACCATCTTCAAGCTCAGACATTATGACGGAAACATTAGGATCAAAGAGAGTTTGTGCAATCTTGGCCTTGTCTTCCATAAACCTGATTATCTTGTTGAGTTTAATATCTTCTTGGTATTGTACAGATAGTCGATTACGAGGACCTTGTCCATATTGTTTTGGTTTATGTGATATGTGCGACCTTGTAGCTGTTTTTCCATTTGTTGCACGTATGTGAGAAGCTCGGGCTCTTCGCTGACCACAATGCTGTCAATTTGGATGTTTTCACGCCTGCATTTTTTTGCCTCATTCATTGTGCGCTCGTCCACTTTTGGGTCGACTTTTTTGTATCGGTAGCATAGATACACCATGCTGCCCTTTGTCTGGTCAAGCTTCATGTTTTTCTCCTGATTTATTTTTGAGACAAGTGATGGATTTGGCTGATAAAAGTTAGAGTAAGGTTTTTCCGAGAGTATAGAATTTTTTTGGGATTCGCTATCCACAAAACAGGCACTTGGCTGACCATCGGTGATCATTACAATGCGTTTGTTTTTTGATGAGTGTTTTTGCAGTATCTTCATTGCGAGTCTGAATGCCGCTTGGTAATTTGTGTAGTGTAGGAACTCGTCGTTTGCATCATATGTTTTGAGAAACGGAATGTCGTATGGATTTATGATCGACGCCATGGATGCAAAACCGATAATTGAGATTGAATCACTTGGAAAGAATTTCTTGTTTAGTACATAGAGACTCCAAAGTGCCCTTTTTGCAGCCTCTATTCTGCTCATACCAGAGCTGCTCAAAGATGACTTCATTGTGGAGCTCAAATCTATACAATATACGACGGTTGCACGTACATCTTCGACTGTCTCAAATTCTTCAAAGTCGTCAACGTCCACATCTAGCGGAAATTTGAATTTTGTTTGAGTTTTTGTTAGCCTGTTGATTGTATTAAGTATGGTGAGAGGCACATTGAGAAGATTCAGATCTCCGCCAAGCTCAAATTTTTTTGTGGTATCAAGAATCAAGGTTCCAGAACCGATGGATTTTGTTTCATGAAGGCCGAACTCGCCTGTATTTAGCTCGTTCATGATGTCCCGCAAGATGTAATTACCTACAGCAAAGAATCCCTTTTTTGTCAACCAGTTTTTGTCGTCTTTTATGTAACCGTGTTCGAGTAGGTATTTTGTAATTGATTTCGTGTCGTCACTTTGCGGGTTTTCTGCAGACTCGATTTGAGATGAATCTTGGCTTTGTTCCGCAATGCTGCCTTCAAGTGCTCCTTCCAGCTCCTCCATGGTAGGCGTTTTTTCCCTCATAGATTGGCTTGCAAGCGTGCTGAGTAACCTCTCCAGTGTTTTTTCATCCAGCGCCTCTGATTTTTCCCCACCTTGTTTTTGTTCGGTGGTAGAATGGTAGACGAAATTTGTGAAATTACGCGGAGACATAACCTGCTTCTTTTTTGTCTATTATCTTTGGGGTAACAGAGCACAACCCATCTAAAATGACTTCCAAAAATGCTGCCTTGAATTCTTTTGCTGCTTTGTCATCTGGCTGTAGGTTTTTGTTTTGAATCCTGTTTGATTCAAGTTTTTTCTCAAAGTTGGATTGGTCTTGTTTTGCTTGCTCCAATTTGGATTCGGTTAGTGAAGCAAGATTGGAAAAGCTCTGAAGCTGATTTTTGTAGGAAGTCTGACCGTTTTCCCAGAGTATTTTTTGTGAAACTTGGAATGTCTTTCCTGAAAATTCTTGCTTAATTGATTCCAGCACCTCCGGAGCAACTCCTCCTACATACTCAAGGCAGGTCTCTTTGATTGCATTGCCCAAGAGATCATAGAACACTTTGTGTCTGTTTTCAATGGTGTCATCTATTTCTGATAACTCGAATTTGGCAATTTGTGAAAGACAGTACATGTCAGAATGTCTTGGTACTGCCATACTTTGGTGAGCAATTGCACGCATTCTTTCGGATTCGCCCACAAGTAGCTCAAGGCCATGTATTCCGAGTCTAACGCTGACTCCTTTCGCTTGGTTGATCTCGGCATTGTTGCGTGCATTCTGTACTAGTCTTGCAAGTGTCTTTAGGATAAAAATCGGAACAAAACAGTTTGCAATTTTTGCCTCTTGTGAAATTATGAGCATCTCGTCTTCTATCGTCTTGGGGTAGTGAGTGTGGATGTGGCTTTTTAATCTGTCATAGAGTGGCTCTATTATTTTTCCAGAGTGAGTATAATCAATTGGATTTGCAGTTGCAAAAAATACCGTCTTTGGTTCAAATATGACAGGATAAGAGCCAGTCGTGTATCGTCCTTCTTGTAAGACAGAAAGTAATGCAACCTGCTTTCTTGGATCCAGTACCGGAAGCTCATCGATGCAAAATATTCCGTGCTTTGCCTGCATCAACTGTCCTGGAGAATACGAGTCTATCTTGTACATTTCCACACCTTTTTTTGCTACCTTGATTGCATCAATGTAGCCGACCAAATCTTTTACAGAAATATCAGGTGTTGCTAGAACATACTTGAATCTGTGGTATCCGTCGATCCAGTTTACTTTGGTATCAAGTTTATTGTCAAGGATCTTTTGTGTGCTCTCAGGACTTGTGTAGAATTTTGGTGATGTCTTGGTAGTTTCCTGTCCTTCAAGTAGTGCAACCAGTTCGTCCTCTGGAAGATCCATTGGACAGTCGTTTGTGATGCTTCCTTCGATTATTGGAATTGGTGAAAGTAAATTGGTTGCAATCGTCTCTACAAGTTTTGTCTTTGCTTGCCCGATCTGCCCAATCAAAAATATATCATGATGTGAGAGAATTGCCCTGTCGAGTGCAGGAATTACGTCGTCATCATATCCTAAAATTTGCGGATATTTGGCACCGCCACTTTTCATCAGTGCGATGAGGTTTCTTCTGAGCTGTTCTTTTGCCTCTATTAACTTGTAGTTTATTTCCAAGAGATCCCGTATTGTCCTGATCTCCGCATAGTCCTCAGGCAGTCCTGCCTTTATCTCAGTGTATTTTGGCTCTGAAGAATATGCTTTGTGAACGAGTTGCTGAATCTCAGTCAATTGCTTTTATTACAAGCCTTTCATCTTAAAATATTGCTTTGAGTTCGAAGTAGGGTTTTTATCGGGGCCGAATTGATTTCCCAATACTTGTCCGTGCAAGATTACAGACACATTGTTAGAATCGTGGGAAAGGATATCCCCGGTGATAAAAAGCTGTCAGTAGGCCTCACGCACATCAAGGGAGTAGGACATAATTTTGCCAACGCCTTAATTAGCAGACTTGGCCTGAACCCAAACAGTAACATCGGTTTTCTCACGGAAACACAGGTTGTTGAAATAGAAAAGGCGCTAAAAGATCCGGCAGCACTAAACTTTCCTGGTTGGATCTTCAATAGAAGAAAAGATGTAGAGACAGGAAATACAGTCCACCTCATTACATCAGATATTGCATTTACAGTAAGAAATGATATTGAAAGAGAAAAACTCTCAAACAGTTGGAGAGGTTTTCGTCACACTTATGGACTAAAGGTAAGAGGCCAACGAACAAGAACCACTGGCCGTAAGGGAGCATCGGTAGGAGTTCGCAAAGGAGGCAAAGTATTACCAGCAGGAGCTGTTCCAGCAGAGGGTGCTGCACCAGCTGCGCCAGCAGCAGGAGCTGCACCGGCAGCTGCACCCGCAGCGGGAGCAAAACCAGCAGCTGCAAAACCAGCAGCGCCAGCAGCAGGAGCAAAACCAGCTGGTGATGCAAAGGCAAAGAAATAGGTGTAAAGTGAATGGGAGATCCTCGTTATCCTAGCAGAGTTTGGAAGAAACCAAAGCGGCCACTGAACTACGACTTTATGATGGAAGACCTCAACACGCTTGGAACTTATGGTCTCAAAAACAAAAGAGAGTTATGGAAGGCAAGAACCGAGTTATCCAGAGTGAGACACCAAGCAAGATCACTTTTGGCACTCAGACAAGAAGAGCGAGCTAAAAAGGAACCAGTACTGATGCACTCGCTGGCAAGAATCGGACTTGTTAAGGAAAACGCCACACTTGATGACGTGTTGAATCTTGACATCAACGACTTTCTTGCACGAAGACTGCAGACAATTGTGCAAAAAAAATTCTCATTTAAGACACCATATCAAGCAAGGCAGGCAATAGTCCACGGCCATGTCTCAATTGGAGACAGAATAATCACAGTACCATCGTATATCGTAAATGTGAAAGAAGAGTCGACTATTCAACTCTCACCAAAATACAAAATCCAAAGCTCTCCACCACAACAAGCAGAACCACAGGTAGAGCAAGCGGAACCAGCGCCTCAAGGATGAGCTCACATCTAAATAGACGATTTTTGTAAAATATTCCAATGTGTTCCATTATAGGATACTATGGCGATGGTCTTGCTGCGCCAATTTTGGTTCGCGGCCTAAAAAGAATGGAATATCGCGGATACGACAGTGTAGGCGTTGCAACAAAAGACACAGACATACTAGTCAAAAAAGGAGTAGGTAAGGTCTCCGAAGTCAATAACGCATTGCACCTTGATGCCTTGCCCGGCAGTATCGGAATTGGCCACACTAGGTGGGCAACTCATGGCAATGTAACCGACGTAAACGCTCATCCACACCCAAGTAGTTCGGGCAAGATTGCCATAGTTCACAACGGCATCATAGAAAATTATGACGAATTAAAGGCAGATTTGCAGAACAAAGGCTACAACTTTAGGAGCCAGACAGACAGCGAGGTTATTGCCAACCTGCTCCAGTTCAACTTTGATCAAAGCCACGATATAAAAAAAGCAATGATGGCCACAGTATCAAAGCTAAAGGGGCATTACGCCTTTGTTGCAATGTTTGAAAGCGGCACGTTGACTGCAGCAAGATTTCACGAGCCGCTGATAATTGGAATAGGCAAGACAGGATTCTTTTTGTCAAGCGATGTTTTGGGATTCATTGAAAAGACAGACGATGCAATCTACTTGGATAATGGTGAGTTTGTTTTACTTGACAAAGCAGGAATCCAGATATACGATTTTGACGGCCAACCAGTCAAACACCAGGTAACCAAAGTATCAAAAGAATTTGCAGATGTATACAAGGGAGATTATGCCCACTTTACATTAAAAGAGATATCAGAGCAGCCAGACACAATCACTCAGGCCGGAGAAAAATCAAAAGATGCAATAGCCACCGCTGCTGATTTTATCAAAGTTTCAAAAAACATCTACATTACTGGCAGTGGTACAAGCTACAACGCAGCACTTGTTGCAAAATACCTGTGGCAAAAGCACGCAAAGATCAAAGTAGAGCCAATAATCTCAAGCGAGGTCTCTTTTTCACCCGACGCGATAGAACCAAACTCAATTTTGATTGCGATCTCACAAAGTGGAGAGAGTGCAGATGTTCTTGAAGCAGTAAACATTGCGAAAAAAGCAAACGCAAAGATTCTCTCAATTGTAAACATTTTGACATCATCGCTTGCGCAGGAGTCATCATTGGTCATGGGCATGAACTGCGGCCCAGAAATCGGCGTTGCGGCAACAAAGAGCTTTACTGCACAGCTTAGCATCATTTACAAGATAGCAGAGAAGTTGTGCGATGGTTGCATCAAGCTAGATGAGAACAAGATCTCACAGGCAGTAGTCAAGATACTCTCAGACCACAGCAAGATACAGCAAATAGCAAAAGAGCTCAAAGACATACAGGACATTTACATACTTGGACGCGCAGTGCATTATCCCATTGCTACAGAATCCGCACTAAAGCTAAAAGAATTGGCATACATTCACGCAGAGGGCATCCCCGGTGGCGAGCTAAAGCACGGCCCACTTGCGTTGATGGACTCTAGCGTCTATGTAATCATCATAAATCCAAACGACTTTACATATTCTGATACTCTTACAAGTGCTCGTGAGATCAAGGCAAGGGGAGCCAAGATAATTGGGATCTCAGACAAACCAAGCGACATATACGATCACTGGATAGAAATTCCAACAGTGGACGAGGTATTCTTTCCACTAATTGAGATAATACCAATTCAGCTTTTATCATATTATTCTGCTATAGAAAAGAACACAGATCCAGACTACCCAAGGAATCTTGCAAAATCAGTTACTGTAAAATAGTTTCTTGGTATTGTTTTTCTGTCAAGTCAAGTAGTTGTTCTGAGTCGATTCCCACCTTGAGCATTGCAGCAAGTGAAGCCCCTCCTGCCCCTACTCCCTCTTTGACAAAGCCGTTTGCAAATGCCCTTAGCCCATCTATTTTAGAATCTTTGAGTGCTAGCTTGACTGCAATAACTGGTATTTGATCTATCTGGTCCACTGTCTCTACTAGGTTTGCTGTTTTGTCATCGATGATGTAGGATGTTGTAGCAATTGCCAGATTATTTTTGTTGTATCCTGTGAGCTTGCCCACGGCAAGTACTGCTGCCATCTGAGTTCCTCCTGCCAAGATCACCTTTGTTTGTGCAGATGCGGTGCTGATGATTCCTGCCACTGTTGCAATCATCGGATCACCTGCGTTTGCCAAGACATCAAATGGATTTCTTGAGGTGTTTCGTCGTATTACCTTGTTTGCTATTTCGGATTTTAGCGATACCGGATTGTCTGGCATGCTGCTGCTCACCTGGCCGTCGATTCCAAGTGATGCAAGAACTGCCTGTGCGGTCGTAGTTCCGCCAGGGATGCTTTCTCCAATTATCAAACAGTCAGTAGTTGAACCAAGACTTCGTCCAATCATTCTACCATACTCTACTGCGTGTGTGACATCGTCTAGAGACATTGCAGGCTCGACTGAGATATTTTTCCCATAAGGCAGGCCCGTCTCAAAATACGGAAGCCTTGGCGAGATCTTGCTTCCAGCACTGATCACTATGTTTGGGATGCTGGCAGATTCAAGCGCAGTCTTTGTAAGCAGGGCAGGGGTAGGCTTGCCATCAGGAGTCATTGGTATTACATTTATGCACTTGCAGTACCCAAAATTCAAAAACTCGGCATCTGCAGGTGGTGTATATTGTAATAATGCCGAGTTTTTTCCTGCTACCGTGATTCCTGGAATGGTGCAGGTCTCCGTGTATGATATTACAAGCGAGAAAAGAAACTGCTTTTTTTGCAGTGCATCTAGAAATTCTGCGCCCTTGCTTTGTTCAACAAAGATTTCTGCGTCTTTGAGCAATTAGGCCAGTCCCATTAGTTCCAAAAATTCTTGTTCGGTTCTTGGCTGCATGACTAGGTTGGTCTTTTTTTGGTTTCCAAGAGTCGCAGTAGGCGAAGGGCCGTAGTTGTGCCCAGGATACATAACCAGATCATCATCAAGCTTTCTTAGCACGTCAGTTAGGCTGTGGTAGAGTTCTCGTGCATCTCCACCTGGAAGATCGACTCGTCCGCACGTTCCAACAAAGAGTGTGTCACCTGAAAAGATCTTGCCATCGCCCACTAGACACATGCTATCTTTTGAGTGTCCAGGCGTGTGTAGAACCGTCAGTTCCGAGTTTCCGAATTTTATCTTGTCACCATCTGACACATCAATGTCGTGTTTTATGGTAGATGTCTTGTACTGGATTATTGGTGCGCCTGTTTGCTTTGCCATGGCGTCATTTCCAAGTGTGTGATCAAAATGGTAGTGGGTGTTTACAATGTATTTTATTTTGAGGTTGTTAGTTTCAATAATTCGTGTAACTTCGTCAAGGTCCCATGAAGGATCAACAAGTATTGCCTCGCCAGTATCTTCATCCTCTAGGATGTATGTGAAATTCTGCATATTTCCTACTTCAAGCTGGTGAACTTTCATAGAACCCCAATCTCGGCTTCTGGTGGTATTCCTATTTTTTCTACAAATATTGTGCCGCAGAGATCCTTTCTTTTCGGTATGCCGCGCTTCATTTTGTGAAATGTGACAGTCATGTCTGCCTGTACATACTTGTCAGCAGTCTCTCCTGTGTCCGGGTTGAGGCCGGTCGGCACATCCACTGCTATTTTGAATGCCTTGGTTTTGTTGATTAGGTCTATTGCTGATGCTTGTGGCTCTTTGATGGCACCAGATATGCCGGTTCCCAGTATTCCATCCACGATGATATCTACTTGGAAATTTGATACGTCGTCTGGAGAAAATCCAAGCTGTACTGATTTCATTTTCTCAAGAATCTTCCAGTTTGTCTTGCATTCGATTGTCTTGATGTCTTGTGGATTGCCAAGAAGGACAACGGTGATTTTGGCTCCGTATCCTGCCAAGTGTCTTGTAACAACTAGTGCATCCCCTCCATTGTTTCCAAGGCCTGCAAACACTAGCACTTTTTTTGAAGAAATATCTGGAAATTTAGCTACTATGTGTTTTACCATCGATGCGCCGGCGTTTTCCATCATGAGTTGGCGCGTAAAGCCCATTTGGTGGCCGTTTTCCTCGATTTGATACATTTGTTTTACCGTGATTTCCATGCTAAAATCAACTTTAGATAGTAAAATAAGTTTTAAGAAGAAAACAACTTATCTTGGTTTTTTGTGGCAATACCGTGTTAGATTCGACAAAACGATCACTTGGAAAAATCTCAAAATCTCTCGAATCAAATCTTGAACAACGTGAGTCCCTCATCAAAAATACTCGTCAGATAGTGATTTTGTGCAGCGAGTCAATAATTGATTGCCACAAAAATGATCTAAAGGAGGCGGTAAAAAAGACCCAGAAAGCAAAAAAGTTACTTGAGCAGTACCGCAAAAAAACTGGCCCTGATATGTACAAGTACCTTTTGATGCCAGAGCAAGAATTTGTAGAGGCAATTTCGCTTTTATCTATTTTACAAAACAAACAGGTTCCAACGTCAGAATCGCTCAAGGTAAAAGACGAGGCGTACATACTAGGCCTCCTTGACTGCATTGGAGAGCTTAGAAGAAATGTTTACGACAAGATAAGAGTTGGCCGTGCAGATGACGCAAAAGCAATGTTTGATGTCATGGAAGAATTATACATGTTGTTGTATCCTTTTGCGTATTTTGACAAAATAGTAAAAGATGTAAGAAAAAAGCTTGATGTAGCAAGGATCTTAGTTGAGGAAACCAGAATTGCCATAACCGAAGAAATTAGGCGTTCCGAACTGATTAAAAGCATGAAAGCTAAAAAGTGATTCAGATCTACGAATCTAAGTTTTATTAGATTTTTCCAAGTTTCAGAATGGTTTGTTTTGATAAGATCGTGCAACGATGTATAGAAATAATTTGTATGCGGGAAGTGGGATTTGAACCCACGAAATCCTAAGATACTAGCCCCTCAAGCTAGCGCCGTTGGCCAGGCTTGGCGACTCCCGCAGCGAAATTCCATGGATGGTTTTTATAACCTTACTTACTTTTTTAGTTCGTGTTAATTCCGGTAAGATGTTTTACTTGTGGAAATTTAATTGCAGACAGATATGAGGAGTATCAAAACAGGATCAAGGCAGGCGAAGAGCCATCCAAAGTTTTAGACTCACTAGGTTTGAAAAGATATTGTTGTAGAAGAATGATGATGACATCGGTAGAAACGATGCAACAAATCATTCCGTTTTACGAAGCTATCCAAAGAAGGTACCTGGAAGTTCAATCTGAGTTAGAGTAACTTGCCGCAGATCACATCGGTAAGAGGCAGACTAGTATACAATAGCCGTGGCAGCAAGACGATCGAAGTAGATGTAGTTTCTGATAACAAGTACCTAGGCCGTGCGTGTGCGCCGTCTGGTGCAAGTGTGGGAAAATACGAAGCGCAAAGCTTTGCAGACAACAAGCCTGAAAAAAGCCTCCAAGTTCTCAACAAGAATCTAAAAAAGTTCGTAGGCCTACAATCAGACGATCTCAAATCAATCCAAAGCCAGTTACGCAAAATAGACAAGACTTCAAACTATTCAGTAATCGGCGGTGCAGTTGCGTATGCACTTACAATTGCGTCAATAGATTCGGCTGCAAAGTCACTTGATGAACCAATGTTTAAGATCATAGCACAGACAAAGAAGTTCAGATTTCCTTTCCCACTTGGCAATATCTTGGGTGGAGGTGCCCATGCAGGGCCTGGAACTCCAGACATACAAGAGATCCTAGTTTGTTCAATTGGTGCCAAGTCGCCAAGAGAGGCAATCGAGATGAACTTTGCCGTACACAAAGAGCTAGGCAGGCTTTTGCAACAATCAGATCCACGATTTACAAACGGAAGAGGAGATGAGGGAGGCTGGGCTCCACAAATGACAAACGATGAAGCATTAGAGATTTCTGCAAAAGCAGTAGAAAGTCTTGGCTACACACTTGGAAAAGAAGTAGCGCTTGGGGTAGACTTTGCGTCATCAACGCAATGGGATGAGGAAAAGAAAAAGTATGTCTACGACAGAGCTGGCTTTGAGAACACACCAGAAGACCAGATCGATTTTGTTGCAGGCATCATAGAAAAATACAAACTCATCTACGCAGAGGATGCAGTGCATGAAGAAGCGTTCTCAGACATGTCAAAGCTTGCAAAGAAATTCCCAAAGACATTGATCACAGGTGATGACCTCACTGTAACAAATGCGAAAATTCTCAAAAAGGCAATCGCAAAAAAGGCATGCAACGCGGCAATCTTGAAGGTAAACCAAGCAGGAAGTCTTGCAGACGCACTAGAGTTTGCACAAGTTGCCAACAAAAACAAAATCAGGTTAATCACATCCCACAGATCAGGTGAGTCGACGGATCATCAGATCACACACATAGGTGTTGCGACAGGCTCCAAAATGCTCAAAGTGGGCGTAGTTGGAGGCGAACGGATAGCAAAATTAAACGAGCTTATCAGACTATCAGAGCATGATTTATTATCCGGCATGGCTGAGGTTTAAAATCGTAAATGAGTCAACAGACAGAAAGTCAAGACATCAAAAAGAAGATCCTCTCTACAGGAATTAGAGTAGGAACTACTGTCAAGACAACCTTTATGCAGCCATTTATCACAAAGGCAAGCCCTGAAGGACTCTACATGATTGATTTGGATAAGACTCTGTCTAGAATAAAGACGGCTGCCAAGTTCGCAAACAGAATAGACGCCGACAAGATCCTTGTGTGTTCTGGAAGAGAGTATGCAACCACCCCGGTTGAAAAATTCTGTGAGGTAACTGGGGCAAAAAAGATGCTTGGCAGATTCATGCCTGGTACACTTACCAATCCGTCTTTGCCTTACTATACAGAGCCAAAGCTCGTCATAATTTCCGATCCTCAAGTTGATTCTCAGGCAATAATCGAGGCAACAAATGCAGGAATTCCGGTAATCGGAGTCTCAAACACAGACAACGTAACATCAAAGATTGACGTTGTAATTCCAGCAAACAATCGGGGAAGAAAATCGCTTGCTACAGTTTTCTGGCTTTTGGCAAGAGAGATCCTAATTCAAAAAGGTCAGATCGGAGAAAACGACCCGATGAAGTACGAAATCGACGATTTCGAGACAAAGATAACAGAAGAGGAAATCGATTAATGAAAATTAGAACACCAGCTGTTGCTGGCATGTTCTATCCAAAAGAAAAAAACGAACTTGTTCAATCCATCCTAGACGCTAACTCAAACAAATACGGCGTAGGTGGTACACAGTATCAAGAAAAAATCTTTGGTGCAATATGTCCACACGCAGGCTATATGTACTCAGGACCAGTTGCCACACATTCGTTTTCTGCAATTGCAAATCAAGACTTTGAACTTGCCATAATCTTGGGCCCAAATCACTGGGGACTGGGGTGTGCGGTTGCAACAATGAAGGATTGTGTATGGGAGACGCCGTTTGGTAATGTGGAGGTAGACTCAGATGCTGCAAAAAAAATAAACGAGATAACAAAGTTAATCGAGATTGATTTTTTTTCGCATACAAGAGAGCACAGCATCGAAGTCCAAGTTCCAATGCTACAACACTTTTACAAAAAACCCTTCAAAATCTTGCCCATTTTGCTAAACGATCAAGAATATGAATACGCACTTGAAGTCGGAGCTGCAGTTGCCAAGCTTGCGGTAACAAAAAAATCCATAATCATTGGCTCTTCTGACTTTACTCATTATGAAGAAAATGAATATGCGCATAGTCAGGATAAAGCTTTGATAGAGCCTATTCTAGAGATGAATGTGGAAAAATTCTACAAAGTATTACGTGAAAGGAGGGTGACTGCGTGCGGATATGGAGCGATTGCTTCAACCATGGTTGCATGCAAAAAGCTTGGAGCAAAACAAGGCAGGCTTTTGCAGTATGCCACAAGCGGCGATGTTACAGGGGACAAAAGCTCCGTTGTCGGCTACGCATCCATAGTGTTTAATTGAAATCCGTTTCATCGGCTCCTGCAAAGGTGATTTTGTTTGGGGAACACTTTATCGTGTACGGCGGAAAGGCGATTTTGTGTTCAATCAACAAGCGAATTTTTGTCGAGTCTGAGCTTGCCGGAGACAAAATCAAGATATCCTCTGAGCTTGGAACACTTGAGGTTTCAAAAGACGCAGACATCAAAAAAATAGATCCAGTATTCAGGCCAATAGTCTTTCTTGCACAAAAAGCCCTCAACCAATTCAAGTCAGACTCAGGAATCAAGATCTCAATAAGGTCAGAAATCCCTTCAGGTGTAGGTCTTGGTTCATCTTCTGCGTGTTGTGTTGCAGCTGCAAGTTCCATTTTCAGTCTTTTTGCAAAACTGCCAAAAGAGGAGATACTCAAGCTTGCAATAGATGCAGAAAAGACAGTTTTTGAAAATACATCTGGGGCGGACACTAATATTTGCATCTATGGAGGCATAATGGAGTATACAAAAACTGGAATTAGAAAACTGGAATTTAGGCCGACATTTAAGATTGTAGTTGCCAACTCCAAGATAGCGCACTCAACAAGCCAGGTTGTTTCCAGAGTAAAAAAATTCAAAGAGGATCATCCTGATGTGTTTTCCACACTTTGTGACAATGAAGCAACATTAATTGAGGATGCACTAGAAGATCTAAAGAAAAACGATCTTGGATCACTTGGAAAGAAAATGCTTGTCAACCAAGCACACCTTGAAAAAATTGGCGTCTCAAATGACGTCTTGAATTCAATGATCGAATCGATAAAAAATACTGCTTATGGTGCAAAGATAACAGGTGCCGGCGATGGCGGCTGCATCGTAGCCCTAGTCGATGACAAAAACTTGGAAGAGACACTCAGAATATTAGGCTCAAAATACGAATGTTTTTCTGCAGACATCGATACATCAGGCATGCAGAACCAGAACACCTGAAATCAGTTTTTGAAATGCCGATACTTTTTAACTATCCATTTTTTGAGGGATTTTGTGATTCTTATCAAGCTTGGCGGCTCAATTATCACAAACAAGGATAGACCACTCTCTCCAAGAACTGCAACGGTGCAAAAAATAGCACAGCATTTGAAAAAAATCAAAGAACCAATGGTAATTGTACATGGCGGCGGCTCGTTTGGTCATTACTGGTCAGTCAAATACGACATGCACACTAAACCTGCCAAGTATGATCTGCATGGAGTATCAATAGTCAAAAACTCAATGGTCGAACTAAACAAGATCATATTGGACTGTCTTGCAAAAGTCAGGCTAAACCCATACTGTCTGCCCCCAACCGACTTTATGTCTGGCAACAAGCCAATTCCAATCAAGATAAAAGAAGTAAAAAAGATCGCCGAGTCTGGTTTGATCCCAGTTACGTTTGGTGATGCGTTATGGTATGGGAATAAAAAATCATACATACTTTCTGGCGACAGGATAATGAGCATATTTGCCAAAGTTCTAAGACCTAGGCTTTCAGTATTTGTCTTAAATGTGGATGGTTTGTACTCTGATTTGAAGACCAAAGAACTGATTTACGAAATGAAAGGCAATGATGTCTCCATAGATGATATACCAATGGATGTAACAGGTGGTATGAAACGCAAGGTGCAAGAAGCCACACTTATTTCAAAGATGAAGCTGGATGTGTTTTTTGTAAATGGAAACAGGCCTGAGCGAATTGTTAATGCGGTGCAAAAGGCAAAGTTTGAAGGCACTTTATTTAGAGGAAGATAGATGGAAGAACTACTTATTCTAGTTGACAGCAACGATAACCCAATCGGATTTGAGGAAAAAGTCAAGTGCCACCTTCCAAACGGCAAGCTGCACAGAGCATTTACCGTGCTTTTGTTTAACAAGGATGGAAAGTTACTCCTCACAAGGCGTAGCCAAAGCAAGATGTTGTGGCCTGGAGACTGGGATGGAACCGTAGCAAGTCACCCAAGAAAGACCGAAACGTATGTTACCTCTGCTGAACGCAGACTTCCAGAAGAGCTTGGTTCAGGTTGTAAGCTGGATTATTTGTTCAAGTTCGAATATCATGTTCCATACAAGGACATTGGTTCCGAAAACGAGGTATGCGGCACACTAATTGGCGAAGTCACAGAGCCATTTGAGCTAAAACTCGTAAAAGACGAAATAAGCGAAGCAAAATGGGCAAGTGCGGATGAGTTATTTTCAGATATGCACAAGAACCCCCAGATATATTGCCCATGGATGATAGTTGCGCTATACTTGCTTTCAGAGTCTGACAAAAATATGATTCAAAAACACAAGCGGATCTTTGATAAATGGATTAGAGATGAATTCAAAGAGATTTTGGAAAAATCCCTGCAACACCACTTTCCAACAAACAACTGGAGGCTCTTAAACTAATGACTACAACACTTCCAAAAAATGCCAAGCTTGTCAACAGGTACCTTGCAGTAAAGCTTTCAGGAAAACCGAACGAGCTGTATCAGGCATCTGCACACCTTATCGTAAACGGAGGAAAGAGATTACGACCATATCTTGTCATCAAAAGCTGTCAGATGTTAGGGGGGTCCGCCAAGCAAGCAATGCCTGCAGCTGCTGCAATAGAGATGATTCACAACTTTACTTTGGTGCACGATGACATCATGGACAACGACGAGATGAGGCATGGTGTTCCAACTGTGCACACAAAGTTTGGCATGCCGCTTGCAATTTTAGCAGGTGATGTGTTGTTTTCAAAAGCATTTGAAACGGTATCGATAGATAACGTCTCAGACAGTGCAATGTCTTCGAAGCTTGTTGCAAAGCTTGCAGAGGCGTGCGTTGATGTGTGCGAGGGCCAAGTACTTGACATCAAGATGGCAGAAGGGAAAAAGATCCCATCAAAATCAGACTATATCAAAATGATTGAGAAAAAGACGTCTGCACTTTTTGAGGTATCTTGTGCCATGGGAGCAATATGTGCTGGCGCAAGCGCAAAAGATGTTGCAAATCTTGCTTCTTTTGGAAGAAATCTAGGCATTGCATTCCAGATCACAGATGACTTGATTGGCGTGCTTGGAGACCCCAAAGTAACAAAAAAACCGGTCGGAAACGATCTTCGCGAAGGTAAAAAATCACTACCTATTTTGATGGCAATACAAAAGGCAGACAAAAAAAGAAAGAAGTCAATCCTCAGAGTATTTGGAAACCCAAGAGCTGACAAAAAAGACATCGTGGCGGCAGTCGATGCGATGAGGTCGCTTGATATTGATGCAATGTTACGTGACGAAGCTCTCGCGTATGCCGAAAAGGCAAAAAGGTCTTTGTCTTCATATCACGGCCCTGCAAAAGACGAGCTTGTCTCGCTTTTGGATTTTGTAGTTACAAGGAGTCTCTAACTTGAGTGACGATGTTAAAGACAAAATACGAAAACTAGCACTACAAAATGCAATAGAGCACGGCGGAAAAACTCAAGATAAAATAATTCTGGCAAAGATTTTGGGCCAAGAGCCATCACTTAGAACCCAAGTCAGGGAGATAATTCCTACAATTACCGAAGTTGTTGCCTCCGTAAATAAAATGTCCGCAGAAGAACAGAGAAAACAAGCAGAATCCGAGTTCCCGGATCTTTTGGCAGACAAGCCAAAAAAGCAAGAAGAGCGAGAGGGTCTTCCACCCCTTGAGGGAGCAGAACATGGCAAGGTTGTAACTAGATTCCCGCCAGAACCAAATGGCTATCCGCACATAGGACACGCAAAAGCTGCAATAATTGATGAAGAATACGCCAAGATGTATGGCGGCAAGTTGATTTTGAGATTTGATGACACCAACCCAGAAGCTGAAAGGCTAGAGTATTATGCTGCAATCAAGGTGGGCCTTGACTGGCTTGAGGTAAAATACGACCAAGTCAAAAATACATCAGACGACATCGAATTGCTCTACCAAAAATGCAAACAGATGCTTGATGGAAATTATGCCTATGTGTGCACATGTAAGCAAGAGTCAATATCACAGAACAGACGCGAGATGAAGGCGTGCAAGTGCAGTTTTGGGGATCTTGGACAAAATATGGAAAGATGGGAAAAAATGTTTTCAAAGTACAAGCAGGGCGAGGCAATAGTGCGATACCGGGGAGACATGAAGTCAGAAAATACAGTAATGCGAGATCCGGTGATGTTTAGAATCATAGAGACAAAACACCCGTTGCTTGGAGACAAGTACCGTGTGTGGCCAAGCTATGACTTTGCAGTTGCAATTGAGGACAGCATTGACGGCGTAACACATGCATTTAGAACCAAAGAATACGAGCTTAGAAACGAGCTTTACTATGCCATTTTAGATAGATTACAAATGAGAAAGCCTCGAGTCCTCGAGTTTTCAAGGCTTGGCTTTGAGGGCATGCCCGTATCAAAGAGGATACTTCGTCCACTCATCGAGGAAGGCAAGGTCTCCGGGTATGACGACCCAAGACTTCCAACACTTGAATCATTGAAAAGACGCGGCATTAGGCCACAAGCAATTCGCAAATTTGTCTTGTCTTTGGGATTTACAAAGGCTGACACGCTTGCACCATTTGAGACTCTGGAATCATTTAATCGCAAAATAGTCGATGCCGAGAGCATCAGGCTGCACATGGTAAGAAATCCAGCACCAATCAAGGTCGCAGGAATCCCACCCAGCATCAAGATGCCAAATCACCCAACAAAGGAGATGGGCTCGCGAGTTATAGAATTAAGCGAAGATTTCTATGTAGAAAAAGAAGATGTCGAAAATCTCAAAGTAGGAAACAAAATCCGCCTTATGGGCCTTGGCAACGTAGAGATAACCAAAGCAGAGCCACAGTTGCAAGGAAGATACCTTGGAGAAGAACTGGAAGGCGATATTCCCAAAATGCACTGGGTGGTGCAAAAAACTGCGCAAAGAATCAAGATTCTAATTCCAAGCCAGTTGTTTTTTGGTGAGCAGTTCAATGAGAAGAGCCTTGAGGAGATCAACGTTTTTACAGAGCCTCATTATTCAGAACTCAAAGAGGGAACGGAAATTCAGTTTGTAAGATTCGGCTACTGTAGAAAGGATTCTATTTTGCAGGCAATTTATACACACAAGTGAGAACACATGAAGATTGGCAGATTTTTGATTTCAGGCAAGGAAACTTATGGATTCATCAAAGACGGCAGAGTTGCAACAAAAGAAGAAATCACCTCAAAGACAGGCATACCAATTCCCCTCACAATAAAGGAGTTCTTGTTTGATGGCTGGTATGAAGAAGTCATGTCTCAGAATCCACATCTTGACTACTCTGTAAAATTATCTGATGTAAAGCTCCTAGCACCAATTCCAAACCCACCAAAAGTGATTTGCCTTGCATTCAACTATGTGGACCACGCACAGGAGCAAAACCTCACACCTCCAAAAGAGCCAGCAATCGTGTTGATTCCAAGAACCACACTTAATGGAACAAACTCAGAAATTATTTGCCCCAATTTTGTAAAGCAGCTCGACTACGAAGTTGAGCTTGCAATGATAATAGGAAAGACGTGCAAAAATGTAGACGAAAAAGATGCAATGGATAAGATCTTTGGCTACATGGTATTCAACGATGTATCAGCAAGGGACATTCAGGCTCAAGACAAACAGTTTGGGCGAGCAAAAGGATTCGACACGTTTGCACCATGTGGGCCATGGATTACCACCGCAGACGAGATCCCAGATCCTCAAAACCTCAGACTCACAACCAAGGTAAATGGTGTTTTGCGCCAAAACTCCTCGACTTCCAACATGTTCATCAAGATACCGGCAATAGTATCAAAGTTAAGCAGGGTAATGACGCTTGAAAAAGGCGACGTCATTTCAACTGGAACACCTGCAGGAGTAATGCTCAACAAACCAAACGCCGTATTTTTGCAGGACGGTGACAAAATAGAAATGGAAATAGAAAAGCTTGGGATGCTTGAAAACACGGTCAGATTCGTCCAGTAAACTTTTAAGAATAATCTAGATCCAGCTCTTTTATGGGTAAAATCATTGTCGGTAAAACATCTGAGATTACTCCCGGCAAAATGCAAAAGGTCTCAATAGACGGACGGGACATTCTGGTTGCGAACATAAACGGTAGTTATTATGCTTGTGACGATACCTGTACTCATGCCGGGGCAAGTTTGGCAGACGGAGTACTTGAGGGAACCACAGTGACATGCGGGTGGCACGGGGCAAAGTTTGACTGCACAAGTGGAAAGTTAGAAAAATTTCCAGCCAAGATAAAGGATCTCAAGTCATACAGAACGGTCGTTGAAGCAGACAATGTTTTTGTTGAGGTATAATCAAGTGAGAGTAATGTCAGACAAAAAGGCACAGAATCAAAAAGCATTCGACTTGGCGTTGCAGACCCTAACGCAAGTTGCGTCAAATCCGACAACTCCAAAAAACATCAAAAAAACAATCACTGATTTGATTGGGACTCTTAAGAATAGCCAGGAGCCAATGTCGATTCGAGCTGCAAATGCAATTAGCCAATTAGATGACATCACACAAGACCCAAACATGCCTTCATACGTGCGTGTTACATTGTGGCAGGCAGTGTCTTCATTAGAAAACATAAGAGAATAAATTTCTCAGCGGCTTATTTGTAGTGTGAAAATAGAAGAATATATCCAGTCTTTGCCCCCCTCCATCATATCAGGTGAAGAGATCCAATTACTGGACGATTCACTTAGAGACATATTCAGATTTGCAGGCCTTGGAAAAGACGATGTATTTTATCATCTTGGATGCGGTACCGGCAACGGCCTTGTCATAGCACTGCGAGAGTTTGGTGTAAAAAGAGCAGTTGGCATAGATATCGACAAACTCAAAATTACAGAAGCTGAAAAGATTCTCAAAGAAAAAGATCTGCGTGCTGATCTAAGATGTCAAAACATAACAGATTCTGATTTGAGTGATGCTAGCATGATTCTTTTTTGGTTTTCCGATATTAGCATTACAGAAAAAATGTTTGAAAGATTCCAGAAATTAAAGCTGGGCTGCAAAATCATTACAATATTTGATCCGCTTCCTGGCGTCTTGCCTCAAAAAGTAAGCTTTCCGTATCTTTTATTCCAAGTTCCGTTCAAGCCCGCAAAAGATCTCAAAGAGCAGCTTCTTGCCATATTTGAGACAGAGTGTATAGACTTTACAACGGCTTGGGAGTTTGCAGAAAGATACACAAAGGCAATAGGCTCACCTGATGCAGGAAACGACAGATTCTTGACCATACTGCAGACTATGATGATCTGGATTAATGCACGGAACCTCGGTCTGTCATGTACAAAAGAGATCCCAGCTCCAGTCAAGGCATACATTGAGATTCTGCAGAATTTCTTCAACATAGAGGTAAAGCATCTCATAAAGCAGTGAACCTTTTATTTTGAAGGCTGCTAAACAGTATAGTGAACGGCAGAATAAACATCAACGTATCTGCAACAGATTACGACAAGACTAGCAAGGAGATAACGAACACGCTTTCAGGCCTTGAAGAAATGGTTCATGAGACGGATGGATTTGTAGTAACTGATTCGGAGTTTGCCTTTGGATGGCATTTCTATGTAGTTTCTGTGCGTCAGGATTTGGTGCAAAAGCTATCAGACCAGATGGGCTCAGACTTTCAGAGACTAAAAGGTAAAGGAATGGAAAAAAAGTTCCTCACCTGGCTTACACAAAAAATGGAGCAAAAAAATCTCAAAGTCAAGCTTGCCATAAAGGAAGAAATGGAGTCAAGCAAGTACGGGATCTTTTAATCACATCGGGAAACACCAGCCTCCAAATGAAGACAATAGCAGTTACAAATCTCATCAGCCGGTGATTCCCAATAGCAATTCATGATACGGTTGGTAGATCTGCAGCATACCTTGCAGGCAGATAATTAAAAAAATACCCAATATTTCACCATCATGTTTTCTAAAAATAGAAAATCTTCATTTCAAGTCATTAGAATACAATAACAAAATGATCACCGACTTAATTTAGAACCAGCTATGATTATGTGCAATGTCCCAACAGTTAATTCAGAAAAAACCATGGGTTCTTGTCAGTGTTCTAAAATCAGACATGAATCCTCAGGACGCCGAAGTAGCAGTAACAGGTCTTGGCAATCTAGTTGATGAGTGGCATTCGCAAGGAAAGATAATGTGGTCTGGAGCATTTGATGACAACAAGACATCCATGACCATTTTTGAGGCAACAGACGACGAAGCTAGTGATCTCTTTACAAAATACAATCAGATAGCAAACAAGGTTGTTGACTCATACATTTACCAGTGGGATGCGATGCCGATCCTATCGTTGCTTTCAAGATAAACTACACATCCCTAATTTTTTGTGTTAGATCTCAATCTTTTCTGATTTCTTCTATTTGTCCTGTCCTTATCCATTCAAGCAGTTCAACTGAAGTCGGGTTGAGATCTAGTCTTTTGTTCATCAGATTGGTAACCCAGATGTAGTTGATTTGATTTAGCAATGGCTTTTTGTCCTCGTCACCCATACGTGCCTTGAGGCGCAGCTCCTTTGGTAGGCTGTTCCACCATTCTTCAAAGCTTCTAACCATTCAAGACATCTCCGTATTTTTCTAAATCTGTTGATTCAGATAGGTATTCTGTTTACAAACCGCTCAAATGTGGCCTTGTGGTTTGCCACCTGAAGTCTGTGGTCGCGGTACTTTGACTTTCTTTTTGAGCGTAGTTTTCGCCCACAACATGGACAGAAGTTATCTTGGTATAACAGATATACGTCACAGTATGTACAACGCTTGACACCATAAGCGTATCTCTGTTTATCGAATCTTACCCGTTCACAGATACCTCTACATGCCACATATTGCAAACATCTAGGGGTGACTAAAACAGCTTGCTTGTTCTATTATTTTAGAACAGCGTGTTGTAACTTTGACTAATCTTAATAGAGTATCAGTTGTGACGTATTTATTCAAGTCATTGGCATTTAATCAGATGTGTGAAGTTGCTATTGGCATGTTTGAAAAACCAATGACTTGAAGACTCGTTTACTGCCTTGTACGTATGGAACGAACATACATTGTAATTTCTAAAAGTTTGCTCAAGACACTTTGTGATCATCAGTCTCGTACTTACAAGAACATACAAAGCTCTACACATGGCAACACACTATACCATGTATGCTGTTCTTAGTTTTGGCTTGTATTTTGTATCAAGCTTGGTAGTCGATGTCTTGGCTCACAATAGGTGTACTACTGCAATGTGCCTGCCGTAGTTTATTTTTCTAGTAACTCGTCGATTATCTTGTCTTCTTCTGATATATCATCGTCTTTTTTGTTCTGCTTTTTCTTTTTGTTGATTGTCATTACTGCGCCTATTCCAACAACCCCTCCAACAGCCAACAACAGCATCGTAAAGTCTTGCTGATAGATAGGCCTTGTTTCCACATCAAAGTCAGCCTCAAAAGTCACAGTGGCTTCTTTGTATGGTAGGTTTTCCCAGCCCACAAGTTTCTTTTTGATTATGTACATATCGTCAAGTATGGCCGGTGCGCTGATAGTCACGTTTGACCCTTCTGGGTAGGTGCCTGAACCTTGACCATCTATGACGTTAACAGTATACGTAAATACTGACTGTTGTTGGACAACTTGTTCTACTTGTTGTATTTGTGATTGTGGTGTAGAACCAGCTATGGTGATGGTAGATTCCACAGGTACCGTATTTTTGTCATAAAAGATTATTCCGTGCGTTCCTGACTCATTAAAGTAGACAAGATCGCCGATTCTGCCCATCTCTACACCCGATGAGATCTTCAGTTCTGCTATACGCATTGGGTTGTCATCAAGGTCAGTGATGTGGTTCACTATTGGGAATGGTTCGCCTGCGTATACAGTGGGCGGACTCATCTCCATGATTGGCTTACTCATTGTCTTTGGCGTCATAGGAGTAGCGTTTTTGTCCCTGAGTTCGCAGCAGACCTCATTATTTGCAACTCAACAAAATCTAAACGAACTACAACATGATAGAAACACTGAGACTTTTGTAGGTAAGATACTTTATTGTAAGGAGTTTAATGCAACACATACTGATTTTGTAACAATTAGAATTAACAACACGTCATCACAAACATCAAATTTGAACTCGTTTATTGTTTACAATATTGTATATCAAAATGTAACCGATTCTGGGTATTTTAACAATACAAAGATCTCCGTTCAGGCTCAACAATCAATGATCTTTGATTTAACAGACATCAGATATGATTTGGAGGCAGCTGATTCATCACCGGAACCAGACGAAGCTACAAGGATGGTTCTAATCTCTGATCTTGGCAACAAAATTATTTTTGATTATGACTTTGATACAAACTGCATACCATAGATCGCATCCTAAGTAGAATTTTGAGTATGCTAGAGTTTGCAGTCCAGTCTTCAGGTAAAAAAATATGGAGATTCCTACAGTGTTGCTAGGAATGCTCCGATTCCTGCGCCAACGCCAATGCCCAACACGAAGAAAAGTGTGTCCCAGGCAATGACTTTCTTAAAGGGGGCGCGAACCTCGTAATTCCAGTGAGTTTGCTGCGTCATACTTCTAGTATTTCGTACTATATTGATAGAATTTTTTCAGCTTGTTTGTTGAATGTTAAGCTGAGTTGATGAATTTTAAAATGTAGTAGACGTTCCCTACTATGAACCCGGGTTGAAATTCTAGAGAAATTATTTATGGATTCTATTTTTGAGAAAATTCATGAATCTGGACATGAAGGTGCTTGAAGATTTTACCCTCAAAGAGGTAATCGGCGAGATTCCAGAAAGCTCCCAAATACGAAAGCGTCTTGAAGACGAACTAGTATATCTATTAAAAAACCTAGGCAGTAAGAATCAAAAAGAGTTGCAAGAGGCTTTAGAACAGCAAAAAAGAGTAAAACGAGAACTCGATATACGCTCAGGGGCGATGGCGTTGTCGCAAGAAAAAATCCAAATGTTCAGCGAAGCCATATCCAAATACATCGCAGAGATCGAAGCAAAGTTGAGCCATGGTGTATCGACCAAACCGCATTGATTTTCTTGTATTGACCCAAAATGACAATTTGTAATTAATTTTCTAAAACATAAATTCTAAATTTAGCTACAAATCTCCAAAGTTTGTTGAGTTCGATCGAGATTAGCCCAGATGAGCTAGCACAGATTATCGAGAGTAAGGCTCCTGCCTTGATTTTAGACATTAGGACAAAGGAAAGCTACATGCAGGGCCACATCAAAGGTGCCGCAAACGCAGTATGCACTTCAATGCAACAAAAACAAATGATAATGTCAAAGCTTCCGCCATCAATGAAGATAATTTTGGTAGACGATGACGAAACATCTGCAAAGGAAAACGCCACAATGATGGCAAGATTTGGCTTTGACGCACATTACCTCAAAGGAGGATTAAAATCATGGAAGGGTGACTTGGTCAAAAGCCACCAAGACACAGTCATTGATGGTGATACCTTGTGGGATTCATTAAAGAAAGACAGTGATGTGTTTTTGCTTGATGTAAGAGAGCCTGAAGAATATGCAGAGTTTAGAATTCCTGGCGCAGTGAACGTTCCTTTATCTAGACTTTTTTCACAAGATGCACAACTGCAAATCCCAAAAGACAAAAAAGTTATCACCATATGCTCGCATGGGAATCGCTCCATGGTTGCAACGTTTGCGTTAGCGCAAAAGGGTGTAGAAGCAACCTCACTTGTTGGAGGAATGGCCATGTGGAATCAGGTGTTAAATGCAACGCCACTGCGAGAAAAAGACATTACAATAATCCAAGTAGAAAAAATAGGTAAGGGTTGCCTTTCGCACATAGTTGGTTCAAATGGGGAAGCATTAGTAATTGATCCCACATACCCTGCACAAAAATACCTCGAATTTGCAAAAAACGAAGGACTCAAGATAACCAAAGTAATCGACACACATCAGCACGCAGATCATGTTTCTGCGGCAAAGGACCTAGCACATCTTGCAGGGGCAAAGCTGTACTTTAGCAAACTGGAAGGATATACGCTAGAAAGTGAAAAAATTGGAGATGGTGACACAGTGTCTTTTGGAGCAAAACACCTCAAGGTCATCCACACACCAGGACACACACCTGGTAGTTTGTCTTTTGTAGTAGATGACAAGTACCTTTTTTCTGGAGACACATTATTTGTAGAAGGAATAGGCAGGCCCGATTTGAGAGACAAGGCAGAAGAATTTGCTGCAGATCTCTACGATACACTACATGGTAAGTTATTGAAATTTTCTGACGATACCAAGGTATTTCCGACACATCATGGTGAAGGTGTAAAACCCACACAGGATGGCCTTTACTATACAACAATCAAAGCGGCAAAGACGTTACCACTACTTGATCTGTCAAAACCAGATTTTATCTCAAAAGTGGTTTCCATAACAACACCACGCCCAATGAACTATTCTATGATAATTAAGATAAACAAAGGTACAATCCCTGTCTCGCCAATGCAGATTCCCGACTTGGAGATGGGACCAAATCGATGCAGCATACGAATGTAAATGGCAGTATTCAAATGCCTTTCAGTCTCACAGCCGTTTGCCCGGCTAATAGTTGAAGGTAAAAAGACAATCGAGCTTCGAAGTTGGAATACTAACTTTCGCGGCGAGTTTTTAATCCACGCTCCGGCAAAAATCCGAGTCAGGGACTGCCACAGATTAGGCATAGATGCAAGCTCACTTGTTGTAAGTGCAATTATAGGCAAGGCAGAGATCTATGATGTCAAAGAATATCACACAAAAAAAGAATTGGAAAAAGACAGAAAATACCATTTTGCAGGCCCTGATTTTTCGGGCTCTAAATTTGGCTTTATGATAAAATCTGCAAAAAAATTCTCAATGCCAATACCATACAAAGGAAAGCTTGGTTTTTTTGATGTCAAACTACAGGCCTCTAAAGCTAGGGATGAGCAGATTGTGACTGACATCTTTGATGAAGAGTATCGCACGCAGTGGATAAACCACCACTAAGTACCTACCCTCAAATTTACGGCACACCGTAGATTTAGGCGCCACAAGTATCTAGTATTTATAAAGGATTTATTTAGAAACGGCAAATGCCACAGACAAAACCAATAGTAAGCGTAGAAAATGTGGTGGCTTCTGCATCGGTCGATCAGAAAATCGACCTAAACGAGGTAACAAAAAAGTTTCCAGATACAGAGTATCATCCAGACCAGTTTCCAGGACTTGTCTTTAGATTAAAAACGCCAAGGACTGCGACTCTGATTTTCAGAACAGGCAAGATGGTATGCACTGGTGCAAAATCAGAAGAAATGGCAATAAAAGCTGTGCAAACAGTTGTAGAAAGGTTGCGAAAGGGCGGCATCAAGATAAAAAACGATGCAGAGATTGTAGTGCAAAACATAGTTGCTGCAATCAACTTGGGTGGTAAAATACATCTGGAACATGCCGCAAGAACATTGCCAAGAAGCATGTATGAGCCAGAACAGTTTCCCGGATTGATCCACAGAATGCTTGATCCAAAGACGGTGATACTTTTGTTCGCATCGGGCAAATTGGTATGCACCGGTGCAAAAAAGGAAGCCGATGTCTACCGTTCTGTAAACAATCTGCATTCTTTGCTTGAAGAGAAAGGCTTGATGATTTACGATCAGTAATTAACTAAAGCCGGCACCAAATTTGTCTGCGTCTTGAAGTGGGTCTACGTCTTTTGCAGATTTTAGCTTCAAATAGAAAAACGTCTCGTTGACCAAATTTACAGATTCATCCTCAGATAGTTGAAACTCGGATTTTGCAAAATCAACGTATTTTTGTAGTTTTTTTGGATCCTCTTCATCTAAAGAGATTTTATCGTTGACGAGGAGTTCTGCAATTTCTATAATTTGGAAGTTACGGGCTTCATCATCCATGAATTTGTACAGCTAGCACCATTATTAAGCAGTTAGAGTCTTTGTTACGCTTGATTTATTGTGGAGCGACCCAGCCTCCACACGAGGCGCAAATCAGCATTCCATCTTCATCTTCATATGTATTGGATCCTGGAGGACATTCACATTTTGGAATCTCAGTTTCCATACTATAGAATAGCTTGCAAAATATTAAAACTAGATGTCAGATCGGTGGCAAACCAGAAATGTTTTAGACTCTAACTTTGGGATTTTCTTGTTTTAGCTTTTCCCAATCAGCCAAAAAGTTCTTCAGACCAATATCTGTAAGTGGGTGCTTTAACATCTTGCCCAATACATCCGGTGGCAAAGTTACTACATCTGCTCCAATTTTGGCCGCCTCGACTACGTGCATTGGGTGCCTCACGGAGGCAACCAAGATCTGAGTCTTGAAATTATAATTTGAAAAGATTTGTTTTATTTCTGCAATCAAGGACATTCCGTCTTGACCAATGTCGTCCAGTCTTCCAATGAAAGGACTCACATATTTTGCTCCGGCCTTTGCTGCAAGAACCGCTTGATTTGGTGAAAAGACCAAGGTGACATTTACCGGTATGCCCTCTCCGGCAAGACTCTTGCATGCCTTCAGGCCGTCTGCAGTCATTGGGACTTTGATGACTACGTTTGAACCATACTTACGTAATTTGTGTGCCTCATCGAGCATCCCTGCATATTCTGTACTAACAACTTCAAGTGAGACATCACCTTTGATAATTCTGACAATCTCCTCCATTGTTTTTTGAGGATCCCCGCCTTCTTTTGCCAAAAGCGATGGGTTTGTGGTAATTCCGTCAAGCAATCCCATCTCATTGTACATCTTGATGGATGCAAGGTTTGCAGTATCCAAAAAGATCTTCATTGTCTTTTTCTACCTATTACTTCCTTAACTGCTTTTGCTATATTAAGTGATGTTATACCATGTTTTTCCAATAATAGTGGAATTTCGTTGTCACGCGCAGATTCGCCGAATTTGTCTGCTACGCCGATGCGCTTGACCGGCACTGGATAGACCTCAGATAACACTTCTGAGACAGCAGAGCCAAATCCTCCCATGATGTTGTGTTCTTCACATGTTACTACACATCCTGTCTGTCGCGCAGATTTTTCCAAAAGATCGGCATCAATTGGCTTTACAGAAAATGAATCAATTACCTTGCATGAGATTCCTTCTGCTTTTAGCGAATCTGCAGCATCAAGTGCCATCTTGACTGTTATTCCAGTTGCAGCTATTGTGCAATCAGAGCCATCTCTCATCACAATTCCTTTTCCAATTTCAAACTCTTGGGCCTCAGAGTGCACAATTGGCGTTGCTGATCTTGACATCCTCATATAGTATGGCCCATACTTTTGTGAAATGATCCAGGTGAGCTTTGAAACTGCAACCGAGTCAGCAGGAATTAAAACAGACATGTGTGGAATTGCCCTCATAATTGCAATATCTTCTATTTGCTGGTGAGATCCGCCGTCGGCCCCAACAGAGATTCCGCCGTGAGATACAACCAGTTTTACATTAAGTCCTTTTTTGTCTCCTGGTGAGGGGTACGCAATAGCGTTTCGTATCTGATCAACGCATCGACCTGGCAGAAATATTGCGTAAGTGCTTGCAAATGCCACTTTTCCTGAAAGGGCAAGGCCTGCTGCAACTGAGACAAGATTTGCTTCAGCTATTCCCACATTGAAGAACCTGTTTGGAAATTTTTTGCCAAAATCTGCAGTCTTAAGTGAGTCTGTAGTATCTGCACCTAAAACAACTACGTTTGGATTTTCGGATCCTATCTCAAGCAGTGTCTTTCCATACGCCGTTCTCATGTCGCCAAGCTGTGCGCTCATATGTAGCCAAGCTCCTTTGCAATCAAGTTTAGCTGAGTCTTTTTGTCACCGATTGCATGAAGTTCTATCCATTTTGCCACAAGCTCCTTTCCTCCAAGTTCGTATGCTTTCTGGATTAACATCTTGCGTCGCGCGTAGGCAATTTTGTTTCTAAATTCACGAATAGCCCCCCGCACGTCCTGCTGCCCAATTATTGCAGAGCCGCCAACGAATACGCGTGCACCGTCAACAAAGCATGCTCCGATGTTGTCAAGTGTTACGCCACCGTCTGCCTCGATGTATCCATCAAAGTTGTGTTCTGAAAGCATCTTGACTAGACGTGGTGTTTTTTCATGCGTTGACTCGATGTATTTTTGGCCGGATTTTCCTGGAACTACAGACATGATAATGAGCTGATCAAGTTTTGGAATAAATGGTATGAACCATTCTGGTAGTTCGGTATCTGGGTTTATTGCAAGTCCCACTCCGACTTGGGCTGCCTTTAAAATATCATGTATTTCGCCAAAGCTGGAAGCATCACATACTTCAGCATGAACCGTAATGATATCAGAGCCTGCATCGACGTAATCCCGGACGTGTTTTACCGGTTCGTTTATCATCAGATGAGCATCAAATGGAATTACCGTAAGCGGTCTTAGCTCCTTTATTTTGGTATGATCAAAGGTTTTGTTTGGGACAAACTGTCCATCCATTACGTCTAAATGAATATAGTCTGCGCGGCCGTTGACGCATCTTTTGACCTCGTTTTCCAAATTTGTCATATCTCCTGCAATGATTGATGGTGCAATCATTGCTTGCGCATCAATTTCCATATCGATGAGTGGGACAAATTCTTTTTTTGGGGCCTGGCCGTGCCACTTGGGGTTGTCCTCCATGTGTTCGACGCCCTTTCCCTTTATTGTTCTTGCAATTATAATGGACGGAATGCCTTTTGTCTGAATTGCTTTTTTGAGCGCCCAGTCAATCTGCTCTATTCTGTGGCCGTCAATGTCTATTACATTCCATCCAAAAGAACGCCATTTGTCTCCGACCTTCCAGCGACTTGCATCCTTCCACATCTCTGAGAAGTCATCACTTGTCAATTCTTCATCAAGAGGCATCACCTTTTCTGTGTACGAGTCTTGTTGAATGAAGTTCCTATCAAGAATTGCAGTAAGGTTGTCAACTTTGTATTTGGCAGCAGTCATTGCGGCTTCCCAGACTTGGCCCTCGTCTGTCTCACCATCACCAAGTACGGTAAAGATCCTAGTTGGCTTGCCATCAAGGCGTGCTGCAAGCGCAGAACCAATGGAAAATGAGAGCCCTATTCCAAGTGAACCTCCGCAAAATTCGACTCCCGGACACTTGAGATCCGGATGGCCTTGAAGTTTGCTGCCCAGCTGGCGCAATGTGTCAAGTTGTTCCAGATCAAAGTATCCTGCTACTGCCATGTTTGAAAACAGGCCTGGTGACGCATGACCCTTTGAGAGTACCAGTTTGTCTCTTTCTTCCCAGGTAGGATTTTTTGGATCATATTTGAGGTGTTTGAAAAACAGGCATCCCATTATCTCTGCCATCGAAAATGATCCACCCGGATGTCCTGAGCCTGCATTTGAGGTAGCACGAATCACAAGCTTGCGAGCTTTTCTGACATTTTTTTTAATTTGATAGTAATTGAGGCCCATATCTAACCGAACTTCAAAATTAACTGGTAAGTATTCCAGCTCATGATGGAGACCTCCGTACAAATCAATAAAAAGCTATTTCTAAAAATTTGATTTTGTGTAACTGGCATGCTTGCTTCTGACCCGTAAATTTTAATCTCGATCACTACCAATAATGTTATGGATCTTCAAAACATGGTCCCGCTTGTAGTCTATGACAACAAGTGCTACCTTTGCATCAAATTTGCCAAAGTTGTCAATTTCCTAGCAAGGAGTAGGCTGCACCTTGTTGGCCACTATACAGATCTTGGTGAAAAGATTCGCTCACAGTTTCTTGATTCCAGTGCACTTGAGATGTTTTGGTTCATTGATGGTAAGACTGCCTATGGAGGTCGCGCTGCACTGCTTCCACTATTTTCTGCAATCATTAGTGCAAAGGGACAAAAGATCACACTCAACGACACAGAATCATGCCAAATAGAATGTAAAACTGCAAAGTCGGTATTTCTTAGGTCGGCAAGCCTGCTTTCAAACAGTAAAAGGATCCCGCTAAGTACCTAGGATTTATTCGGTTTAGCTAAAAGATCTAAACTCTTGTTCCATTGTACTGCAAATACCATACAGTGTATGATTCGGTGTGTCAGAGCAGCCACAAAAGAAAGGACTGGTTCAGGAATTTGTTGACTTTTTGCAAAAGTTTGGCGTAATTGGTCTTGCCATTGCGTTTGTCATAGGCCAAGCTGCTTCAAAACTGGTGACTGCTTTTGTAAATGACATCATAACACCATTGATAGGTCTTCTCACCCCACAGACCGACGATTTGAAGACAATGACATTTTCCGTGAGCGGTTCAACCTTCTCATATGGTAATCTGATTGCAAATGTGATTGATTTTCTTATAATTGCATTCATCATATTTTTAGCATACAAACAACTTTCAAAATTCAAACTCGTCGAAGACAAAACAAAAGACAAACCTTAACTGTACGGTTTTATCAAAAACGAACAAACTCCAGCATAAGAACAAGTGATTGCTATACTATGTGTGTTAGCTGATACACAAATAATATGTCCACAAATTTACGAGTGTAAAGAGGTCTCTCCGTCCCTTATCAAACACATATTGGTGCCATTTGATGAGTCAGCTATCGCATATCACGCCTTTGAGTTCGCACTTGATTTGGCAAAAAAATACCAAGCAAGGCTTTCTGTCTTGACTGTGATGCATAGTGAGATCTTGTCAAGCTCGTTTCTTTATACAAGTAGCCATCAAAAAATTCTAGAACGACAACGAGTCACTGAGATCAATCACCTCTTTAAGATAATGAGAGATATCGCAAAAAAGTTCAAAGTTGCTTTATACTCCGACATCATACTTTCCAGGAGTGTGTCCGATTCAATCGTGGCGTTTTGTAGTCAGCACAAAGTAAACCTCATAGTCATGGGCACGCGCTCACGTCAGGGCCCAAAAAAGTATCTAATTGGAAGTGTTGCAGTAGATATTTTGCAAAAGGCGACCTGCCCTGTTATTTTTGTAAAGTAATCTAGTGGTGGTGTCCGCCGCAACCACATGAGCCATGGCCCATGTGACCCATCTCTCCGCCTTCTTTTTTGAGGCACGAATTACATTTGTTGTAACCCATCGGAGAAAAGAAGCTCTTGCCGCAGGAAACGCATTTCATGCTTGACATAATTTTTGTTTGCAGTTGTGTTATTTAATCTAGTACCCTCTTGAGTTTCTGTCAGGTGTGCCAACGTTTGGATTTCTAAATCCATGTTTTTCCATCATATGGTTTAGAAACCTAATGTCGTTTTCTAGATCTTGTCCGCAAACGGTGCATTTTGGCATATTTCTTGGAAAGAATGGCGTGTTTTAAATCATGTTTGTCAAGCAATAAGAAACTAAAGATGCCAGCACTACTGCTTCCCAAGGGCTCTCGCACCTTAGTAGCACAGTAGCGACATTGGGTTTGACTTCCAGGTTCGGAATGAGACTGGGTCGCGCCCCAACGCTATGGCCGGCTTGAAGTGATTTCAACAATTGTTCTGTATTAAGATTACGACCACCCCTTAAGAGATTATAAATTGAGCAAATCAGAGGTAGTTCATGACGCATCGAGTAGCGGTTTTAGATAAGGAGTTATGCCAGCCGAAAAAATGCGGCCTAGAATGCATAAAGTACTGTCCGGTAAACAAGTCCGGTGCAGACTGTATCATCTTAAATGAGGAGATAAAAAAAGCGCAAATTGACGAAAACATTTGCAATGGGTGCGGCATCTGTGTCAAGGTCTGCCCTTTTGAGGCAATCACAATAGTAAATTTAGCAACAGAGCTTGCAACTGATAAAATTCACCAATACGGTATGAATTCATTTAGATTGTACAGACTTCCAACCCCAAAGAAAGGCGAAGTCGTTGGCCTTCTTGGCAGAAACGGCATGGGAAAAAGCACACTGGTCAACATCCTTTCTGGAAACCTCAAGCCAAACCTTGGCAATTATGAAAACCCTCCAGACTGGGATCAGATCTTGAAATTCTTTGCAGGAACAGAGCTCAAAGAGCATTTTGAGAAGATAAAGAACCAAGACATCAAGGCTTCAATTAAACCGCAACAAGTCTACAACGTATCTCAGATATTTGACGGGACTGGAAAGGAACTCATAGACAGATACGATCAACGTGGCGTCGGCTCTGATCTGATAAAACAGCTAGGCCTTGAAAACTCTGTAGAACACCACGTAAAAGAACTGTCCGGTGGTGAGTTGCAAAGACTTGCTGTGGCAACCGCTGCCGCAAGAGAAGCTGATTTTTACTTTTTTGATGAGCCATCATCCTACAATGATGTATTTCAGAGAAGAGGAGTTGCAAAGGTAATCCACAGCTTGGCAAATATTGGAAAGAGCGTCATGGTAGTAGAACATGACTTGACCCTCCTTGACTTTTTGTCCGACTATATTGAGATATTGTACGGCGAGCCTGGGGCCTATGGCATAGTCTCAAGTGTTCTTTCTACCAAGGTAGGAATCAATGTATTCTTGGACGGTTACCTGCCAGCCGAAAACGTCAGATTTAGAGACAAGAAATTCAGTTTCGACGTATCCACATCTCAAGATGATTTTGAAAAAGGCGAGGTTGTAATCTCCTACCCCGCACTGAAAAGAAACTATCCTGCGTTTTCTGTCTCAATTGAGCCAGGACAGGTAAGAAAGGGCGAGGTGCTTGGCATAATGGGTGCAAATGCACTTGGAAAAACAACCATGATGAAGATGATTGCAGGAGTAGAAAAGCCAGATGAGGGAAATGTCGACAAGTCAGTTACGATATCATACAAACCACAGTACATCCCAAATGACTTTGATGTCGAGGTAGTATCAGTGCTTGACAAGGCAAACGAAGGCCCAATTGTCGGAAGCGTTGAGGAAGAACAGATAGTCGAGCCCCTAAAAATAAAAAAACTCTACAACAAAGTAATCAAGAACCTGTCTGGAGGCGAGCTGCAAAAAGTCGCAGTAGCAACATGTCTGCTCAAAAAGGCAGACGTGTACGCACTTGATGAGCCGTCTGCCTTTTTGGATGTTGAAGACAGAATAGCAATTGCCAAATTCATTCAGAGGTTTGTGCGCTCTTACGCCAAATCCGCCATAATTATAGACCACGACATCCAGCTCATGGACCTGATATCTGACACGATGGTAATCTTTGAAGGAATATCCGGTCTTGAAGGACATGCTAGCTCTCCTCTAACAAAATCAGAAGCAATGAACAGATTTTTGCGATCACTTGAGATTACATTTAGGCGAGACGAGCAGACTCTGCGCCCGCGCGTAAACAAGCTTGGAAGCAGACTTGACAAGCAGCAAAAAGACTCAGGGCATTTTTACTACAAACAGTAGAATGCCGCATCCAAAGAGACAAAATTGACTCGCATGTTAAAAAAAGCACTGGAGGGAGTACTCACCGAGCAGGAAGCCTCCGAGCTTTATTCTGCGTTTGACCAGATAGGCGACATCATAGTAATTAGGATTCCAGACTCGCTGCTTCCGAAAAAAAAGATAATCGGAGAAGCTCTTTTGCAAAATGTTCACCCAGCGCGTTCTGTGTTTTACCAGGCTTCGGATGTGGAAGGTGACTTTAGGACAAGAAATTTGGAGATAATAGCTGGCGAAGATAACACAGAGACGGAATACCGCGAGTTTGGATGCCGCTTCAAAGTAGATGTGGAAAAGGCGTTTTTTTCTCCAAGACTGTCAACTGAGCGAAACAGGATTGCAGACCTAATCGCAGATGGCGAAACTGTGATCAACATGTTTGGTGGAATAGGTATGTTCTCAATTATTGCCGCAAAGAAGAAAAAATGCACAGTCTACAACATAGACCTAAATCCATATGCCTCCAAGCTCTGTGAGCAAAACATCAAGCTGAACAAAAAACTAGCAGGTACTGTGATCTCAATTAATGGCGATGCTGCCCAAGTCATAAAAGAACAACTCCAGGACAAAGGAGACAGAACACTAATGCTTTTGCCTGAAAGATCGGATGAGTTCCTAGATTCTGCCATTTCTGCAACCAAGAGTGGTGGGATAATTCATTATTATTCCCACCAACACGCAGACAAACGCCAAGATGCAATAGAGGTTTCAAAACAGCATTACCTCCAAGTGAGTCCAGTCAAATCAGAGATTTTAGGTGGAAGAATGGTTCGCGCCGTCGGCCCAAGATACTATCAGACTGTGGTGGACGTTCGTATCACAAAATAACTACTTGTCATCAGGAAGAATCGATGAAGGTGAGGACTTTGTTGTTGCCATCATGTACCCAATCCAAGATATGACGCCCAAGAGCCCTCCTGCAATCATGAGAACTGAGAGTTGCAAGACTATAGGGCTCCACTCAGAAAGCATAAGCAAATAGGCATATACGAAAAATGCCACAATGCAGGAACAAAATATCAAGATTCCAGTCATTTTTCGCCTTGTCATAAAGCTAAAGCGTCGTTCAGAGTAATATCAATCTTGTATTCAGAGACTGCGTAATAACGCACTATTTTGACTGAATCAAGAATAAAAAAAGATCACATGCCGGCAAATTGCTTGCCAAGCAAGGATTCTAGTAGGTCTTGTGTTTGCTGGTTTTCACCAACATACAACACAATTATTTTGCCTTTTGTGTAAAAGTGAGGCTCAGAAATCCAGCGGATTATGCTGGTTCCTATCTCTGTGCCGTCTTCTGACACAATCAAGCTTGCAGCCTGCGCTTCATACTCGCTTTCAAACTCAAAGACTTGGACATGTTCGCCATTTACTGAGATCACTTGTGTCGGCACAGAAAACGAAGAGTCTTCTAGCTCTTCAACCGGTTCGACTGTTGCTCCTTGTGTGTTGAGTGCCTCGATGAAGACTACAAAGCTGTATGTTGCGTCTGCTTGTGCCTTTGGAGCTTTAAGTACGTACTGGTTGTTTAGTTCGTCCCATACGCCATCAGTTACCGCAGATATCACTACACCTTCTGAGACAATTATCTCCATTGTGTGTGGCGTAATTGCTTGAGTCAGAATCTGTCCTTCTCTGTTTCCAAATCCACCATGTGCGGAGTTGAATGTTATTTTGAACATGTGTTGAGGCGGAATGGATTTTGTTGTTCCACTGTATATTGTATCTAGCGTGTTGATGTCTCCGTCAAAGGCAAACGTCGGGCTAGTCACAATGTATCTTTGTGCAATGCTCAGTGCCTCGTTTCTTTCCTCTTCCTCAGGTGTCATTGGAATTATAGTCAGAGTACTCTGAGCTGGAACAAAATATGCACCTGATACTCCTGCCACAATAATTCCTATTACTGCAGCAATGATTGTAATCTTTCTGCGCTTGTTTTGCTGTGTGTTTTCCATATCTTACAAAAGATTGTTGTGATTATAACCTTTGATTAAAATTGAATTTAACCAAAACTGACCAGTCAGTCAGCTATATTTTTATAATGCGACCTAATAACGCTTGCTGATGAATACTCAAGTGACCCACACATCCGAAATATGGATGAACCATCAAACCTACAAGAAGCCAGACGTTTTGAGAGTCTATGGACCAAAGTATCCCCCTTTGGGTTTGCATGTCCTGCATGTGGTTCACTTGAGGTATTCATTTCATTAAGCAACGGAATCACAGAAGGAAAATGCATTGATTGTAACCATGATTGGTGGGAGATGAGTAGACGATAGCAGAAAATCAGATAGTACCAATAGCATCTTGGGTTGACAGGCTGGTTGCCGGAATCATTGATTGTGTTCTTGTGTCAGTTACTGTGGGAATGCCGTTGTATTTGTCAAGATCGTACACTGAAACGGATCCTCACTGGTCAATTCCAACACTAGCTCTTTTTGCATACCATGCTGTAATGGAGTACAAAAGTGGCCAAACTATTGGAAAGCGTTTGATGAACATCAAGACAGTAAATCTTTACGGCTCCAAAATCAATCTAAAAGAAAGTCTACTTAACAGCTTTGGCAAGGTGTTCTTGCTGCCAGTTGACTTTGTGGTAGGTCTTGTGATATCAAGAAAGAAAAAGCAAAGACTCTTCAACAAGCTGAGCAACACCATGGTGCTAAAGCTTGAAAAGACAAAAAACAAAAATGAATCAGGCCGATAGCGATGCCAAAGGTCTCTCAAGAACACAAAGAAAAGGTCAAACACCAGATCTACGAGGCCGCACTCAAAAATTTTTCAAAGTTTGGCTATGACCAAACCAAAATGGATGATATCGCAAGGGCTGCAAACGTAAGCAAGGGCACGCTCTACCTTTATTTTCAAAGCAAAGAAGACCTTTTCATCCACTTGTGCAAGCAGAGCAGGCAGACTTTGATTGAGGTACGCCAAGGCCTCTTCAAAGAAAAATCAAAGATTGTTTCCGACCTTGGCAAGTTCTACGACGACATGGTACTAAAACAAAAAGAGACGGAACGTTCTTGGCTTGAGGGAGTGGCAGAGTCAATGCGGAATCAAAGGCTCAGACACATCCTAATTCAGCAAAGACACGAGTTGGAAGATCTTGTCACAGATTTCTTAAAGCAGATGAAAAAAGATGGAGGTTTTTTCAGAGACGATGTCGATTTGAAGATGCTTGCAAAAGGCATGATTGCCTTGTACGATGGTCTTGCGATGATGAGGCTGACCAACCGTCAAGACAACGCCGTAAAGGATTCTTGGGTCAAAACAATGACTGCGATAATGGTCGGAGCAGGCAAATGATCAGTAGGTAAACTCTATTGCCATCAAAAATGCGTCTTCGCCGTCTCGATAATACGCCTTGAGCCTTTGCTTTATAGAAAATCCGAGTTTTTCGTACAGTCTTACTGCGTCGTTGTTGCTACATCTTACCTCCAAATACAGCTCATCGCATCTTTTTTCTTTGACCCCCTTGATTGCCTCCTCAACTATTGCTGAGCCAAGGCCTTTCCTTCTATGCTCTTCAAGCACAGCTACAGATACTACGTGTCCTTTTTTTACAAATCCCAGTTTTTTGAAGTTTGAAAAACCATACTCTGTTTTGCACATGATGTAGCCTACTAGCTTTCCCTGATGTTCTGCAACCAGGAATGCCTCTGGGAGCTCCGCAAGAAGACTTTCATAAAAATAATCAGAATAGTGTTCAGGCAGCGTCTTTAGGTTTATCTCCATTACAGGAATTAGATCTCCTGGTTCGCACCTTCTTATGATGTAGTCTCCCAGTTGTCTGTTGATTATCTGCATCGATCATAATTCTTGCATAATTGATATTTAAAGTACTGTCAAGATTCCAAAGTTTGCCGTGCCACGACAATGAGTTTGAGATTCAAGTTAGGAAATTGTACAAATCAATTAATGTATATGATTCCTTTAGATTTTGATGAGTGAGCCAACCCAGGAAGATGTCATATCTATTGTCTCATCCGTCTTTTCCGTCAAAGATATCATGATCTCACTTGAGAAGATGGAGTTTGAGATCTCGGATCGTGACTTTAAGGAAAAATTTATCACACTTGCACAAAGGTTGGAGGTCTTAAATCTTGTCTGCTTTTTGAGAAAATCCGAAGGAAGACTCCTCATACAAGTAAATAGGTTGCCTGCTGAAAGCCAAAAAAAGAAGTGGTTGTCAAGAGCATGGATTCAGAGAATTCTCTTTGGAGTAGTCGTTGCCTTTGTATTTGTTGATGGTTACTACAGAACGCTTGGGGCAAACAGTGTTACTTACATTGGGGACCCATTTGACTTTGCCGCCCTCTACACGATTTCCCTTGTAGGCATACTGGGCGTGCACGAAGCAGGACACCTAATTGCCGCAAAGATTCACAAAATACGTACGAGCTGGCCTTACTTTATTCCTGGAGTTCCCGTGATTGGCCTTCCTACATTTGGTGCCATGATCCAGTCGCGCGGACTCACCATAAATCGAGACATACTTTATGATGTTGCAATAGCAGGTCCATTTGCAGGCCTTGCAATCGCAGTGGCGGTCTCATTTTACGGTGCTTATACATCACCTGTCTTAGAGCCTGAAATTTCGGATCAGCTCGAAGGCTCTTTGGTAAAGCTAAACGACAGCATCTTGATGACGCTTGCGTTGGCATACTTTGGCAAGGCAGGCCCTGATGTCGAGGTACTCATGTCACCAGTCCTCTTTGCTGCATGGCTTGGATTTTTGATCACGTTTTTGAATTTGGTTCCTGCCTGGCAGCTTGACGGGGGCCACATGGCCCGCTCCATCTTTGGTGAAAGGATCCACAGATTTGCAACCTATGCAAGTGTAGGCGTACTGTTTTTGTTGAGGTACGAAATGATGGCGATCTTTATCTTACTTTTCAGCATGAGGAACATGAGTGCGCGGCCACTTGATGACGTCTCGCCGTTGTCAAAAAACAGAAAACTGATCTACATCATTGTGATTGTGGTAGCCTTTTTGTGTGCTCCTTTGCCGTTTTCAGTTTGGCCTAAGTAGAATTCGTGCACCGTCTGGCACTATTGAGATCTTTTGTCTTGCGCCCTGATGCTTGAGGACGTATTCTAGTGTCTCCTTTACTCCATCAAACAGCTTCATGTTCAGCTTTTTGATGTAAAATTCAGGCAGAACCGAGACGATACCTATTTGCATCTTTTTTTGCACCTCGGTGAGATACAAAAGATCCTCCATTCCTTCCACATATTTTGCAGGTTTTTGCAGCCTCTCAATACTTAGTCTGCCCTCGATGTACTGTCTTATTGCCTCAGAACCTATTCCTGCCTTACACTCACCAAGCAAAAGTGCAAGGCCTTCATCTTTTATCGCGGTGTAGCAGTTCCACAGTGAGCCAAGTGACTTGGCAAGCGTGTCGTTGCTTGAGTCTTTCCCCGTGCTGATCAAAAGTGTCCGGTGTTTTTCTATAGTTTTTGTAAAGGAGGCCATGGTTTGTGACACAGACAGCGTGTTTGAGGGATGTCCAACAGATAGGTCTACAATGCCTTTGTGTCCTGCAACTATTTCTATTGCGGATATCTCAAAGGAGTTGGCAAAGTTTTTTGCCACATCCAGACTCTGTGTCTGGATTCCTGGGTTTGGCAAGTTGCCCTGTCTTTTTTCGTATGCGGAAAGCAGTTGATCTTTGCCAAATCTTCTCAAAAGCTTTGTAGCTATTGTATCAAAACCAAAAAGGCCGTCAAACTCCATTTCCCCGACAAAGACAAGATTTGGGGCAACATTCTCAATTCCTTCAAATGCAAATACCTGGCTTTCGGGGGGGAGCGTGGCCTTTATCACATTCATTATATTTTTGTCCGCAAAGATCTTTGGTCGGGGCAGAGATTTTTCTGTGCATTTTGCAAAAATGGTATCAAGTGTTTTTTTGACTGCCACAGTATAATTGAGCACGACCAAAGTGAGCGGTTTTGTAAGATCTATGCTGCCAAGTCGTTCAGATATTGCTACATCGTCTAGCGTTTTTGCATCGAACTCTATTTTCTGATCTAAGTTCTCTGCTTTTATATCAAGAACAATGTCTGTAATACCGTAATTTAGCCAGATCTCAGGCACGTTTACCCCACAACATAAGACAAAATAAATCCAGTTTAGTAAATTTTGGTGTGGAGTTTGTAAAAGAGTTTGCAACGTTTTTGCACCAAAATGGCATCATCAAGTTTGGCGATTTTACACTTGCAAGCGGCAAGAAAAGCCCATACTATGTTGATTTGAGGGTAGTTCCAAGCTACCCACACCAATTTAGGCGAATGATCAGATACATGCAGAATCTCATCTCAGAAGAAATCGGTTTTGACAATTTTGACGCAGTTGCTTCGGTACCAACTGGCGGCCTAGTCATAGCCTCGGCTTTGGCATACGAGTTGGTAAAACCTCTTGTGTACGTGCGAAGCCAGGCAAAGGAGCACGGAACAGGCAAGCTTGTGGAAGGAATCATCAAAAAAGAGATGAAAATACTGGTTGTTGACGACGTAGCTACAACCGGCGGCTCAGTCATAAACGGTGTAAGGGAGCTCAAAAAAGAAGGCGCTACAATATCAGACGTTTATGTAATTGTAAACAGACTAGAGGGTGCAAAAGAAGCATTGCAAAAAGAAGGAGCCACTCTGCATTATCTTTTAGACATTTACGAAATAGCAGAGATTCTACACTCTGAAAAACTAATTGGTGATTCTATTTTTGACAAGGTAAAAAAACAGACTGGACATTAGCTGTCATAAATCATCAAGCCTTTTTCTTCAAGTGTGTTGTGTAGATTGTGTACGGAGCGGTACACGTCGCTTTCCTTTCTTGCACCAGTACACACCAATTTGCCTGATGCGAACAAAAGTATCACCGTCTTTGGATCAAGCATTCTGTGGATCAATCCGGGAAACTGTTCTGGCTCATACATGCTTCTTGGCATTATACGTGCTGCGTGTTCAAGATGTATTTTTCCACCAAGATTTGCTGATGCAACAATATTTTGAACAGTAACTATTGGTTCATTTTTTATCTTGATTCCACCTTTTTTTAGCTGCTGAACCACTGAGCGGACAGCCTTGACTGCCATGTCTTCTGATTTGCCTCCGGTACAGACCATCTTACCTGATGAGAAAATCAGAGTTGCAGTCTTTGGGTTTTTGATCCTAAATACAAGTCCTGGGAACTGGTCGGGGTTCCACTCGGTATCTGGAAATTTTTTTGTTATTTCGTTTAAATCCACTTTTTGTTCTATTGTAGCAGACGCAACCACATTTTCAATGCTGACGATTGGTTTTGTCTGCGGCATCTTTTGTGGTTAGCTATTGCTTGTATTTATACTCAAACGGTAAATTTCTTGGCAGCTCAGACAAATGCCTTCACATCATTTTTCAGACATAACTCTGATTCTTCATTGCGGCCAACGATCATTGCTGTGTTACATCTTAAATTGATTGTCATGCATCATTTTGGTTGTTTTTTCAATACGTACAAACTGTATTATTTTAGTTCAATAAGATACATCAAAACATTGGCTGAACAAGGCCAGATAATTTGCACCAGTGTGGATGACTGTAGCGTAGCTCCCACCACACTCATCAAACATATCTTGGTACCATTTGATAATTCAGGACATGCACTACGTGCATTTGGACATGCACTAGATCTGGCCCGCAGATACGGGGCCGACATTACAGTTGTAACTGTCACAGATGAGGATCAAAATGCAGAATGGGTAAACGACACACCAAGTAGACAAAAGACAGTAAACATAAGTAGAAATGCAGAATTTAGGAGACTTTTTCTATCACTTGGCAACCAAGCAAGAAAATTTGGAGTTCATTTCGATTCCATAATCTTAGAATCAACAAACACTGCGCTGTCGATAATCTCGCTTGCATCTCAAAAAAGAATCGACTATATCGTGATGGGTACACATGGCCACGGAAAGACAAAGGAGATGATGCTGGGCCGCGTCTCTACAAGCGTTGCGCTAAATGCACATTGTCCGGTAGTCTTGATCAAGTAGCAATTTGATATGTTTTGTGCGTAAATTTAGAAAATTTTTCTGCGTAACACTTTATTATGATTATTGAAAATTCCCTTCATGCGTACCTCAAGGGAAAGATTGAGTACGATGTTTGTGGTATCGTTTGTTTTTCTTATAGCCGTGGCATTTTCTCCACAAGTATTTGCGCAGACGGTGGAGCTAAAAACAAATTCTGGATTCACCGTAGTCACAGGTGACGATATAAAGAAAAATCCAGCCGCAATGAAGATCCTTGAGCGAATAGAGCAGTCAAAAAAGATCTTAGAAGAACTACAAAATGGACAAAAACAAAAAACTGAACATGAGAAATTCATTGATGAACAACGCAGAATTGCAAAAGAAACATTAGAAAAAGAATTAGCATCATTTAACAAAAAATATGAAGACTATACTCCACGTAATGCATTTGCCAGATTCGTTGCAGGAGTAAACTCGACACATAGTGCATTTTTCTGGGATCAGTTTGATTACATGAATGAAAAGATAAAACTTGCAAACCAAGCAAAGGAGGCAATTCTGCAAAGCGGTGGAACATACCAAGAGGCGCGTGCCGCATACATCAAGTATGCAACGATGCCCAGAGTTGAGATGATAAAACTGATAATGGAATTGAACATAAAGCACCAGTTCACAGACGCAGAGATGCAGGCGTACTTTGATGCAAATGGCAAGCTTCCAAGATATGAAGATGACGATGTCTTTGTCTGCTACGGATGTGAAAAATATGAAAAAATCAAAGCAGAGATGCTTGCAAAAGAAGAATTAGATAAACAAAGTTTGCAGAGCTCTTAGTTTTTTTGTAATGCATCATTTAAGAATGTGATCGTTTTTTGCCACGCATCTTTTGTTTCTTCGGGAGCGTATCTGTCCCCTGATGGATTGGCAAAAGCATGGTTGACATTTGGATAGATGTGGATCTCGTTTTGTATTCCAAGCTCGTCAAGTGATTTTTCAAATTCCTTGACTGATTCTATTGGGATTCCCTGGTCAAGGCCTGCAAATATGCCAAGAATAGGCCAGTGAATTGAGGCTAGTTTTTCTTTGTCCGAGGTGACGCTTCCATAATAAATCACCGTAGCATCCATTTCTGGGTTGTTTAGCGCAAGAACTAGGGACTGACCGCCACCAAAGCACCAGCCGATTGAACCTACCTTTTCCACACCATAGTTGGCCTGGAGGTATTTTACCGCGGCATTCATGTTGGCAATTCCTGTATTTTGATCATATTCAGATATCAACTGTCTTGCATCATCGGCCGTTGTTGCCGCTTTTTTACCAAATAGATTTACTGCAAGGACTACATATCCGTGGGACGCGAGTTCTTCTGCCATGTCTTTTATGTTGTCATTTAGACCCCACCATTCATGAATCATCACGATGCCAGGAAAGTTCTGCTCTTCGGTATCCGGCATTGCAAGATAACCGGTGTAATTCTCATATGTTACCGACTCCGTTTTGACTTTGAACTCGCCTTTGGCTGTTGATAGCATATCGGAATTGTTGTCTTTGTTATCGTAATCCGGCAGTACGTGTATGCCCCATCCGCGTTCAATTAGAATCGGTAGTGTGGTAGGCTTGACGCATGCAGGCATGCCGTTGCTCTTTTTCATGATTAGTTCAAGGCCTTGTGGACATTGGACCATGTTTGCTGGCACATCCGACATGAATTGTGTATGGGGAGAATCTAGCGCGACAAAATGCACCTCATCGTGGATGTGGTGTTCAAGTTGTGCTGCACTTGCCGATACAAACGAGACTGCCAAAAGTGCAGACATGATGATGCCAAGTTGCATCCCGTACATTGTATGTTATTTGCAGGTACTTGATTATCAAAGTTAGGATTTTGACACTTTCATCGCATTATTTAAAAACGATTTTGGTGAAAAACATCTAGCATGACTCCAAATCAGAAAATCAGCCTGATCGCATTTTTTGCCATAATCGCGATTTTTGCTGTTGCAAGCTCGACAATACCTGTAGTTTTTGCGCAGGACATGGACTACACGCATGACGATAAGATGCACGAAGACAAATCCGGCAAATCGTGTCCTGGTAAGAATAAAGAAGGAATGATCACGTAAACACAATTTTTTTCTAAATTTTAAAATCAGAATTAGATCAAGATCTGCGATGAAACTAAAGTTAAATAAGAAACCAAAATAAGTTGGCAGTGATGGCAGACAAAAAAACTATCACAGTTGGCCTAGTTCAGACCAAGCTCTCAGATGACATAGAGGCCAATATGAAAAGAACAGTAGAGAAAATAAGGGAGGCCGCAAGCAAAGGTGCAAAAATAGTCTGCCTTCAGGAATTATACAGAACCAAATATTTCCCAATTGAGGAAAAAAAGGACGCAACGCAGCTTGCAGAAACAGTTCCAGGTGAGACTACAGAAGCACTATCCAAGCTTGCAAATGAATTGAAGATAATCATTATTGCACCCATCTTTGAGGTGGATTCTGGCAAATATTACAACACTGCGGTGGTAATAGGTGGAGATGGAAACATTATGGGAAAATACCGCAAAATGCACATACCACATGACCCGTTTTTCTATGAAAAAAATTATTTTGACATTGGAGATTCAGGATACCAGGTCTTCAAGACGCCGGATGTGAACTTTGGCGTGCTGATATGCTATGATCAGTGGTTCCCGGAGGCAGCAAGGACTCTGACCCTACAAGGGGCAGATCTCATCTTTTATCCTTCAGCAATAGGTCACCTTGATGGAGACCCATTATCCGATGACGACTGGCATTATGCATGGGAAAACATACAACGCTCCCATGCAATTGCAAACGGCATACACATTGCAGCAGTAAACCGTGTTGGAACTGAAGACAAAGTCAAGTTCTGGGGTGGCTCGTTTGTCTGCGATGCGTTTGGTAGGCTCATCAAAAGAGCAGGAAATGACGAAGAAGTAGTAGTTGCAGAGCTAGATTTGTCACAAAACAAAAGAATCCAGGAAGGCTGGGGGTTTCTCAGAAACAGGCTCCCCACAAGCTACGGCCTACTTACATCACCTGTATTAAGAGAGACGCCAAAAAGACTTGGTTACTTGATGCCAGCAGAATGGGAAAAACATGAAGCGACTTGGCTTGCGTGGCCACACGATCCCGTCACATTTCCAGGACGCGTCAAAAAAGTAGAAGACATCTATGTCAAGATAATCTCTGCCCTGCACAAATACGAAAACGTGAATTTGTTTGTAAAAGACTTTGATGCAAAAGCAAGAGTCGCCAAGATTTTAGAGCAAAAAGGGATCGATTTACAAAAGATCAATTTTTACGTCTGGGATTACGCCGATGTATGGTTCAGAGACTACGGGCCAATCTTTGTTGTCAATAAACAATCAAATCAGCTCGCATTTGTTCACTGGATATTCAATGCATGGGGCGACAAGTACGAGGATCTGAAAAAAGATGCTCGTATTCCTTCGATCATAAACAACACTTTGCAGCTTGACAACTTTAGGCCCGGCATTGTAATGGAGGGAGGTGCCGTTGAGGTCAACGGCAAAGGTACCATACTTACAACAGAGCAATGTCTTCTCAATAGCAACAGAAATCCTCACTTAACAAAAGACGAAATTGAAAAGTATCTGAGAAATTATTTTGGGGCAGCCAAGATAATTTGGCTCAAAGGAGGAGTTGCGGGAGACGACACCGACGGCCACATAGACAACCTTGCCCGTTTTGTAAACCCCAAGACTGTTTTGTGTGCATATGAAGAAAATAAAAACGATGAAAACCACACAATACTTAAAGAAAACTATGAGATTCTGGTAAACTCGACAGACCAGGATGGGAACAAGTTCAAGGTGATAAAAATGCCAATGCCGCCAGCAGTACGTACAATGGTGCGCGGTAAAAAGACAAGACTTCCTGCAAGCTACCTTAACTTTTATGTAGCAAACAAGGTGGTTTTGGTTCCTACCTACAAGCACAAAAACGATCGAGTAGCATTAAAGACCATCCAAGGTGTATTCCCTGGTAGAAAGGTCGTCGGAATTGATTGTTCTGACCTCATATACGGAATGGGCGCACTCCACTGCATCATGCAGCAACAACCTGCCATAATTAAAAAATCAGCCAAAGTGAAGGTAAAGAAAGTGCTGCCAGTTCTTCAATGAACACATTGTATTTACAACAAATGCGATGTTGTCTATTTTGTACATGTACATTTTTTTACAAGAAATTAAACATGTATTAGTATAGTAGTTGATCTTTTTTATTAAACAGTTTTTCCTTAATTGTGCATGTCATCGATACCACTACACATCACCCAAGTAGAAGAAAAGATGGCAAAAATCGGGATCAAGACACTTGTAGTCATAAACAAAAGAGGTAGAGTTATTGATTCTTTTGGGGAAAGCAGACTGAATCTTTCAAAAGAAAGAAAAGAGGTTTTGTTTATGCAGACTGCACTGCAATGCTCCATGCAAGATGAGCAAAACGACGAGTTTGGTAAAATGCAGTTTTTTATGGCTAAACGTGACAAATCAAAGTTTTTTTGTCGCCACATAGATGATGACAAAATAGCTATTGCGGTTGCAAACAGTCAAGCAAATGCTAGTTCTGTTATTTACTACATTAACCAGCTAAGTAAAATGTACGATACAGCTTCAAAAAGCGAGATACTTCGAATATGAACATCTATGATACAAAACAGGTGCATTGTTGTAAATGCGACAGGTTCATAGGCGAAATCGACTATGATGCAGAGATAACTATGCCAATTTGTGGCAAGTGTGCCAACCCCATGCCAGAACACGACGACAAGATAAGATATGTTTCAAGCGGGTTTAAGCAATCAAAAATGAATCTAGTTCACGCCTAATCAATTTGGATAATGTAAGAAAATTTTATTGGCTAAAGGTTTGCGCCAAGGTTCTCATCGATTACGTATTGCATAAACAGCAGAAAGCTATTGGTGGTGGACAATACATCAATCACATTTTTTGTCTCAGATTTATCACCAGATTAAAAAGTACGGAACGATCACTAATGGCATGACAAAATCTCTGGATAAGACACTGGAAGCATTTCAGAATGTGGAGGATGCCATAATAAACATCAAAACTCAGAGAAATATCATGACGGACAAAACCAAAAATTGCAGATTATGACGAGATATTGATCCAGCTAGAAAAGGCATCGGATAATTTGATCAGTACTATTGCGCTATTTCAGAAACACGAAGGGACGCTGTGAAAGCATCTATTGTTCCCAGATAGTTGCAGTTCTTGCATTGGTAAAAAATAGTTCCATTTGAGTGACAAACTTTTGAGGCTCTGCTTGTGGACAGTTTGGTCTTCTCAAGTCGTGTCTTGTTTCCACATTGTAGCACATACAGAATTTGTATGAAAATACATTATATGTTTTAATGTACATTTTTTAATTGAAACAAAGAATCGGCGAATTTTTCAATCGTCAAAGAAAATTTTATGGGCCAAAAGGGGCTTCAGTATACCCAGCTCATCGAAGCCCACGTAACGGCGGAAACCAAAAGGGTGGTTTACTAAACCCATTTGTTTTTTCATGATCTTACTAGAAGACTTTAAACTGTCTTAATGTCAATATAGAGCATGTGTGCCAAGGAACTCAAAATAATCAGAGGAGAGTTAAAGGAATTATGATTATTATACAAGAATTGATTGATATTGTTCCTCTTGAGGAACCAACAGCAAGTGACAAGTTGTCGATTGAAAGAAAGGAGGCAATTTTTAATGTCTGTTAAGATAAAAGATATCAAAACCAAAGTAATCAAGGAAGACGACGGTTCTTATTCCATCGCATGTTCTGCGCTAGGCGTTTATAGTACGGGCAAAACTTTGCAAGACGCCAAAAAAAACTATCTTAAGGCTCTTGAGCTTCATTTATCAATTTTAAGAGAAAAAGCCATTGAAGCTATTGCAACTTGAAAAAGCTTTCACCAATTCATGGAAGAGAATTAGTAAAAATTCTCTGCAACAAGTTTGGTTTTCAGGCAATTAGGCAAAAAGGAAGTCATGTCACAGTTACAAACGGAAGTATTTACGTTACTGTACCCGTAAAGGAAATTCGTGTTGGATTGTTAGGTGTAATCTTGAGGGATTGTGGTATCACAAAAGAAGAATTTTTGAAAGAGGTTTAATGGATATGTTCATTCTGATGAAAAATGAGAATTTTATGGGCCAAAAGGGTGCACCATACTTAATCATCGAAGCTCAAGTAACGGCGGAAAGTGAATTGAGACGCTTAGAATATCCTTTCATTATTTTTTCTAGATCTAAATCTAGATTTGTGTGGATTTACAGTAATTCTAAAAATTCCTTCTTTGTAATGCCACATTCAGCAATAATTTCAAGCAATAATCCTTTTCCGAGCTCATTTTTTCTTGGTATCGCAGTCCATAATCCATGACCATTCTCAACTATTATGTGGCTTCCAGTTTGTCTTGTTGCATAAAACCCTTTTTTCTTTAATGCCTTTAGAACTTTTTTCCATCCCACAACAGGAAGGCTCAAACCGAAACGGTCACAAGTTTGGAGGATTTCTTTTTACTTTCTAAATATGATTTGCAGAGTTTGATTGCCTTTTTAGTGTCTTCGATTGCCTCTGCCTTGGTATTGCCTTGTCCCCTAGCTTGCGGAATTTCGAGGCATTGCCCATAGTAGAATTTGCCATCTTTCTTTATCAAAATGTTGTAATCTCTTTTTTCTGGCATGTTCTAATATCTCAGATTTGCTATATAAAATTAGATTAGAAAATTTTATGGGCCAAAAGGTCTCCACTACACTCAGATCATCGAAGCCCGGATAACGGTAGAAAGTCATTGTGGGGCTTAGAATACCACTTTCTAATTTTTGTCGATAAAATTATCAAGAAATATTCAGCATTTGGAAAGAATGTTTGTATAGATAAGACATTCTTCGGTTTTTTATCTACCTGCTTTAGTATTTCATTGTGATTTTTGTTTCGTTGAGTTCAGTCTTTCAAATTACCTAATCATAACTCTTCATAAAATTTTTCTCTTTTGCCAATCTTGATTATCAA
>DATMAS010000006.1:0-28699 GCA_035559735.1 Candidatus Nitrosotenuis sp.
TATGCTGTGAGTGAAACAGAAAGACCACAGGGTAAGCTGCGAACCGGCTTTACTACTGGAACTTGCGCTACAGCTGCAGCAAAAGCAGCACTTGTGGCAATCATGACACAAAAAAAAGTCGACACTATCGAAGTCTTATTACCTAAAGAGAAAACAATCAAGATCAATATTTTTAGCTGCAAGTTTGATTCTACCGCTGCGAGTTGTTCTGTGATTAAAGACGGTGGAGATGATCCCGATGTGACCCATGGTGCAGAGATAATAGTAGATCTTAATCTCACAGACAATGTAAATCAGATAGAAATTGATGGTGGTCAGGGTGTAGGTCGGGTAACAAAGCCAGGCCTTGGATTAGAGATAGGTGCGGCCGCAATAAACCCGACCCCTAAGAAGATGATTGTTGAGAATCTAACTTCCATAGGAAGTCAGATACTCAAAAAAAATGGAATCAAAGTTGTTATCTCTGTACCAAAAGGAAAGGAGATTGCACCAAAAACAGACAACCCAAGACTTGGCATTATTGACGGCATATCAATTCTTGGAACAACTGGCATAGTAATACCATATTCGACTGCATCGTTTGCAGCAGCCATCAGGCAGAGCATAGATGTAACACTTGCCATGAAGGACAATACAGTGGTGTTGACAACCGGCGGGAGAAGTGAGGAATTTTCAAAAAAGCAGCTAAGTTTTCCGGAGCATTGCTTTGTCCAGATGGGCGACTTTGCAGGCTATGCTATTCAGCAGTGTGCAAAAAAAGGAATCAAAAAAGCATACGTTGCCGGCTTTATTGGCAAACTTACAAAGATAGCTATGGGTGTCAAGCAGACTCATGTAAAGGGTTCCAAAGTAGATATGGATTTTTTGGCAAGTGTTGCATCCAATTGTGGCGCATCCAAAGAAACCCTGGATCAGATAAAGAAAGCAAATACTGCAAGACATGTGCAAGAAATTGTCCTAAAAAATAAAGTTGAAGGGTTTTTTGATGTGGTTTGTGAGCTGGCCTACAAACAGATGCGTGCACATTCAGAAAACAAAGTAGAGATCGAAGTAATTTTGTTTGATTTTGACGGTTCCATACTGGGAAGATATGCCTAGTAAGATTTTATTTGAGAGTAAAACCTTCAGAACATGGAAAAGGTTGCAATTCTTGCAATTACAAAAAACGGTATCAAAATTGCATCCACAATAAAGCAGATTTTTCCAAACTGGCAGATCTATGCACCAACAAAGTTTCAAACAGAATTGGATGCGATCTGGTATGAAGAACAGACAGCTGCCAAGATTGCAGAGCTTTTTAAAAACTATGATGGTATCGTGTGTTTGTTTTCACTTGGTGCGGTGATCAGATTGATTGCACCACATCTCAAAGACAAAAAGACGGATCCTGCGGTAATAGTGATAGATGACAAAGCAGGCTTTGTCATCTCTGCGCTGTCAGGCCACTTGGGTGGCGCAAATGAGCTAACAGAAGATATCGCCAAAAAACTTGGCGCCATTCCAGTGATTACTACTGCAGCGGATGTAAACAAGACAATTCCAGTAGATCTGCTTGGCAAGGAATTTGGTTGGCAGATAGATGATGACTCTAATGTGACTAGGATCAGTGCTTTGATGGTAAATGAAGAAAAAATAGGCGTATACCAAGAGGCTGGGGAGAAAAATTGGTGGAAAGGCGAGCTTCCAAAAAATGTGACCATTTATGAGACGCTTGAACAGTTAAGACGGTCTGATTCTAAAGCATATCTGATAATTTCAGATAAAATTATCGATGGTGATCTAGCAAAAAATGCTGTAATTTACAGGCCAAAAACACTTGTTGTAGGAATAGGCCTGCACACGGACACAACCAAAGAAAAGATAAAGGAGTCACTTCAGAGCTGTCTTTCAAAGTACAGTCTTAGTTCCAAATCAGTAGCAAGGCTTGCTTCACTCAAAAAACCAGCAGATATACCAGGCCTGCGTGATACAGCAAAAGACTTGGGGTTAACTATAGACTACTTTCAAAAAGAAGAGTTGGCGCAAATTAACATCCCAAATCCCTCCAAAACAGTTCAGGCATTTGAGGGAACACCAAGTGTCTCAGAAGCTGCTGCCATTAAGAGTTCTCAGGGAAGATTGGTGGTTGAAAAACAGAAATTCCCACCAGATCTTACAATCGCCATAGCACGAATTGAGAAATGAAACGCGGTTTGTTATTAATTGACAGGGGAAGCAGGGAGAAAGAAGTAAGAGATGAGCTTGATTTTATCTGCAAAAAAGTCAAGCAGCAAGGAAACTATGTCTTTGTAAATTACTGTTTTTTGGAGGTTCTTCCTCCATTCATCGAGGAAGGAATTACAAACTGTCTGAGAGAGGATATTGATGCACTCACGATTGTGCCTTACTTTTTGTACCCTGGTAAAAAAGTCAAAGCAGCAGTAAATGAGGCAATCAAGTTTCAAGCAAAGACAGACATCAAGTTTGTAGTAACAAAGCCGATGAGCATGCACGAAACTATGGCTGAGATAGTGAATTCTAAGATAGAGGCCGTCCTTGAAAAAAACCAGATCATGTTACCAAAAGACAAAATCGATGTACTTGTAATAGGTCATGGGAGTAAAGATCCAAACGCTCGGTTGTCAATAAAATATGTCGTAGACAAGCTAGTTCCACAATACCGCAATATCGATTACTGCTTTCTTGAAATCGAGGAACCCAACATCGAGCAGGGAATTAAAAAATGCGCCGAAAACAAGCCGGAGGTTCTAGTCGTCGTATTTTATTTTCTGCACCAAGGAGCTCATGTAAAAAGAGACATCTATGGAGATCTCAACCCTGCCATCGAAAAATCGAATTTAAAAAAAATTCTAATAACAGAACACATTGGCACCGATGAAAGGATGATCGATTTTATCATGCAGAGAGCAAAAGAGGTAGAGAATGCAAACTAGGAAAGGTCAGTCAATAGAAGATCAGAGCATGGAGATTATTGAAAAAGAGATCGGCCAACACCCATATGCTGGGAATCAGTGGCACATAGTAAGGCGAGTCATTCATTCCACTGCGGATTTTGACTTTGCAAGGCAAAACGGCCTAATATTTCACAAAGATGCCGTAAATGCAGGCCTTGATGCACTACGAGCTGCCAGAAACATAATAGTTGATGTAAATGGAATTTTAGGCCTGCTCAACAAGCAGAACTTGACTGATTTCAAAAATAACGTAATTTGTGATATTTCAAATCCTGATGTGGTAAGAGAGGCAACCAGGCTAGACAAGACACGTGCGCAAACAGCAATGCGGCTCAGGGCAAAAGAGATGAATGGAGGTATAGTGGTAATCGGTAATGCTCCGACGGCGCTTTTAGAAGTAATTCAAATGATCAGAGAAGGTGTGACAAGACCAAGCCTCATCGTTGGTGTGCCTGTGGGGTTTGTAGGTGCAGCGGAGTCCAAAGAAGAGCTGCAGCGTATAGATACACCACACATTACAAACAAAGGACGAAAAGGTGGAACACCATGTGCTGCTGCCATAATAAACGCCCTCTTCAAAATCCTGCGAGAATCATCTTCGTAAATACGCAAAACAGTTATCTACGAAATTTTTTGCGTGTAAGCCACGATCAAAATAAAGATGCATGTATGACGCAAGCGAGTTATATTCAATCAAACCATCCTTTTTGTTTTTGATTCCAACCCCCATTGAAATATCGTACGCAAACTTGGAATCTCTTGGAATCGAATTAAGTTCAGAGTAATGAAATTCATGGCCATATAGTTTTGTAGAATTTTTTGCAACAAGGCAATCAGAGATAGTATTGGCTTTGGTATAGTTAAGTGTCATCTTTTTTTCCATGCTTGTTTGTGCATCAAAAAGGCCCACCATAGAGTATTTTTTGTTTGCATATTCAATTGATTTTGTAAGATACATGAGACCTCCGCATTCTCCGTAGATAGGCATTTGTTGCTCTGCAAGTTTTTTGATGGATTTTTTCATGGTATGATTTTTGGCAAGTGGTTGTCCGAGAACCTCTGGAAAACCACCGCCGATGTAAAGGCCCGAACATTCTGGTGGGGATCGATCCGAGATTGGGCTGAAAAACTCTATTTTTGCACCGTGACGGCGTAAGGCATCAAAGTTATCAAAATAATAAAAATTAAAGGACTTATCTAGTGCTATACCTATTGTGACTAGATTTTTTTGCCGAGCTTCTTTTTGTGCTTCTAAAAGCGGCGTTGCACGATTTGCAATAGCAATTATTTTGTCAATATCAAGGTAGGATGAGACTGTCTTGGCTATTTTTCTTATTTGTTGTTTTAGTTTTTCTTGTTCAATTACTGGCACTAATCCTAAATGCCTGGACTCTAGTGAAATGTCAGGATTTTTTGGAATACATCCAAGAATGGGTATTTTGAGTGGTTCAAGTGCTGCTTTGCACATCTGTTCGTGTTTTTTGCTTCCAAGTTTGTTGAGAATCAATCCAGTAATTCTGGAATTTTTATGAAACTTGACAAATCCCATGGCAGTTGCGGCAATCGAGCGAGCTGTCTTGCTTGCATCTAAAATGAGAATTACTGGTGCTTCCAGTATACTAGCAACATGGTGTGTGCTAGAAAAATCAGAGCTTCCAGAAAGGCCATCATAGAAGCCCATCACACCCTCAATTATTGAGATGTCTGATGTGGAATTTTTCACAAAACTTGATTTTACAGCTTTTTCACCCATGATCCACGAGTCCAAATTTCTTGCAGGATTCCCAGATACTGCGGAAAGGTAAGTCGGATCGATATAGTCAGGACCTACCTTGAATGCCTGAATTGTATACCCCCTGTTTTTCATTCCATATATGATGGAACAAGTAATCGATGTCTTTCCAACACCACTCGTTGCCCCTGCGATTACGATTCTTGGTATTTTCAATTTTTCTATCTAGTCTTTGAGGTAGGAACTATACGAATCTTTTTAGCATTGAGCGGCGAGTTTCCAACGTGCAAAATGAAAATGGTCTTGTAATTGTGTACACCGGAAAGGGAAAGGGAAAGACTACAGCTGCATTAGGTATGGCATTAAGAGCGATAGGACACAACTACAAGATATGCATGATTCAGTTTATCAAAGGGTCTTGGCATTATGGCGAGATGAGCTCATCTAAGAGACTTGAGCCTGAATTCGAGCTCACTGCTGTTGGAAAGGGCTTTGTTGGCATACTTGATGACAACACTCCAAAAGAGGTTCACCAAAAAATTGCCAATGAGGCAATACAAATAAGCAAGGAAAAGATCCTCTCAGGAAGATATGACCTTGTAATTTTGGATGAGATAAACTATGCAGTAAACCTGGGATTAATTGATCTGAGTCAAGTTCTAGATCTTATCAGGATAAAACCACAAAATATCAGCTTGGTGTTAACTGGAAACTACGTAAGACAGGAGATTATCGATGCTGCGGATCTTGTAACCGAGATGAAGGAAATAAAACACCCATTTCAGCGTGGCGTGCGAGCGAAAAAAGGCATCGATTTTTGAGCACAATTTAGTTCCAAATCTTCAGCTAGCCAACAACATTAAATTATGTACTACAAACCAGAGTTTCGATGGCTACTGAATCACAAGAGCTTCCAGAAATTGGCGAAATAGTACTTGCTACCATAACAAAGCTTACCGATCATGGTGCATACGTTACGCTTGATGAATATAACAACATGCAGGGATTCTTGCATGTCTCAGAGATAGCTCCGGGATGGGTTCGCTCCGTAAGCAAGTTTGTCAAAGAAGGTGAAAAAAAAGTCCTTCTCGTAAAAAAAGTCAACCCAAGCAGATCCGAAATAGATCTTTCATTAAAACAGGTTTCCAAAGACCAGCAAAAAAAGAAGCTTTTAGAGGTAAAGAGAATTGAAAAAGGCAAAACTCTTTTGCAGACAGTCAAAGATGCTGCAGGACTATCAGACAAAGAAGTGGAAAAACTCGAGGATGCAATATTTTCAAAATATGATTTTATTTATGATGCGTTTCTTGATGTGACAACAAAAGGCATTGGAGTCCTCGATGAGCTAAAACTATCAAAAAAGATTTTGTCTGCAATTGAAGAGACAAGCTCCAAGATAAAGCCTCCATCCGTTGAGATACGAGGTATTTGTGAGATTACTTGTAACCAGTCAAACGGCATAGAGATAATAAAAAATGCGATTTTGGATTCGATTGGAGAGCAAGCAACTAACATCTCTGTTACGTATATTGGTGCTCCAAAATACAGAATCAGCGTCAAAGGTCCTGACTTTAAGACAGCAGAAAAGATGTTAAAGCCAGTCTTGGACAAAATTCAAAAAATCATTGAAAAAAACAACGGCACATTCAACTTTGTAAGGGAAGAATCAAAGAAGACCCGAGAGGGTTAGAAATTGAAGTTTCAGATTCGCAAGTGTCCAGATTGCAAGAAATACACTCTAAAGGATAGTTGTCCACAGTGTCACACAAAGACGGCCACGGCTCATCCAGCCAAGTATTCACCTGATGACAGGTATGCTAGATATAGAATACGAGAAAAATTCCAAGAAAGCGATCAAAATTAAGGCGAGGAAATAGTTATACTCTTGATTCTTGCACTTTCCCAATCCAGTGGCTGATCGTTTAGGTTGGTTTGTAATGATGCGATTTGGTCTACCACTTCTTGCCCCTTGATTACCTCGCCAAATATGGTATACTGACCATCAAGCCAGGGTGCATCTCCTACCATTATGAAGAATTGTGAGCCTGCGCTGTCAATATTTTGGCCTCTTGCCATTGAGACCATGTATTTAGTGTGTTTGAGGTTGCTTATTTCAGCAGGAATAGTGTAGCCAGGACCGCCTGTGCCCCAAGTTCCTGGCGGGCCAGAAATTGTATTTGGATCACCGCCTTGAATCATAAAGTCAGATATTATTCTGTGGAACAACGTACCGTCGTAAAACTGTGAGTTGGCAAGCTTGACAAAGTTTTCAACTGTTTTTGGTGCAACTTCAGGCTTTAACGCAATTACTATATCACCAAAGTTTGTTGAGATGGTTGCGATCTGGCTTTTGATTACGGATTCTGCCTGAGCTGTTTCTGTTTTTTGTGTGTCCATGGTTTCTGTTGTGGTTTGTGGTTTGTAGTCCTTGTTAACCTCGTAGATTAATACTCCATTAATTGGTCCTGCACTTGTGCGTGAAAAGCTAGAAGATATGTATGCCAGCCTTAGTGGCCCATTGCCATTTTCTGGAAATTTCATCTCGTATGTGTAGACAGGGGTAAAGCCTGAAACAAACGAGGCGGATTGTTTTTGGTTTACGATATCCACGTAGGCAAGTGTGTTATAGGGAATCATTTTTCCAAGCATTGTATTGCTCCAAAACTCTTGAGTTGGGCTTATGCCATCTGCATAGAGGTATTTTTCGACCGGAAAACCACCTATTCTCATAAACCATTGTTTTTTACTTTCATCCCCTCCACCTTGCACCATGTATAATGGAGGCTCTTCGCTGTTTATTCTCTGAGCCGCAATGTAAACAAGGACATAATCTGCATCCATTTCTTGCAAAATATCCCAAGCCTCGTCAGGATTACTTAGAAACATTTTTGCCAATAGTTTTATTCTGGAATCAATCAGCGTTGCATTATCAGCAAGTGAACGTCGTTCCCCAAGTGTAGTTATCCAATATCCATAATCCCACCATGAAGCTACCACAGCATCTTGAGAGGTGTTTTCTTTAAGCCATTGCATCGCATCAAGCCAATCTGATGTAGCTATATTGTAATTGCTTCCTCCGTTTAGTATGGTTGGTGGTATTTTTGCGGCATTTGTCCAGTTTGCACTCACCGGTATCATAAGTGGTATGATTAACAGAATCGCAATCATTACAGAATAAGAGATTTTTAGAGTTTTAGGGTGTGATCTGATCAGTTTCTTCTTTTCTTGGACATCTTGCCTGAAGATTTGTTTTGTGAGCATCGACAATCCAACCGAACCCAATATAACAAGAGAGAGTGAAGAGTACAATTCCAGCCTAATGAAAGCTGAACTAATGTATACTCCTAATAATCCAATAATTAATGCAAATACGTGAACATCACGTTTGTCATTGGAGCTATTTAGAATGTTTTTGAAGATTAACCATACTCCGATTCCACCAAATATCATAAAAACTGAGTTAAACAGATACGATTGAAATATTGATGTAGTGGCATGTTCTGCAACGGAGTCAACCAGTGGATCTACTGTGGTCAGAAATGGATTTATGGCGTTGAGATATCTAAAGCTGGGCAAGCTGAACGCATTTGTTGCAAGTATTCCAATTCCTGCCGCAATCATGGCGATTAGGAATAAGGCGCTGTTTCTTCTTCTTTTTTCCTCACCACTCAATGTTTGAATGAACGAGCAGGCTACAAGAAAAATCGTTGGTCCTAGTATCATAAAGCCGCTAGTTTTTGTAAAAAAGGAAATTCCTGGCCTTTCAAATGGTATCAACGATATTGCAAGGCCTAAAACAAACACAGGTATTGCCCATCTAAGAAAGTTAGTGTCTTTTCTGATAAATGGAAGTGACAGTATAAACAATCCTAACGGCAGTACAAAAAAGTCTGTTCCTCCCCATGCAGAGAATGCAAAACCAAGGAATATTCCTGCACCAATTAATTTGGCAAATGCAATCTTGTGTGAAGATGACTTGATCCCACTCAAAAACAGATATGTTGCCAAAATACCATAAAACAGTCCAAGCGGTTCTGATTTGAACCACCCTATTGTCCCCCTTGTGATTATAGGCAACGATACTGCATAAAGCAGAGATGCAAACAGTCCTGCAGTTGTACCGCCTATAACTCTGACTAGAGCAAAAATGACAATTGTAGTAAGTGAACCGAAAACAACTGGTAGAATTATGGTAAATCCGTATAGATCAGATCCACCACCAAATGCGGAATATAGTATTGCCGAGGTAACATGTAACATAACCTGTGATGTTGCTGCTACATCTCTGCCTGTAGGATACCAACTCATATTATCATGCCATGAGAAATATTCTGGTAAACCATTATCTACAATGAATTTAGTCGCCCTATAGTTGAAGAAGGGGTCAAATTCGTTCAGTTGGAATCCATAATCTGCTGGTTGTGAACGTATCATTGCAGATATTGAAAACGCCAATGAGAGTATTCCAATTATTAATAGATGGTGTAAGCAGAACTCAAAACTTCCTACAGAAAATAGTTTTTTGTTAGAAACCAATTGTTTTTTTCCCAGAAGATGTGCTTATTACTCTTTTGGGTTTTTTGATTTAAGCGTGTTCAGAATTTGATCCGGTCAAATTTTGCAATAGGTAGAAAAATTTAACTTTAAGAGCCATCAAGTGATGAATGCATTGATTTTAGAAAGCCCTGCCTTCAAAGACGGCGGAGAGATTCCAAAAAAGTACGGATACAAAAACGGCAACAAAAGCCCACCTCTTAAAATAAAAAATGTTCCATCAGACGCGAAATCTCTAGTGTTGATAATGGATGACCCAGATGCAATGGGTGCAGTAGGCAAGTTGTGGGTTCATTGGGTTGTCTGGAATATTGATCCAAAAATATCAGAGATCGCAGAATCATCTATTCCGTCAGGCGCAGTTGAAGGAATGACTGATTTTGGAGAAATTGGATATGGCGGGCCTGCACCTCCAGACAAAAGGCACACATACATCTTCAAGCTGTATGCACTAAATTCAAAGCTCTCACTTCCAAATGGCGCCACCAAAAAACAAGTTGAAGATGCAATGCAAAATCACATAATAGCCCAAACATCATTATCTGGCACTTTTGCGCCATAAGTGTGCAGAAATTTTTGGTTCACTCCAGTATTATTTTGTTATTTGAAACGGAGAGTATAGAACCGCCGGTTTTTTTTATTGCCGATTTTAATTCCCTATCCATCGTAGCAACTATGCCTCCAGTTTTTTTTACATAATTTACAAACGATTCGTCAGCGTAGCTTCCGCCAAGATTGATTGTCTTAAATGATTTGATGAACTGTAATGTGGCATCAATTTCCTGTTTTTTTTCTTGTATGGTACCAAGCCTTGTCAGCTCGGAGATAACTATATCAGGCACTACAAACTTTATACTTCCTATTTCTGTTTCAAGTGAGGAAAGGTTTTTGATCCTATTGTTGGCTATGTGAATAAGAAAGCTTGTGTCGCACAGTACCTCAACCAACTATGCCTGCACCAATTAATCTCCATCTGTCCTCTATTTTGCGGCTCAAAGCTACGTTGCTGTTCTCAAAAATACAGACCGGTCTTTTGAATTGTACCTCGATTTTTGTTGCCTTGACTTTGTTTACCTTGGCAAGGACTGGCGCAGTGCCAATGTTGAGCCTTAACGATTCGCCCACCTGAATCGGTGTAACTTTGACATCGTTTATTGTTCCTACGGCTGAATCAAAGAGGTTGACTTCAAGTTGCGCACTAGTTGAGTTCTCAGGTAGTGTCTCCGGTTTACCTATGACAGAGCCCACAAGAGAGTCGCTTCTTGTCATAGATGGATCAAGTTTTGTTCCTATTGCGACAAGGCCACCTGGTTTTACGTCGTCGACTATGCCTGCCCCAGTTCCCAAAGAGATGATTTGTGTTCGAATAGGCTCGTAGGTGTTTTTCCTTGAATTAAAGATTCCAGGCTTTATCTCAATTTCATCTCCTATCGTAAAGGTGCCTTGTGTGAGGCTTCCTCCGATTACACCGCCTTTGATGTCTTTGATGATGGTTCCTGGTTTGTTGACGTCAAAGGATCTTAGAACGTGCATTATTGGTTCTTTTGACTCGATTCTTTTTGGAGTTGGAATGGTTTCTTCAATTGCTTGAATGAGTGAGTCAATGTTTAGTCTTGCTTGCGCAGATATTGGGATTATTGGAGATTTTGCTGCCTTGGTTCCTTTGACAAACTTTGTGATATCTGCATAGTTTGCCATTGCTTCTTTGTATGAGATGAGATCCACTTTGTTTTGCACTATTACGATTTGCTGAATGCCAAGTATTTGAAGTGCCAAAAGGTGTTCTTTTGTCTGAGGCTGTGGCACTTTTTGGTTTGCAGCAATCAAAAGCATTGCCCCGTCCATTAGTGCGGCACCTGAAAGCATGTTTGCCATTAATGATTCGTGGCCAGGACTGTCTACAAAGCTGACTACTCTGGATAACTCGCTTTCTTTGCCACAGTTTGGACACTTTGGTGTGGTGGAATACCCAAGTGGTGGCTCACAGTTTTTACATTTGTAGAATGCCGCATCGGAGTAACCTACACGTATTGTAATTCCTCGTTTCAGCTCTTGGCTGTGAACGCTGGTCCACTGGCCTGTTAATGCCTGAATCAAAGTTGTTTTCCCATGATCTACGTGACCGGCAGTTCCAATGTTGACGCAGGGTTGGTAACCGTATTTTTTTACATACCAATCTGGAAGAGTATCACGCCAGTGCATTACTAAATCACAAAAACTCGTCTATGTTAACTTATGCCTTTTCTTTATTTTCTGCTGGAGCTTCTTCGATTTTTAGCTCACCATCATATGCACAGTTTAGCTGATAGATCTCTTCAGAGATCGTATTACCTCTGATTAATCGGCGTCTGCGTTGTCCTTTTTCTACATTTTGTAGGCCGATTCCTTTTGAGAGCAAAACTGGTTTTCGTGCAGAACCGTAGATGTCTCCACGCATTGGAATTCCTGATTTGTCACTGCCGCCAGTGATTTTGAGCTTGCCTCCAAGGCCTACAATCGCTGCATCAAGTTCGCTTCCGACGTGAAGGCCGATTAAGGCGTTTGCTTCTCTGTCTTTTAGCTCTTTTGATATAGATTTTCCTTTTTTATCCGATATTGTAAGCTTAAAGTTTGCCAAGTATTGCTCAAGGATTTTGAGTAGCTAATAATTCTTTGGGGTTTTTGTTGCCTTTATGGACAAAATTTTTAACTTGATTTGAGCAATTAATACGGATGAAAGAAGAGATTACTTGTCCTAGGTGCAACACCAAGATGGTCGACATGCAAGCATGCCATATGATTTGTATCAACTGTGGGGCTCATCTTGACTGCTCAGATAAGGGATCTTTTTGGTAGCTATATGCCTGGTCTTTTTGGTATGTAATCGGTTGCCATGTTGACTGCCTTGTCTTTCATTATCTCCAGATACGTATCATAATCTGCTTCAAAGTTACAGTGGGGGCACTTGACAGATTTCATGTCATCATCTAGAACCGCTATTTTTTCACACTGTGGACAACGCGCATCCATGATTAGGTATGACGCTCAAAATATAATAACCTAGTTTCAAATGCCGATCTGCGCGGAGTTAGTCCAGTCTGGCAGGACGTCAGCTTCCCAAGCTGAAGGTCGCGGGTTCAATTCCCGCACTCCGCACTCATAATTCTTTTATTGCTTCTAAAATGGATGCTTTGTCTTTTGCATTTGGTGTGTGCTTAAGATAGTTTTCAAAATCCTGTTTTGCTTCCTTGTTTTTCTTTAATTCAAGCCTTACTATTCCACGGTTTTTGTAAATAGGCCCAAACCTAGTCGGATTGATATTGATTGCTTGCGTATAATACGAATCGGCCTTGTCATACTGTTTTGTCTTTAGATAATAGTTCCCAAGTCCCCTGTATGCAAGATAGCATCTTTTGTTATGTTTTATGCTCTGCTCGTAATACTGAACGCATTCTGGAGCATTTTTTTCATTATATATTCCACCTAAAAGACAAAGTGCTGTTGAATTACTCCCATCAAGGTTTATTGCGTCCTTAAGAGTTTTGATTGCATCATCTGATCTTCCTTGCAGGTTTAGTTTTTCTGAAACAAAGCAGAGGCGATTGGATCTTTCTTTATTTTTATTTTCTACTTTGATTGTAGAGATTATGTCTATTGGCGACACAAGTATTGCCAGTCTTCCATCTTCTTCCCAGAGACTGTCGAACTGGTGTTGCGGAATCATGCCTATCTGGTTAGGCTGTGGCATATAGTGTATGATCGAGTTTTCTTTTTGATCATAACCGGATATCACAGAAGCATGCTGGACTACTTCGTAGAGTCCTGGCAAAATTACAATAGGTGGTATTCCCATATCGATTATTTTTTTAAGTTCTGGCAGAGACGAATGTAGGATAAGACTGCCAAGGCCGTGTCTTTCTGCAAGTTCTATTCCTTCAATTAGGATGCTTCCTCTAACATTTTGGTACTTTTTTGCAATCTCTTTTGCTTCTGCAAGAGGCAAATTGACATCCCAGTATTTTGATACGGCACTCACTGCAAGAGGCAGACAGATGTTTTCCTCAGTAACTGGAGGTACTATGAGTTCGTGCTCACTCATGTCTTGGTGATTTTTATTTTGCTATTAAAACCCATCAAAGCAAGACGAACCGTTCTATTAACGATATACCATCTTGCGTCATTTCAGGATGAAATTGCGTGCCAAAGATTTTGGAATCTTGATACTGAATTATTTCGTATTCGCAGGTATCTGAACTTGCAAGTTGAATTAGTGATTTACCAAGTCTGGATATCTCAAAGTTATGACTTTGGTATACTTGGATTGTCCCATTACATAGAGGGTTTTTTTCGACTACTGTGACCGTACTTTCGCCTTTTTGTGCTAAGCGCATCTTTCTAATCGTGCCGCCTGTCGTCAGTGCCAAGATCTCTGCACCATAGCAGATTCCAAGTAATGGTTTTTTTTCAGTTATTGCATGGTTGATTATTTTGGAGTTTAATGCGTTCATTTGCTGATTGTTTTTCCTTCTTCCAGACAGAATAAATGAATCAAATTTTTCAACCTCTTCAGGTTTTAGCTTATCAAATGATACAAGTTTGTAATCTATCGTTTTTTTGCAAAGAAAGTCGTCAATGTTCTTTGTGAATACAGAACCATTATCAACAACTAGGAGCATCGTCTATTCTCAGTACCTACTTCTTTTATTTGTGCTCTGAGCTACAGAAATAGTCAACTGAAATCTTTATAGAAGGACACAGCACCATACGTGTCTTGATGCGGAAGTTTGTATTAGCATCGATAATAGGTTTTTTTGTCATTGTTAGTTCTACTCAAACGTCATCTGCAGACATCATAATTCTTGGAAAAGGACATGCTCCAATTTATGTTTCAGATAAGGACGCCGGAGATTTTGATTTTAATAATGATGGCTTGATTGATTATTTCGTAAAAGCACATTTTACTGGAAATTCCAACCAACAGTACAAAGTTGATTATAAGATAATAGATGAATGTGTTGATGGTAACACATACAATGATGCAAAGATGAAGTTGGGATTTTCCAGTACTGATTTTTTTCCAGAAGATCGAACTTGGTTTACTAACTTGGACGCATGGACACCATGGTTCAAGTCAGCAAAAAATGATCCTAATAAAAAAATTGATCTAGTTTCTTTACCAAATGGTAATCTCCCAATATCTTTTCCAACAAGTGGTGATGATGTCATAACAAGCAACGCCAACGATAAAAAAGGATCTTTCATTCACCAGGACAATATCGTAGAACTTGATGGTCAGGCAGGATGGGAGGGAACTATATTTTTCAGCGGCCCTGCAGGCGAGTATTTGATGTGGACAATTCATCCAGCTAACGGAACTGAAGGTTGTGAAACGCTGGCAGCATTTGGAATTCCAATAATTATCAAGCCATAGTTTACTTGCCTACTTCAATTGAGACATAATGTAACTCTGGTACGTTATCAACTACTGTAATTATGCCAACGTTTACCATGTCATCTTGTTGCCACAAAAGAACACGCTTACTTTGTGTGATGGTAAAGTCGTCAATGAATTTATTGAGTAACTCATTTGTTGCATCAAGATCGTTTTGAGTAAAAAATGAGATCTCTCCTTCTTTAAATGAAAGTGGGACTGAAAGTGATGTTGGTATAACAACGTCGATGCCCTTATCTTCAAATGTCGATCTTATCGTCTCAATTCTGCTATCTCTGTTAAGGCTTGACTCACCCCTTGGTACAGAAGCTGAAGGGACTCCAGATAATTCACGCAGGTATGCCTCAAAGGCGGCCTGTTGTGTGTTGCCTAGGCCAACATAATATTCACCGTTGAAGGCAGCACCGACTGCTGCAATTGTACCCAGTTCGGCGACCACGCCTCCTCCGGAGCCTGCCGTATATACTGGGATGAAGTAGACGTCGTGTTCTCCAACCCGATACAAGATGTTATCGCCTATACGAGGTGTCCTAAGAAGTGTTTTTAGTTGTGCAAAGTCGTTGTCCTTTTCCAGTGCTTCACGTACTGCTGTTGGGCCGATGAGTTTTGTTGTAGAGTTGAGTGGTACTTGGTAGAACTGCATATTACCAAGAGTAGGCAAGTCATTTTCTACTATCATGTAGCCAGATAGGTTCTTTCCTTCAGATCCTCTAAGCTCCAACGATAGCAGTCCCAAAAACTTGGTAGTGTCGTATCCTGGTGGTTTTGCTTCGATATAGTATGCTTCAAGTCGTTCTGGTATTTCGTAAAATGAGTTTGCTTGAATAAATGTCTCTATGCTTGTTACATGGTATATGTTGAACATCTCAGTCTTCCATGTAAAGAGCTCCTGCGGGTATCTTATCTGCTCATTTAGCCAAGACGGTATTGGTTGGAACTTGTCGCCGTACTGGTTTTGCAGCATTTTAGCAAAATAATCGTCTCCATATCTGAGGAGTGTGATATCGCCATTATAGGTATCAATTAGTGCAAACCCGACAAGGCGCAAGTATGGGTTTCCGATTGACCAAGGAACCGAGTGCGTATCAAATCCGATAATCAGCGGCATGAGCCAATATGTGTTGGTACCATCTGTAACAGGGTAAAAGTCTACTTTTTGTCCAAACAAGTTATACAGAAAATACGGATACAGGGTTTCCATTCTGTCGTAGATGTCTTTGTATCTCATTACATGCACTGGTGTTCCAGGGTATGACAAAAGAAAATTCGGCTCAAAAACCCAGCTGAGTGGAGGCGAGACATCTATTCCGCCTCTGCCAGAATACAACGCGTTATTCAGCTCGGCACTTATGCTGCCACGATTAGTAGGGTATGCGGACCAAGTTTCGGTAAACAGGCCGCCTTCTCCATAATAGATTGCCCTTTGAGTGAACAATTTACTACTTTCTACTGACTGGCCGGTAGTTGCATCAAGTGTCAAAAAACCGTTTGGAACGTGAGTGTAGACCAAATGTTCGTTGTACCAACGGTTTTCAAGACTTACCGCAGGTGGAAGAACCGGCTTCATCGATGCAGTCCAGTACAGCGTGCTGTTGAATCTCAGAATGTCGTTGTCTTCAAAGTCAATATACGGAATGAGGCCTATTTCTGGTTTTAATTTGGCGTATGCTGCCTCCCAGTCCCAGATTCGAATTGAATCCAGAACGTCTCTATTGTTGTCCATGTAGCTTTTGATGTTGTTTGGCGAAATGGATACCAGATTTACATCGTGTCTTGTTATCTTGATTTTGTCTAACTCTCCAAGGTATCTATTGACTGTAATTTGTTGTTGCGTGTATGGGCCTAGATATTCCAGTTTGCGTGTATCTGCTATGCTGTTGTTTACCGCCATTATTGAGCCAGCTATAATTCCGATTGCAATTAATGTGAAAACTCTGATGTAGATGTCTCTTTTTATTGGGTGTGTGAGAACTTTGGAGCGGAATCGATCAAAGGCCGCAAACGCAACAAGAATTAATCCGGCCGCAAGAGTCCCGCCGATGACATATTTTGTATTGTAATCGATTTGCTCCGTAAAGAACATGTTAACTCCAGCCCAAATGATTCCAATTCCGATTACCGCCTCAATTACGGATACATAGTTTAGGAACTTGGGTTTGCCTTGCGATGAGTCATAGATGTATGAGGTGATTACTCGTATTATGGAGTGAAGTCCTACGTATATTGCAAGCCTTATTCCTATTACTCCAAGCAATGGAGGTACAATGATTGTGAGTGCCGGGATTAGCTCGATTACAGATTGTGCTGGCTCCGATGACTGTGGGGTGATAAATGGTAGTGAAAAGATTGTTGGGATCTTGTCTATGCCCAGGTCGTTTCCATCCAGTATGTACACCAAGGCAAGGCCAAACATGATGTTGACAAAGAATGCACCAAAAAGGAAGATCTTTGTTATCTGCCAAATTACAAACTGCGGGTAACTTAGTTTGTAGTCTCTAAAGCTTGGAATATTTTTGGAGACCGGATCATGGGTCGCGCGATTCAAAAATGTGATTATAACATGTATAGAATACCAGACAATTGAGGAGCGGTTCTTTATGTCCACATTGAGAAGGGCAATTGCAGAAAGAACCAGTGCTGAAACTAGAGAGTAATGGAGGGGTTTAGTGAATTGGTCACCAAACTCCGTCATATTCATTGACAATATGACGCCTTGGTTTCCCACTATTGCCAATACTATGATGCCAATTACAGCTATAATACCAAGTCGGATGAACTTGCCTGGACCAGATTGTGGCGAATTAGCTTCAGTTGAGGAACTATACAAATTCAAGGTTTTTCCTTTGTGGATAAATTAATGTCTTAGGATACGGCGGTCTTGTGGCTAGGCAAGGGTGGCATACCCTTTGCAGATCATATATACTGCCGCATACTTGGGCACTGTAAGCTGCTCGTTTTTGTAGGGGCCAAATTTTTTGTGTTTTAGTTTGAATTCGATGGGGCAGTTTGCAGCCACATTTACCTTGTCATCATCAATGAGACAGGCATCTATTGCGGGGTTGAATTTTGCTAGATCTGGGCATATCATCTTGGTTAAGCCACTTTTGCTATTGATTGTACCGCCAAGTCTGAAGATCCTGTGGACGTCTATTGTTACATTTGGGTCTATTTTGACGCCAAGCACTTTTTGTGCCTCTTCCAGTCTTTTTTTAAATGCGACATAGCCTTCGGAGATTAGTTGTTTTGCTATCTTGGGCTTGTTTGATTTGGAGCTAAAAAGGTATTTTGAGACGCGGCCTTGCCAGCCTTTTTCGTCAGGATCCGAGAACTGGGATTTTGCAAAGTTGTTTTTGGCCCCAAAGGTTTCTGGGACAGCTCCTTTAAGCATGACATAATCTACAATTTCTGCTCTTTGTTTTGAATCCAGTTTTTCATAATTGGAATTGACAGCATAGACGTGGAACCCTTCATTGCCTGAAAAAAAGATCGATATGTTTTCTTTTTTTATACCAAGATCCGATATTAAAATTGTAACCAGTTTTTTAACTTCGGCCTTTGCAGCTGTAATGCATTCGTTACACAGTACCGAGGTGGTTTCAAATTTTGCAATGTTACAAACAGGGCATTTATCCAAGTTTACAAATACCGTAGAGCAGTTCGTACATTTTTTACAGGTATGGTTTTGCCTGCAAGGCAGATGGAGGTCTTTGGCGTCAATATCAAATATTAGATCCGCGTCCTGCCAGTCTTTTTCTGCCATTGGAAGGTTAGGAAATGAATAACGCGCGTTTGAACAGTAAACGTCCGATGGTACATGCGTCATGAGTAAAAGGTGTAATTCTTTGTCCGACTTGAGCGAGATATGTCTGTTCATTCCCGAGTTGAGTTTTTGATATCCAAATTCTCTCATCTCTGGGTTTTGCGGTGTGTGAATTAGATCAAAATGTTCAAAGTAATATTTTTTAAAAGATTCTTCAAGGAATCTGATATCTTTTTCAAGCATTTGTGATCTTTTTCCTTCCAAATTGTAATGGGTTTATGATGCCTGCGCATTCTGGTGTTGCAAAGCAGAGATTCTCACTCTTTAATTTCTCACATGATGGACAAGCATACTTGGTGCCGCTTCCAAAGTTTCCTGCCAAGTGTTTTAGCTGGTATAGTGTTATCTTTTCGTTGTAGTCAGGAGCATTTTTGAAAAGCGGCGCTATCTCTTCTATTGTCTGTCCTTTGTTTAGAAGGTATGTTGCAAGCATGAACCTGCCTGAATGTGGGAGGTTTTCGCCTTTGTTTAGAACATCCATTGCATGTTTTATGCAAGGAGGATATTCGGTTGTTTGAACGAATTGTACTGTGAACTTTTTTGCCAAGGTTACAAGCTCTTCTACAGGTTTTTTGAAGGATTCAGGAACAAGTGGAATGTTTGCAGAGTAGATTTTTGAGTAAATATGGTTGTCAAGCTCTTTTCTTATCAGCCTCACAGTCTCATGCGCGGAGAGAAAGACGTTTCCTCCGTCGACTAGTCTGTTTACAAGCTTCCATTCTTGTTCATGAAAGTGGGTCGAATGTTTGAGATAATCAGAAACAGGGATTACGAAATAGTCATCTGATTTTTGAATTTCCATGGAAAATAGATCTCTGATTATTTTGATTGCGAGCTGCTCGTTTGTTTTGTCACTTACAAGATCCTTTTCAAGGAATTTTTCTGCTCGTCGTGCCTCTGCTAAAGAAAATCTCCTAATTAGAGTAGACGTGGCACTTTGTTTTAACAGAATTACCGCTACAAGGAAGGAAAATACTTCGATATCTAGATTTTTTATACTAAAATCCGAGTTGAAGATTTTGCCATCTGCTGCGGTCTTGATGCGAGATACTGCCAGATCCAATATTGGTCTGAGATCTTCGTCTTTGTCAAACTGCTCAAGCGTGAATCCTTTTTCTCGCAGATAATTTCCTGCTTCGGTCAGAAATGGATACTTTGCTATTTCTTCGGTTCCTAGCTTCACGTAGATAATGATATAGTTTGACATAAAAATTTGAGTTTTCTTCAAACGGGTTTAAATTATCTAGATGTAACGGGTTGATATGCGTGTGGGCCTTCACGTATCCATTTCTGGATCTTTGTCGGCGGCAGTGGACAATGCGCTTGAACGTGGATGTTCCGCATTTCAAATTTTTACACGTAGTCCTCGTATGTGGACTGCAAAAGACATACCAAAAAAAGATTCAGACGAATTCAAAGAGAGATTTGCGGCAAGCAAGATAGACAGATTTGCAACTGTTGCTCACATGCCATATTTGCCAAACTTAGCATCGCCAAACGCTGCAACCTTTGAAAAGTCTGTAAATGTACTCATCAAAGAAGTAGAAAGATGTGGACAGCTTGGAATACCATATCTTGTGGCCCACCTTGGCAGCCACATGGGTGAAGGGGAGCAAAAAGGAATAAAGCAGCTTGTAAGTGCTTTTACCAAAGCTGCATCCGTAAAAAACGACGTTATGATTTTGCTTGAAAATACTGCAGGCCAAAAAAACTCTGTAGGCTCTGACTTTACACAGTGGGCAGAGATCCTTTCTCAGCTAAAGCCAAAAAACCGATTCGGTGTGTGTCTTGATACATGTCATGCGTTTGCATATGGATATGATCTCAGAACTGAAAAAAACGTATCTGAAACCTTCAAAGAATTTGAAGAAACGGTAGGCTTTGAGCACCTCAAGATATTACATCTCAACGATTCAAAAGGTGAAATAGGATCTAATCTAGACAGGCATGAGCACATAGGTCTTGGCAAAATCGGCGAGAATGGGATGAGGGCGGTGATCAGGTTAGCGAATAAAAAAAATGTGCCGATAATTCTGGAAACTCCGATTGATAATACAAGAGATGACTTTGGCAACATAAGAAAGGTCAAAGAACTTGCATAGCTTGAAATTTATTCTCAATATTTGGTGATGATTCATTGAATTACGATTCTGTAATGCAGCTAGCACTTGAGCGTGGCTTTTACTTTCCAAGCTGTGAGATTTACTCTGACGCCCAGGCTGGATTTTGGGAATATGGCCCTTCAGGCGTAAGCATGAAGACCAAGTTTATCGAGTTGTGGAGACGTGAGCTTGTAAGACGTGATGGAATGCTTGAGATAGATGGCTCACAGATAATGTCACAGTCAGTTTTTGAAGCATCGGGTCACTTGGCAAGCTTTGCAGATCCTGTGATTCGATGCAAACAATGTGGACTCAACTTTAGAGCGGATAAGCTCATCTTTGAAGTATCTAAAGTTGAAATCCCGGAAAGTGCAGATCTTGCAGACTTTGATAAGACGATTTCTGAAAAAAACATCAGGTGCCCAAAATGCAAAGGCGAGTTCGATAAGACGCGCAAATTCAACATGATGTTCAAAGTAGAGATAGGTCCTGAAGGGGAACCTGCATATCTGAGGCCTGAGACATGCCAATCCATTTTCGTGGATTTTCCTAGACTGTTTAAGACGATGCGTGGCAAGCTCCCCTTAGGTGTTGCACAGATAGGAAAAAGCTTCAGAAATGAGATCTCACCGCGACAAAGCCTTTTGAGACTGCGCGAATTTTATCAAGCAGAGATCGAAGTATTTTGTAATCCAAACAAGTTGGACGATTTAGATAGGTTTTCTGAAGTGCAAGACACAGTTATCCGCCTTTGGATAAATGATGAATTGAAGGCAATGAGTTGCAAGGAGGCAGTCGAATCCAAGATTCTTCCAAACAAGTTTGTCGCATATTATCTAGGATTACTTGCTGAGTTCTACGAAAAGACAGGAATCGACATGACAAAAAGCAGGTTCAGAAGACTGGGTGAAAAAGAAAAAGCATTCTATGCAAGCGTTGCGTTTGATTTTGAGGTAAATACAACAATTGGCTGGCTTGAGCTTGTAGCGTGCAACTATAGATCTGATTACGACCTGACAAGTCATGCAAACAAAAGCAAAGAAAAATTCGAAGTCCTAGATGACGAACAGAAGGTACTTCCACATGTTTTTGAGATATCAATGGGCATAGATCGAAGCCTTTACACTATTTTAGAGCATGGTTTGCGAGAAGACAAACAAAATGAGAGGATTGTACTTTCCATAAAACCATACTTGGCACCAGTACACGTAGGTGTTTTGTCTCTAGTCAAAAAAGACGGTTTGAAGGAAAAAACGGATGAAATCTTCTTGAAGCTAAAAAGAAGATATGATGCATTTTTGGATCATTCTGGTGCTATAGGAAGAAGATACAGAAGGCTTGATGAGATTGGTGCACCGTTTGCCATAACTATAGACCATCAAACACTTGAGGACGAGACGGTGACTTTGAGACACCGAGATTCCATGCAGCAGGACAGAATCAAGATAACAGAACTTGACTCTGTTTTGTCAAAAGCTACTGCTTTTCCCTAAAGATCTGTTTTACTTGTTTTTGCCTTTTCCGTTGTTGTTATTGTTACCATTGTTTCCATGGTTGTCGTTGTCATCATCTTCAGATTCTGGTTCTCCTTCATCATCGTCATTCTCTTCGTGTTCTTCCTTCATCTTCTTGTCTTCTATTTCACAATTGACAATTGTGTTTGTTCCTTGAGCACCGTTGCACTTGTCTTGGCCATTTCCCCCGTCGATATTATCATTTCCTTGCCCTCCATGTATGTAGTCATCATTGTCGTTGCCATTTAGTATATCGTGTCCTTCATGTCCAAAGATTTTATCATTATTGATTCCGCCATTTACTGTGTCATTTCCCTGGCCTGCGTGGATATAGTCGTCTCCAGAGTCACCATTTATGATGTCGTTGCCTGGTCGTCCATAGATCTTGTCGTTGCCGTCGCCACCGGATACGTTGTCGTTGCCGATTCCTGCTCCAAGCCAGTCATTACCATTACCACCAGATATCATATCATCTCCTTGGTTTGCATGTACTCGGTCGTCGCCTGCACCAGCATCAATAATGTCGTTTCCTTGTCCGCCGTAGACCTTGTCGTTGCCGTCTCCTCCAGTTAATGTGTCATTTCCTTTTTGGCCGTGGATCTGATCGTTTCCTGCATTTCCTTCTATGCCGTCATCGCCATCGCCGCCCCAGATCTTGTCATCGCCATCGCCGCCAATTATGCAGTCATTTCCTTTCTTTCCGTGGATTTTGTCATTGCCTCCCAATCCAAAGATGAGATCGTCATCGTTGGTTCCCTTTATGTGATCGTTGCCTGGGGTACCGGTAATGATGTTATCAAAGTCGGTTTCTGCCCTTCCACAGAATGGTGGTTGTATTTCGGTAGATACGGTGAATGAGTTATTATCAGAATTCAATTCTTCAATTTCGTCAGAGATTGTGATATCTGCAGTGTTTGATATGCTGCCAGTTGCTGTAAGCGGAATTTGAAGCTGAATTAATTTAATTTGTGTTTGACCTGCTACTACAGTGCCAAACTCACATACTACTGTGCCTGCTTGGTCTTGACACATAGGATCAGTTTGTGATCCACTTTGGGTTGAGGGGATAAATACAAGGTCATCTGGGATTTCGTCTGACACTATAACATCAGTAGCGTCAGAAGGTCCAAAGTTTGTTACTGTAAAGTTGTAGGTGATTATTCGTCCTGCAACTGTTTGTAGTGGTGCACCTTTTATCACAGACACATCAGCTTGTCTAATTACTTCAATAGGATCAGAATCGTCGCTGTTATCGGCAGTTTCTGGATCGATTGAGTCGCTGGTTACTGACGCGGTATTTTCTAGTATGCCGATGGCATTTGAATTAACAACAGCATTGATGATAATATCACTGGTTGTTTCTGAGGATAGAGACGATATGTTGCATGTAAGAATGTTGTTTTGTATGTTATAATCATCGCAGCCGGATACAGACGAAACTATGATGCCGCTTGGTAGTGTATCGGTAATCACAACACTTGCTGCATCAGATGGGCCGTTGTTTGTCACAGATATCGTGTATTGTATACCATCTTGGCCTGCAATAACTTGTGTCATATTTGCTGATTTTTCTAGAAACAAGTTTGATTCTCTATTCACAGTTGTAGTTGTGCTATCTATTTGGTTAGGTGCGCAAGCTGGACATGTAATCGACACTGAATTTGTTATAGAATTAATCGCATCCGAGTCTACCTGTACAGTATACTCTATCTCGTGTGAATCATTGTTACTGATTGTAAGTGGGCCGCATTCCAGTATGCTTGAACCATCTTGATTGTTTGTTACGTCACATTCAGAAGGTATCGTATTTTCATCGATTGTTACTCCGCTTGGTAGTGTATCGGTAATCATGACATCGTTTGCTGTTGCATCAGGATTGAAAATTGTGATCGTATAGGTAATAGAATCTTCGCCTGCAAGTACGGTTGTTGTAGAAGCTTGTTTGTTTATATCAAACATAATTGAAGGATTTAGAATGGTTTCTACTGTGGTTTGGTTTGTTCCTCCTTCGTATTCTATTGATACTTTGTTTACCAGTGTATCATCTGCAAATCCGTTGACAATTCCTATCAGTGTGACAACAACTGAATCGCCTGGTTCAAGTATTGGGTAACCGTTACAGCTAACTTTAGTGGTAGTTCCTCCTACTCTGACACATGTTCCTGTTGTAGTAGACCCACCACCATCTGGATGGAATTCAGACGTAAACAATACCGGAATGTTTGTGTCTAGTGGGAACACTTCTACAAATGTCTGGCCATCAACTGATATGTTTGGGAATTCATCTATTATTTCCAAGGACTTTGCTTGGCTGGATCCTGTGTTAGTTGCGGTAATGGTATAAAGCAAGGCGTCACCAGCCGAAGCACTTGTGGCATTTACCGTTTTAACGACGGAAACTGTAGTGGTTGTAGCGGTTTCCGTTACTTCGAGCAACGCTAAACCGGCTGGAGCTACAAACAGATCACTTGAGACAACTTCTTGGGGTCCTGAACTTGGATTGTCTAGGTCTATACCATGCAATGTTGTGAGATCGGTTACGTAAAGAACATTGTCGCTGTTATCTATAACGAGGCCATAGGGAAATGTCAGAATTGGCAAACTATTGTCAAATAGCTCTGTTGCAGTAGGGGGGTCACTTCCATTCAAAGTTATTTTGAGTATTTCTGGTGCAGAGTCAAATAGTCCTGAAACAAATATTTCATTTCCTCGTACTGCAATGGTAGTTGCTTCTGTGAGCGCAGGACCATCTGCACCTCCTGAATAAACTGGAACTGCCGTAGAAGGTGATATCAGGTCTATCTTGAGAATAGCTCCGTCACCGTCAATATCAAGGACGTAAAGAGCGTTGTCATCAATAGCGATGTCACGTATAGCGACAATAGGTGGGGAAAACGATAGGGGCGTAGCAGTAGCAGGGAAGGATTGTGTAGAGTCTATACGATAGATTACGTCGTCCCCGTCGACGGAATCTGCAACGTAAATATCAGAACCATGAAAAGCGATTCCAACGAGAGACTCGAAAGCTGGTCCTGTCACATCATTTAGATTATTGTTGGCATTAGGATCTGCTTCTCCTGCTGCAGTAAGATCGATTCTTGAAACTCTATCAAGGTTTGCGACATAAACATCACCATTGTGAGTTGCGATTCGATCCACAGAATTCAGAGGTTCATCGGTAATTGAAAATGTAAAGTCAGTAATTGGATTAACAGAAAATACATCACCTCCACCGCCGAGGTCATCACCTTCAGGATCCATTACCATGATACGCAGATCAGATGATGGAACTGCATTAGCATGCGGAATGACAAAGCTAGTAAATAATGCAAATACGCTCAAAAGCAGCAAGTTGGTAATTTTCCTCATTTTGAGTCTCATACCTTATTTTACCATATAACTTGAGCTAGAACATACCAATTTTGGAAATGTGTAGGCCGCTTTAGGCGTCATTATGTGTTCTAAAAATCGATCATATTTATGAAAAGTGGAATTTTTGGGTGAAAAATCGGTTCCAAAGTGGTAGATCTAGTCTGAGGCAACTGTGACTAGTTTTGTATAGGTGGCTCTGTATTTTGCTTTGAGCTTTACATCCTCTAATGCTTGTGCCTCTGGAATTATTCCATCATCTGATTCCAGCATAACGCTCCATGTTCCAACAATTGGGTCAATCGAGGTTATAGAGAATCTCTCAAGCGGGCTGTCTTGTCCTGAATACCTGACTCTGAATATTTGGCCATTGATTTCGACACTTACGGTATTTCCTCTGTGTCCTGTAGTGGAGTCTTTGACAAGGCAAGAATCGGATTTGCCAATAACACAGGTTCCGTCTGGTGCGATGACAAGGTAGTGAGCTGCTGGGTTGTCATCAGATGAGTACAATAGTCCGACTCTTGCCACCATCTCTTCTCCGTCCATTATAGAATCCGTGATAACTGGTTCAAAGATTGGATATATCTTGGTGTCCTGGAATGTTCTAAGCGATGTTGAGGTAGTGTTAATTTGCTCATCGTACATGTTAAGTCGTGCCGTGATTTGGTATTTTGATTCTACACCTACTTCTGGTATGTCCCAGTATAGGTTGACTACCGATTGACCTTTGTTGAATAATTGTTCTGGCGAGGTGTATACCACATTACCGTCTACAAGTAACGATACAGTTCCGAAGAATGGCTTTTCTGCTTTGTTGTATACATACGCTGTTGGGCTATAGGCGGTACCCTCTGCTTTGCTTGGAGGAGAGTCAAGCTCCATTCTTGCGTCAAGCTTGTAAGTTGGCTTTACTCCAAGTGCGTATCTTTCTGAGCTTTGGATCTTTTCTTCGTTGTTTATGACATGAACCCAGTACACTATTGCAGGTGCTTGGAGGAAGGACGATGGTAATGCTGCAGATACAATGTATGCGTTTGTGACATTGAGTAGAGGCATAACGTCCATCTTTACTGCGGCATAGTTGCTATAGTTTCCACCTACTATGTTTACCCTGAGCTCTGCGCGCCTTATGCTAGATGAGCTGTCTACTATTGCGGACACTCTGACTTGGGAATCAGAGGTTACAAAGTGGTTTACTTCTGTTGCTCTAATTGGCTTGCCACCATTTATCTGGAATTTAACATCAAAGACGTTTGGCCTGCCTACCTCTGGAGTTGGTTCAAAGACGCTTGCCTTTTCAAGGTCTTCCATTGGATTGACGATTATCGTCCTTCTACAATCCTCACCTATGTTAACTGTGTATGTAGCAATTACAGCCGCACGGCCACCGATATCTTCAGCTGTTACTATGAAGAAGTTAAGCTTTGGATCAAGTGGTGCTTCGTATACGTATCTGCTAATTGGCAGTACTTTGTTTGCTTCTGTGTATGGTTGGTTCTCTGCAAGTGTTGCTGAGTATACTTCCTTAACCGGTGTTCTTATCTTTACGCTTGGTGGAGGTGCCTCCGATCCGACTACTCCGACGATTATTCTGGCCATATTCTGCTCACATACATCGTATGTTATTTCGTAGATCAGTATTGGTTGAACTAATCTTCCACCAAATCCTTCGCCACCCGTTACGGCTCCGCCACCACCGCCACCTCCACCGCCTCCTGCTCCTCCATCTGTGGACGGGCCTGGCGCAGGACTTGGACTTGGGGCACTAGCTGGAGATGAAGCTAGACTGAATCTGCTGAAGTGGTCTACAGTTAAGTCTAGCTCACATGTGTTTGCATCAATCGATGCCACATTTGAGATGGTTCCGTGTTGCTGCCAGCTTCCGCCTACGAATGTGTACGGCGTCATAATTGGACATCCTAGGGTGTCAGAGTCAAGTGAGCTTGACTTTGCAACTCTGATTTTAATGACAGGTTTGGTTTGGTGGTTGGCTGCTTGTGACCAATCAAATCCGATTCCTTCTTCTTCGAATCGGTATTTTACGTCTACAAACAAGTTTACATTTGTTTCTGTTATGCCATTTGTTCCGATGGATGATGGGACATTCGGTGATGTCTCTATCACAAGCCAATCATTTGTTCCACTTGAAGATGTAGCAAGCGGGTGTAGCTCGACTTGTGCTACTCCACCCCATGTTGACAGTAATTCTTCTTCTACAGGCATTATCATCATTTGTCCGGGGATTATCTTTGCAAGTGGCGGGGATGCTATGTATTGAGATTGAGTTCCTGAGGGTTGTGTCACAAAGCTTGGAATGACAGAAGTTAATTCTGGCGATTCTGGTAATGAGTAGTTAAGAACACCAAATGTGTTTATTACATTCTTGCCGCTAGTCTGTGATGTAAATAGTACACCCAGTTGTACTGAAGCCTGTCTTAGAATTGCGTTGTTTGTGTTGGCAGACGAGCTTCCACTACCAACAGAGATTACTGGTGGTAACTGGTTTACTTTATCAATTGTATTAATCGAAGTTTCATTTCTAACTATGGCATTATATGTTGATGTCCATCTGGTGTAAGCCTCGTCGTTAAGCGATGGGGAGGTGGTGATCACAGTAGGCTGCATTGTAGAAAGTGTTACGTTTTGCATTACTACTCTAAAGACGGATGTTCCGTTAAGCTGGGTTCTGTGTACTTCGTATAACGTGTGGTTACCAAGTACGTTATAGCCGGTTGGAATTGTAGTTATGGTAAAGTTATAGGTTCCAAACGGAACTAGGTCAAAGACTACCCTTCCATTTACAACAGCATCATTATCGTTTAGTCCACCATCAGTTACTGTCAATGGTATGCTTCCTCCATGTGGATTTGGAGACACTGTATAAGATGCGCCGGTAATCAAGGTATTTGATGGATCCTTTGTTTCGATCTTTACACCACCCAAGAATAACAAAGCATCAGAAATGCCTAATTTTTCACGAAGTGATTTTATCGGTATTATTTCTAATTGATCAGTTATGCCCAGACGCTCATTTACGGAGAGTAAATTAGCGGTGATTATTGTGGTGTTGTCGGTGATTCCGAGGTTCTCAGTCAGTGACTTTGTAGCTGTCTTTGTTAGCGTGTCTTGAATTCCGAGGTTCTCTGTGAGGGTTCTTGTGGATGATCTGGCTGTGTTGTCTGTGATGCCGAGGTTCTCTGTGAGTGTCTTGGTGAAGGTT
>DATMAS010000007.1:0-52482 GCA_035559735.1 Candidatus Nitrosotenuis sp.
ACTAGAGATAACAAAGCAAAGATTCTAGAAATATAAAATAAAAAATAAAATCACACAAGAACTACTTTAAGCCTTTAATCCTAAAATCTTCTTTGTGTACGATGTTTTGGTAGGCATTCACGACAGTAAACTGGTCTGCCCTCTTTTGGTTGGAAAGGTACCTCTGTTTGCTTGCCACAGTCAGAGCAAGTGCACGGATACATTTTCCTTATTTCTGACATGATTTGGGCTCATCCTCACTAAATAATAACTAATCGCATTTTCGGTGCACCAACCTTAAGTACTTAAAACCACAAAAACAATATGGAAGATTTTTGATTTTTTACACGAGTGTGATGTAGCACGGAGATAATGGGAAGAGGATTTAGGCAGATCATCCAAGAAACACCATGTTACTTTCACTTGTTTACCAAATATGCCGCATACAAACTCTTCAATAAAAAAAGTCCGCTGTATGGCTCAGCAGACATTATCAACGTATGCAACCTTCACTGTACTCATTGTTACTGGTGGCTAAACAGAAAGGAAAATGAGGAGCTCACGGTAGAGCAGTGGAAGGAGATAATCGAAAGCAAGTTCAAAAAAAACCATGTCTTTATCATCACGCTTGTAGGAGGCGAGCCCACATTACGGCCAGACGTAGTGGAATTGTTCATAAACGAGTTCCCAAAACGAGTCTGCCTTGTTACAAACGGTACAAGACCACTCAAAAGGTACAAGGACATTTACTTTTACTGGATCTCAATTGACGGCACCCGTGAGATCCACGACAAGATACGCGGTGAGGGTTCGTACGATGCCACGCGAAAAAATGTCATAGATTATGTCCAAAAAAACGGCGACAAGGCATACAAAGACATCTGGATAACCATGACGATAAACTCGCTAAACTACATGACAGTCAAGGATGTAATCAAAGAGTGGAAGAGCTATTCCAACAAAATAGGATTCCAGTTCCACACGCCATTTGCAAAAGGTGATCCTCTGTGGATGCCCTTTGGCCCTGAGCGGACAAAAGTAATAGACGAAATCATCGCATTAAGAAAGGATCTTGGAGATTATATCATAAATCCACCAAGCCAGCTGGAATTAATGAAGAAGAGTTGGGGCGGAAACGGCACCACACCAGTAGACTGCCCCACGTGGGCCATTCTGTCAGTAGACCACATGGGACGAGAAAAAATACCTTGTTGTATTGGCAGTGCAGAAAAAGATTCGATGAAGCCGATTTGCGAGGATTGCGGTCTTGGCTGTTATTCTGTCCTAGTCGGTTTTGGCATGAAAGGCTAGCCCTTTTTTATGTACAAAACCGAAGTCTTATCTTGTTGAATCACCAACTGGTGTAATGGAAAGCCCTCGGGCTGTACCAGACAATCTGGAAGGGAACATCAATTTTTGGTTGATTGTAGCACTAATTGGCATTGTTTCTGCTTTTCATTTTGGAATAACAATGCAGCAAGACACACTGGCAGATTTTATCACGCAGCAGTTCACTGAGACTTCGGCGTTTGCCACAGCACTTGCAGCAATATTTGTAGGTAGTACTTATTCACAAAGTAAAGTCTTTGGTCGTTCCTTCATCGTTTTGGGAGTAGGATATTTTTTCATATTTGTGGGAGAGACAATATATACAATCCAGGACTTTGTCACTTATGAGGATCCCTACCCTTCGATAGCCGATCCCTTCTTCATGTTGGCGTATCCTTTCATCATAGCACACATGGTAATCAACATACGATATTTCGAGTCAAAAATCAAAAAAAGATCCATTTTGTGGATGACAGGCCTTGGAATGGCCATATTTTCGTCATATTTTTTGTTGTCTCTCTCACAAAGCTCAGAGTTAAACTCTGAGTTTTACTACGGCCTTGCTTTTGTCGTTTTACCTTCAATTAGTATTCCGATCACTGTTTATGGTGTTTTTCTTTTCAGAGGTGGCCTCATAGGAAAAGCTTGGTTGATCTTGTTGTTTGGAAATCTGGCAAACGCAGTAGGCGATGTATGGTATTATCATCTTGAGACATTAGGGCAGTACCATCTGAATCATCCCGTGAACATTTTTTGGTTTTTTGCATACTGGGTCATAGTGTATGCAATATACAAGCACAGAAAATACACAAACCAGATGCGCGTCTAAGATGCAAGAATGCTTCCTCCGTGAATCGTGGCAGTGGCATGCCCCTGCCCTGAATAATGGTAAAACACAGAGCCGGAAGGAATCGGCGGAACAGAACCGTCTGCTTGGATGTTTGCATACAGGTAAAACTCCACCATATCTCCTGGAAACACCGTTGTCGTAATTATGCCGTTAATTACGGTCTGCGGATAGACATATTTGGCAGTCATTGAAGAGACTGTGCCCAAGACCTGGCCCGTGTTTTGCATTATTGGATTTGAGTTAAAGTAGATCTGTTGTTGTTTAACTAGGATTCCATTTTTGTAGACATCTACGTATGCTTTGAGTGGATCTCTTGGAGGCGGAGGTGGTGGAGGCGGAGGTGGAGCGCCAAAGTGTGCATAATTTTGAATCTCAGAGTCGCCTGAGATTGTAGCCGTAATGGATGCAGTCATAGTTCCCTCAGTCGTTGCAATCACGTAAGATACAGAGCCAACTGTAGACGAAATGGATGATATTGTTTGATCTTCTGCATAGTTTGTAATAGTAGACGAATTCGGTTCTACGACTTTGAGTCCACCGCCGCCCAGAACGTTTGCAATTACTGTAGTAGTTGGCACACCGTTGATCTTCATGTTGATGTCATGGTATCCCGGAATTACGGGAATCCTGATTTTGTTACCGGTAGTATAGTTGCCCTCAAGATAATCTAGTTCCAGTTGGCTGTCCAGATACACGTCTGTGACTTGAATCTCACCCACCACAGGAATACTGACATACGCATGTACAACATAGACTCTGTCCTCTGGTGTAGGAATGTGGATTGTCCTGTGATTGAGGTTATCAAATACCACTGTACTAAATGGCCCCCTGTATGCGAGGGCAGATGGATATATACGCAAAACTCCTCCAGCTGAAACATCGTTGACTGTAAATTCTGATGCATACACGATAATTCTGCCATCATAGTTTATCATTCCAGAAACTGCGACTTTGCCATTTTTTTCAATTTGGAATGGTATGTTTGCAGGAAGATTTTCTATTTGAAGCATCGGTGTAGTCTGAGGATCAAATGCAGAGCCACGGATGAATAGTGTACCTCCATTTGGTTTTGCTACTACATAGTATTGTTTTGCTTGCTCAAACGCAAAAGTTGTTTGAAAGCTTCCACTGAGATCGATTTTATTTTGCATTACAATCTCTTTGTCGTACACAAAGTGCGTATACCCAGATGGGACAGGAGATATCGTCGGATAACAAGAACCGCATGAGCCCCATCCACTTGAAGCACCCGCTACCATCCTAATTGAGTTGATCGAGTACGTAGTTGGATTTTGCACCCCACTTTGTATAGTAAATGGCCAAGTCGCATAATACGAGTTGTAGTTTGTCTGCGAGCTTACAACCAGAGACGGTGAAAAGGTCCTAGTATACGTCCATGACGCATGGCAGTTGTATCCAGCCCCATTTGCATACGTGCAGCCATTTTGCGAGTAGGTCGGCGATGGTAGGCTGCCAGACCATACTTGGTATCCATATGTGGAATGATACGGAATCCCAAGATAGTTGTACTGTGGTCCTGTTCCAACGTACAGGCTTGCTCCAGAAGGCACGGTGCCTTCTAGGACAAGATCTGTGTTTTGGTAATCATTTAGCTTCAGAATTGTCGTTCCGGTTCCTGAAATAACTATGCCATCCACCACAGTCGTAGTAGCAGCACCTCCAACCGTTCTGCTTTGCGAATATCCAAGAATGTTTGGTGTTGTACCTCCTATATCTTGGAGTGTCTGTGTCATGTTGTCGTACCTAAATTTTGTGTTAAATCTTGGAATGGAAAGTGTGATGCTTGGCTCGTTTTCGAGAATCTCTGCTGCAAAATTTGTCGTAGACGGAACTGTCTTGTATGGTTCAAGTGACTCTTGTCTTCCCACCATACCCTGACCATAGTTGAGCTTTCCTGTCGGCTCTACTTGGATTATTCTAGAATTAATCCCCATGCCGTTTATCATCGCCTTGCCGCCACCTTCGGACTCGGTGATCTCATTTTGAGTCAATGAAGAAAAGACATTTCCAAGATCCGTAACTGCGATGATTTTTTTGTCAACAAAGTCAAGCTGGGAAAAATTTACCGGGTACATTTTGATGCTCCCAAATGCACCAAGAATGTAGCCGCCTCCTGACGAGTAGTCAATCTTTCCCAGCATGTTTCCGCCACCATCCATAATTCTGAATTCTTGTAGAACCGATGCTTTCATCATGTTGTTTTTGACATCAAGGGTGTTGTTTTTTATGACAAGTGAGATATTTTCTGAGGCCTTGTCTGCCTGTATGTTCATAGCCTGTTGCGCAGCAAGTGACCAGTTCATCTGATTTGATGAGGTAGTAGAAATTGCTGCCAGAGCTATGAGTGTCGACATACTTACTGCGGCAACAAGATATGGACTGGCCATTACTCCATAATTTGTGAGATTTTTTAAGGAGTAAATCCACCAGCATCTTTTTTAAGAATTTACCAAAAATCAGTGTGTGACCAACATAACGTTTTATGGCGGAATCAATGAAATTGGTGGAAACAAGTTTCTTGTAGAGGACAAAGGTACCAGAATCTTCCTAGATTTTGGAATGCAGATGGGAAAGGCAAACAACTTTTACTCCGAGTTTTTGCAGCCAAGGGTGTTTAACGGGATGGGTGATTTGTTTGAGTTCGGCCTTCTTCCAAAACTCGACGGTGTTTATAGAAAAGACTATTCAAGGCACATGGGTGTCGACGATTACAAAAAAGAGACGTCAGTAAATGCAGTACTACTCACCCATGCGCATGTAGATCATGCCGCATACATACACTATCTGAGACCTGAGATCCCAATTTACTGCACAGATGCTACCAAGTTGATCATGCAGGCATTACAGGACACAGGAAGCCACGAAGAATATGTCACGTACAAAGAAAACTTTAGAGTTTACGAAAATACCAAGGGCGAGATAAGTAGAGCAAAAGACGACAAAAACCGCCAAGTCATACAACGAGAGATTCAAACTCTGACCCCCTACAAAAAATTCAACATAGACTCAATCGAGGTAGAACCAATACCTGTTGACCATTCCCTTCCCGGTGTGTGTGGATTTGTTTTACATACCTCACGTGGCTCTGTTGCGTACACTGCGGATCTACGTTTTCATGGAAGACGAAAACAAGAAAGTGAGACATTTGTAGAAAAATGCGCAAGCTCAGACGTAGATCATATTTTGTGCGAGGGAACCCGCGTCGAATATAATTCCTCGCCTACCGAGTTTGACGTAGAAAAAGATGTTAAAGACATAGTAAATTCAACAAAGAAACTAGTTGTAGTATCATATCCTACACGAGACCTTGACAGACTCTTGTCATTTTACCTTGCAGCAAAACAGACAAACCGCACACTCGTAATTGACCTAAAGCAGGCATATTTATTGAAATTATTTGAACAGTCTGAAAAGTACAAGGGGACATACCCAAGTCCAGACGATTCAATGATCCGAATATACGTGCCACGCAAGTCATGGGGCCTAATAGATAAAGCCAAGGAGTACTGGACAGACAAGCAGATTCTAAACGACTACGACGTCTGGGAACGCCAATTCATCAGCAGGGCAAACTCTGTAGATTACAGAGACGTCTCATCAAAGCAGCAAGAATACATGTTTTATTGCAGCGACTACAGACTTCAAGAGCTAATAGATGTAAGACCTCAGGAAGGTTCAAGTTACATAAGATCCTCCACTGAGCCCTTTGATGATGAGATGAGGTTTGATCACGAGAGAATAAAACGTTGGTTGGTGCATTTTGGTCTTTTACGAAAAGACGACAATTGGAATGTGACCCATGTTTCCGGGCACGGTTCAAAAGATCAGATAAGGTACGTCGTACAGGAGACAAAAGCAAAAAATGTGATACCAATACACACAACACGTGAGGACTATTTCAAACAGTGGCACCAAAGTGTGAAAACAGTTACAATCAACGAATCAATTACTCTCTGACTAGCTTATATTCTGAACAGTTTTTTGGTTTGTGAGAGAGTTTTTTCTCATATTGTTGATACCAATTATTTCGTTTTACTCTACATCAGTTTTTGCTCAGATTAATCTTTGGATACCACAAAACATGATCACAGCAGAATCCTATGAGGGAGTTGTTGTTTTAGACCGTGCACCCTCTTCTGGTCGCATGATCATGCTTTCAGTTGATGATCCAAGCATACTTTCAGTACCAAACTCTGTTACGGTGTTGCCATTTCAGAATCACGGTGTTTTTGAAATCAAGACACACCGTGAAGGAACTGCCCAGGTATTTGCAGCAGTTGACGGAAAGACATCGACTGTATCAACCAAAATACATTCATCAGATGTGGTGCCAACTGCCCTCTTGGTTCTGTTTGCATCCAACAAGACCAAAGCAGACACAGTGATTGGATATGTGTTATCAGTTGACGCACGAGGATCACCTGCCACAGTCTCAAAGGACACACCGGTCACCCTCAGATCCACTGCGTTGATATCGGTAGATGAGGAGGTTCTAATCAAAAACGGAACCCACCATGCAAAATTTGTCGCAAACATAAGGGGTTCAGGCGAGGTTTTCGCTACAGCCCAGGGTCTCAAGACGGGTCATGCACACATAACAAAGACTCAAGATGAAGCTACTGTAAGAATTGCAGTAGCCCCTAACATCATCTTGGAGAACTCTAGAGCATATTTTTACGTCTGGTTGGAAAAGGATGGCAGGCCATTCAAGCTACCGTATGTGACGCATGCTTATGTCTCATCAAGCAACCTCGACTCGATTAGGTTTAATGAAAACCCATACATCTATGATTCCATCCTAAAGGTCTCGCTAATAGATGGCGTAGGTTCAGGCACACTAATTTCATCAGAAAGTGGTTCTGCAACAATTACTGCAAGCGTCGAAGGCTTTGGTTCAGCTCAGACCAATGTAGTCATAGGGCCCGTTCTGGTTGATGAAAGTTTTGAGATTCTGGAGAACGATAAAAACAGGATCAATCAGATAGAATCAAGAAAACCAAACATCGCATTGATGTGGATATATCCTACCATAACCGACTCAAAGACATTTGGAATAGTTGGACTATACCACATAAATGCCACAAAAGATACAACCGCGTATGTCGATGGTAACAATACCTCAATTACAATCACAAATTCCATAAACAGAGTAGAGCCTGTCCCACTAGATGGTAGGACTATTACTTTGATATCCTCGTCTGATCTTGATCACCCAAGCACGATCATGCTTTCAGAAAGCAATGAGGTGTTATTGAAGCGAGGCGTGGGCCACAACCATGCAGTTGAATTCCAGATAACTGGAAAAAGTTATGGCAACTACACCATCTCGGTTGCAGGACCAGGCCTTGAAAGATTTCAGGCAGGTGTTGAGCTAAAGCAACCATACACTGAGATCTATGAGATTGGCATGACCCCAATCCCCGCTCTACCCCACACAAAACAAGACGTAGCTATGTTTTCAGTCTTTGATGCACAAGATGCCCTCGTCGACATACAAAGAACATTTGAGGAGCCAGTTGAGCTCACAGTAGATACAGATGTTGGAAAAAAAGAGTTCGTCATAGGCAGCAAAAACACTGCTGTATTATCAGAGGAGATGAATGGCAATCTACGCGTCGTAGCATCTGCTTATGGAGTCATGCCCTACCAAACCATGCTTGTACCATGGGGGATTGCCGACTCGGTAAGACTTGATGCACCAAACAAGGTACACATTCAAGAAGAGTTCCCATATACGGTTCACGAAGTTGATTCGTATGGCAATCCACTACGAAAAATAAAGTCATCAAGTACATCTGCCACACCTGGGCTGACCATATCTGGCAAAAGACTCGTAATAAATCAGTCAGGTGTGGAAAGTTTTGCAGTGATCTCAAATTTGGGCGCCGATGCCAAGGAGGTCGAGGCTTTTGCCAACCAGATGTCGTTACATCTTACCTTACGTGGAACAACAAATCGCGTAAACACAAGCTTTGAGCTCAAAGTGGACAGCGACGTAAGTGATGCAGAGATTTTAGTAGACTCGCCATTTCCATACACAAGAATAGATAGAAGTACATACTCTATAACTCCAAACAAAGAAGGCCGCTACAACATAACTGTCACAGCACTAAGAGAAGGATATCTTCCTGCAAAGAGCACCTTTGATGTTTTTGCTGAAAAGCTGATCAACCTTTACTTCAAAGCCATTGGAAGTGACGGAAAGGATCTCCACGTAGATACACATCTGAAGACAGATTTGGTATCAAAAAACTTTATGACGCCGTATCAGCAAGAGATCAGGCCCCAGTTTGTGGATGTAGAATTCCCAGATACACTTGAAGTAGGCAACAACGGATATCAGTTGCAACACATCGAGTTTGGAGATCAGAGAGTAGATGCTGTATCCCAGTATGTGGATGAGGATTCAGAGATAGTTGCCCAATATCAACGCATGATCAGAGTCCAGGCAGAAAATGCTTTGGGCGGAGGGTTTTATCCCTACGGTAGCACTGTTACTCTGAGTGTTCCACCAAAAGAAAAGGTGTCAGTCCTAGTCAGAGAGGTATTTGATCACTGGGAAGGCATCCCCTATGATTCAGATACCGTGTCATTTGTAGCAACAGACAACGTAGCTGTAAAGGCAATACTAAAGGACGACTATACATTTTTGATGCTCATCATTGGTTCCGCGGTTTCTGCAATGATTTACTTTAGATTTGTCTGGAAAAAGAGATTTGATGTGTTGTGGTACGCACAAAAAATGAATGTTATTTTTTCAATTCTTCGTACTAATGCCATTTTGGTGAATTTGAAGAAAAGACGAAGATACAAGATCAAGCACGATGCAGATGGGATTGATTTTTAGTGGGAGATTGTGCGAGGGTTTTAAATCACCACATAATATCTGCAGAATTCTAATAATTCATTTAGTGGATGATACAACTTATTGAATGATGAAGAAAATAGGCTTGCTAGGATGTGGCGCGATTGGCACACAGATCGCACTAGCAATAGATTCTACCAAGATTGCAGCGGAGCTTGTCTGCGTCTATGATTTTGATAAAACAAAAGCAGAATCCCTAGTGTCAAGACTCAACAAAAAACCAGCAATAGTTGACAACCCACATCTTTTGTCATCGGGTAACGTGGATTTGGTAGTAGAAGCTGCATCCCAAGAGGCAGTAAAAAATCACGCGTTAAGCATCATACAGAACCGCAAAGATCTGATGGTGATGAGTGCGGGTGCATTGCTTGACGAGTCTGTTTTTGAGATACTTTTTGAGGCGTGTCGCGAATTTAGGAAGACGATTTATCTACCATCAGGTGCAATTGCAGGTCTTGATGCAATAAAGTCAGTAAAGGATGAATTAGAATCAATTATTCTCAGTACAACAAAAAACCCCAAGGCACTTGTTGGTGCCAAGTTCTTTGAGACAAACAAAATCGATATTTCAAACCTCCAAGAATCCAAGGTGATTTTCGATGGCATGGCAATGGAGGCGGTCAAGTTGTTTCCTGCAAACATCAATGTGGCAGCACTCCTAAGCCTGGCAGGCCTTGGAGGTCAAAAAACCAGAGTCAAAATAATCGCAGATCCACACACGGACAAAAATACGCATAAGATCGAAGCAGAAGGCAGGTTCGGCAAGATTACAATATCTGTAGAAAACGTGCCGGACCCGGCAAACCCAAAGACCAGCAGGCTCGCTACACTCTCCGCAGTAGAATGCCTCAGACAGATATGTTCAGACGGTATAAGAGTAGGCACATAATGGCAAAAATTGCCGTAATTGGACGGCCGTATGAAAATTACCACTCTGATCCCAGTCTTTAAATGATTATCACAAGCAAGATTATGATCGTATGCTTGTTGATAAAATCTTGGAGCTAAAAAAGAAAAAGGATGTCGTCATCCTGGCCCACAATTACCAGTTGCCGGAAGTTCAGGACGTAGCAGACTTTGTTGGTGATTCCTTGGGGCTTTCAAGGCAGGCTGCAAAAACACCACATAAGACAATCCTGTTTTGTGGGGTGCACTTTATGGCAGAAACTGCAGCAATAATTTGTCCCGATAAAAAAGTCCTAATTCCAGACCTTGCAGCTGGATGCTCGCTTTCGGATTCCATCACAGTTGACCAGCTTAGAGATTGGAAGAAGGCGCATCCAAGTGCAGTATCTGTAGGTTATGTCAACACCACAGCCGAGATTAAAGCGGAGCTTGATTATTGTTGTACATCATCCAATGCTGTAAACGTAGTAAAAGCAATCCCTGAAAACAAAGAAATCTTGTTTTTGCCCGACATGTTTTTGGGCTCTTATGTAGCCCGCGTCACTGGAAGAAAAAACATGTACATCTGGGCAGGTGAGTGTCATGTCCACGCAGGAATCAGGTCAGACGATATCCACAAGATCCTAGACTCAAATGCAAGATCTGAGCTTTTGGTTCATCCAGAGTGCAGTTGTACATCGCAGATAATGTATGATGTTGCAGTGGGAGATTACAAAAACCGCCAAGTACAGATCCTTTCAACGGAGGGCATGATGAACTATGCAAAACAAGCTGATACAAAGACGTTTGTTGTTGCAACGGAGACCGGAATCCTTTACAGGATGCAACAGCAAAACCCCGACAAGACATTCATTCCCGCATCACGCGGAGCCGTATGCCAATACATGAAGATGATAACCCTCGACAAGGTCTATGCTTCGTTGCTTGAGGACAAATACGAAGTCAGGGTGCCAAAACAGACAGCAGATAAGGCAAGGCGCGCAATTGAGCGCATGCTTGCCATAAGCTAGACATCAACTTCTAGACTGAAATCTATTGCAGATGCAGAATTTGTTATTTTACCAACGGAGATCATATCTACCTTGGTTTTTGCAAATTCCTTGATGTTTTTTGCATCGATGCCGCCTGATGCTTCAAGACGCACCTTATCTCGTAGTCCAAGTTTTTTTAACACATTGATTGTTTTTCTTATTTGTTGTGGCGTGAAATTATCAAGCATGATTATTGATGCGCCCATACTTGCTGCAAGCACTGCATCTGCCAGAGTTTCAACTTCTACTTCAAATCTGCCGAATCTTCTTGCTTTTTGAATCAGTTTGACAAGAGAACCCTCCGATGCAATGTGGTTATCCTTTATCATGATCATATCAGATAGAGACATGCGGTGTTTTTTTCCGCCTCCAATTTTGACTGCTTCTTTGTCAAAAAAGCGTAAACCTGGTGCCGTCTTTCTGGTAGAATACAGATCCGTCTTTTTGCTTACACTCTTTATCTTGTTGACAAGCTCAAAGGTAAGCGTAGCAATTCCACTCATTCGTGATAGTAAGTTGAGGGCGGTTCGCTCGCAGCTAAGAACTGATCTTGCAGGCCCATAAATTCTCAGTATTGTCTGATTTGTTTTTATGATTGAGCCATCTTTTTTTAGAATCGCGACCTTACAGCCCTTCAGTGCGAATATCTCTTTTGCGAACTTGGCACCTGCCACAACTCCTGCCTGTCTAGATACGATTTTTGCAGAGATCTTTTTGTCAGTAAGAATGCCAGATGTTACATCACCGCTGCCAATGTCTTCTGCCAGAAATCTCGCAAGCTCTTTTTTGACATTCATTTAATGGACTAGTTTTTGCGCCCAAATAGAACCTTTTCTATAAGACACCTTCACAATCATGATGAGACCTCTACCACCTCGGAGCTTGCAATATCATCCCAATCAGATCTAATTGGAATCTTGATTGTAAATGTGGCACCTTTACCAAGAATGCTTGATGCTGTGATTGTTCCTCCGTGTTGTTCTATGATGTTTTTGCAGCTTGACAGTCCAAGTCCCGTTCCCACCTGCTTTGTCGTAAATAATGGCTCAAATATCTTATCGAGAAGTCCTTCCGGTATTCCTACCCCCGAGTCACTCACCGTGATTATGGCTAGGTCTTTGTCTGATGTATCCGTGCTTATTTCAACTTTAATTGTTCCCTCCCTTCCTTCCATTGCTTGAATGGCATTCACAAGTAAATTTACAAACACTATTTCCATTTTTTCTGGATCACAAAAGATCATACAGTCCCTTAGTGGTGGATGGATTGTGATCTTTGGAGGCACATCAATCCTCTCCATAGCATCTTGTAGAATCATAGACAACGAGTAGTTTTTCTTTTTGAGTTGTGGCATCCTCACATAATCCATGACATCTTCGAGTTGGTGTGACATTCTGTATACTGCACGGTCCAGTCTTTCCCACTGTTCACGAGACTTGTCGTCAAGTTTTTTGTCTAGTCGAATTCTTAGGATTTTAGAAGTGTTTTGGATGACATTTAGAGGATTTCTCAGATCATGTGCTATTCTGGCAGAAAGCTGACCTATTGCGGAAAGCCGCTCTACTTTTAGCAGCTCGTTTGTTTTTTTCCTTACCTCTTCTTTTAGTTGATCACGTTGTTGCGACAAGGCTTGTTGAGTTTCTTCAAGCTTTGCCATGTTGTCCTGAAGTTTTGTGTTAAGTTCATCCGTTTTTTCTTTTGCAACTTTTAACTCCTTGATTTTATTTATTAAAAGTTGGATTAACTCCTCGTTAGAAAACTCCTTTATGAAAAAGTACGGACTGTTGTCTGCCATAATTACAAAATTATCTAAATATTAGTAAGAATTTGTGTGTGTTTTAAACAAACAAATTATTTAAAAGAAAGTATGCGTTTATGCTACTTTTAGGGCATATTTGCCCTTTTCTGTGATCCCAAGTGTTTTTGCAATATGTGAGTTTTGTGGATCAGCTACTAGAACCACGCCGGTCCAGTCAGGAGTAAGATCCGATGATTTACACAAGGGACAGACTTTTCCAACAAAAACATACTTGCATTTTCTGCAAGCCATTTCTTTGACCATTTACTTTTTCACTTCAACTGGTTTTTTTTCTTTAGACTCTTTTTTCTCTCCAGAATCTTCCTTGCCTGATTTCTTTACCTCTTCTGCAATCCAGTCCTCTGCTCCCAAAAATGGTTGTCTGCAGGTAATTCCGATTTTGCCCATCGTTGCTGCTTTGCCAAGAGACACCGCAGTAATTCTTGCTCGCAGTGTAGAACCTACTTTGAGTGTCCTGTTGCTTTGCTTTGCAATTATCATACCAGATTTGACATCAGATTGGAGATAGTCATCCATGACCTGAGAGAGGTGTAATAGTGCATCTGTGGGTCCGATTCTGACAAACGCTCCAAAATCGGTAATATCCACAATTTCGCCCAAGATGATTTCTTGCAGCTTTGGAGTAAATGTAAGTGCCTCAAATTCCACCCTGTGATACGTGCCACCATCGCCTGCAATCATTTTTCCCATTTCATCTACTTTGGCCTCAAGAATCATGATGATGTAACCAAGATCTGCATTGATCATACTTTCGTATTTTTCCTTGAGAATTGCAATTGCTGCTTTTTTTAGCGAGGTGCCAAACATGCTTGGCGGAATTCTAACAACGTCCTCTAGTGATGATATAGAAAACAAGTACGTGCAAAACTCCATGAGTAGAATTTATGAATCTTTGGGTAAGTTTTCCGCATTAATGGTGTTTGATTGACATTATTTCTTGGTATACTGGTAATCCGATTCCTTTGGCAAAAACTTCAAGCTTCTTTTGGCCCACAGTTTGTGGAACCACTATGGCTTCTAGCTCCCCGTTCTTATCAGTAGACAAAGTTGAAACCACTTTGCCATCAAACACTATTTTTGCTTCAGTATTTGCAATGACTTGGCCATCTGTTTTTTGGATCTGTATTTTCAAGCGGATCGGCTTTAGTGGGTCTGAATATACTTCTCTTACTTGGATCTCCTTTCCAATTACTTCGAGTTTAGGTCTGAACGGTTCTGCAAATACAAGTTTTTTACTTTTTGCTTTTTTGGGCATTGTGTTGATTTTGTGTGCTGTTCTTTGGATGTTTTTATTTTTTAGATAAAAAAGTAAAATTGCAAAAATATGTGATTCCGTTGAGCGTATCTTTTGTTTTTTGAATGTCAAGTAGCAACATGCAAGCATGGGAATCAAAGAACCGTAATTTGCAGTTGACTGATATAGGCTCCATGAAAACATAATCCCCAAACCAAGTATCAACATCTGTCTCATACTTAGCTTACCAACTATCGGAAATGCGAAAACAGATTCATTGAACGGATTCACATCTTCAAACCACAATAACTCTATTGATTTCATCAAATTCAATGATTACAAAAAATAAAAGGTGTGTTAAGACAGACTCACTGTCACAGACGCAGTATTTCTCACAGTTGAACCGTCAGACGTTGTCGCAATTATCTCAACTGGTATATGATCACCTATGTTATGCGATGTCATAGCAGTACCATTTGCAAAATTGATTCTAGAGTACGCACTAGATGTTTGCCCAGGACTCATTGAGGACGGTGTTGGAATGGTCGAAAACGGCTGAATCCCAGAAACGCTCACATCCATGTCAGTTTGGAGATTTATTATAGTTGTTTCAATGTGTTTGTTTCCAGAATTCTTTAGTGTTACAGAAAGATATTCTTCACCATTAGAGCTTTTGATTAGTTGAACGTTTTCAATAGAGATTATTCCTTTGAGTGTTGCAACATTTGATGCCGAGTTGTATGCACTGTACCCACCAAGCCCTGCTGCCACTGCCACTCCAATTAAAATTAATGTTGTGATTGCCGGAGCAATACCACGTCTTTTTTCCACAAGCTTTGTCATTAACTGAAAAACTCAGATTATTTTTAAGGTGTGAACTCCTTTTTTGTCGATTTTTAATATCTAGTAATGAAGGTCATCAGGTCATGCGTCTGTGCCTTGTTTGTAGCGATGTGGTTTTGCACATACATGCAAAACTTGTCTGCATTTTTAATAGTCATTGTTTCTTTAGTGTTTTTAATTCTGTTTGATGGAAAAAGAACGCTACTGATTCTCAATCAGTCGATTTTTCATGCTAAAAATCTCACAAATTTATTGTACAAATTCTCAACGTCAAGTAGACTTGAGATCATCAAGCCTATAAACAGCCCTCTAATTGACTTGGTCAAGCCTATAATTAGGCACAAAGCGCTTGAAAAAATCAAAACCAAGTTAAGTAGCAACATAACTACAGAAATTAGGACGTCTGGCAAGGTTGCCAATCCTAAGATCCTTGTGGAACAAAGTCTCGCGTACACAGTTTTTTCGTTTTTCATTATAACACCACCAGCTATCGTGTTTGGTCTTTACTTTGAGACCGTCTTTTTTTACTTGCTTGTCGTTCCGTTGTCATTTCTTTTGTGGCCTGCGGTGAAATTGAAGATGGTTCGTTCCGAGCGCAATGCGACAATAGAAGATGAGATTGCGTTTTTTGCAGTTTACAGCTGTGTGATGCAAAACGTAGGCAGAATGATTTATGATTCAACAATACAGTTGATTGGAAGAAAGGTATTCCCACTAATTGAGAATGAGGGTAGAATGCTAAAACGCAACGTCGTGTTGTTTGGTATGGATCAGATCACTGCATTAAACATGCTTGCAATTTCTCACCCAAACACACAATTTAGGAATTTACTTTTGGGATATGTTTCCATACAAAAAAGTGGCGGGAATCTTAACCAATACTTGGAAAGAAGATGCGATGAATTTTTTGGTGAGACCAAATTCAGGTTTTTCCGATATGCCGCTCATGCCGAAATAATTGCAGAAGTGACACTGATTTTACTAACTATGCTACCCCTCTTGTTGGTCATGTCATCATTTTTGATGAGTAGTGAGTCATTGCTGGCTATTACCAAGATTTCATTTATTCTCGTTCCTGCCATCACAATTATGTTAATTCTAGCGATCAGCAACATACAACCAAAGACACACAATGTTGTTGGTTTTAGCAAGATCTCAGTAATCGCAAGCATTGTGGCAGGTATGGCTGCATTTTTTGCCTTGCAACAAGTCTGGCTTGTCTTTGCAGTTACGATTTTTGTTGCAGCATTTGTGAATTATGTCCTAGTCTCAAGACAGTTTACCGAAATTACCATGTTAGAAAGAGCATTGCCTGATTTTTTTAGAGACATTACAGAGTATAGGAAGATAGGAATAGCCATCCCAAACGCAATCACACGACTCTCAAATGAAAGGACGTACAATTGGGTTTTCAATTCTGTTTTGGATACCATCTCATCAAAAATTATGCACGGGGCAAGTCTAACTAATGCGGTGAGTACAGTAAATGTACGTTCGTGGTATACTAGGATCTCATTTTTTGTTCTGGAAAAGATCGTAGAAAGTGGTGGTGGAACTCCTCAGATTCTTGAGCAGATAACAGATTTTTTTTCAAAAATTAATCGTGCTAAAAGCGAGATGATTGGTAGGGTGAGAGTATTTTCTTTTGTAGCATATTTGAGTCCCTTACTGATGATTTGGTCAGTGCAGGCCATGAAAGACATGTTAGAAAAGATTGGTCCCCAGTACACTAGTTTAATGAATGGACTCCAAACAAACATGACTGTTTCAGATGAATATCTTCAGCTTGTGAATTTGTTAGTCGTGATTTCTTCCTTGTGTATTGGCCTAATCATGTCAAAGCTATCATATTTTACGCTGAAGAACACACTCGTTGTTTCAATCATTTTATTTGTGACTATTTTTTCTATATACGCGATCCCATTTTTTCCATCCCTTATTTGAAGAAAGTCGTAACCAATTACTCCGTGTAATATTTTGAGAACAACTCCATCATCACGGATAGATTTTGAATCTTTTTTAATTTACATTCATTCAGCAAGTCAACTCGTTTTTGCAGATCTTGTTTTAGATCCACATTAAGAATACTTGATGCATTGTGAAGTCGTTTGCTTTTTTTAATGAGTTCGTCTATATCCACTACATCATATCTTGTGGTCCTTTGATCATAGTGGAATACGTCAACTAACTCTACACGGTCTACTTTTGGCACAATCTCCTTTACACTGACTATTTTTCTTACCATTTTTTTATCTGGTAGTTTGATTCTTGTCATGTGTGCGATAAACCACAGTAGCATCTGTTGACTAGATTTGATATTGATTGGTTCCGACGACAATCTGTTTAGAGCAGATTCTTCATCAGAGCCATGAAATGAGGTGAGGCCTCCATGTCCTGTTGCGGCACTCTGAAATAGATACTGCGCTTCTTGGCCGCGTACCTCGCCCACGATTTCAAAATCAGGCCTCATCCTAAGTGATGCTTTTATCAGATCCATGATCGTAATGTCGTAATTTTCTGCCTGAGTAATCAAGGGGCTTGAGCGCGTAAAGAGTCTCACCCACCTATTATGCGGAACCTTCAGCTCCGGCGTCTCTTCAATTGTGAGAATCTTCCATCTTGGATTAAGAAGTGTTGTCAATGCATTGATCGTAGTTGTTTTTCCAGATCCGGTTTCACCAACAATTAGACCAAAAGCCTTTGCATCCAAAAGTAGCCACAAGTATGCCGTCATAAGAACATCCAAAGTTCCAAACTCCAAAAGATGACTTATTGTGAATGGCTCTTTTGTGAATTTCCTTATACCAAGCGTAGGCCCGGGTAAAGAGACCTCACTTTCGTATGTTACCGTTATTCTGTCTCCTTGAGGAGTCATTGAATTTACAATTGGAGATGCTGCAGTGACGCTCTTGCCAGTTCTCTGAATGATTTTTTGTATGTATGAATTCATAGATTCGTTTGTTTCGAATTTGATGTTGGTATCAAGTATGTTGAACTCCGTGTATTTTCTGTGTATGACGCCAACTTCCCTATCAAATCTCTCACATGTTATCTCTTCTACATCTTCATCCTGCATCAGCACATCAAGTATGCCATAACCCAAAATGTCTCTTACAAGATAATACCTAAGCTGAGAAAACTCAGAGGAGACAACATCTGCAACTGCCTGTTCCTGTGCTTCCTTCCAGATGTGTTTTTCTATGTAGCTTACAGGATCTGATGTTTGTCGGAGCGGTTCTAACGATAAGAAGAGTTGTTGCATCATTTTGTTGTATATATCATGGATTTCCAAGGAGAGTTTTGGTTCAGAGATCAGATATCTGCCATCTTTTGTGATGAAAATAGTTGCTGCCCCAACTTTGTACGAGTTGATTATTTCACAACACCTCAGATCAGGAATGTGACAAACAACCTCAAACGACGGTAATGTATAATCAATGCCCTTTCGCATACTAACAAAAAGACGCGTTCTTAAAAGACGAAGTCATGTTATTGAATAGAACAGAAATCAGCCATTACATTATAAGAGGAGGTCTTCACGCAATAAATTAACTAGCACGTAAATTTTGAAGATGAACCCTCTGTTTCAGCTAAGCACAAGAAAATACGATGAGGAGATAGAATTAGTCAGAAAAGCACTGGCAGGACTGGAAGAAAAATGCAATGTAAAGAACGGCTACAATATAGGAGAACCATTCTCAAAGGCAGGATGGACTTTTTTTAATGTGCAAATAAGCTCCGAGATGGCAACCATAATTGAAACATCAGGCATGATGAAAGGTGCACTGGGATATCGAATAGGAGAACAACTGAAAAATTTTTTGGGACATTTTCTAGAATCCTATGGAAGTAATGTTCGAATTACAAAAATCGACTACTAATCTGCATCCACATGATGTGGATTTAGGATTTCTTAACCTTTGATGAATTTTTCAAGCTCGGATTTTGCTTGCGGATCAGTCATTTGTTTTGGAGGGTGTTTCATCAGATAAGCACATGCCGGTATTATTGGACCTCCCATCTTTCTCTCAAGTGCAAGCTTTGCGAGTCGAATTGCATCAATAACGATTCCTGCGGAGTTTGCCTTGTCATCCACTTCAAGGCGCACCTCCATGTTGTACGGAATGTTTGCCCACTGTCTGCCTTCTATTCTCATAAACATTAGTTTGGTGTTGCCCAAAAATGGAATAAAGTCTGACGGGCCGACATAGATTTGATCATCGGGTAGTCTTTGAGAGAGTTGGCTCTGCACACTCTCCGTCTTTGAGATCTTTTTGCTGACAAGTCGTTCTTGTTCCTTCATATTCAAAAAGTCAGTATTTCCGCCCACGTTGATCTGATAGGTTTTCTCAATCTTAGTTCCACGCTCATCACACAGTCTTGCCAGCGTTCTGTGCACAATGGTTGCGCCAACTTGTCCTTTAATGTCATCTCCCACTACTGGAAGTTTTTTTGCTGTAAATTTATCCCCCCATTTTTTGTTTGATGCGATAAACGATGGGATACAGTTGACAAATGCAGTGTCCATATCAAGACAGATCTGCGCCCAGAACTGTGTTGCCTTTTCAGAGCCGACTGGCAAATAAGATACTATGACTTCAGCGCCTGTTTTTTCGATTGCGCGTTTGATGTCTTTTGTTATTTGCTCCTTTGATTTTTTGCTCTTGATTGGCTTGACTCTGTTCTCTACCCAGATCCCAACACCGTCAAGTGCCGGGCTTTCATACACCAACGCCTTTGTTTTTGGCATCTTGTTTTTGTCAACCCAGTGAACCATGTTTGGGTACGCATAAATTGCTTCATTGATCGTCTTGCCTACTTTGTTTTGCCCTACGTCAAATCCTGCAACAAACTCTAAATCATGAATGGAATATGCACCGATCTTTTCATGCATTATTCCAATTACCTTCTGAGATGGGTTCCTCCTATAATATTCAATTCCCTGAATTAATCCTGAAAAACAGTTACCTATGCCAACAAGTCCAACTTTGATCTTTTTTGCCAACCACCTGTGGTTTCGTCGAACTCGTTTTAAGTTTTTCCTACTTGAAAATATCTAGTGTGAAGCTGTCACTTACCTTTTTGTTATCTTGATCATAAGCAAATGACTCTATGATATAACGCCCCTCTATAACTTTGGAATCATCGTTTTTTTGTTGGTCCCACACAAAGACATGTTTCTGCTTTGGTTCAAGCTTTAGTCCCTCAAAAGATGTTGAAAAAAAGACCGTCCCATCAAGTGCTCTGATCCTCAACGCTGGCGCGTCAGTTGCAAAGACAATCTCCGACGTTCCAGAGTTAATTATCTGAATTGGTATGACTTCCCCGAGTTTGTAGTCTTGTTTTTCAGAATACACTGAGATCGAAGTGCCTTGCACAAAGACAACACCTTGCGAGTTAAGTTCTTGCAGATATACACCAAGTGCTGCAGCTGCGATTATTCCAGTTGCAACTGAGATCACTAGGCTTTTTGGAATCATTGAGCACTGGGTACTTTTGATTCTTTTGAGCGCCAGCTTTTAGGGTAGGTATTTGGTGCCATGATTATCCTTTTTGTTTGAAATGCATAGCCTTTTGTTGCATCCTTGATTTCTGATTCGGACATTAACGACTCTGCAAGCGCTACAATCTCTCCTTTTTGTGTGTAAATTCCCACAAGCTCACCTTTTGTAATTCCAGGTGAAATTTCAAGTATGCCCGGAATTGCAAGCTGTGCCCCATGACACAATGCATCTACTGCTGAATCACGGATTACGACTGCCTTAATTTCAGTTAATGCGTGTTCTATTGGTAGTATCAGTTTTTTTAGTTTTGAATCGTCAGATTTTTCTTTCCAGTACGCAAATGCATCTGCAAGCTCGTGTAGTGTGACTAGCTTTCTTTCATTTTCATTGAATTGGTGAACGCGGGAGCGCCTAAGCTCAATCATCGTGGCGCCAGGTCCAAGTATTTCTCCGATATCATAGAATAATTTTCGAATGTATGTTCCTGCTTCACACAAAACACGCAACAACAAGAGTCTTTCCTTTTGTTCGATTACTTCTAATTCATAGATTTTCCTTGTTCTTGTTTGGCGTAATACCGAAGAGCGTTGTGGTGGTTTTTGGTAGATCTCACCTTTAAACAAATTCAAAACTGCGTCGAGTTTTTCTTTGCTTGGCAAAGTATGCAATCTTCCAAGTCCATAGTATTCCTTCGGTCCAAGAAGTAAAACACCAAGTGCCTTTGTTGCTTCACCAAGTCCTAATGGCAACACTCCTGATACTTGTGGATCCAATGTTCCACTGTGACCAATCTTTGGGATTTGTAGAATTCTTTTTGCCCATGCAACCGTCTCATGACTTGTTGGTCCTGGGGGCTTGTCTAAAAGAATGAGTCCATAATTTAGAAGGTCATTGATTGATCTTTTGTCATAGTACACGCCATACTGATCATTTGTTACGTCTTGGTCTACTACCACAAGATTTTGCAATTGAGGCAGGCTCAAAGTAGATCTCTTACCTTTTGTATTGCAATCTCTAGTACTTTTTGCGCGTCAAGTCCGTCGGTATTTATTATGACATCAAATACTGACAGATCTTCACCAAAATCAAAGCCATATAGTTTTTTGTATAGTGATTTGTTTTCATCATATCTTGTTTTTACTATTTGAAGAGATTCCTGCAGTGTCGTCTTGTCCCGGGTTTGCATTCTTTTTGCGCTATTTTCGCGCGAGCCTGCAAGCCAAATCTTTATTCCGCCTGTGACAAGCCAAGGTAACGTATAACTTGTGATAACCACATTTCCTTTTGAAAAAATCTCTTTTAGTTTTTCGTCCACCTTTTTGTCAAACTCATAATTATTCTTTCTTTGTGCAAGAAACATCATTCCTTCTTTTGTGTCCCACCAATCATCCCCATCTGTTTTGAAACCTTGTTCATTGGCAAGTTCTTTTAAGACATCACCACCGCTGAGGCTTTTCATGCCGAATTCTTTTGCAAGTCCTTTTGAGATAGTAGTTTTCCCAATAGCGGGAGGCCCTGAAATGATTATTGATTTTGGCAAAGCTATGTTAGATCCATCGATGTTTTTGTAAGCTTCATTATTATTCCGCTAAATGCAATCGAGCCCAAAAAGTACCAAGCCCAAAAGTAGACATCATTTACGTTACGGCATATGTTAGGTGTTTTTTCTATAGACTCGGCAGTGCATGTGAGCTGGAAGAATTCCCCAGGAATTACATTTAGGGAAATTGGTGAGACTGCTACAATGTACGGAAACAATGGTGGCAATACAAAATAGAAGATAAGAATCAACGGCACAAATGTTATCATCATTGGTCTCATGTTCATCTGCATCATTTCCTGATTCAGTCTTGTCATGTATGCAGATTTTTTGTCAAGCTCCGCTTGTTTTGCTGCATCCCTTGCCCTAAATGCAGCCATCCTTTCTTTTTGCCAGGCGCGTGTCTCTTTCATTATTCTTTGAAGTTTTTCCTGATCAACAAGCTTCCTTCTCACCACAGCATTAAACAAGTTAAGCAGTATTGAGAATCCCAAGATTCCAAACATGGCAGGTATCATACCCTTAACTATTGGGTCTGCGCTTCCAAGTGGCCCATGGTGGATGCCAAAAAAATCACCTTGCAAAAATATCGATTCTAAGAATTGTAGGATTATGATTGGTTCCATTTCAAAGACCTATTGCGTTTATTACCTCGTTTGCCGCCTCTTCAACCTTTCCTTCTGAATTTAGAATTGATTTCATTGGAGAGCCAATCAGAACTGCACAGCTTGAAAGCATTGCATCTTGGACTGCAAGTTCCTTTTTTATTTTGTCAATTGAGATGATGTCTCTGTCTCTGGTTGTATCCTTCATTCTTCGGTTGTAGATCTCCTCAGGTCTTGCGGAAACTGTAATCAGGTTTGCAGGCTTGAGCTCCTCAAGGACATGGTATGGTAGTCCCGGATAGAAACCCTCCTTTGTAGAAATGAATGCGTGTGTGTCTATAATTACGACATTGTCGTTAAAGCCTGCAATTTTTTTTGCTGCCATTTTTTGCAGATCTCTTTGTTTTTCTACTGCAAGTTTCCTAAGTTCATCTCGGTTTACGATGCCAAGTTTTTTTGCCTCTTCGAACATTACAGTTCCAAAACTATGTACACTTACACTTTTTTTGCGTGAGTTTAGGATCTCGACTATTTTGGACACCAGTGTTGTTTTACCGACTCCGGCGATTCCAACTATGACAACTTTTTTACTTTCGCCCAAGCAACGCACCCAGACGAGGCATAACAACTTCGACTTGTTCTCTAATCAGTTGCTGATAATAGTTGATCAGAATGTCCACCATCAATAATATACCTATACCGCTTCCAAATACGCCAAGAACATCAGATACGCCAGCTAATGCACCAAGTATTGCCGAGCCTATGATTGTAACGGACGGAATATATTTTGCAAGCAGTGACTCTACCGGCTGATTTGATTTTCTGAATCCAGGGATTTGCACATCTGCATCCAATAGGCTTTTTGCGGCACTCTTTGGAGAAAGGCCGCCAAGCTCCACCCAAAGCCTTCCAAATACTATCACAATTCCTATCATAAAGAGGACGTAAACTACTGCACGAACTGGATCAAGCGCGGCAAGTTCCAGTCCCCTTGGAGGTGTGATATAGTAGACTATGCCTCCAATTGGTGTTGACGGGCTAGTCTGATCAAACTGTGCTAAGATGTTAAAGAATGGATGATTGTTTCGTGGGTTGATGTTTGACCATAACATCTGTCCAATGAATACCGCGTTTGCAGTAAGCGCCGAGGCCAAAATCACAGGTATGTTAGAAACATACATGAGTTTGATTGGATAAGTTGCTGAGAATCCCCTGTATTTTGTAGATACGATTGGAATTTCCACTTTGATTGCTTGAGTGTATACTAGAACCAACAATATGCCACCAGTGATCAGCAAACCAAATACGCTGGGTAGCTGGTTTGATCTGAAAAAGACATCAGCCAAAGTTCCCTGCGTAAATGATTGAGCTATAAATGGAGCTACACCTATCATGCTACCGTCGCCTGCAGGTAGTGGACTAAAGATGCTCCACAGTATTTGCTGTGCAACACCCGCCATGATAAAAAGACTAATTCCACTTCCAAGACCCCATCCCTTCTGGATGAGTTCATCTAGGAACATGATGATGACTGATGCTGAAATTAGCTGACCTATTATCACATAGAGTACGGTCGGATTTGAGATTCCTGGACCATACACTGCGATAGCGTACACTACCGATTCTATTATTATTACTACGTATGTGACCAGTTTTGTCGCAGTCTGAAATATGCCTCTCTCATCTGGCTTGGTAAAGTCGAACTTGAGAATTTCAGAACCTTTGAGGAGCTGCATGAGCAGACCCGCTGTAACTATAGGTCCTATTCCGAGTTCAACGAGTGTCCCTTGTTGTGATGCAAAAATTACCCTTGCAAACTGTAAAAAGTCAAACTCTGGTGCTGTTGCGCCAAAAAGCGGTGTCTGCCCCATTACTTGGTAAATCAAAAGTGCGATTCCGCACCAGATCAATCTAGTCTGAAGCGAGAGTTTCTTTTTTGGTTTTGGGACTTGGACGAGGTATGGTTCTGTTTTTTCTACTATTCGTTTGATAAGCCCAGTTGCGGTACTTTCACTCAACAGCTAACACCTCTCCCCCGGCCTTTTTGATCTTTTCTTCTGCGGATGCGGTATATTGCTGGATTTTGACAGAATAGGCATTCTTTAGTTGCCCTCCGCCAAGAAGTTTATCGTAGCCGAGTTCGTCAAGATCCAGTACTTTCTTTCCTCCTTCCTCTTTGCCGTGTTTTGCAAAGAGGTCATCTAGATCTCTTACGCTAGTCCATTTTCGGATTACATTTGGGTGAGGTGGATGAGTGGAATCGTGACCAAAGTGATCAGGATCATATTTGAGAAGTGAGCTGTACAGGTGTTTGTGCATTCCTGCTTTGCCAAGACCTCCCTTGTGACCACTTGCGCGGTGCTGGCCGATTTGGCCCCAACCGTGGGTCCTAGAACCTCTGTACTTTCTTGTCTTTCTGAGTCGTGTTGCCAAGCTACATCATACTCCTGACAAGTTCTGTCAGTTCTTTGTTTTGTCCCAGTATGCCTCCTTCACCGTAGGTCTTTCTTGTGCTGCGTCTGAATCCGTGTTTTGGAGGAGATAATGCAAACCAAGGTTTGATTGGCTTGATTTTATTCATAGAAATCTTACCTTCAGAAACAGATGCTGCAAGCTCGTCGATTGTTTTGAAGCCTAGTTTTGCAACATCCTCATTTGTGATTTTTTTGTAACCTGCTTTTCTTCCTTTTTTGTTGAAAAGCTCTTTTGTAATATCCAGATTTGCTTCCTGCCAAGACACATAGTGCTTTACGGCATCAAGCATTCCATTTGTGTTGTCTTTGGCTGGAATTATTGTTGCTCTAAACTTTTTGTCAAGTTTTAACAGATTTAGTGTATTTTTTGCCCAGTGAGGCACATTAATTTGTCCTCTCATTCGCACAACAAGATACGCTTTTGCCATCATCGATCAACCTTGACTAAATGTTTGTCTGAGACACTCTAGTACTGCTTTGGATGTAGAGTTCATTGTTGCGGTGGAGCCTTTTGCTGTGGTCCAGGCGTCTTTGAGGCCTGCTAGCTTGAGTAAGTTTCGTATTTTTCCGCCTGCAACAAGTCCAAGTCCTCTTGGTGCCGGAACTATTTCGACGACGACACTTCCACCTTTACCACGAACCTTGAATGGTACTGAGTGGGCCTGGTCACACCTGCACTCCCAGCTGCCACATCCTAGCTTGACTGGGCTCACATTAAGATAAGCATTAGTTGTTGCCTTTTCAATTGCAATTCTCATTTGTTTTGATTTTCCTTGACCTATACCGAGCCATCCGTTTTCATTTCCTGCTGCAACCATTGCCTTGAATTTTGTTTGTTGGCCGTTTGGTGTCATTTTTTGAACCATGCCAACATCAATTACTTCGGTTTTTAGATCTGGAAGTAATTTTTTGATAATTCCTGCTTCTTGAATCCTCAAACCGTTGGAGTAAATTTCCTCCATTGTTGTAATTTGGCCTGCGGCGACTTTTTTGCCAAGTTCGGTTCTTGGTACCCACTCTTCTTCTTCTCGTCTTGAAGATCTTCTCTCTCGTGGTTTTTGTTCTACTGTTTCACTCATTTTACTTGACCTCGCTATCTATTGCCGCTTTTATTTTTGCGATATCGTTTTTTATTTTAAGATGTTCACCATTAATTCTATTCTGGCTCGGGAGTGTCTCGTCGCTTGCCGGGATCTCAAGTCCTGCATCAATCACGCCTTTGAGTGCTGCTGCCATCCTTTGAGTGTATCTCCTTGTTCCGCTGTACAGGATTGCATCCTTTGTTCCCTGGGACAGTGCCTTTTTTCCTGCCAGATAACCGGTAAGGTATGCAGCTGGGACGTTTTTTCTTGATCCTTTCCAGCCTTTGGATAATAGGAATCTAGAGTGTGCTGATGCAACTACCTTGTCGCCTGTCAGTTGAGGTTTATGAATTTGGACAAGGGTATTTTCATTGGAAATCTGAACTGTGACAAAGTCACGCCTACTCATGAGTAACAGCTTTCGCTTTTTGTAGTTGGTCTTTTCTTCACGTAAGCGTCGTAATATGGTCGAATATGCCATCGATATTGTTCAAATTTTTTCAATGCTTTTATAAACGTTAGAAAGCCAACGAGGCAAGCAATGCCTTTTGTGAATGAAGTCGGTTTTCTGCTTCATCCCACACTACAGAATGAGGTCCATCGATCACAGACGCAGTTACCTCTTGACCCCTTTTAGCTGGAAGGCAATGCATGAAAATTGTGTCTTTTTTGGCCTTTGAAAAAAGTTCCTCATTTACTTGGTATTTCGGTAGGAATTTCTTTAGTCGCTTTGCATCGTTGTGAATCGACACAAACGTGTCAGTAGCTATAACATCAGCATTTTTTACGGCTTTGTGTGGATCTTGTGTGAGCTCGATGTCTCCGATTTTTTTGCATTCCTTTAGTACCTGCGCGTCCGGTGCAAATCCCTTTGGGGTTGCAATTGACATAGAGATTCCCACTTTGCTGCAACCATAGATCATAGAATTACATACATTGTTGCCATCTCCAATCCAGGCAAGCTTTACCCCCTCAAGTTTTTTCTTTTTTTCTTTGATCGTCATTAGATCTGCTAAAATCTGGCATGGGTGAAATGAGTTTGACAGTCCGTTAATTACCGGCACTGTGGAGTTTTTTGCCAGCATCTCGATTGTCTCATGTTCATATACGCGAGCCATTACGACGTCTACATATCGCGATAGCGTCCTTGCAGTATCTTCTATTGTCTCCCCCCTAGATAACTGCAGATCTTGTGACGATAGATTAATTGCGTTTCCACCAAGTTGGAACATACCAGTTTCAAAGCTTACGCGTGTACGTGTTGAAGGTTTTTGAAATATCATCGCAAGTGTTTTGTTTTTTAGTAATGGTTTTGAGACTCCTTTTTTCAGATCTTTTTTTAGATTTATTGCAAAATCTATTATATTTAGTATCTCTCGTTTATCGAGTTCTCCCAGTGTCAACACATCTTTAGTTTTTATCATTTCTTCAACCAGCCGAAAAGTCCTTTCTTTGGTTTTTCTTTTTCTTCCCCTTTAACTTCTTTTTCTTCTTCAGGTAGTTGAGACTCTTCCGATTGTTTTTCTTCTTTTTGTCCAGGTTTTGGTCGTCCTTTCTGAATCCACTCTCGGATTCTTTTCGCTAATGCAAATGCCTCATCATCATTTTCTGGTGGGGGTACCTCATACAATTCTGCAAAACGTGAGATGTCCTTGTCGTTGATTCCTTCGAAAGGATCGGAGATTTTCTTTTCCGGTTTTGGTTCTGGTTTGACTTCTGGTTTTTTCTCTTCTTTTTGTTGTGGCGGGATTTGTGTTGGTTGTGGTTTGACTTCTGGTTGTGGTTGTGGTTTTAATTCTGGTTTGATTTCAGGCGTTAGCTCTTTGATTTCTGATATATGTGGTTTTGTCTCTGCTTTGATTTCTGGTTTTTGCGCAGGAATTTGTGTAGGGATTTGTCCAAATACAGTCTCCAAAAATACATTTTTGTCAAATGGTCTCAAATCACCATACTCTTGGCCCACACCCACATACAAAACCGGCTTTGATGTGACCTTGACAACAGACAGTGCTGCTCCCCCTCGTGCATCGGCGTCACTTTTTGTCAATATCGCACCATCAAACTGGGTGTGCTCAAAAAACTCTCGTGCCTGGTTTACCGTATCATTGCCTGCAAGTGAATCACCTACAAAGATCTTAAGATCAGGTTTGACAACTTTGGTTATTTTCTCAATTTGTTCCATGAGATTTTTGCTTGTCTGCATTCTTCCTGCAGTATCAATCAATACACAGTCAATTTTGTGCGATTTTGCGTAAAGAACTGCGTCTCGTGCTACCGCAGCAGGGTCTGCACCGTAATTTTGTGCAATTGTCTTTATGTTTAGCCTGTTTGCATGTTCTTTGAGCTGTTCAATTGCACCCGCTCTAAATGTGTCTGCGGCTGCAATCACTACTGAAAATTTGTTTTGTTTTATTAGGTGTGCAAGTTTGGCAAGACTCGTAGTTTTCCCCGTACCATTGATTCCAACAAACAATATGACGCATGGCTCGCCTGAGTTTTTCTTTGCGCTTATTTGCGCCAAAATATCAGCTGAGCCTGCCGCATCAAATAAGCTAGAAATGCTTTGAATGAGGTTGTTTTTTACAAATTCCTCAATTTCCTTTTTGTCTACCGATGTCCCAACCAGTCTCTTTTTTAGATCAGCTTTGATGGCATCTATTACTTCTGTTGCAACGTCTGCCTCAAGCAATGCAATTTCTAGTTGAAACAAGACATCGTCGATGTCGCTTTCTTTTAGTTCCTTTTCGCTTAATGTTTTAGCGACATTTGAAAAAGCACTTCGTAATTTATCAAACATTAAAATCACTTATTGCTGCGTATTTGCAGATTGTAGAAAAGTATTCATTTGTTCTTTTAGTTGTTCAAGTCGCATCAATGCCTCGTGTTTTTGCGCAACTGTATCATTGAGTGCAACCTGGAGTTCCTTTATTCGTGATTCAAGGTGATTTATTGCAGAGTCATGATCCTTTTCCACCACTATGCCTGCCCCTATATTGAGTAGTACCTTTGGATCCTCAGATATCTTTGCCTTGACATATGTCCCAAGTCCAACCGGAATCAACGAATCTGCTTGAGGATTTTGCGATATTCCTTTGATGGAATCAATTGACGCCATGGCCTCACGCAAAAAATTCATGATCGCTGCCTCTTTTTGTTCAAGACTTGCTACATAAGACTCGAGGACTTGCATTTGATACAGAAATTGTTGTGCTTGTTCTTCACTCATTTAACGAATTAGTATTTCAGATGTCTATAAATGCATTCATAGCTAATCGCATTTAGATGGTTTCAAAAAAACGTGGCAAGTTTGTCAGGCCCACATCAAAATGGGTTCAACCCTACAAAAAAGAACACCCAACAGACAAGCTAATGATCAAATCGATGTTAAATGAAAAAATCAAAGGAGATAGAATCGTTGGCCTCAAGGCACTCATAAAATCAGGCGACGTCCACCAGTTGCACACACATGACAACGAATACGTTTTGGTTTATTGTTTGAGTGGCAAATGTGTTGTAACCGTAGGAAATATGACAAAAACAGTCTTACCACATACAATGATCTTCATTCCGCCAAAGATACCGCACAGGTTTTACAACAAATTCTCAAAGCCGTGGGAAGGTGTTGCGTTTGCAATAGGTACCAAATCCAAAATAAATAATGTCTGGATGGAAAGCTGAACAAAAAAGAAGGGATTATTTTGCTTTGGAGTAGCGATTATCTACTTCGTCCCAGTTGACAACATTCCACCACGCAGCTACATAGTCTGCTCTTTTGTTTTGATATTTGAGATAGTATGCATGCTCCCAAACATCTAGTCCAAGAAGTGGTACCAGTCCCTCTGTTCGTGGGCTTGTCTGATTAGGCATTGATTTGTATTCAACGTTTTTTGTTTTCGGATTGAAGACCAACCAACCCCAACCACTACCTTGGATTGCTGTGGTTTTTGCTGAGAACTGTTCTTTGAACGCGTTGAAGTCACCAAATGCTTTTTTGATTGCATCGGCTACTGCACCTCCAGGTTGACCGCCGCCATTTGGCTTCATGTTGTTCCAAAACAGCTTGTGGTTATCGTAACCACCGCCGTGGAAATTGATTGCACCGCGTACAGCTTCGGGAACTGAGTTGATATTTGCAAGGACGTCAAGCAGGTCTTTGCTTTGGAGATCAGCTGGAAGTTTGTCCCATGCGTCATTCAGACCGTTTGTGTAGGCCTGATGATGTTTTGTGTGATGAATCTCCATTGTTTTTGCATCAATGTGTGGTTCTAGTGCATCATAAGCATATGGCACTTCAGGAAGTGTGAACTTTCCCATGTGAGTTTTGACAAGTGTTCATAATTTAATGATTGTGTCTTTGTGGCTAGTCACACATAAAGTGTAAATTGTATTAGCAAATATCAAGATGAAGTTGATTGCAAAACTAGTTTTTTGTTTTATTGTGATCGGGATTTCGGCCTTTTTAGCTGTGCAAAAAATACATGATGAGCCACATCTGGAGATCTTACTTGACAAGAGTGCGAGATATGTCGGTGCCACTTACCCACAGAATTTGGGATACGACGGTGACGGCATCAAAGTAGCAGTGATCGACACAGGCGTTGATTATAATCATCCAGACCTTTTTGGTTTTGGCCCAGACGGCAAAGTCATTGGCGGATTTGACTTTATTGAAAATGACTACTTGCCACTTGACACCAACGGTCACGGCACTGAAGTTGCAGGAATCATTGCAGCAAACGGTAAGCTAAAAGGGATTGCCCCACAGGCAAAAATTTTGGCCTACCGTGTTTCAGACACAGGTGAATCTGTGTCATCGGAGCTCATAGTCAAAGCAATAGAGCGTGCAGTTCAAGACGGTGCGGACATTATCAACATAAGTCTTGGAGTAAACAGAACAAACGACAAAATCGAAGACGCGATAAATTTTGCTGTAGAAAAAGGAGTCATAGTTATTGCTGCTGCCGGCAACAGTGGCCCAGACTTCAATACCATTGGAAGTCCCGGAAAAGATCCTCATGCAATTACAGTTGGGGCCACATACAACAACTTGACTGCAAGTCTTGTTGCCACCCTCCAAATCGACGGCAAACGGATTCAGGTGTTGCCGATGGTCGGCACAGAGCCCCTAGCGCAGCCAATCGAGGCCCCAATAGTTTTCGGCAAATACGGCAGACAAGACGAGCTCAAAGATCTCGATGCCATAGATAAGATCCTCTTAATTGAGCGCGGCAGCGACAAAAAAGACGAACTCATTTATTTTTCTGAAAAAGAGAAAAACTCTGCAGATGCAGGTGCAAGAGCAATAATAGTTTACAATAACGAGCCAGGAATTTTTCTTGGGGACCTCAACAACAAGTTAGAGGGCCCTGACTACAAACCGAGGATTCCTGTAGTATCTATGTCAAGAGAGGACGGCCTGATGCTAAAAGAAATGCTTCAAAATAAAACAATTGGAACAATCCACACATTCTACCATCCGGATTTTGTTTCATTTTTTAGCTCGCGTGGTCCGGTATCTCCGTTTTACATAAAACCCAACCTTGTGGCACCAGGAGTCTTTGTCAACACCACATCGATTTCTGGAGGATATAATCTGACAAGCGGTACAAGTTTTGCAGCACCACATGTTTCAGGAGCAGCTGCCATCTTGTTACAGAAAAACCATCATTTATCACCCCAAGATATGTCCTCAATAATTTCCACCACAGCAGACCCCATCTCCGACACATTTGGGACCAAGTTCACCCAGGAGATGAGCGGGGTTGGAAGGCTGAACATAACAAAGGCCTTTAATGCAAACCTGATCATTTCTCCTCCTTTTGCAGTTTTTGATCTATCACCATTTACAAAAACGCAAAGTGTAAGCTTTGAGCTAAAAACACTGGATGGTTCAATGCAACACCCCAAAATTACCACAGATTTTGATCAAAAAATAGCAGTATTTGGTTACGGAATATCTGACAACACACTGCACACTACTGCAACACTTGTGAACTACACCACAGGACGGTATGAAGGCAGTATCATAATAGACGACGGCAGGACAACGTATCACGTGCCAATGTTGCTAAGAGTCGCAGAGGGCTCAATTGACATACAAGAACAAAATGGCAAACTGGATTTTGCGATAAATTTGCAAAGGGACTGGTCGTACGCAAAGATCACAGTATTCAATACAGATTCTAGATTTGTTGACAGCATCTCTCTAACCCCACAAAAAAATAACTCTATTTTCATAAAGAACGCAGGCACCTATTGGGTCCAAGCAGAAGTCAGAGCCGGGGACGATACAGTAAACCTCTACAACTCTGTCTTGGTAGCTTCACCACACCCAAATCAAAACACCTTTGATTTCGGATTACCAATTCAACAAATGATACTTGTCTTTGCAGTGGGTGTTATTGTAGTTTTGGTTGGCGTAGTGATTAAAAGATCTATGGTTTCGGGCCAGCATCAATGATTTCTTGTGGCGCGTCTTTGAATTTTTTGAAGTTATCTACAAACATTTGCGCCAGTTTTCTTGCAGAAAGAACATAGGCATCCTTATCTTGCCAAGTCGTTTTGGGGTCAAGCACCTCTGATGGAACGTCTGGACATTCTGTTGGGACGTCTAAATTGAACAGGTCATCGTGTCTGTATTTTACTATATCAAGTGCGCCTGTGAGTGCAGCAGTCACCATTGCCCTGCTGTGTTTTATGCTTATCCTCTTACCAACGCCGTATGGTCCGCCTGACCAACCAGTGTTGATCAAATATACAATTGTGTTGTGTTTTCTTATTTTATCTCCCAGTAGTTTTGCATACACTGATGCTGGCCTTGGCATAAACGGAGCACCAAAGCATTCCGAAAATGTTGCTTTTGGTTCTTTGATTCCTCTTTCCGTGCCTGCAAGCTTGCTTGTGTAACCTGACATGAAATGATACATGGCGCCTTCTTTTGTGAGTCGCGAAAGTGGCGGCAGGACTCCAAGTGCATCTGCTGTCAAAAACACAATCACCTTTGGGTGTCCTCCGACACTTGGGAAGACAGCCGTTGGAATGTATTCAAGAGGATAAGCAGCTCTTGTGTTTTCTGTAAGTGAGCCATCATCAAAGTTTGGCTTGAGTGTCTGTTTATCAATTACAACGTTTTCAAGAACTGCGCCAGATCTAATTGCGTTCCAAATTTGTGGTTCTGATTCCTGATTTAGGTTGATACATTTTGCATAGCACCCTCCTTCAAAGTTAAAGACGCCATTGTCTGACCAGCCATGTTCATCATCGCCAATGAGCATCCTGTTGGAATCAGCAGATAGTGTTGTTTTGCCTGTTCCAGAAAGTCCGAAAAACAATGCAGTGTCTCCATTTTTTCCAATATTTGCTGAGCAATGCATTGGAAACACTCCATTTTTTGGTAGAAGATAGTTCATTACTGAGAACATGGATTTTTTCATCTCGCCTGCATAGCTTGTCCCTCCTATGAGGACGATCTTTTTTGTCAGGTTGATGAGAATAAAGACATTTGATGCAGTCCCATCAACTTCGGGGATTGCTTCAAAATCGTTAATGCACATTATGGTAAATTCCGGCTCGTGTTCTTCAAGCTCTGCTGCAGAAGGTCTTACGAAAAGCTGTCGTGCAAAAAGGCTTTGCCAAGCATGATCGTTTATGACCCTGATAGCAAGTCGGTTTTCCTTGCTTGCTCCAACAAAGCCGTCAAACACAAAGAGTTCTTTTCCATCGACAAACTTTTTCATTTTTTGAAGTATCTTGTCAAATCGGTCAATAGGAAACGGGTGATTTATCTTACCCCAATCAACGTTGTCGTGGGTTTCGTCGTCATCTACGATGAATCGGTCGTCTGGCGATCTGCCTGTGTACTTGCCTGTTTTTACTGCAAGGGAGCCCGTACTAGTCACGATTCCTTCGTTTCTTTGCACCGACGCCTCAACGAGTTTTTCGGGGCTTAGGTTTCTGTGTATTTTTGATGGTGAAATCCCAAAGTTCTCAATTTGTGAGATAAACCTTGCAGTAAGAGTTGATTTAGATTCCGTCATTGTCACACCGCACAATCAAGGAACAAAGTGTTCATTGAATACTCAAGTCGTCTGTGCTATATTATTATCTCTTACTTTTTTGGCGCTGATCCTTCAAGTAACCTATTTATTGTAAAATCTAAGAGTCCTTGTGTTGACCATAAACAAGGAAAAACTTGCACTAAGGCAGAAAATCGCAGAACACAGGCCCGATTTTGTAAGGCAGGAAAGCTGGAGATACAAGCGAGTAGGCCTTGCGTGGAGAAAGCCAAAAGGTATTGACAACCACCAACGCAGACAAAAGTTTCGAGGCAGACCAGGACTGGTCAAAGTTGGATACGGCGGGCCCAAAATTGCTCGTGGTTTGCATCCTTCAGGATTTACAGATAATCTAGTTCACAATCTTGATGATTTACAAAGACTCGATCCAAAGACTGATGGTGTCAGAATTGCACACGGTGTTGGAAAAAAGAAGCGAGTCGAAATAGTTGCAAAAGCATTAGAGCAGAAATTCAAGATCTTTAACGCGAGAGTGAGAACAAGTGGTAGTAAATCTTAAAGCAAAAAAACGCCTCGTCTCACGAGTAGTCGGAGTTGGGCTAAGCAGAATCAAATTTGACCCAGAAAGCTCAGATGACATTGCAGACGCAATTACTCGTGCAAACATACGAAGTCTGATTTCTTCTGGTGCAATCACAATCAAATCTGCAAAGGGCACATCCCGTGGCAGAGCTCAGTTCAAAAAAATGCAAAAGAAAAAGCGCGGAACCAAACCAGGATCAAAGAAAGGACGAAAGGGTGCCCGCGTAGGCAAAAAACAAGTTTATGTAAAGAAGGTACGTGCCTTGCGTCACAGACTCAAAGTAGCTAAAGACAGAAAAGAGATAACCAATCCCGAATTCTGGAACCTTTATCGTAAGATAGGTGGAAACACTGTAAGAAACATTGCTCACCTGTTGAGCTTAATTGAGGAAATCAAGGCTCACCGCAAAGCCTAGAACCTGAAAACTGATTTTTCCCAATTTTCAATTTTGCCGTTTTTTATTGTAATTCCTTCATCTGAGAGCATTTTTGTTTTAATGTCTTGTCCAAAAAAGTAGCCGCCTATTTTCCCATCAGATTTGACAACACGATGACACGGAATTATTACAGGATACGGATTTTTATTCATTATACGGCCTATTGCCCGTTGTCCATTTTTTAGGCCAACAGCTTTTGCAAGTTCGCCATATGTAGTAACTTTGCCTTTTGGGACTTTGAGAAGTATCTTGTAGACTTGACGTTCAAGATCATTCAAAGTTTGACTACCTCAAGATCACTAGTCTTTAGCAACTCAAGTATTTTTTGCTTGTGTGGTCCAAGACCTGCCCAATCAAGAAGCGCGGTTTTTGCCTCTTTGTTTTGCTCAATTATGTGTGAGAATAACCGCCGATCCAAAAACTCCAAGGCGTGTTTTGGGACAACCGTGCCAAGTGCGTGCTCTCCATGCAAGATCTCTTTTGTAAATTTATCAGGGTAATGGGTTCCACCAAAGCAGATTGCCACAGGCCATTTCTTTATTGGCTCAGACATTGTTTGGAATACAATCTTTGCAACAGAGTCGCAAAGATCCTCGTTTGTCCATTCTTTTTCTGTAGTCCCTATCTCTATGAACAAAGTTGGCTTGGAAAGCGCCGTTGGGCCGTGATGCGTTGCTTCTATTGTGATTTGAAACTCTGAAAAATTATTTCTGTGCTGCCAAAGCTTTTGCAGATATGATTTTTGCAAGTGTGGATGCGGGACTGCTACTTGTCCAGAGTTTCCTCCAAACTGGGCCTCTGAAAAATTCCCCGTGCTATGACACGTAAGTGCAAGCTCGCCTGATTGAGCCGCATGTTTTGACAAAAAGACAAAGCCATCGTAATGGTATTTTTGCTCAAGCCAGTCAGCAGAAATTGCGGGTGATGGAATTATCACCAAATCAAATTTTTTTCCACGATAAACCTCTCCGTCTTTTTGCATTTGTGTTGAGAGAAATTTTGCCATGTTGGATCCTGCGGGGTCTTTTTCGTATGCGACCAAAAGTTCCATGTTCACTCGTTTTAATCATTAGAGATATAAGTACACCTTATTAACTTCCACCAATGGATCTGAAAATCACCCTAAAGAACATGGTAAACACAATGAAGCTTGCCAAGAAATCTGACAAGGAGGACTACATGCAACACCTCAGGTTGGTTCTTTTGGGCGTTGCCTCGATTGGGACGATTGGGTTTATAATTCAGTTTGTATTTTCAGTCTTTAGATAGAATGGAATTGTCTCAAGAAATCAAATCACATCTTTTTGCAGTAAGGACCACAGGAGGTCAAGAAAAAGTAGTGATGAACCTACTTCAAAACAAGATAAAGACCAACAAGATCAATATTTTATCCGTACTTTTAGTTGATAATCTTAAAGGATACATTGTAATTGAGGCAAAGGATGCAAATGCAGCCTTTGATGCACTCCAAGGAATAAGACACATCCGCGGCCAGCTCAGGGGTGAATTAGAGTTCAAAGATATCGAAGGCTACCTCGTCACCAAGACCACCGCACCGCAAATAGCAGTCGACAATGTAGTCGAGATCATAGGCGGTCCGTTTAAGGGCATGAAGGCGACCGTTACCAGAGTGGACAACGACAAGCAAGAGGCAACCGTCATTTTGTTGGATGCGCCGTACCAACTTCCAGTAACCGTAGACACAAACTACCTCAAGATATCCACGGCTTGAGCAAGGATTAAATCTTCACGTAAGCGAGTCAACCTATGTCCGATACCCAATCCATTTCAGCATTGGTAACAGGAGGACAAGCATCAGCAGGCCCACCATTAGGTCCTGCGCTAGGCCCATTGGGCGTAAACATCATGCAGATAATCAACGCAATCAATGAAAAGACTGCAGACTTTGAAGGCATGAAGGTTCCAGTCACGGTATCTGTAAACACCAAAACAAAACAATGGGAAGTAATTGTCGGAATTCCATCCGCAGCAGCCTTGCTCCTCAAAGAGGCAGGAATCCAAAAAGGCTCAGGAACATCCGGCTCCACGTGGGTTGGCGACATCAAGGTAGATTCACTAGTCAAGGTAGCAAAAGCAAAGTTGGAATCATCCTATGCAAGCTCGATAAAATCAGTCGCAAAAGAGGTTGCCGGAACTTGTCTGTCACTTGGAATAAAAATCGAAGGTAAAAACCCCAAAGAGTTCACTGCAGAAATCAATGCAGGAAAATGGGACGACAAATTCAAGTAATTATTTAGAAATAAGATAAGAAGGCTCTTTGTCTGTTTTTTGCAGCTCGACAAACGTTTCCGTGCTTTGAATTCCCTCTATTTTGCCTATTTTGTCTATGACAATAGTGTGGAGTTGCTCCAGGTTTTCTGCGTGTACTCCAACCATTATATCAAATCTACCAGTGACTTCGGATATTGAGACTATCTCAGGCGTCTGCAAGAGTTGTTTGTGGATCTGGTCTTTTAGCTTCGGATCTCGATTTATGCCAATTGTGGCCTTGACTCCGATTCCAAGCTGAGCCTCATCTACCAAAATCGTGAATTTTTTAATTATCTTCTTTTTTGTGAGTCTTTTGATTCTGCTGTATAGAACCGAGGCGTTGATTCCCATCTTTTTTGAAAGATTTGGAACAGAAATGCTGCCATCTCTTGTTAGCTCATAGAGAAGCTTCATGTCCAAGTCATCTAGCTTATGCAATGTCTTCGTGATAATGGACTTGAAGTTAATAAATGTAATTTTTAACGTTAGAAATTGCATATACTTTAATGTGTAATTGTCAAATTTCAAAAAATTACAATTTTTACTGGATTTTGTTTTGGAGCCGACAAACGATTTTAAATAGGCTTTCGTGGACAATCTCCATTGATTAGCGAAGCCGAATTGGCCAAGATGATAGCAGAGGCAAAGAATTCTGACAAGGAACGCAAGTTTAGACAGTCAGTAGAGTTGTACATCATCCTAAAGGATATTGATGTAAAGAAAGGATTTGCGCTAAACGATACCATCCAATTGCCAAAGAAGCTCAGCACACCAACGACCGTATGCGTTATGGCTGGAGGAGACATGGGACTAAAGGCAAAAAGTGCAAATGCCGACCGAGTAGTCAGCGCAGATGAGATCAACGCCCTTGCTGCAAACAAGCGCCAAGCCCGCAAATTCATCAACAATTATGATTTCTTTTTGGCAGACACCCAGTTAATGACAACTGTAGGTAAGGTCTTGGGCCAACTTCTCGGTCCAAGGGGAAAGATGCCAGTTCCAGTTCCATTCAACGCACCAATAGAATCATTTTTGGACCGATTTAGATCATCTATTAGAGTAAAGGTAAAGAACTCGCTTTCCATTTCATGCAAAATTGGAGACGAGTCGATGTCTGATGCAGATTTAGCTGCAAACGCACATGCAGTCTTGGCCGCAATTGAGAAAAAGCTGCCAAGTGGCGACAAGAACATCAGAAGAGTGATCATCAAGACATCAATGGGAAAACCAATCAAAGAAGTACAACAGGTAAGAAAGTAAATGCACGAAAACAGAACAAAATACCCAGCAAAGAAGACGCAGATGTATGCTCAACTACAAGAGCTTCCAAAAAAATACAAAGTAACAGCTCTTGTAAAGATGGAAAAGGTCAGATCATCTCAGCTCCTACCACTGAGAAAAAAATTCCTAGGTCAAGTCGAAATAATTAGCATTAAAGACAAAGTAGCAAAAAAGGCACTTGCCACACTCGATGTGCCAGGTATTTCAAAAATGATCGAGTCCCTCAAGGGACAGTGCGTTTTGATGTTTACAAACATGTCACCCTTTAAGCTAAACGTCTTACTTGGAAAAAACAAGGTGATGATGTATGCGCGTGGCGGAGACGTTGCAAGTGTAGATGTTGTAGTTCCGGCAAAGAATACAGGCATTGCTCCAGGACCAATGCTTACAGAATTCAAAGAGGCTGGAATCCCAACAAAGATTGATCAAGGAACGATTTGGATTCTCAAAGACTCTACCCCAGTCAAAAAGGGCGGTGTCGTAAATGAAAAACTTGCTACGTTGTTGCAAAAGCTCGACATAAAAACAGTTGAGGCAGGAATCGCGCTCGAAGCAGCACTTGAGGAAGGAACCAAGTACAATCGTGAAGAGCTCGTAATCGACCTAGAACAGTACAGAAACCTCTTTGCAAAGGCACACCAAGAAGCACTATCACTTTCAATCGAGGCAGCATATGTCACAAAAGACAACATACAGCAAATCCTTGCAAAGGCAGCACAAGGCTCACGCTCGGTTGCTATCGAGGCAGGCTACCTCACAGATGAGACAAAAGAGGCAATTCTGCAAAAGGCAAATGCCCAAGCACAGGCTGTTGCATCAAAGGCAAAAGGCTACACTCCTCAGTAAGTTATTTTTCACGTGCCCTAGGCAGATTCCAGTTATACTTCATTGCTACCAGTCGCAATGAGGTGGTGAGCGCAATCCCCACTATTGACGCTACAAAAAGTGGGACTTGAGCTACAAGTAGGCCATAAAAGATCACAACACCAGCAAAGCTTGCAGTAGCATACAACTCTTTTACAAAAACAATTGGCACCTCATTGACAAATACATCTCTTAGAATGCCGCCTCCAACCGCTGTGAGTATTCCTGCAAACACTATTGCCAAAAAGTTGAGGCCAAACACGTGATACGCAAATGTAGCGCCAGTTATCGAAAAGACGCCAAGACCTATGGCATCAAACTTTAGAAACAGATTCCAGTGTTTTTGAAGGTATGGATACAAAAAGAATAGCGTCACACCAGATGCGACACAGATCCCAACGTAAGTAGGATCCGAAATAGAGTTTGGTGGAAATCTACCAATAATGATGTCGCGTATTGTTCCTCCTGCTACACCCGTAATTATTGACAGTATGATTATTCCTACGATGTCGGATTTGTGCTCAATTGCCTTAAATGCGCCAGTCACTGCAAAGGCCATCGTGCCAAAGAGATCAAAAGCATAGATAAGAAAAACAAACGAAATGTCTTGCAACTAGAATTCAAAGTGCGGCATCATAAATAAGAATAAAGCTAAAAATGAGATATTTGGAATAATTTATCCGAATAACGAAGAGAGGCCTTCCATTGCTTGCTCTTCTGATTTAGCTGCTGCAGCTTCGTCCTTCTTTGGTTCTGCTGCGCCTGCTGCTGGAGCTGCTGCGGCTGCCGGAGCGGCTGCAACTGCTACTGGAGCTGCTTTGATTGCCTCCTCAATGTTTACATCGGCAAGTGCTGAAACGAGTGCTTTTACTTGAGCCTCATTTACATCGGCGCCGCTTGCCTTGATTATATTAGTAACGTTAGCTTCGTTAATCTCTTTTTTGAGTTTGTGCAAAATTAATGCAGCGTAAACGTATTCCATTGTATCGTGACTGTTTTTTGAGGATAATATAAAACTATACCAGCTAGTTTAGGATCTTAAGACTTCGGCAGACAGAATACAGGTTTTGTTTTAGATTTTTATCATACAGAGTTTCCATTCGTTGTTTAAGCAATCGCTTTGCTTGGTCTCGTTCAGGTCCTTCTGGAAGTGATAGTACGTTGTTGAGAAGCTCAGGAAGTGATTCTCTAATCCAACCATCTAAGACAGAGTATAGTTTTGGCGAGATCTCAATTATCTTGTTTTCATTTATGTCCATTTCCTCGTTGAATGTCTCGTGCTCCGTCCTGTAGACAAATGCCAAAATGCAGTTTTCAGGAGTTGGGTTTTTGAGGATTTCAAGTGAATGTGGTCCTGCCTTTCCTTGTGAAACTTTGTTTTTGAGACCTGCAGGATTTATGATTGTTCCACTGACTCCTATCCTTGAACCTTCCATTCCGGTTACTACTCCAATTATGATGTTGTTGTATTCACCATCAGGTTTGGATGTGAAGATGTAACTTCCTTCTTGTAAGCCTTTTTTGCGGCCGAACATGAGAAAATGGCAGACTGTATTGTATTTAATTTTTCATAGCGCTATTCCTTAATATTGGTCAAGCTGAGTCCCAGAAGATGAATAAAGAAGAGATCCTTGCCAAATTTTCATCGGAGCCAGACAGATACTACAAGGTAAAACTGTTTGCAGAGCAAGGATTTGTGCGAAAATCATGTAACTCCTGTAAAAGATTTTTTTGGACTTTGGACTCAGCAAGAAATTCATGTCCGGATCATTCTCCTGATACCTATTCATTCATAGGTGATCCCCCAACAAGCAAGCGCTTTGATTACACCGAAGCGTGGAAGCAGGTAGAGTCTTTTTTTGTAAAAAACGGCCATGCATCAATCAGTAGATATCCAGTCGTATGCAGATGGCGAGATGATCTTTACTTTACAATTGCGTCGATTGTCGACTTTCAGAGGGTCATGGGCTCCAAAGTCGTGTTCGAGTTTCCTGCAAACCCGCTGGTTGTTCCGCAGACATGCCTTCGATTCAAAGACATTGAAAACGTCGGTGTGACTGGAAGACATTTCTCAAGCTTTTGTATGATTGGCCAACACAGCATCCCAAATGGCAAAGGATACTGGAAGGATGAATGTGTTGATCTTGATTTTAGGTTGCTCACAGACACCTTTGGAATAAACAAAAACGAGATAGTATTTGTGGAAGATGTGTGGGCGGGTGGCGGCTCGTTTGGCTCCTCACTTGAGTTTTATGTCAGAGGTCTTGAGCTTGGGAACGCGGTGTTTACCGAGTTCCAAGGCGAGCTTGGCAAACACACCGTGCTTGATCAAAAGATAATCGACATGGGCGCAGGCCTTGAGAGATTTGCTTGGATCACAATGGGTACACCCACTGCATATGACTGCTGTTTTGGCCCAATAACTCAAAAACTGTTTTCAAAGGTAGGAATAGATGCAGACTCGATGCTTCTCACAAAATACTTTACAGAAATAGCAAAGAACCTCGAAAAACACCATGATTTGTCGCAAGTGCGCAAGGCGGCAATTAATGCGTCTGGACTTTCTGATGAAAAAATAAGCAAGATCATCATGCCGCTTGAAGGACTTTACATGATTGCGGATCATCTGCGAACATTGATCTTTGCCATCGCCGATGGTGCCCTTCCAAGTAATGTGGGAGGAGGCTACAACCTCAGAATCATTTTGCGAAGAATAATGTCCACGATGGACAGACTAGGCCTAAAAGTGGACCTTGACGAATTAATTGATGCTCATATCGACTATCTAAAGAAGACATACCCTGAGCTTGAACAATACCGATCTGAAGTCAAGACCATAATTAGAATCGAAGTAGGTAGATACCACGACTCTAAGTCTAGGATGGAAAAAATAGCACAGAGTCTCAAAAGCCAGAAAAAAACCCTCAACGTGGACGACATGATCCGCCTCTACGAATCAGACGGTGTAACGCCAGATTACCTAAAAGAGTACGACGTAATATCAGAGATTCCAGATAGTTTTTACAGCAAATTATCAGAGCTCCACCAATCTGAAAAGAAAAAGGCCGGAGAGCAATTCGACTTGGAAGGAGTTGCAGATACTGACTTGCTCTTTTACAAAGATGACCCAGTCAGGTTTGATGCCAAAGTAATCAAGATTCTCAAAAACAAGTACGTGATTCTTGATAGGACCTCATTTTATGCAAGGGGTGGTGGCCAAGAGCCAGACCACGGCAAGATAAACGGCGTAGACGTAATCGATGTAACAAAGCACGGAAATATTGTCCTACATGAGGTCAATGGTGTTCCCCCAAAAGAAGGCACGATCGTAATATGTGAGATAGATGCAACGAGGCGACAGAGAATCACAAAACACCACACCAGCACCCATGTAGTAAACTCGTCTGCAAGAAGTGTGCTTGGATCTTGGGTGTGGCAGCACTCTGCGTTCAAAGAACAGGATTATGGTAGGTTAGACATCACGCACCATTCCAGCCTTACCGACGAGGAGATTCAGAAAATAGAGAATGTAGCAAATTCCGTCATTCAAAAGAACTTTCCAGTCACGATCAAAGAGTATGAACGAGGTGCAGCAGAACAGCAATTCGGTTTTAGGATCTACCAAGGAGGAGTCGTGCCTGTAAAATCCGTAAGAATAGTGAGAATCGAGGACTTTGATATCGAGGCATGTGGTGGCACTCATGTGAAAAGAACTGGAGAGTTAGGACTCATCAAGATAACAAAATCCGAAAGAATTCAAGACGGTGTCGTAAGACTGGAGTTTGTTGCAGGTGATGCAGCAATAGAGTACATTCAAAAACAGGAAAGCGACATTTCCGCAATAATAAAATCACTTGGCTCAAACAGAGAAAAGCTCCTCAAGTCGTTTGAGCATGCAATGGAGGACTTGGAAGCGGCAAAGAAAAAGCTAAAACAATTAATTAAAAGAACCAGCAGTATTGTTGCAAAACAGGTGGTGGATTCTGCCAAAAGCTTTGGCCCGATCAAGTTCTATTCTATCAAAGATGAGGAACTCGATGAGGAATTCCACATTGCTGTAGGCGAGGAGTCAATTGTGCAGAACCCCTTCTTGATTTACTGCGCGTTGCTTGTAAAAGGCTCAGGAATTAGAATAATTGTGTTTGCAGGTCAGGAAGCTGCCAGATTCTTCAAGGCAGGAGACGTGGTTCGTGAGATCTCCTCAAAGCTTGGAGGTTCTGGAGGCGGTGATGCGAGATTTGGACAGGGCGGTGGCAAAGATCTTTCCAAGCTTGGAGAGGCACTTGCGCATGCAGAATTGTTAATCAAAAAGACAGTGAATTTATGATAGACTGGAACAAAATAGAACAAAAATGGAGAACCAAGTGGCAACAATCAAAAGAATTTGAGATAGAGCCAGACCCTAGACCAAAAAAATTCATCACTGTTGCATACCCATATCCAAACTCGCCTCAGCATATAGGCCATGGGAGAACATACACACTGGCCGATGTCCATTCCAGATTTTGGCGAATGCGTGGTTACAACGTGCTTTTCCCAATGGGATTCCATTACACAGGAACTCCGATTCTTGGTATGGCAAAGCGAGTCCAAGAAGGAGACAAGGAACTTGTTGAAAATTTTGAAAAACTCTACCATGTGCCGTCTGCAAAGATAAAGGAGTTTGTAGAACCTGTCAAGATTGCAGATTATTTTCATGAGGAAATAAAACAAGGCATGATAGAGATGGGGTATTCGATTGACTGGCGCAGAGAGTTTACCACAATAGATCCTGTCTACAAGAAATTCATCGAGTGGCAGTTTCGTAAGCTCAAAAGTATGAATCTCGTGGTGCAGGGATCCCACCCCGTTGGCTGGTGTCCAAAGGACCAAAACCCCGTATCACAGCATGACACACTTGGCGACGTAGAGCCCGACTTTACGGAGTACATTTTGATAAAATTCCATTACAACGGAATGGTGATTCCCACCGCAACTTTGAGGCCTGAGACAATATTTGGTGTGACCAACCTGTGGATAAACCCTGCAGTCAAGTACAAAAAGATCAGAGTAAACGATGAGACATGGATTGTGAGTCCGGAATGTGCAAGGAAGCTAGAATTTTTGGATAAAAAGATCGCATATCTTGAAGATGTAGACGGTTCCGAATTTGTTGGTAGAACGGTCACCATTTTGGATAAATCTGTTCCCGTATTTCCTGCAATCTTTGTCAAAAGCGAAAACGGAACCGGTATAGTAATGTCTGTTCCTGCCCATGCACCTTTTGATTATCAGGCATTGCAGGACATCAAAAGAAATGGTGCAGGCGACATACGAGAGATTGCGGAAAACATCGACCCAATCTCAATAATCAAGACTGACGAATTTGGCGAGATCCCAGCAAAAGAGGTAGTTGAGAAATTCAAGATCTCAGACCAAAAAGATCCAAAGCTTGAAGATGCGACAAAAGAGGTCTACGCAAAAGAATTCTACGGTGGAATACTAAAGGAAAACACAGGCAAGTTTGCAGGCCTCAAAGTATCTGAGGCAAAAGACACCATCAAAGAATGGCTTCAGCAAGAAAAAAACTCCGACATTTTGCTAGAGTTAAACAACGGCCCTGTTAGATGCAGATGTGGCGCAGAATGTGTAGTCAAGATCCTCAACGATCAATGGTTTTTGAACTACGGCGATAAAGCATGGAAGGAAAAGACAAACAGATGTTTTGAAAAAATGAGCATCCTGCCAAACGAGATCAGAAGCGAGTTCAACTATGTTGTAGGCTGGTTGAGGGAAAGAGCGTGTGCAAGACAGCACGGCCTTGGAACGCCACTTCCTTGGGATAAAAACTGGATAATTGAGAGTCTATCCGATTCCGTAATTTACATGGCATACTATATCTTGGCAAAATACGTAAACAGTAAAGAGCTTGTTGCAGACAATCTGTCTGATGAGTTTTTTGATTATGTGTTGCTTGGCAAAGGCGATTCAAACCAAATTACAGCCAAATGCAAAATATCTGCAGAGTTGCTAAATAGAATCAAAGACGACTTTGGTTATTTTTATCCAGTCGATGCACGGCATTCTGGACGCGACTTGGTTCCAAATCACCTGACATTTTTTGTGTTAAATCATGTGGCAATATTTCCAGAAGAAAACTGGCCAAAACAGATCGTAGTCAACGGTTCTGTACTCATGGATGGCAAAAAAATGTCCAAGTCCATGGGAAACATCATCCCCCTGAGGCAGGCAATCAAGCAGTATGGTGCAGACCCAATCAGGCTTGCAATAATAATTTCTGCAGAACTTTTGCAGGATGCAGACTTTAATTTGGAGTCAATAAACACGCTCAAAAGCAAGCTCGAAGTCATGTATGAGGAATGCGCAAAATACAAGCCATCCACGATACAAAGTTTGGAACCCGAAGACAGTTGGATCCTATCAAGGCTGCAGCACCTAATTGAACAAACTACATCTGCACTGGAAAAAATGAGATTAAGAGAAGCGCTACACCACATACTTTTTAGCTTTGAATCAGATCTGCAGTGGTATCAAAAAAGAGTAGAAGCAAAGGGAAGAACCGATGTTTCTGGCATCCTGCATCAGATCCTAACTGCGCGTGTTGCGATGCTGTCTCCCTTTGCGCCACACATTGCAGAAGAGATGTGGGAGCTGCTTGGAAATACAGGCCTTGCCTCAAAGGCAGCTTGGCCAAAATCAGATACACAATTCGATCACAAAGCTGTGCAGACAGAAGAACTTTTGCAATCGGTACTTGAGGATATTAGAAATATCTTGAAGGTAACCAAGATAACACCGCAAAAGATTGTTCTCTATACTGCCGATTCTTGGAAGGTAAAGGCATATCAAAAAATCGCAAAAAACGTAGTAGGTGGTCAGACAAACATAGGAGTTATCATCAAGGAATTAATTACAAACAAAGAGACTGACAATGTCAAAAAGGATCCTGACTTTGTGAAAAAAACCGTGAATGCGATTTTAGCGGAGCCTACTGAGATGAGAAAGCTGAAAGCAGAACGCGAACCCATTAGTGAAATCCAAGTGATCAAAAGCGAGCTTGGCCCACTCGTCAAAAAAGAATTCGGAGTAGACCTACAGGCATTTGAGGAATCAGATCCTGCAAAATACGATCCAAAGAACAAGGCAAAAACGGCACGACCATTCAAGCCTGCCTTGTTAATAGAATAACTTTGTGCGAGAATAAAAAATCGCTTTGAAAAAAGGGAATAGTCTATTTATTAGACTGCCGAAAATTCCAAATGAAATGAAAATAGCTGTAGTCGGAGTCGGTGTAGCTGGTGGGTATCTGATTTCGAGGCTCAAAAAAGAACACGAAGTAATTGGCTTTGAACGTATGACTGAACAAAATCACGACTCTATTTGCGCCTGGGGTACATCAAGAAACGAGATGAAGGAACTTTGCGCAAAATCAGGCATCGACTTTGACAGGTTTGTAATTCACCACGGAAAAGACATGCACATCGAAATGAACAACAATCAAAAGTTTGACATCAAGTTGAAAGGCCTAGTAACGTTTGATAAGATAGGCCTCATCAAGGAGATGGCAAAGGGCGTCAAGATCCATTACGGCGTTGCGCCAAAGCTTGAAGACCTAGAAAAAGAGTTCGACCTGATTATTGATTGCACGGGCTTTCATCGAAGCTACCTGCCAAAAATCAAAAAAGACTTTTACTTGCCAACATACCAGTACAAAATTCAATACGATGACAAGGTACCAATCGACGACTTTTTTGTAAAGCCGTTTGCTGGCATGACGGGATACTTTTGGTATTTTCCATTAGGCCACAACTTGGCGCACATTGGAGCGGGAGATTACAAGAAAAATCACATAGTTGAGACTGACAAGTTTTTTGCAAAATACGGAGGCAAAGTAACAAAGACTGTTGGAAGGCCAATCAGGCTTGCAACACCAGATATGTGTGAGCCATTTTATCACGGCAAAGTAGTTGGTGTAGGCGAATCCATTGGTACTGTGTACCCACTTCTTGGTGAGGGAATCATTCCAAGTATGGTCTGCGCAGACATTTTTGTTAGAAACATCAACAATTTAGAAAAATACAGACAAGAAGTCCTAGAATATTTTGCGATTTATGGCAAAGTTCTCAAATTCATCAGACACAAAATGAAAGGCGAGTTTTCCGCAATCAAAAGTTTTGCAGACTTGATTTCAATATTTAGATACATGAAGAAAAACGAAGACAGATTCGGTATGGAAATTCACATGCGCGATTTAATGAAGGTCGCAAAGGCCTAGACAAAGCTGGCAAGACTAAATCCTTCTCGTGTAGTTCTAGCGTATTTCATGTTGTAATCATATATTATTTCAGAGTACTCACGAAGAACTTCTTTCATATTATCAAGTGAGTCAGCTAAGTAAAACCCAGGACAGTCACCTGTAAATTGAAAAGTAGAGTGCACTCGTGCTACGCCGTTTTCGTTTTCAAGCCACGTAGAAAACGGATACAAATAACACACACCTGGCCTATTTGGGTGAATAGAGCAAGCACCTTTTTCATCTAAAAATCTGCATGAGATGTGTGTGCCATCATTCGCTTCGGTTTCATCTTTTTTTCTTTTTAGATTTATTGTAGTCATCAAAACCTCACCTGATGACGGTCCTGGCTCCTTCCACGTTGTAATCACGGTTTCATTTTTGACAAAGTCAGATACTTTTTGATATTTGAGCCCCTTTCCAATAGTGATTAAATCGTCTGATGTGAGTGGTAATCTTCCTTGGCGCTCACAGCAATTATGGCAATCAGGCCAAAAACACTTCCAGAGAATGAATTTTTTTTCGTTTGTCAGATATGGAATATGAAACACTACTTGATCCACCTTGACTGCATGATCTGTTACGTCCGTTTTTTTGCCAAGCATAAAGTCTTTGAGTATCGGATCGACTTGCCAGTTTTTTTCTAAAAGATTCAGAGATTCTTCAATATGAGACAACTATGCAGTTATAACTAATCTTTTGAGATGTTATTAACGTTGGGCGAAAAAGGCAAGTACGCATCAGGAACTCAAAATCGTAGATTTGTTTGGAAGGAAATTGTCTGGCCCATGATTTTGGAGTTTAATACAGTCACATTCACCATGGAGCAATACCAAAAAAAGCGTGACGAAGTATGCAAAAAATTTGACGTGTCTTTGACTGTAGTTTCACGTGGCCTTGCATCACTTTTGCAAAAAAATCTACTATACAAGGAAAACGATCTGTATTCCATTCACTACAGACTGATTCCATATATGAGACTTAAAGCGGATTGCGATTATGCTACAGCTATTCGCGAAACCAGAATCAAGTAGAAATTTTATATTGAAAGGCCTTCGTGGGTTGTTCAGTAGCCCGATAGTCTAGCGGCCAAATGATTTTCAGGTTAAGGATTCGGCGCTCTGGATCTTACGAGAGGATACGCCGAGACGGCAGTTCGAATCTGCCTCGGGCTACTTTTATCTTGATGCTTGAGCTACGCGCTCTAATTCGTTCTTTTTCTTAACTGATGGAGCGCCAGGGTCATTTGCAGCAGCAGAAATCAGGTGCTCTGCCAGATATTCTTCCATTGCTTTTGGATTTGAAAATGATGATTCTTTTACTCCATCTGCGATGAATCGTAGTGCCAGATCCACTCTGCGGAGTGGGGATACATCTACTGATACGTGGTAGGCTGTTCCACCATAGACAATTCTCGTAGTGTCTTCGTTTGGTGAAGAGTGTTCTATTGCTCTTACCAAGACCTCGATTGGGTTCTTGCCAGTCTTTAGATGAATTATTTCAAGTGCTGCCTTGACGGTGTTGAGTGATTTTGTTTTCTTGCCACCCATTCTTCCTGTGTTCTTTGCGTATTTTTTACCAAAATGCATCAGTTTGTTTGCTAGTCTTTCTACAATGTTGACTTCGGTCTTGTTGAATCTCTTTAGTGAGGATCGGCCAAACGTCATTGGTACAATTGATCTTTTTAGTGAAATTACATTTTTGAGTCCTGGGTCTTTTATCTCAATCCCAGACAAGTCCCACTTTCTAAACAGCAAAAGATTTGGCGACTCGGTCATTTCTTATCTCCTTGGTTTTTCCTTTCTACCTCTTACCAATTCTCTTAGCGAGGTTCCATTTACTTTGAAAACCTTGAATCTTACACCCGGGATATCTCCCATAGCACCACCCATCGATGCGCCCATTCCTTCTACGTGTACCTCATCGTGTTCATCAATAAAGTTCATTGCGCCGTCTCGTGGCAAAAACGCAGTTACTGTCTTGCCGTTTTTGATGAGCTGCACTCTGACACATTTTCTAACTGCAGAGTTTGGCTGCTTTGCCTCAACACCTACCTTTTCCAGTACGATTCCCCTTGCTTGTGGTGAGCCACCAAGTGGGTTTGCCTTTCTGTCAAGACCCAGCATTCTTCGCTTGTATACGCCGATTGCCCATCGCTGTCGCTTTCTTTTTGTCTTTAAAACTCGACCTGCGAATAATCCAAGTGGAGACTTTGCCATATTATCACTCTAGTATTTTTTCAGGACTGTTAATTAAAACGCTTGTAATTTCAAAGTATCTTTTTGCCAAGAGACGTGCTTTTTCTGCATTTCTGCCCTCGCGACCTACCACGATACCTTTCTTTTTTGGGTCAACGAGTACTATTGCTTGTGTTGAGCCATCAAGTCTTTTGTTTAGCTTTACTTCTGATACGAGTTTTGGATTTAGCATATTTTTGAGAAATTTGACTGGATCGTCAGAGTATTCGACAAGCTCGACATTCTTTTTGATAATATTTTGAAGATTTCTGATATGTGAGCCACCTTTGCCTATTGCAAGGCCCATCTTGCCCTCATTTACAACAAAAATCACACGGTTTTGTTTTTCATCTTCCACACAATCACGCGCAGATGCTCCGGTTACATTTTGGAAAAGCGATATCAATCGCATCTGATCAGTTGTAAGTTTGATTGTTTGTGGCATTTTTGCTAATTATCTCGCAACTTTTGTGTCTCATTTAAACTTAGTTGTGGTTTCATTGCGTCTCTGATTCTTTTAATATTGCTTTGATGTTAGAGTCCGGAATTGAAGTCAGTGATGCCGCAGATACTCTGAATTGCAAGCCGCAGAGTCTTCCAAGTGCGACTGAAGAGCCATCAAATTGTAGTGTTGTTACTTTTTGGTCTTTTGTTGAGCTTTGAAGTTTTTTTAATGAATCCTGTGGGACGGATTTTGAAACTATGATTAGTTTTGCGTTCTTGATTGATTGGAGCACCTGCTTTATACCCAATACGCATTTGTTTTCAGCAAGGGCGTCCTTTAGTGCTTTTTCGAGTAATTTCCCCATTATACCACGTAATGACGATCCAAAATAGCTCCTTTATAGGTTTATCACTCATTTTTATGATCAAAACACCCTACGAAAAATCAAAGCACAGTATAAAAAATATAAAAAATTGGAAGTTATTGTCCTGCCACTACAGTGTATGATACTGTGAATGGTGTAGGGTTCTTTGTGTGGACTGCGAGTGCGTTGCCTGCAAAGTTCCATGTTCCTGATGATGCTTGCGGGTCGACGATTGTCAGCGCGAACTTGGTTTGACCGTCTGGCGTCCAAATTGGTTGGCCGTTGTCTTCGCCTTCTGCTAGTGGACCATGCAATGCGACAAGCTGGACTGGTTCCGATGCTGAATACGTGAGAATTCCGCTGTATGGCATGTCACTTGGTGGTAGAATTACTGCTAGCTGGTGTGATTCATGGCCAAGTCCTGGGTCTTGAATTGAGATCATTGTCCCAGTAGACACTGTAGTTGATGGTTCTTTTTCTGCGTAGCTGACAGTGTAGCTTACCGTAAATTGTTCTGGGTTCTTTGTGTGGACTGCGAGTGCGTTGCCTGCAAAGTTCCATGTTCCTGATGATGCTTGCGGGTCGACGAGTGTCAGCGCGAACTTGGTTTGACCGTCTGGCGTCCAAATTGGTTGGCCGTTGTCTTCGTCTTCTGCTAGGGGGCCTGTAAGCACCACGAGTTGAACCGGCTCCGATGCAGAGTATGTCAGTGATCCTTTGTAGATCATATCAGAAGGAGGCAGAATTACTGCTAGCTGGTGTGACTCATGGCCAAGTCCTGGGTCTTGGATGGACGTCATTGTCCCTGTTTTGATTTTTGATTTGTGTGCTGCTGTCTTTTCCTTTGTTTGTTTCTTTTCCATAGATTGTTTGTGTGGTTTTTCTGTTGGTGCGCCACATTCCCCTTTGTAGGCCATCTTGACACCTGCTGCATCCAACATGCATTTGTTGCCATATGTCTGGCCGTCCACTCCACAAACAGGCATGTACTCTTTAGTGCACATCACCTGGTCTTCCATCATCTTACCTGTTCTTGGCTCTACTTTTGGAAGTTCTGGTTTTTGCCCCTCTGAGCAAAGTTTGTCACCACAAACTTGAAGACCTGTACCTGAGCCGTAAGCTTTGGCTTTTTTTGTAAGTCCTGTGCCTTTTGCCTTGAGTGCGTCTGCTTGTTCAATGTTGCTAAACGAAGTCACAAATGCTGCTGACAACAAAACTGTCACTGCAAACAATATGGATAGTGTTTTTGTCATGATATGAACAGACTGTATGAATATATTACTTTTAATGCTCTACTCTACCAGCACCGTCTGTATTTGAGTTTGCGAAAGTGGTGTTGCATCATTAAGTGACTTCCATACAAAAGACTCTACCGTGTATTCGCCTTTTTGTTTTGGTATCCAAGATTGAGATATCTCCATGATGTCTGCTGCATTAAGTCTTGCAGTAAGCCAGGAAAGCGAGACTACTGCACCATCCTTGTCGGTGATTTGTATTATGTTTGTAAATCCTTGTTCATAGTCTTGTGTGTTTTGTACATGTGTTACGATTTGCACTTGCTGGCCTGCAGACATAGACGAGATTTGCTTTCCATTAGAGTTTGCAAAATAC
>DATMAS010000008.1:0-13710 GCA_035559735.1 Candidatus Nitrosotenuis sp.
CGAATTGCCGAAATGGATGAGGTCCGGGAGGGAGCAATCCTAAGGCAAAGTACCCACGCTACTTCGTCAACGTGGCGGATCTTGTGCGCCTTGAGATGGGGTTACCTGTCTGGACTGGAACCAGCAGAGCTACTACCACTTTAGGTATTTAACGCGTAACACAATTTATGTGTAATATGTTTTTAGGCCAAAAAAGAACCTATGAGGATTTTAAAAAACAGATTCCAACTCAGGTATTTCCTGCTTTTGACTCTTTAAGAGAATACTGTATGTCCCTTGGAAAAAATGTTGTTGAGGATGTGCGCGCACACAGAATCGTCTTTGGAAAGTCGCTTTCATTTAGGTGGTTTGCAGATTTGGAGCCAGACCGAGATTCCATAATTATAAAAATTCAAAAAAATAGAAAGGAACCATTCTCAACATTGTCAGTCAAGCCAAACGACAGTCTTGATGAGATAAGAAATCTAATTTTGGAAGCATACAACAATATTCGCTAATACAAAACATCAAACTTGGTAAACTCGTCTTTGAATTTTTCGTTTCTTATTTCAACGTCCTCGACTCGGGCGTTTGCAGGACCTGCATGACACCATTCCACCACATTACTTACATTGAGGTCTTCTCCTTCTATTATGGCCTCGACGCGTCCATCCTTTAGATTCTTAACCCAGCCAGTTACGTGATTCTTTTTTGCAGTCACCTTCATTGCTTGGCGAAAAAAAACTCCTTGTACCTTACCACTTATGAAAAGATGCACACGTTGTTTGCCCATTTAAAAACAGTCTCGCTTTGGCATTAATCAATTTTGTTATGATTTTTAGCGATCCGACTAATGTTAAAATGAGAAATAAGATTAGACTCTTTCCTTGACTCGAGCTCGTCCCGTCTTTCTTGCAGCAATGCTTCCTACTTTGGCTCCTGGTGGCGCATCTCTTGATACTGTTCCGCCCCCACCCATGTGCTGGTGTCTTCCACCTCCGTGTGGGTGAACGTACGCTGCTTGAGCCACACCTCTGACTATTGGATATTTGTGGCCTTTTGATCTGTATCTTCGCCATTTGTTTCCTGCATTAAGAAATGGCCTTTCCGATGTTCCGCCGCCTGCTAAGACTCCTATCATAGCCCTGTTTTTTGGGTTAAGCGTAGTAAATGCACCTGAGGGGAGTTTGATTGTGACGCCGTCTACGCTGTGTGAAAATATTGTGGCAGAGCCGCCTGCAGACTTTGCAATGCTACCACCATCTCCAAAGTGTTTTTCCACATTGCAGACAATGGTGCCATCTGGAATATTTTGAATGCTAATTACATTACCGTTTGAGATCTCTGCGTTGAGGCCGAATTTGATAGTAGAGCCGATTTTTGTCCCCAACACTGCCGGAACAAGAGAAACGGAACCGTCCTCGAATCTGACTCTGGCAAGCGGTGCGTCTCGACCTCTTTCATGAACTAGATCGATGACAGTTGCGGTGCGTTCTTCGGATAGATCAAAGTATGGGTATTTAGCTGGTGCTAACTTGCCAGTAAAGGCTGCCCTAAATTGCATGCCTCCACGGCCACGCCTTCTCACTAATGGTCGCTTACCCATTTTTGGTGATGTCTTTTGATATTGATTTTAAGCTTTGTATTTTGGTATTATGTTGCATGGATCAATTACGACAAAGATATAAAAAATACGCTGAGAAGGTATTGCTATGAGCCAAAACGCCCTCTCACTTAAGGTACTTGAGGCATATACAAGAGATGTTGGGCGTGGTGTAGCTCGAATTGATTATGATTCTATGGACACTCTAAATGCGTCAACAGGCGACGTAATAGAGATCAAAGGCAAACGCAGAACCGTTGCAAAATGTCTTCCTTTGTATCCTTCAGATGAGGGTAAAGGCATCATACGAATTGACGGACTTGGAAGAAACAATGCAGGAATTGCAATAGGTGATACCATTACAGTAAGAAAGATCAAAGCAGTTGCCGCAGAAAAAGTTGTAGTAGCTCCACTTGAGGCAATACCACCAATTGATGAAAGATACCTTGCAGACGCACTTGAAAGCGTCCCACTCATCAAAGGAGACAACGTCATGGTTCCGTATTTTGGAGGCCGACTTACATTCCAAGTAATTGGTGTTACTCCTGCAGCGGACGCAGTACTTGTCACTCAAAAAACAGTATTCCATATCGCAGAGAAAGGTGAGACCCTAAGGGGAGTCCCCCAAGTCACATACGAAGACATCGGAGGACTGACAGATGAGATCAAAAAAGTAAGAGAGATGATTGAGCTTCCGCTAAGGCATCCTGAGATCTTTGAAAAACTGGGTGTTGAGGCTCCAAAAGGCGTCTTGTTGTATGGTCCCCCAGGTACCGGTAAGACCCTTTTAGCAAAGGCGGTTGCAAACGAAAGCAATGCCCACTTTATCAGCATCTCAGGCCCTGAGATCATGTCCAAGTTTTACGGTGAAAGCGAAGCAAGATTAAGGGAGATCTTCAAGGAAGCAAGAGAAAAGGCACCTTCAATTATTTTTGTAGACGAAATCGATTCCATTGCGCCAAAAAGAGAAGAAGTAACAGGTGAAGTAGAACGACGCGTCGTATCACAGATGCTATCTTTGATGGATGGTCTAGAAGCAAGGGGCAAAGTAATTGTAATTGCGGCAACCAACAGGCCAAACGCAATAGATCCTGCGTTGCGAAGACCAGGTAGATTTGACAGGGAAATTGAGATCAAGGTTCCAGACAAGAAAGGACGAAAAGACATACTCAACATACACACGCGTAACATGCCTCTTGTTACAGAGGAAACAGATTCAAACTATGTCGATTTAGATAAAATCGCCTCAGTAAGCCACGGCTACGTTGGCGCAGATTTAGAATACTTGTGCAAGGAGGCCGCAATGAAATGTCTTAGAAGACTGCTGCCAGAATTGAATTTAGAGGATGAAAAGATTCCACCTGAGACACTTGACAAGCTTATTGTAAACAACGATGATTTTCAGCGTGCGCTAATTGAGGTGACACCATCTGGAATGCGTGAGGTCTTTATCGAAAACCCAGATGTCAAGTGGGACGACATAGGCGGCTTAAAGGAGGTAAAACAACAACTGCAAGAAGCAGTAGAATGGCCAATGAAGTATCCAGCACTATACGACAAGCTGGGCCACAAGATGCCTCGTGGAATCTTACTTCACGGACCAAGCGGCGTCGGAAAGACACTCTTAGCTAAGGCAGTTGCTACAGAAAGCGAGGCAAACTTTGTATCAGTCAGAGGTCCTGAGCTTCTCTCAAAATGGGTCGGCGAATCCGAAAGAGGAATCCGTGAGATCTTCAGGCGTGCAAGACAGGCATCACCATGTGTTATTTTCTTTGATGAAATAGACTCGATTGCGCCAATAAGGGGAGCCGGCGCTGAGACTGCCGTAACTGAGCGCGTCGTAAGCCAGCTCTTAACCGAACTTGACGGAATGGAGAATCTTCATGGTGTCATAGTCCTTGCAGCTACAAACAGAGCTGACATGATAGATCCTGCACTGTTGCGACCTGGAAGATTTGACAAGATAATTCAGATCCCAATGCCGGACAAAGACAGCAGAAGACAGATACTAGAGATATCTTCAAAAAACATCCCAATAGTTACCGACAAAAACGATCTTGACTTTGTCAACTTGGACAAAATAGCAGACATGACAGACGGAATGAGCGGCGCAGACGTTGCAGCGATTCCAAACACTGCAGTATCCATAGTCATTCACGAATGCCTTGACAAACACCCAACAAAGGAAGAGCTAGAAAAAGCGACAAACACTGCCAAAGTCACAATGAAACACTTTGAAGAGGCAGTAAAGAAAGTAAAGACGCAAAAAGACCTCAAGATAGGCCAAAAGATCGCAGTACCATACTACAGATAATCAACACCATACCTCGTAATTCAGCCTTTAGATAATTTTAAAACGACTGCAAACCAGTTTTTGTTTGATGTCTGAATACAGAGGATACACCGGCAAGGCGTTAGAGTTTCTCAAACAACACAAGATCAAAGTTGGCGACACCGTCCTCATAACAATGGACTCGGATCAGACAGGCACGATAATGCCGCGATACGAGCACAGTGACGACAAACACATTGCAATAAAGCTCAAAAATGGTTACAACGTAGGCTTGGAGATTGATAAGATAAAAAAAGTCCAGTACGTTTCATCTGCCGAATCAACACAGCAAGATCTTTCCATCCCAATTAATCCAGACCTGCCAAAGATCCTATTATTATCTACAGGCGGCACGATTGCAAGCAGAGTCGATTACAGAACGGGAAGTGTAACGCCGGCACTTTCTGCCCAAGAGCTAAATGCATCTGTGCCTGAGCTTGCGCAAATAGCAAATATCGACGCAGAGGTGTTGTTCTCAGAATACTCTGAAAACCTGACACCAGATCACTGGCTCAAGATTGCACAAAAACTTGATTCTCTTGTAACATCAAGTTATGCAGGAATTTTGGTGGCCCACGGCACAGACACCATGCAATATACTGCAGCGTTTCTTTCCTTTGCGCTTGCAGGGTTTCCAAAGCCCATAGTTCTTGTTGGCTCACAAAGATCCTCAGATAGACCATCATCAGATGCTGCCATAAACCTGATCTGCGCTGCAAAGTTCATCGTAGAATGTCAAGCAAGCGGCGTCTTTGTTGCAATGCATAATTCCGAAAATGACGATGATGTTGCGTGTCACCTTGGCACACGTGTAAGAAAAAACCACACGAGCAAAAGAAATGCCTTTGAGACTGTTGGCAGTACACCAGCATTTATCGTCTTACAAGATAGGATCGTGCAGAATTTTCACGGATCTTACTTTAAACAAAAACAATACACGCCGAAAATAAACATAGACACAAAAGCAGCACTGGTCAAGTATTATCCAGGCTACGAACCTAAACTAGTTGAAGACCTGCTAGAACACGGCTACAAAGCCATAATTTTTGAGGGTACAGGACTCGGCCATATTGGAAGAACTATGTACGAGGTGGTCAAAAAAGCAAAGCAGAAAGGTGTCTTTATCGGCATGACTTCACAGTGCCTAGACGGCCGTGTAAACATGGCAGTTTATGAGAGCGGCAGAGACCTGATGCACATGGGAGTGGCGCCTTTATCAGATATGATCCCAGAGACTGCGCTGGTAAAGGCGATGTGGGCTCTTGGAAACTACAAAGATATTGAAGAGATCATGCTCAAAAACATCGCATCAGAATTCACGGAATGATTTTAACGTAACAAGATAGAGGATCAATTATGGAGCCACAGTTAGACAAAATTGGCTTAAAGGTGGGCCTTGAAATACACCAACAGCTTGCAACAAACAAAAAATTATTTTGTAGTTGCAAACCAATTGAATCTGACGATTATACAGTACGATTTTCACGCAAGCTTAGATTGGCAAAAAGTGAGCTTGGCAGCTACGATCCTGCAGCACTCTTTGAATCCTCAAAATCAAAGACGATTTTCTATAACGCAAATCCCCAAAGCAGCTGTCTTGTAGAATATGATGATGAGCCACCTCACGCACTTGACAATGATGCAAAGCAAACTGCTCTGATAATTGCAGCCGCGTTAAACTCCAACATTTTCAATGAAAGCTATGTAATGAGAAAGATAGTCATAGACGGCTCCAATACATCGGGTTTTCAGAGAACCATGTTGGTGTCTCAGGGTGGTTATCTCCAAGTCGATGGCACAAAAGTAGGAGTTCAGTCGATCTGCCTTGAGGAGGATGCAGCAAAACTTCTCAAAGACACCGAAGATTCCAGAGAGTACTCATTAGACAGACTCGGAATACCTCTTGTCGAAATAGCTTTGGAGCCAGTAACTGCTTCAGCTGAAGAGATAAAAAAAATAGCACTCAGTCTTGGGAGACTGCTGCGAGTAACCCGGCGTGTCGCAAGAGGACTTGGCTCCATCAGACAGGACGTAAATGTTTCAATTTCAGGTGGAGGTATAGTAGAGGTAAAGGGAGTACAGCAGCTTGACCAGTTGGAAAAAGTCATACTCTACGAAGCAAAAAGGCAGCATGGATTGCAGCTCATAGCGCAAAGACTCCAAAAAATCGAGCTAGACACGCTCTCAAAAAAAGACAGTATTGATGTGACCTCATTTTTTGCAAATTCCAACTCTAAAGTGATTCAAAAATCAATCAAGGGCGGCGCAGTAATTTTGGCTTTGGCAGTCAAGGGTTTTGCAGGCATGTTTGGGTACGAGCCATACGAGGGAATCAGGCTCGGTAAGGAGCTTGGACAACATGTGAGATTTTTTGGTATTGGTGGCATATTTCATTCGGATGAGCTTCCAAACTATGGTATCGAAAAAGACGAAGTAGAAAAGCTGCGATTGTTACTCAAGCTACAAACAAACGATGGCTTTTTGATAGTCGCAGGATCAAAAGACAAAATCGAATTTGCACTTGATGCGCTCATAAACAGGATAAAGGCTGCAAAACACGGCGTTCCAGCTGAGACGCGCATGGCAACACAGTCAGGCGAGACGGTGTTTTTGCGACCAAGGCCTGGCTCGGCAAGGATGTATCCAGAAACCGATATTCCACCAGTTCTTGTCTCCAATGAAGAGCTGCAAGCTGCAAAAAACAGCATCCCAAAACCATGGCACGAGATGATCTCAGAGTTACAAAAAAAATACGGTCTTAATTCTCAGTTGGCAGAGCAGATCTTTGATTCCGATTATATGGATTTGTTTGAATCTATTTGTGCAACAAGTAAGACAAACCCCAACTTTGTCGCATCTTCGTTGTGCTCCACAATTACCAATCTCCAAAGACAGGGATTGGATCCCGCACTGCTAAAACAAGAACACATTATACGAGTCTTTGAGCTTTTAGAAGAAAGCAAGATAACAAAAGAATCAGTAGAGATGATTTTTGAAGGCATCATGTCAGCAAAGATTCGAACACCAGATGAATTTGTCGGCAAAGCTGCCACAGTTGATGAGGCTGAGCTTGGACAATTCCTAGACAAGTTGGTAAAAGACAACATGCAGACAATTCAAAAGCAAGGGTTGCATTCAACAGGTCTTTTGATGGGCCTTGCAATGAAGTCGCTTCGTGGCAAGGTTTCTGGCGAAAAACTAAACAAACTTTTAGAATTACGCATTACAAAAATATTAGAAAAATAGGAAACTTCGAAAATTAGTTTATTCTAATTTCCTTTTTCCCGTTCCTCTTCCTACTGTAACGTAGCGACCCTTTCCTGAAGGCCTCGTAGTTTCTGGAATGTCACCGAGTTTTTTTCTGCGAGTACCACGTCCTGAAACTACATATTCGTCTTTAGCTTTTTCTTTCTGTTGTTTTTGGTATTCACGGAATTTTTCGCCGGACCATTTCATTTCGTCAGCGTCTGTTTCCCTTCGAGTCGTGCCTCTACCACCGACTTTAACAACTTTTCCCATTGCAAATAGTATAACTCACTATGGTTTAAAGGATTCTGTGGGAATTCTGATGTTTTTTGATACATTATTAGGTTTAATGCGGGAGGTGGGATTTGAACCCACGAACTCCTAGGAGATAAGGACCTGAACCTTACGCCGTTAACCAGGCTTGGCGACTCCCGCAAACAAGGGTTTTGGGTGCCAAAATAAGTTCTTTATTAATTTGGATTCCCTGAACATTGTATAGTTGGAATTTAAGGAGGTTTACTGTAACAACTGCAAAAAAACGCTTGGCAGATACAACACCAAGTATTTTTCTGATGCCAAGATTGCAGAGTTGATAAAATCTACCCATGCTGCTCACTACAGAAGCGGTCACGAGCTTGAGATACGCAAAATAACCAAGTAGTTATTCCATTGTCTGGCGCAGTTTCTGCAAAAGTTCCTTTTGTTGTTTGTTTAGTTTACTTGGAACCTCCACTACCAGCCTGACATACTGGTCGCCCCGCCCCCTGGAATGAGGATGTGGTAAGCCTTTTCCCTTTAACTTTACAATGGTGTTTGGTTGCGTTCCTTCCTCAACTTTGAGTTTTTCAGTTTTTTCTAGCGTTGGCACCTCGATTGTTGTTCCCAAAGCTGCGTCGACGATTGAGATTTTCGCATCGTAGAAGATGTCTGCGCCATCCCGCTTAAAGAATGGATGTGGCTTGACTCGGATCCTAACAATCAAGTCCCCATTTGCTCCGTGTGGAATTGATTCACCTTCGCCGTGTATCACATAGTCGCCGCTATCGATGCCAGGTGGTATGTCAAATGAGAGGTGTTTTGTTCCCTTTGTCTTGCCTGTACCTCTACAATTGGAGCAGGGTTTTGGGATGAATTTGCCCCCACCATCACATTTGCTGCATGGTTGTACTGTAACAAATGTTGAAAATCCCATATTGCGCGTGATTCGTACTTGGCCTTGGCCTTTGCAGCTAGGACATGTCTCCGGCTTTGTGCCGGGAGCACAGCCTGATCCTTTGCATGTATTGCAATCTACATTTTTCTTTACCTCTATGTCGAGTCTTTTTCCGCTGAAAACATCCTCAAGTGTTATGCTAGTCTCATATAGTATGTCGTCGCCTTTTTGTCTTGCAAATCCTCCAAAGCCTCCTCTTCCAAACAAAGACTCAAAGATCGAATCAAATCCACCAAAGCCAAAGTTTGAAAACACATCATCAAAATTGCCTCTTGCTCCTTGGAATATGTCTTCGGTGGAGTATCTTCCTTCAAGGCCTGCGTGTCCATACTGGTCGTATACTTTGCGTTTTTCTGGATCAGAGAGAACCGCATACGCCTCAGAGATCTCCTTGAAATGTTCTGCTGCTTCTGGAGACTTGTTTCTATCAGGATGAAACTTTAGTGCGAGTTTTCTATATTGTGATTTTATGGTGTCGGTAGAATCTGATTTTGAAACTCCCAATACCTCATAATAGTCTCTTTTTGCAGACATTTCCTATTCTACTAGCAATACTGAGCATAAATTAGCTTGTTGTACCTTGGCCCTGAGTTGTTTGTTCCGAAGATCCTGCGGAACCAGCTTGTTGTTCTTGGCCTGGTGGTGGACTCACGTTTTTGTAAAGCTCAGTAGTTATTTGGTTTACCAGTGTCTTTAGCGCATCAAGCTTTGGTTTGATCTCTTCTGGACTTTTGTCGAGAACTTCTTTTAACTCTTTTACCGCTTCCGCAATCTTGACTCCCTGTTCCTGTGTCAGCTTGTCCTTAAGATCTTGTGTCAGCAATTTTTCCGTAGTATAGACAAAGCTTTCTGCTTCATTGCGGATGTCTACTGCCTCTTTTTTCTTCTTGTCCTCTTCTGCGAATTTTTCTGCGTCTTGTTTTAGTTTCTCGATTTCATCCTTTGAGAGTTTGGAGCCTGCCTGAATGGTTATTTTTGCTTCTTTCTTAGTGCCAAGATCCTTTGCTGTTACGTTTAGTATTCCGTTTGCATCAATGTCAAATTTGACTTCAATTTGTGGTATTCCTCGTGGTGCTGGCGGAAGTCCAGTCAGATTGAAGCTTCCAAGGGATACATTGTCTGCTGCCATAGGCCTTTCGCCTTGGACAACATGGATAGTAACTGCTGTTTGGTTGTCTGCTGCAGTTGTAAAGATTTTAGTCTTTGAAGTAGGAATGGTGGTATTTCTTTCTATGAGCGGTTCCCTCAGGCCACCCAATGTCTCAACGCCCAGAGTAAGTGGGGTTACATCAAGTAGCACGATATCACTTGTTACATCGCCTGCAATTATTCCTGCTTGGATTGCTGCTCCCATGGCTACTGCCTCCATTGGGTCAACTCCGGATTCTGGGCTTTTGCCTATGACATCACCTACAAATTTTTTCACAAGTGGGATTCTAGTTGGGCCCCCAACAAGTACGATTTTTGAAATGTCTGAGGTGTTAAGCTTTGCATCGCGCAACGCGTTGTCAATTGAGGAACGACATCTTTCCACTATTGGCCTGATGAGTTCTTCAAACTTGGCTCGCGTCAGCTTGAGTTCAAGATTTTTTGGCCCCGATGACGGATCATATGAAATGAAAGGTAGATTGATGTCCGTTTCCATTACTGTGGAAAGTTCTATCTTTGCTTTCTCTGCGGCCTCTCTTACCCTAGTCATTGCAGTACTATCTTTACTAAGATCTATTCCTGTGGTTTTGCGGAACTCGTTTACAACGTAATCAATTAGTACTTTGTCCATGTCAGTGCCTCCAAGCTGTGTGTCGCCAGAAGTGCTTAGTACTTCAAAGACGCCTCCGCCCATCTCCATAATTGTAACATCAAGTGTTCCGCCTCCCAGATCAAATACGAGTATCTTCATTTCTTGGCCTGCTTTGTCCAAGCCAAATGCAAGGGATGCGGCAGTTGGTTCGTTAATTATTCGTACAACGTCGAGGCCTGCAATTGTGCCTGCGTCTTTTGTTGCCTGTCTTTGGTTGTCATCAAAATATGCGGGAACCGTAATGACTGCCTTTTCGACTTTTTCACCCAAGAACGCCTCTGCATCTTTTTTGATTTTTTGTAATATGAACGCGGAAATTTGTTGTGGTTTGTACTCTTTTCCTTGTACTTTGAAGACGTAGTCACTACCCATCTTTCTTTTTGCAGCAATGATCGTGTTGTCTGGATTTGTTACTGCTTGTCTTCGTGCTGGCTCACCGACTAAAAGCTGGCCGTCCTTTGTAAAGGCGACTACCGACGGAAATGCCTTTCCTCCAATCGATGTGCCTTCTGCTGCAGGAATCAGCACAGGCTTGCCTCCCATCATTACCGCTGCTGCGGAGTTGCTTGTTCCCAAATCAATTCCAATTATTTTTGCCATTTTTTCACCTTAGATTATTTTGACTGTGACTTTTTTGATATTTCTACTAGTGTCGGTCTAAGCGTCCTATTATGAGAAATATATCCCTTCCTTATTTCTTTTGTAATTGTGTTATCATCTAGACCATCATCCTCCACTACAGAGATTGCTTCATGAAGATTTGGATCAAAAATCTCACCTAATGCCTCAATTGGGGTAACGCCGTATTCTGCCAACAGAGAATCGATATTTTTTAGAATAGAGTCAAGGCCTTGTGCATTCGGGTTTTCTTTTTTTAGTATTTGAGTGGCCCTTACCAGATCATCGTAAATTGTGAGAAATTTCAGCATGAATTTGTCAAGCCGTTCATTTACCCCATTTTCTATGTCGGTTTTTGTTTTTCGCTCAAGATTGATAAAATCAGCAAGAGAGCGTTTTAGTTTATCTTCGCATGATGCAAGGTTTTGTTTTAGCTCTTCGATGAGTTTATCGTTTTGTTGTGCAACATCACTGATTTGTATTTCCTGGGCCTCTGATGCAGCATCATTTTGTTCCGACAAGACAAGTAATTTTTTTGTGTTCTAGTTTTATTCTTTGTGCGATATTTCGCAGAGTGGGTTTCCCTTTATTATTATGAGGTCGTTGTCACGCTTCTTTTTTAGGTGTTCATAGTCTGCCTTGGAGCAGATGACCAGAATTGTGGTCTTGTCGTTGTGAAATAAATCCAAGTTTGGATCATTAAACGCTTCAACGTCGCCTATGTAGTCTCTGAGTTTCGTGATTAGGCTTTGTAGCATTTCTATTTTGTCTCCACGCATTTCATGTTGATCTAGAGACCAAGAAAGTGCGATTTTTGTTCTGCTAGCTTTGAGATCATTTTTCTTTAGGGTTGCCCTAATTTCGTCGATGAGTCTTTTTATGTATCCGTCTATGCCTTTGAGGCTTCCGTTAATTAGGTACATCAAGGTGTTAGCACCCTCAAACGACGTTCCAAGAGAACGCAGATCGTACAGGCCGCTTACCATATCGTCTAAGAAGATATTTTGAAAGTCGTCTGAGCTAAGATCCATCTTGGTATTTTCGTCCTGCGCGAATTTGCACACCTCAAGTACGCTACACAAAGTTGAAAATCTGGAAAGCACGTTTATTGCATGAAAGTGTTCTGCAGACGAAATCCCTACAAAAGAAAGTTCTTTTTTGTGACTTAGAAGGTTTGCAAGATTTTGGTCGTGTTTATTGTTGTATGAACCAATTACCTTTGGAGGTTGGTTACCGCCACCAAGCGGATAATAAAAGTAAGAGATTGATTTTCCTGCTTCAAGTCCAGTGACGTGTTCCAAAAGTGAAACGTTTTCGCTGTTTCCGCCTATTCCGGTTGGAAGTGTGTATATGACGGAGCTGCCTTTTTTTAGGGAGGATGTTGCGTCCTTGAATTTGGAGTGGACCTCGGTTTTTGTTTCTTGGCCTGTCTTTCTGATTCTTGGTGCAAAGAACAAGTACTGCGCTTTTGATATTGCTACATCTATTGGCTCCACCGACAAGAGTGGTTCATCTTCTTTTAGTGATGAGACGTTAGGGTACGTCTTTGCTATCTCTGGTTTCAACGATATAGCAGACTGGGATGACTCATCAATAATGAAGACATTTGCACCGTTTATTGCCATTTGACATGCAAGTGAGTAACCCTCTGTGCTCAAACCATAAACAACAACTCTGTCAGATGCCAATTCATTGGTGCTAGGTAAAAGGACTAAGAAAAACTTATTGCAGCTGTTATTCACATAGCACCTATCTTGAAAATTTGGTTCGATATTTTGACACCAAAACAGGTCTTGTTTTTTGAACCAATGATCAAAAAGCTACAAAAAAACAACACAATACTTTGCACATCAAGAGACTATAGAGAAGTAACACAGCTTGCAAAGCTCCGTAAATTGAAGATCCACATAGTTGGCAGGCACGGGGGCCAAACTAAGATCGGCAAGCTGGAAGCTAGTTTGGATAGAATGGTACGCCTAACCACATTGATTAAGAGATTTCAGCCAGATATTGCAATCAGTTTTTCATCTCCAGAGGCTGCAAGAGTAGCCTTTGGTTTGCAAATCTGGCATGCCACATTTTCCGATTCACCGCATGCAGAAGCAGTTATGCGCCTTACTTTACCATTGGCCCAAAAATTATTGGCGCCTTGGATCATACCAAAGAAGGAGTTTACAAAGTACGGCATTGCCGAAAATAACATCATCCCCTACAAGGCAATTGATGCCTCAGTGATTGTCAAAGGCACCAATCATAGATTTTCAAAGATATCTGATGAACGCAAGAAAAAAAACATCCTGATTCGAGTAGAGGAGGCTCAAGCAGCTTATGTGCAAAAAAGCCAAACGCGTATGATAATACAAAAAATCATTTCTGCGTTTCCTAATGAAAACATAATGGTACTACCACGCTATAACTCACAGATTTCCAAGCTAAATCAGTATTTTGGTAAAAAAATAAAGATCCTAAACAAGGTAGTGATAGGTAGTTTGTTGCTACAAGACACCGACATTTTTGTTGGTTCTGGTGGAACCATGACTGCAGAGGCTGCCCTGCTTGGGATCCCGACAATTTCGTATAACGCCGTACCTAATTTGGTGCAGGATTATCTTGTCAAAGAAAAGCTCGTTGTCATACAGCCAGACCCAGACAAGTTAGTTTCGGCCATAAATAAGATGCTACACTCTGACAACAAAATACTGCGAAAAAAAGCAAAAACAATGCTATCGTCAATGGAAGATCCTTACGACAAGCTAGTTCAAGCAATCAAGACTCGTAAAAACAGAAAATATCAATAATAGGAGTTTTTGAAGGTGGGTAACAAGAAGCCCGGTAGTGTAGCGGTCAAGCATAGGGGCCTTTGGAGCCCTTGACCCCAGTTCGAATCTGGGCCGGGCTACTTACAAATCAAGTTTTGT
>DATMAS010000009.1:0-8807 GCA_035559735.1 Candidatus Nitrosotenuis sp.
CTGAAGCTGCCTCGGCTGTAATGTCTGCCGGAGCTGTGATGCTAGGTGGTGTGGTGTCGACTATGGTCACCTTTTGGATTGCAGTAGCAGCGTTGCCTGCTTCGTCTGTGGCAGTCCAGGTGACTATTGTTTCGCCTAATGGGAATACTGATGGAGCGTCGTTAGTGATTACAACTTCGCTGACAGCATCGCTTGCTACCGGCATACTTAATTGAATAGAATTGTTCTCATCTGAGGTGGCTTCTGCTGTAATGTCTGCCGGAGCTGTGATGCTAGGTGGTGTGGTGTCGACTATGGTCACATTCTGAATTGCAGTTGCAACATTTCCAGATATGTCTGTTGCACGCCACGTGATCAGTGTAGTTCCTAAATTGAAAGTACTTGGTGAGTCGTTTGTAATTGAATCAACACCAATCGCATCTGTTGCTGTCGCTTCACCAATTGATACATCAGTTGAGACTCCAGATGCCTCTACGATTATGTTTTGTGGTACAATTATTGCGGGCGCTGTAGTATCCACCACTGTTACCAGTTGAGTTGCAGTAGCAGTGTTTCCTGAAGAATCAGTTACACTCCAAGTCACAGTTGTTTGCCCAAGTGGGAATGCAGATGGCGCATCATGAGTAACAGAGTCGACTCCTACCAGATCAGATACCTTTGGTTCACCAAGAGATACTACATTTTCTGATGTACTTGCTGCTTCGACTACCAAGTCTTTTGGTGGCACAATTTCTGGCTTTGTTGTATCTATTATGGTCACAGTCTGATTCTTTGCTATACTATTTCCATTGTTATCTGTTGCAATCCAAGTAACTATGGTAGTACCAAATGGAAAATCTGAAGGGGCATTATTACTAATAGATGATATTCCACTGAGATCGTCAACTAGTGGTTCTCCAAGCGCGACAATATTTCCTGTCTGCCCTGTTGCCTCCTGTGTTATATCTGCTGGAACTACCAAGTTTGGAGCGGTAGTATCAACGACAGTTACACTCTGAGTTACAGTAGAGTTGTTTCCACTTCCATCAACTGCCAACCATGTAACAAGAGTAGTACCTAGTGGGAATACTGATGGAGCGTCGTTAGTAACCGTAACTGTTTGTACATCAGTCACATTTGGCGCAACAAGATCTACTGGTGTAGATGATGATACTGCCTCGACTACGATTTCTTCAGGTTGTACAATTGTTGGGCTTGTAGTATCTACGACAATCACCTTTTGTGTATCGGTTGCCATGTTCCCCACCACATCTACTGCACTCCACGTGATTGTGGTCTCACCTAATGGAAATACTGATGGAGCGTCGTTAGTAATGGATGCAATCTCACTGTTATCGGAAACCGTCGGTTCACCTAGGTTTACCTGATTATTTTCAAGGCTTGATGCCTCAACTGAGATATTTGCAGGTGCATTGATCCTTGGTGCTTTAGTATCTGTGACTGTAATTTTTTGGATTGCAGTAGCGGTATTTTTTGCTACATCGGTTGCAGTCCAAGTAACTATTGTTTCACCAAGAGGGAATGAAGCAGGTGCGTCATTTGTTACTGACAAAACACCTACCAAGTCGGTGACTGCTGGTGTACCAAGATCAACTTCGTTTTGTGTACCTTTTGCTTCTACTACTATATCCGCAAGATTGGTGAATACAGGTGGCGTGGAATCACCCACAGTTACTGTCTGCGTCGCAATACCCACATTCCCTGCGTTGTCAATTGCTGTCCATATTACGGTAGTTATACCAAGTGGAAATTCAGCAGGCGCATTGTTTGTAAGTGATTTGATACCACTTTCATCGTTTGCAATCGCCATTCCAATTGAAACTTTGGTTAAACCTCCCGTGGCCTCAACATAGAGATCTTTTGGAGGAGTAATGTCAGGTTTTTCAAAATCATTTGCAACTGGTTTTGTTATCTGTGTGTTTGTTTGTGTTTCTGTCTTTGTTTCCACAGTATCTTTTGAACCAAACTTTTGTATTCTGTGATTACTTGAATCGACTACAAACAGATCACCGTCCGAATCTATTGCAACATCTTTTGATATCTTGAATTGTCCATTTGCTGTTCCAGTTGTCCCAAACGTTGCAATTACTGATCCTTCCTTATCCACTATCACCACACGGTTGTTACCTGCATCAGCAATTATGATGTTACCAGAAGAATCAACTGCGACCCCATCTGGTGAGATCTGTATGCCGCCTGATGATGCAGTGTAACTTTTTACAAATGTGCCTTCAGAGGTGAACTTTTGAACTCGTTTGTTGCCTGCATCACCCACGTAGATGTTCCCATCATTGTCTACTGTTATGCCAAGAGGGGTGAGAAATTTTCCTTGTTCTGTTCCACTTGAACCAATTGTCTTGATATGTTTTCCCTCAGCATCAAACTTTTGAACTCGACTGTTGCCTGTGTCAACAACATAAACAAAGTTGTCTTTGGATACAGCAACACCGTTTGGAAGCTTGAATTTACCAGGATCAGTCCCAGTTGAGCCCCATGAAGATATGAAATTTCCACTAGTATCAAATTTTTTTACCATGTTTAACTCATGATCTACCACATAAACAAAGTCGTTTTTTACTGCAATTCCTGCAGGGGATTGAAAGTCCTTTGAGCCAGTTCCTTTGGAGCCCCAAGAATGCAAATAAACGCCATCGTTGTCAAACTTTTGTACTCTAAAGTTTCCAAGATCTGTTACGTATACGTTCCCTGCTTCATCAACTGCCACATACTGGGGAAAAGAAAATGCGCCTGTTTTTACAAGTCCTTGTCCTCCAAAGCTTAAAACAAATGGATAGTTAGTGGCTGCCAGTGCAGGCTGCAGTGTCAGGGCGAAAACAAAACATGCTGCCAGTATAGCTATTTTGAGATGCATTTAGGCATAGGTTTCTAGGTTTGCAAAAGATCTCAAAAGTGAGTATTTCTTACAATTTTTGTCAAATTTTGGGACTTTTAGAAGGGTTTGTTCACTTCACGCGTAAAGACATAGCTTGCAAGGCCTAACATCACTACCACAAATGCCCCAATTATGCCGAGGCTTACCACTGTTGAAACGCCCTCAGTAACTCCGGTCATAAGCCCACGAACCAACAATACCGTATAGGTCACAGGGTTGAATTTGGCAATGGTTGCAAGCCAGTCAGGTAAAAGCTCCAATGGGAAAAGGGCTGGGCTGAGCATAAAAAGAGGCATTCCCAAAAAGTTGATGATCCCCCAAAACGTCTCTTGTGATTTAGCAGTTGCGGCAACAATCACGGATATTCCAGAAAATCCAAGTGAAAACAAGATCACTAGTGCCATGATTGGAGCAATGACAAGATAATTTGGAAAACTTACTCCAATGATTATTGCAATTCCAATTATTAAAGCCGCTTGAAGCGCAGAAATCAAAGATATTGCAAGCATTTTGCCAAGTGCGATAGATGATCTTGAAATTGGCGAAGTCAGCGCCTTATTCATAAATCCATATCTTCTGTCCCACAATGTGTTCACCCCACCAAAGATACTTGTGAATATAGCAGTGAGGATTATGACTCCCGGTGCCATAAACTCCAAATAAGTTCCCTCAAAGCCTACTGATTGGATCAACGGCCTTGTGCCTGCAAACGTATGACCAATAACTACTATCCATATTGCCGGCTGAATTAGTCGTATAAGAACTCCGCTTCGTGATTTTCGATATCTTTTGAGCTCACGCCAAAATACGGTATATGTATCGTAAAACATCATAGCATTCGCTTCTTTTTTTGATACTCCTTTCTTCGGTCGTAGATTGTGCCATTGTCGCGCAGGTCTCTTCCAGTGTATGACAAAAACACGTCATCAAGTGTTGGTTGTGTTATAGATATTGACCGTATAGTGATCCCCATCTTTGATGATAACGAGAATATCATTGGAGCCACTTCGGCCCCTTTTGAGGAATAGACGGTGATTTTGTCGTTGTTTTCGTTTACCTCTTTGACAAACTCTATCTGTCTTATTTCTGAGAGTAGTTCTGATTTTAATTGATGAGTATCTATTGAGAGAGTAATTACGCCAGCACCAAGCATATTTTTGAGTGCCCCTGGAGCATCAATTGCTTGGATTTTTCCATAATCTATTATACCAATACGGTCGCAGAGCCTGTCTGCTTCTTCCATGTAGTGAGTGGTTAGAAATATTGTCATCCGGTATTCTTGATGAATTCTTTTGATATATTCCCAGATCTTCTGTCTTGTCTGAATATCTAATCCCACGGTTGGTTCGTCCAGAAATAGAATTTGTGGTCTGTGCAATAAACCACCTGCTATTTCTAGGCGCTTTCTCATCCCCCCAGAATATGTAATTGCCGAATCATGTTGTTTTTCTTTGAGTTCTACTAATTCAAGTAATTCATCGATTCTGGAATTCATGATGGCTTTTGGAATGTGGTTAAGTCTTGCTTGGAGTATCAGATTTTCTCTACCAGAAAGATATTCATCTATTGTGATATCTTGTTGGACATAGCCAATTTTTTCTCGCACCTTTTTTTGTTGCGTTGATACATCAAATCCTGCTACAAACGCCTGGCCCGAAGTTGGTTTGAGGAGAGTGGTAAGGATCATCATGGTAGTACTTTTTCCAGCACCGTTTGGACCAAGAAACCCAAAGATCTCTCCCTCATCTACTGCAAACGAAATATTGTCCACTGCTACAGTGTCAGAATTATAGATCTTAGTAAGTGATCTTGTTTCTATTGAATGCACTACGATCAGAGCTATTAGTTGATTATAAATTGCTGTCTTATTCTGATCAGCATAAAAAATTTAAAATGGAAAAAACGTCTGTTGCACATGAAAGGTCTTTGTCACATATGTTATAGTTCTAATGTAGAAACCACACTAAATAACGGCAGACCTATCTGTTTATCGTGTGCGGCAAGGACAAAATAATTTTATTTTTTATAAAAATGAAAAAATTAATGTAAATTTTTGTACTGGTCTTTTGTGAGCTTAAGGATCACTTTTTCACCAATTCCCCAGATTTCAGATTTTGCTACAATCCTTGTATGCATTATTCCATCCGCAATCTCAATTGATTGAAGTTCGTTTGTATCGTTATCTTTGACGAGCCTCTTTATCTTGCCTATTTTGTGGCCGTCGATATCAACTACCTCGACGTCAACTCGAATTGGCGGTCTGCTTAAGAGGAGAGATTCTTCTGTGAATTTGTCAATGTATTCGGTTGGCAGATAGTAATCTTTGTGGAATCCTTGGTGAATTGTGACACCTGCCACTGCCAGAGTTTTTGAGTTGATGTGTATGTGTTTTACCTTTCCGTATTCAATTCCTTCTCTATCGACTACTTTTTTGCCTCTGAACTCGTCTGCGGTGCACAGATTTGGAGCCATACCTTCAAGTCTTGTTACCATGACTTGTTTTTCGAGATTGGTTTATGGAAGGCAAAAATGAGAATTTTCAATCAATGAGGTTAAATTACTTGACTTTTTTTAATCTGGCGTGAAAAATGGTACCTTTAAAGCCATCCTAACTACAAAAGGAAGAAAGACTGGCAAGGAACACCTAGTATGGCTTCGCGCAGTCGCATACAACGACAAAGTCTATTTTTCTCGAAGAAATGAAAACGCTGACTGGCTAAAAAACGCAATTGCAAATCCTTCGGTCAAAGTCGAGTTTAATGGAAAAAGTTACTCTGGTATTGCATCACTTGTAACAGATGAAACACTTGCAAAAAAGATTTCAGAGCTCAAGTATCCCGGTGAAGAACGTGCCCAAGATGCCAGGATTGTATTACAGGTAGAGTTTTAGTGCATTTTTGCTAAACTATGTGAATGATGGTAGAAACCCCACGCTTTTCCGTTTCTACCCCATTTTCAACTTCTGCTACAGATATTGTAAACGATATCAAATCACGTTGTTGTGTCTGGGTGGCATCTAAAGAAAGATGAATGTCCATCATGTCAAATTCTTCCTGCGGCAAGGTAGTTTCGTCGATGAATACCTTTGCAGTTGACTCGATTCTAAATTGCTGTCCTTTGTAGTGTTCAATCAGTTTGGTCTTTCTTCCGTTTCTTCCTACTGCTTTTACATTTATGTCAATTATTCCAGGTTTTGAGCTGGTGTATCCTGCTTGTTTATTTACGAACACTCCAAACTGAAAAGGTTGTCCGGCAGTTGATTCGGCCATCTTCTGTATTCCGTCATTCATCACAACATCCACTCCCTTGATGGTTTGTGCGATCTTGGCAATCCATTCATTCGTTCTCTGGATTACCGCAACTATTTTTTCCCGCCTTTTTTTATCCTCATCTGGTGGAAGTTGGTACCTGTCCACCCACGCCAGATAGTCCTTTGAAATATCTTCAATAAAGTTGATACATGTTACCTTGTAATCGTCCACACTACTTGCGCGTTCAGAACCTTCATCGATGCCCATTGGGTCATAGTCCGAAGGCATTGCCATACTCCTCAATTGTGTCCCACATGTAAAAAACCTGCGTCGCGCATAACCAATGAATATAACTACATTAAATTCAAAATCAGTCATGAGTTTTTCTGCAATTACTACCAATTTGCAAGAAGAACTGAAATCGAATCTACCCAAGATACAGTTGCTGCTAAAAAGAAATCCTGCCATGGCATACACAAGAATCACAGAGATCGGACTAGGTGTAGGGAGGAAATACAACATACAACTACTTGTCAATTTCCCGCAGCAAAACAAGATAAACGAGTTTGATTTCTACGGTAGGCGTGATCTTTCCATAATTGTTGATAGACAAAAAAAGAACTTTCCAATTCAGAGAGCCATTATCAAAGAAAAAGCAAAAGAGATTTTCGGCGAGGCTCAAGTCAACGATGCATACATGTACGAAGGAAAAGAAGGTGTCAGAGTTACCTTCAAGGACGGCAGAATCGATATTTTACCTCATTCTTTGCATATTTGGTGCATATTTGATGAAAAGGTAACAAGATATTGCGATTGGCTCTTGGCTAATGTGTATCAGCTTAATTCGAGTCCAGTCAGTTCGTAAGAGTATTCCAATGCACCATCAAGTGTGTAATATTCTGCTTTAACAGGCAGTGGTACATTGTCCGCAATCAGGAAATAATTTTCAATATCATTTACCTTGTAAGATACCTTGTATGTCTTGAGCTGTCCGAACTCAAATGAGTGGTCTTTATATTCGGTAACTTTCATCTTTGGTGTAAATTTTCCTATGTATGTCGTGCCCCATTCTGCGCCAACAACAAGATACTTTGATTCAACTACTGTATCCCGTACAGACAGAACTGTTTTGTCAAGAGTGTCAACGTATGGTTTGATTTGTTCTGGCACATCTATGAACACATATGCCTTTCCAATCTTTAGCGTTTGTTCATAATGCGATCCTGTTTTGTCATCTATGACTAGATGTACTTGTTGCTCATCTCCAATCTGATCCAAAAATTTCATCTTTACGACAAACTCCATTTCGTTTGTCTTTACATCATATTGCAGAGTAGGCTTTGTATCTGCTCCTTTTCCCACATACCACTGACTTGCAAAACGAGGAATCACATTTTGCTCAGAGCCTGGTAATCCTGTCAATAACGGGTAAGCAAGGCCTATCGCTGCTGCACTAAGCATTATCCCTAGTGGTATTATGATGATTTTGCGAACCAAGACAAGTCAGATAAAGTTAGGACTTTAATTTGATAATTCCGTTTGTAATCAAATACTGGATGCCGCTGACAAAGTCTTTGTCACCTATTGTACCATCTGCCCACCAACCCGCGTTTCTTTTGATCCAGTCTGGGATGACATTGCTTCCACCACCGGTGCCGGCAGATGTGGGTGGAATCTTGATTATTTTCTGATTAATTAGATATTGTAATCCTTGAACAAAGTCGTTGTCACCTATTGTACCATCTGCCCACCAACCCGCGTTATTTTTAACCCATGATGGAATCTTGATTTCAGATGGAATAGGTTGTGGAGGGGTCGTAGTTGCACCGTTTCCTGGCTGCACGTCGACATCAAATGTTATGTAGCCTGCTTTTGCTGGATTTGGTGATGCAGTCTCCGGTCCCGTTCCAAACACAAAGATTGCATATTTGGTAATGCCAGATTCTTTAATCAAAATGTCACGTCTTACTTGCCCCGATGTAGTAAAGAGGGCGTTTCGTTTTTCTTCATCTGCAAGGGAACGTTTTGGTTCAAGGCCTGCAGCAGTCTGCTCGACTACCAAAACATCATAATGAATTTCATTTTCAAATTCTTCTTGATTAACCATTCGCTTAAAGTCTATTATCACAGACATGTTGCAACCTTGTTTTGGCTTTGGTGGGGCGTATTTAACGTTGATGATCATTGAATTTGTGTTTGTTCCCTTGGTAAGCGATACAAACTCGTCTGTGTTTGTTGGACAGTTGAGGGCTGCCTGTGCCTCCTCTGTGCTTTTAACAGTAGTAAATGGATTTGTCTTTACATTTTGTTGATAGTCCAATAACTCAAATCTATACTCTTGTGGCGGAACTCCTTCTGCTACATGCGCATATGTATCAGCTTTTACTGGAAAGGGAAATTCATCTACGACCCAAACTCTGTTAAGCTTGCCACCAGTCTTCCAAGTGACCAAGACAGTATCAAATACTCCAGCAGGTACTGCTATTTTTTCTTCTGATGTAGGAATGATTTGCTCTCCACCGATGTTACCTATTTTACCCCATGAAGGCATGCTGAACTGTTTTGGTCCTTTGCCAGTCAGGCTTCCTGTATCTGCTGTAGCGTATGCTGAAAGCCAGACTATTGAGGATTTGAATGGACCTCGATATGGAGCAAGATTTGGA
>DATMAS010000010.1:0-10017 GCA_035559735.1 Candidatus Nitrosotenuis sp.
AGTTAAATCGTCTTGAACCAAATTTCCCTAAAGGAGTAATGAAATGTCAAATATCAAAGCACTAAAGGAATCCCTTGACAAAAACGGCGAGGTAATGATTCGACTTGACAACGGCGAAAAAATCGAGCTTCACAAACACAATGTCACATTCAATGATGGATCCCAGGAAATCATGGTCGACGCAGCAAGCGAGACCTACTGGATTGATGCAAACAAGATCTCTTACTACTGGATACACAGGGAAGGATTCGCAGGAAAAGAGTGACATCTACTATTTTTTATCCTAGTGCCACCAGTTGTACAATGAGGCATAACTGAAAGTTCTTCAATTATCAAACATGAAATTCTGCTTTGTTCTTTTTATTCAAATAAAAAGACTGATATTCAATGACAAATAAAATAGTGATAGCAATTCTGGCTTTGTGCCTAATCGCGTTTTCAGCAAATAGCGCTTTTGCGCACCATGTCTTGCAGGAAATCCCAGTAAACACAAGCCCAATGAGGATGTCACTTAGCGGAGACTATCTTTTCGTATCAAACCTTGGGGAGCGTGTGATCACCGTAATAGACATCAGATCAAACGAGGTCATAAATACGATCACTACATCTTCAGGAGTGGTTGCAGTAGAGGCAATACCTGAAAAAAATACCATATATGCTGCCACCTTTGAGAGTGGAGGAGTAGATGTCTACGACATGGAAACGGGTGAGTATCTTAAAACGGTACAGCTCCCAGACTCTGAGATCACAGTATGGCATTCTCCACAAGACGACACCCAAGTCTACCTCACACTCATGACTGGTGGAGTTGCATTGGATTACAACCAAAAAAACGGCATACTGTTTGTTGCAAACTTTAACTCAAACTATGTAGCCACAATCGACACAGAGACAAACGAAGTGTTGCAAAAGATACCGGTCTCACCACATCCATACGCCATAAGGGTTGACCAAGTGACTGGCAAGGTGCTGGTCGCGAACATGGCAGGAAACGAAGTTACCTTTTTGAGCCAAGACAGGGACGGCAATTACGGGATATCAAAAACCGTAAAGACTGGAACTGTGCCGTGGGGAATAGATATTGATGACATGGAGCATCGTGCGTATGTCACGCACAGGGGAGCACACCACATTACGGTTCTTGATACAATCAGTGAGAGGATCGTCTATACAATTCCGGTGGGAGACGATACACAAGCAGTTGCCGTAGATTCTGATGAACACCAAGTGTATGTCTCGTATCTGCAGCAAAACAAGATAGTCAAAATCGATGCCAAGAAAAACGAGATAGTAAACACGATCGAATCTGGCGCATTAGCATGGGATCTTGCTGTGGATTCTGACACACACAAACTTTACGCATCGATGAAGGGTGAAGATAAAGTGTTTGTGATAGGTCCAAGATCGTTTGCAATGTCAATCCCAATAGTTACAATGCAGACTCCAGTGGCGCTAGTCGGTGAGATGATGGTTCACGGACAAGATGTGATGGTATCTGCAGCAACAGTTGACATCGAAAGCAAGGCACTCATACTGAACACACAGACTGAGGATGGCGGCATGGTCACTATGAGTATCCCAAGATCTGTACTGGATGCAAAGAAAGGAACGGAAGACTCGTTGTTCATGGTATATGCAGATGACAAACTCATCGACCAGGAAGTCATGCCAGGCGATGAAACTGTGCGAATAGTATCGGCCCAAATTCCAAAGGGCACTGAAACCGTTACTATCTCGGGCACAACAGTGATTCCAGAGTTTGGTGCAATTGCTGTAATGATATTCGTTGTGGGCATAACTGCAACAATGTTTGCAGCTAAAGGCAGGCTTACTCGAAATCAGTTCTGAAAATTCAGACCAACCAATTTTTCTTTTAATTTGTAATTTAATCGTCATTGGATAATAGAGATACTATCAATGAGTCATCCGTCGTTTTGAATTTGATATTCTCGACTGGAACAAACTCTTTTAGTGCGGTCCTAAACAATTCCTCCAAAATCAGAGACCATGTCATTCCAAGGTTGTGGGATATCAAAAACCTGTGAATGTTTTTTTCCTTGAGATGAACGATATGCGAATTTGACATCTGGATGTACATGGATAGAGCGTCAAAAATAGTATCAAGGTTATACTTGCCATATCTTATGATGCTAAAAGTCCTGATCATCGAAACCAGATTTTTCACAATGTTGTTTATTGACGAAATGTCCATGTGCTTGTTCATCTGTCCAAGTAACTCCTTTGTAATTGGCATCATCACGATTCCTTTTGAGAGCCTAAACCAGTCTATGTAATTTGTGAGGATCTGCCTTACTAGAACATTTTCAGAAACATTGTTTTGCTTTGCTTCAAGCTCGATTTGCTCTAAAATTCTTTTAGGAAGTCGGAAGGTAATACTTTGCGTCCTTTCTTGCTTGCCGGATGCTTGTAGATAACCCATTTTCCACACTTTGAAATATAATTACGCATTCATCGCATATAAGACTAATCATCTTGGAATGATTTTGTGATTTTTATTATTTTATAAAAAAATCGTCTCATTTTAGTTGAGCGTTAATGCTGATCACGTGGGTCATGCTGTACATTGCGGGACAACGCTCTTCTGCCATTCTTAGAATCTGTTCCAGTTTTTTCTTGTCTGCGTTTTCACTTTCTGCCTCGATCTGAAAAGTAATGCCTTCTGTAATCGGCTCCTCTGAAATGTCAAACGTCTTTGCAAAATTTACACCGCATTCTGTATTTACTGTCAGCTTTGTCAGCTTTACACCCTGTGATGCTGCAACGCTTACAAATGTGCCAATAAAACACGACGTTATTCCTGCCACGCAGTACGCCATGGGCCCAAGCCTGTTTCCATTTCCTCCAAGAAAAGAAGGCGAATCTACTTCGATTACCTGCTTTCCTTTTTCATACGATAACTCGGTTTTGAACTGGTAGCCCTTGCTCTGATCAAAGTTCCACTCACCTTGCAACTTTACCGGCCTTCTGAGAGTTGACCTGTCCTTTTTGCCGTTTTCCACAGTTTGCGATATTTTGTCTAGGTCTACATTGTTGAGAATGTTTGCCATATCACAGATTAGCCATCAAAGTACTTAAAAATATGTAAACTCGAAAAACTAGTTTATCAAATGATGGCGACAAGATCACGGACTTGTCCGATAGTTCGCCTATAATACGACCGTCAGTATTACCGCAGCAGCCGACGCGCAGGCGATAAACGAATAGTAGGCCAACCTGTGTCTTGGTATCTTTCTAACATTTTTTGCTGCAAATCGTTGTGAAAGTTTCTGAATCATATTTTCACCTCTTACTGGGTCTCCACGCAGGTGGCAACGGTGTGAATGTGGTACTGTGGCTCCGTCACCAGGCCGCACTTGAGACACTTAAACTGGGAGTATTCTTTTCCGCATACAGTACATGCCTCAGAATCTGAATATTCTCTTAGATCGGCGCCACATTTTCTACATGAATCAACTCTCATTTTGTATTTACTGTACAATTTTGTCATATTAGATAGGATCAACAACTTAGCTGATTTTTCAGCAACCTAGCTTACAAGAACCTATCACTTTCTTTGTTGATCTTAATTCGTGGGACAAGACAAACCGAGTCATTGGACCTATGAGGTTCGCGCTCCATTTAAGAAAGTCATTGCCTGGGACGCCCTATTCTTTGTACTGGGCATTGGCGTAGGAGCAGGCCTCGGGGCATTCCTAATTACCCAGTAGGAATGCTTTTATTTTTTTAAAAGAGACGATGGCAGGATGGATAAGGTCGGCTCAAAATTCAAGGTGCTGGATGTCGTACTGCTTGGAATGGCAATAATCTACTTTGTCGGCTTTATCTCGTTTCACCCAGAATCACTTTTTCTAAAGAAAGCTCCATACCACATCCCGCACGAATTTGAGATCTACTTTGAGGTACTCTTGTGGGCGTTCTTTGGCTTGTTGGTGTTTGATCTCTATCTAAAATACAAAAAGCTAAATGACTGGAGGGTGTTTTTGAAAAAACACTGGCATGAAGTCGCAATGATGGCACTCATCCCGTTTCTGTCAGCATTCAAAATAGCCAAGATCTCAGTTAAGATGGTAAAAACACTAAAGGCGTCAAAAAGCGGATTCAAGGTATTCTACAAGGCAAAAAAGACCTCCAACCACATCAAACCTTGATTTAGTCTGAGTTGATCTATTGTGAACCAAAATCAAATTTTTAGCCAGTTTTTAAAGCGAGTTAAAATAAATAATTGCGAGAATTGTTTGCATATTTATAGCAGTACGAGGGAAAAAATGTATGCCAATTAGGACGGGCCAAGAGTACATCCAAAGCCTAAGGGGAAGAAATCTCAAAGTGTATCTTTTTGGCGAGCTTGTAAAAGAGCCCGTGGATCATCCCATGATCAGGCCATCAATTAACGCGGTTGCAGAAACATACGATCTTGCGGTACGCGAAGAAGACCTGGCAGCACCACTCTCAAAGATCTCCGGCAAGCGGGTAAACAGGTTCCTCCACATTGCAGAATCTGCAAACGACTTGGTTTTGCAAAACAAGATGCAAAGAAAGCTTGGACAACTTACCGGCACATGTTTTCAAAGATGTGTCGGCATGGATGCATTAAACTCACTTCATTCCGTTACTTTTGAAATTGATGAAAAATATCACACAAACTACCACAAAAGACTGCTTGAATTTATCAAAAAGATGCAGGAAGAAAACCTCGTCATAGGGGGGGCGATGACCGATGTCAAGGGAGACAGGGGCAAGGCACCATCGGAGCAGGCAGACCCAGATATGTTTGTGCACATTGTAAAAAGGACCAACGAAGGCGTATACGTCCGGGGCGCAAAGGCTCACCAGACTGGATGCATCAACTCGCACTGGATAATCATAATGCCGACCATCCGTCTCACCGAAAAGGACAAGGACTATGCTATTGTGGGCGCAATCCCAGTGGATGCGCCTGGCATCACATACATCTATGGCAGGCAGTCTTGTGACACAAGAAGCATGGAGGATGGCGACATTGATGCAGGCAACTCCAAGTTTGCAGGCCAAGAGGCAATGATAATCTTTGATGACGTGTTCATTCCAAATGATCTAATTTTCATGAACGGAGAATACGAATACGCGGCAATGCTGGTTGAAAGGTTCACATGCTACCACCGACGCAGCTATGTCTGCAAGACTGGCCTTGGCGACGTGCTGGTTGGGGCAGCCGCAGCAATTGCAGACTACAACGGAGTGCCAGATGTCTCGCACATCAGAGAAAAACTGGTAGAGATGACACACCTCAACGAATCTATTTACGCAGCAGGAATCGCATCATCGTACCAGGCACAAGAAATGAAGTCAGGCGTATGGCTAAACGACGACATGCTTGCAAACGTCTGCAAACACAACGTAACACGATTTCCATACGAGATATCACGACTTGCTCAGGACATCGCAGGCGGAATTGTGGTCACTATGCCATCCGAAAAAGACTTTAGAAATCCAGTGACTGGCCCGCTTCTCAAAAAATATCTTGCAGGAAGAAAGGGTGTGGACGTTGAAAACAGAATGAGAATTCTCAGACTAATTGAAAACATGACTTTGGGGAGAAATGCAGTAGGATACCTCACCGAGTCAATGCACGGAGCAGGCTCACCACAAGCGCAAAGAATCCAGATTGCGCGCCAAATGCAGCTAGGCTACAAGAAAAAGATTGCCAAAAAGCTTGCAAACGTAAAAGAAGACGAAGACGAGTCACCAGAAAACTCTGACTACTTTAAGCGCGTCTTTAAGATACCAAAATAATTTAGAATTCGTCAAAACTACAATTGACTCGTGTACAAATCGGTTGATATATAAAATTAGGCAATAAAAAATCGGAAAGTTGTATTGTAAGTTTCACCATGAATTTCTGCCGTTGTTTAGCTTCGGTCATCTGAATCGTGATGAGAATTGCTCTGTCTAATTCAGAAATCTACTTGAAGCTCTGATCACTGTCTGTTTTTTTATCCGAATCAAGCTTATCGGTGTATTCCAAATCTGACGCCTTGACAAATTCTTCGCTTGGTGGTGTGTCTTGTTTTGCGGACTCGAATTTCGGCTGATCCTTTTTGCCTTTTGAGTACTGCTTTACAATCATTATTCCGATTATGACTGCAATTATGATGTAGTTGATTGGGGGAGTCAGGATTCTTGTGACATATCCTATCTGCGGTATTACGTATGCTACCTTTCCGATGTACTCTTCGTCGGTTATCGGATAGTCGGTTCCAGGGATGGAGACTGGGTTTGCATCGCCTTTTGTGCGAACCACTTTGGGGTCTTCATCCAAAATCGCGACGACCCGGTGCACTATGACCCTCTCAGGCCCGCTTGGTCGGTGAAACACAATGATGTCGCCTATCTTGATCTCCTCAAAAGGCACCTTGCCGTCAACTACTAAGACATCGTAGATCTCAAGTACTGGGATCATGCTTCCACTTGATACTACATAGAATGGATTTTGCGTGCCAAAGACAAGCTGCAGGCCTATCCAGATTGCCGCCACGCCGACTGCAACTATGATTACGTCCTTTACGATATTTTTGACAGAGGGTTTCATGTTATAGCTTGTTTCCGCAACTTTCGCAAAACTTGGAGCCCGGCTTGTTTTCAAAGTGGCATTTTGAACATATCATACTGCTTGTTGCGCCTGCACCAGAAGTCTCCTCTCCAAGCAGAATTATTTCACCGATTTTTTTTATCTTGTTCCATTCTACTGCCTTGTCTTGGCCGTCGTTTCTGGTTATGATCAGAACTACCTGGTTTGAGGAGTTAATGCCTACCTGCTTTGCGACTCCGACTTTTTTTGCGTTGGCATCGTAAACTGCCATGCCGACAATGGAGCTAATCGAGCCGGATTCGGCGGTAGGTGACGCCTCAGGCATTGACAGTGTAGGCGGGTCCATCTGCATTGCAGCAGCAAACGTAGGTGTCGGTGGTGGGGGAGTCGGCGTCATGACTGGTTCTGTTGCCAATGGTTTTGCAAGACCGACGTCTGCCTGCTGGTTTGGTTTTTGGAACTCTCTGTACTCGGCAATCGTGGATCCGCATATTGTGCAGATGTACTGGCCGCGCTCAAGCAGAATCAGGTTTTGTGCAACTTCCTCGTTTGGATTTTCGTATTCTATTTTGGGGCTGCCTTCGTAGTCTTTTTCACAAGTATTACAGTAATATTTTGAGATCCGCTCAGGCTCTATTCTGCCCACTGGAGCCAAAAACAGGTCGGGGCCTCCAAGGTTTCCTTTTCTTTGCTGCTCGTCGGAAACCTGCGCCATGACGAATCCTCCAGATCCACGCAATTTTTTGAGGCGGAGCTCTGAGCTCATAATGTGCAACAATGACGGATCCAATTTAAGTATATTTGAGTTCCTCCAGAACACATCTGAAGATATTTAGGTATGTTAGGTTGGAGTATTTTTAGTAATGTCACTTACTCACGTTTCAAACGCAAAAGATTGGCAAGCACAGGTCGTGGACTCACCAAAGCCTGTCTTCGTTGACTTTTGGGCTGAATGGTGTGGTCCGTGCAGAATGGTAGGACCAGTCGTAGAGGAACTTGCGCGTGACTATGAAGGCAAAGTAGAGTTCGTCAAGGTAAACGTTGACGAGGCAAACGAGTTGGCAGCAAAATACAACATATTTTCAATTCCGACTCTGATGCTCATCCACAAAGGCCAAGTGATAGCACAACAAGTCGGCGCAGCATCAAAGGAAGCCTACAAAAACATGATTGAGCGAGCACTCGCAAAAATCTAGATTCTTTTTTTAGTAAACTAATTAATAATAGAATAATCAATTTCTGACATGTCACTAGGCGAAGTCGACACTCTGAATCTTTTGGCCGAAAAATTAGACAACCTCTTCAAGGACTCGCAGGGATACTATGAATCGTTTTTGGACGCAAACACGATGTACAAGCAGGGAAAGCTGTCAGACAAAGAGTTCTTTGAAAAACTTGGCGACTACGTCGTTGCTTATTCGGCTTTGGAGTTTTTGGCAGTCAAGGTGATCTTTGAGCTAAAAAAAGTAATTGACAAAATGGGTGGCACAAGCCTTGGAACTACCCAGTCTCCAGGCCTGATGCCAGGTATGGGCCCAGGCATGATGGGTGGAATGGGTGCAAGGGTTCCGGTAATGCCTGCACAAACTCCTGGAAGGCCGCCATCTGTTGTTTCAGCAAAAGAGGCGTTTGCGGCACCTGGAACGCTTCCGTCACCAGATCCTTCACTGATGCCTCGATCTACGACAACAAACGCGTGCAGATCCTGCGGCGCCGAGCTAAGGCCTGGCGCAAAATTCTGCACAAAATGCGGAACCAAAGTCTAAATCATCTATAAGCAGAAAACAAAGGATATTTCGATTCCTCGCTCGGCTTGATGGAGTAGATCTCCTTTACGTTTAGCGCCCATACTCTGACAGGTCCTGAATCAAATCCAAGCTCATCCAGCTTTTTTGAGCACTGGGAAAACAGTTGGGGATCGTTGATCTCTTCTGCGTCTCCTTTGAACTGAAATCCGCCTCGTCGCACCTTGTCTACTATGGCAGCAGTGACTTTGGGCCACCGTTTGATGTTTGCATATGTTTTGTTCATGTAGGCGTCTGCAAAAACCAGGCGCTCGTCATCAAGTATTGCCATTACATACCTGGGCGAAATGTTTGGAATTCCCTGCTCATCGACGCTTGCTATTTCGACTATGTTGCCTTCCCTGATGATTAACTGTATTGCCTCATCTGGTATCTTGACCAAAACCGATCACGGTTATTTTCTCCACATCTTTTGCCACGTCTGCGCAAAAGTGTTCATCAGCTCGCCGTATGCTTTGAGCTGCTCCATGCCGGATTCGCTTGTCACTTTTTGCCAGTTTTCGCCAAACTGCTTGAAGGCGTTCAGAGCTATATCGTTCATGGATTTTTGCCAGTTCTCATGGAATTCTTTTAGGGTTTTTTCACTGGACTCGTTTACAGCCTTGAGCATTACCTCGTTGTATTTTGCTTGGATGTCCATGTTGATCTTCTGGAGGGACTCAAACGTCTGCATCCATTTTTTGAGCAAGGATGTGTATTCGTCCCACAGGCTGTCCCAATTGTTTGCCTTGCCTTTTGACATGGTATTGTATGGTGGGGTTTACAGATAAAGATTCTCTAAATCAAAAAATGCCAAAACAATTAGAAGATAATCTGGACTGTGATTGCTTTTGTGTTTTTTCAGGTTTGTGATTTGTTGATATTTAGCGCTGGATCTTTTTTATTAATAAGGTAATTCTGAAATTAGAATCAAAATTTGAGCAAGCAATTTTCTCATTCAAATCTATGTTAAGCTAGCAAAGACGATGAAAGAACTAATCCTGTGTGACACCGCACTCGGTGCAGAACTTGGCAGTAACGGAAAGCCTAGCACCGCACTCTGAGCAGAACTTTGCATTCGAATCTGTCACTTTATTTACACTACCATACATGCCGGTATTTCTCACCGCGCCTGTGGGCTCGTAGTGCTCCTCGTCGATTATCTCAACTGGCGCAAAATCCTTTTCGTCGACATAGGCCATTATCCTGGGAATCGTATTTGATTTGTCCTTTGGATCTGGGATCATGTCGCCAAGCCAGAAAGAATACCTCATCAGGGTGAGCTCTGGCGTGGAAAACGCAAGCGTGTGAGCAGACATGTAGTCTTGGGCTGCCTGCTTGCCGTTGAAGACCTTCATGAAATAATTCAACAGTAATTGTGTATAATGTTTACTGGTTCTGAAGCTTAAAAAATTCCATTCGCGATGGTGTCCATTTGCTCAAACTCGTCTTTAAAAGTCAAGTCGTGGTTGTTTATCTGTGAAAATAGACATTCCTCTTCCCTGTCCCAAGTGTGGTGGCAAAATGTATTCTATATCATATGATGCACCACTCAAAGTCCTAAGGCACCGGACATGGCATGTATGCAAAGAATGCGTTTTCACACAAAGCTCCGAAGATTTCAAAAAGACGCTATATTGTACC
>DATMAS010000011.1:0-20929 GCA_035559735.1 Candidatus Nitrosotenuis sp.
TGTCCCAAGTGTGGTGGCAAAATGTATTCTATATCATATGATGCACCACTCAAAGTCCTAAGGCACCGGACATGGCATGTATGCAAAGAATGCGTTTTCACACAAAGCTCCGAAGATTTCAAAAAGACGCTATATTGTACCTAGTCCAGCTTGGACTTTGAAAGGGATTCGATTCTGCCTTTGTATTTTTCCTTGTAGAGTGTTCTGCACGAAGTACAGCAAAAGAACCGCTCAAAGCCGCCAAACTTTAGTATCGTTGGCTTGTGCGGAACTGGGCCCTGGCAAAAATCACACGACATCTTGACTAGCATATCCTTGCTGACTTTGACATCGTGGTGTTTTAGTGTCTTTGATCGTATGTTGTCAAGCTTCGCACTCGTTTTGTCTTCGAGCATGCCAAGATCTATTTGCGGCAAGACTCCCTTTATCAGGCCGATGTTAACAAGCCTTTCGTACCTTGTCTGCACAGTAGGTGTGCTTACTTTGATCTCACGTGATATCTGTCTAAACGACTTGCGTCCGTCCTTGATCAATGACTCCAAAATCGCGACATCCACGTCGTCAAGCTTGAATGGCATCAGATTGTGATGCACCCAAGTTGTATTTATTCTAATTTTGGCGATTTTACAATTGTAAAGTACGATCTTATATTACATGGGCACAAATTTAACATTTGTAAAGTACTGGTATTAAGTAAGCCACCACCCAACGGTATGTCATGAGTACACAACAACTCAAGCGAACCGCAGTCAAGATAGGTGGCATGCACTGCGCAGGATGTGCAAACTCTATCCAGTCCTCAGTAGGCAGCCTCGAGGGCGTAAAAAAATGCGAGGTAAACCTTGCATCAGAAAAGGCGCTCATTGAGTTCGACCCATCACAAGTGGATCTACCACAAATAGAAAAAGCAGTCCAAAGCGCAGGATACAAGATAGTGTACGAAAAGCTTACACTCGGGGTCTCCGGCATAACCGACTCGTCTGATGCCGACAAGCTTGAAAAAAAATTGCAGGCATTTGATGGAATCAAGTCAGCATCTGTAAACTATGGGACAAGCCAAATCCTACTAGAATACAACTCCGCTCTTGTTTCGCTTTCAGACATCAGGCAGTTTGTGGCAAAGAGCGGCTACCAAATTATTTCAGAAGACCTGGCAGAAACCGCAGAAGAGCTTGAGGCAAAAAAACTCAAAAAACTGCTTGCGGTAGGAATCGCTTTTACCATACCAATTATGATCTTTGGGTATCCAGAATACCTTCCATTTATCCCATTTGCGGGCACAGCCATGTCTGCGTACCTGCTGTTTGGGTGTGCAAGCATAGTCCAGTTTGTCGCAGGCAGCAGGTTCTACGTTGGCGCCTTTAGGATCGCAAAGATGCATTCTGCAAACATGGACACGCTAGTGGTGCTTGGAACAACGACTGCGTACCTCTTTAGCGCATACAACACATTTCCTACTCCGGTATGGCACAACATCTACTATGACGCAGCAGCAGTAGTGGTGGTCTTCATAGTTCTTGGCAAATACCTTGAAAACAAGACAAAAGGCAAGACGTCATCTATTATCAAAAAAATGCTGGAACTCCAGCCAAAGACTGCCAGGATACGAAAAGACGGAATCGAGCAGGAAATCCCAATCGAGCAGATCAGGGCAGGTGATGTCATAGTGGTACGACCAGGAGAAAAGATCCCAGTTGACAGTATGGTGCTTGAGGGACACTCTGCAGTGGATGAATCCATGATAACTGGTGAGTCGATGCCTGTGAGCAAAAAGAAAGGCGATCTAGTTATTGGCGGCACAGTAAACCGGGAAGGCGCATTGTATGTAGAGGCGCAAAAAGTAGGAGGAGATACGATTCTTTCGCAAATAGTCAAGCTTGTAGAAAACGCAATGGGGCAAAAGCCGCCAATGCAAAAACTCGTAGACACAATATCTGGATATTTTGCATTTTTTGTAATTGCTGCTGCAGTTGCCACGTTTGTTGGCTGGTATTTCCTGACGACACATGGAGAGCACCACCTTGCGGCCTCGCTAATTCCGGCAGTCGCAATTTTGGTCGTAGCGTGTCCGTGTGCGCTTGGGCTTGCCACGCCCACTGCAGTGATGGTCGGCATGAGCAAAGGGGCGCAAAACGGCGTCTTGTTCAAAAGCGGCGAGGCACTTGAGGCGATGGGAAAAATCAAGTACATTGTATTTGACAAGACCGGAACGCTGACTGAGGGAAGGCCGCAGGTAACCGATGTCATTCCTCTTGTAGAATACGACGAGGACAAGGTACTTGAGCTTGCTTCAATAGCGGAAAAAAACTCTGAACATCCACTCGCAAAGGCTGTCATACAAAAAACTCTGGAAAAAAACCTGAAAATTAACGAGCCTCAAGATTTTACTGTCATCTCAGGAAAGGGAACAATTGCGACATACCAGAGCTCCAAGATAGTAGTGGGAAGTACAGGATTTGTAGCAGAACAAGGAGTGCAAATCAACTCAGACGAGATCTCCAAGCTGCAACATGTGGGCAAGACAGCAATAGTTGTCGCAGTCAACGGCAGAGCTGCTGGCATAATAGGAATCATTGACACTCCAAGAAAGGAAGCAAAGCAGGTGATAAAACAGCTAAAGCAAAGAGGAATGAATGTTGTAATGCTAACTGGGGACAACCAAAAAACAGCAGACACCATTGCAAAGGAAATAGGAATCGACAGGGCAATTGCAAACGTCCTGCCGCACCAAAAAGTCGAGGTGGTAAAAAAACTCCAAGAAGAGGCCAAAACCGCTATGGTAGGCGATGGAATAAACGACGCAGCAGCTCTGACTCAAGCAGATGTCGGAATTGCGATTGGAAGTGGAACGGACATTGCAATTGAGGCCGGAAAGGTAGTGCTTGTAAAAAACAACCTTGAGGATGTTGTATCTGCATTTGACATATCAAAAAAGACTGTAGGCAAAATAAAGCAGAACCTGGCATATGCCTTCGCATACAACATGGCGCTTATTCCGGTTGCTGCGATGGGCCTTCTCTATCCTGCAATTGCAGGAATGGCAATGGCCGCAAGCTCAGTTTCTGTTACCAGCAGCTCACTTCTCCTCAAAAGGTGGAATCCAAAAACATCTCTTATGATGGAATAATTTGTTTAATTGCTATGTGCTGCGGCATGCTCCAGTATACAGATTAGTACAATAAAGATAAAAGAAAAACCAATCTTGAAAAATTGAAATTACATACAAAAGAAGCCCACGATGACGTCATTGAAAGGTTAACGATGGAGCTAGGTGATGAAATCGGCCCACAGATCATAAACTCAAAATCTCTTGCCGATATTGAAAAAGGTAAATTCTATTCCCTTGCGGAAGTAGAAAAAGAACTAGATATAGCCACAGACGCAATGTGTACAAATAATCATTTTTGAAATAGTGGACTGGAGGGGAATTGAACCCCTGACTTCTGCATTGCGAATGCAGCGCTATACCACTAAGCCACCAGCCCCCAGTTTTGCACAAACACCGCTCTATTTTTACCAATTTGAAAATCATTATCTTGTTGCTTGTGTATCGTATATTGTTGAGCCAAAAGGTTTCGGATCTGCTTGAGCGCGGAAAGTCTCAGTATGAGTGGGCAAAAGCTCACATGCAGATTCTGACAGACTCGATAAACCGGCTAAAGAAATCAAGGCCTCTCAGGGAAGTTACAATCGGCTTTTGTCTCCAGATAACAAAAGAGACCGCAGTCCTGCTTGTGGGCGCAAAAGAACTTGGAGCTAAAGTCGTTGCATGCGGAGGAAACCCGCTTACCACCCAAGACGACATTGCAGTATTTTTGGAATCGCAGGGAATCACAGTGTATGCATGGTCTGGACAATCGGAATCGGAGTATAGGTGGTGCCAAGACCAAATTCTCTTGCACAGGCCACACATCATAACAGATGATGGAGGCGACCTAAACACCAAGGCACATTTTGACAAAAGATTCAAGGACTTGAAGATCCTTGGCGCAACCGAAGAGACGACAACCGGCGTAAGTAGGTACTACGCCATGCAGAAAAAAGGCAAGCTGCGCTACCCGATCATTGCGGTAAACAATGCGAAAACCAAGATGATGTTTGACAACAGGTACGGCACAGGCCAGTCCACGATCGACGGTTATCTGCGCGCAATGAATCTGCTTTTTGCATCAAAAAGAGTCGTTGTGTGTGGGTACGGGTGGCTTGGCAAGGGTGTCTCGCAACGGTGTGCAGGCATGGGCTCAAAAATTATAGTCACCGAAGTTGATCCCATCAAGGCGCTTGAGGCGCACATGGACGGCTTTGATGTCATGCCAATGGACCAAGCTGCAAAGGTTGGAGACATTTTCATTACGTGCACAGGTATGACAGACGTGATAACAAAAAGACACCTCCTTTCAATGAAGGATGGCGCAGTTGTGGGAAACGTGGGCCATTTCGATGTGGAAATTGACGCCAAGTTTCTACTTAGGAATTCAAGACAGGTCAGGCCAAATCTAGATGAGTGCATTTTGCCAAATCAAAAAAAGATCTACTTGATTGGCAAAGGGCGTGTGGCAAACTTGGTAGCATCGGAAGGACACCCACCAGAGGTGATGGCAATGTCATTTTCAAACCAGCTACACTGCATTTTGTACCTTCTAAAAAATCACAAAAAACTCAAAAACCAAGTGTACGAAGTACCAAAAGAAATAGACGACCAGGTGGCACTTGATGCGCTAGCTTCAATGAACGTCAAAATAGATAGGCTATCAAAAAGACAGCTTGCATACAGGCAGAGCTGGTAAGCTAAGAATAATACCAAGAATCTTTTCAATCAGACTAGTTGACAGTTGATTGCGTAATTACTGAAGCACACGTGATGACTCCAAGGGGTCTGGTGGAAAGAAACATCGTAATTGATGAGGAAAAGATCGTAGATTTTACCACAGATATGCCGCAATGCGACAAAAAAATCAATGCAAAAGGGCTGATAGCTATTCCTGGGGTAATAGACACACACGTCCACTATGGTGTGTACTCACCAATAGATGAGGCAGCAAAGACCGAGTCAAAGGCGGCTGCACTCGGAGGAGTCACAACCATGATGAGGATGCTTCGACTTGGGCGCTCCTACAAAACACATCTACATGCACAGCTTGATGCTTCAAAATCTTCACATTATGTAGATTATACCATACATGCCACGATCTTTGACGAAAAGCAGGCAGACGAGATGAAGTTCTGCGCAGAAAACGGCATCACCTCATTTAAGATCTACATGAATCTTGGCGGCGAGGTAGGCCATGTATACATGGACATGGATCCTGGCGCCTCGGACCTCTTTGAAGCCAAAGTGCAGCTTGAAGCTAGTACGATACGCAAGGTACTAGAAAATGCTGCAAATCTTGGATGTCCAGTTCTTGTGCACGCAGAAGACTACCAGATGTGCGAGTGCGGGATAAAAAAAGCAAAACAAGAAAAACAGGATGGCCTTGCAGCCTGGTCACAGAGCAGGCCACCGGACTCTGAAGTGAAAAGCATCAGGAAGGTGTGCGAGGTTGCACGCGAATTCGGCACAGCCATTTACTTTGTACACATAGGATCGGCTGCTGCACTCTCTGCAATCCAAGAAGAAAGAAAAAAGGGAACCAAGATCTTTGTAGAGACCTGTCCACACTACCTGACACTGTCATACGAAAAACAAAAAGGATACCTGGCAAAGGTAATGCCTCCAATCAGGACTACATCTGACATTCACCAAGTATGGCAGGCAATCTCTGAAAAAATCATAGATACGATAGGCACCGACCATGTTGCAAACCGACTAAAGCTCAAAGTAGGAGAAGATGTGTGGTCCTCGCTTGCAGGCTTTCCAGGGATCGGCGCATCACTTCCAATTTTGTTGTCGGAAGGAGTAAACAAAAACAAATTGGATTTGGCACGACTTGTGGAGCTTACAAGTACCAACGCGGCAAAGATCTTTGGAATGTATCCACAAAAAGGAACACTGCAGAAAGGCTCAGACGCAGACATAACACTAATTGATCTAAAAAAAGAGCACCAGGTAAGCTCCGAGTTCTTTGGTGCATTCTCAGATTATATCATATATGAGGGCTGGAAGTTGAAGGGCTGGCCTCAGACAGTACTTGTTAGGGGAAAGACAGTTACCGAAAACATGCAGGTTGTGGGCAAGCCTGGACATGGCAAGCTTGTAAAAAGAAAAATCTATCACAAATAATGTATCTGTGAGTCCAGCAAACCGCACTAGTAATCATGTTCGCTGAATTTGCCACCAAGTGATATCTTTGCAATCAGAGTTGACGGTGTTATCTCAAAATCAACTGGCTTTGATGGAACAAACGTGCCAAATATTTTGGTGAGAAGCTTTTGGCCAAACAAAGACCAACCTACCCCCATGTCATGTTTGATAATGTATGTGTGCAAGTCACCTACGACGCGATGGTCAGATGCAATTCCAGAAGCTCTCATAAAGTCCTCAAGTGACTCGATGGACTGCTTTAAGCCGTATTCGCCTTTTACACCCATCACCCAGTCTTTGAACATGTCACAGATAACCGTCATAAAATACTCGATTTTTTCCGGGTCGGTCTCTTTCATGAGGGATGAAAGCAGCTGCCTTGGAACTGGTATGAGGCCAAACTTTTCTGCGTTGACGTCCCATCTTGCGTGTTTTATGAGAATGTCTCTGACATATGCGTTGGTGGAAATCCCCTTTTTGTATGAAATGTATTCTATATCTGCAATAACGTCTTCTGGAATTCTAAAACTCATTATCCTGTTCTTGGTCTTTTTTGATGGCCCAGTGAACTTGGTTAATTGTTCCCCACGTCTCATCGCAGCTAAGAATTCAGAAATCAATATAACCTATTACTCTACAAAATGCGCAAACCGACTACACCGTAGCTTTAGTTCACATACTGACGTGTTTCATTGGCAGCAGAATTGTTACCGTGGTTCCTTCATTGACTTTGCTAAATACAGAGATATCGCCCCTGTGCAGCTCCACTATTATCTTGGAGATGGCAAGCCCAAGGCCGGTTCCCTTTTGTTTTGTGGTATACAAAGGTTCAAAGATCCGCTTTAAATCTGCCTCGGAGATCCCAACCCCAGTGTCACCAACTTCGAGCACCGAGATGTTTTTTTCCTGCCTTGCACTAATGCGAATCTCTTTTTTACCTTCTCCTTTTTCTAATATGGCATCTATTGCATTTAGTATCAAATTTCTAATAACTACTCGAATCTTTGCCTTGTCACACATCAAGCAATGGTCCTGGATGCTTTTTGCAAGTGATATGTCGCTTGGAACTGGAACGTTTTCAAGTGCATCATCAACCAATGCGCTCATCGATGATTCTGTAACATCCAACTCGTTTATTTTCGCAAAACCAAGAACGTCGTCTATTTGGTGAGTCATCCTTGTGACTGCTCGCTCTATCATCTGGAGGTATTCCATTTGCTCTTGGTTTAGTCCGTTCTTGCTCTTTAGCTTGAACAACTCGGCTGAATTCTTAATTATGGAGAGTGGATTTCTCAACTCGTGGTTTAGCCTTGCTGATAGCTCACCTATCATGGCAAGCTTTTCTGATGAAACGAGTTGCTTTTGATAGTCATGGATCTTGTCTATGAGAAACGATGTCGCAATGTCCCATGAAGTAAAAACATATTTTTTGTCATAAATTATGCAAGTCGAATCAGAAAGCAAGAGTTTTTTGCAGGCATCCTTCATCTTTTCCTCTTTCAGAGTAATAGCAAAACTCTTCTCGCATTCTGATACAGGCTTGTCAAGCGTTTCATAGTCGTTTTTTGATACGCATTTTGACACCAAGCTGAGAATGTTTCTTTCCGATATGAATGGACATAATTTGTCTTCTAAAAAGATCTTTCTTATCTGGTGCCTCATCATCAACAACAAAGAATCCTTTATGGAGGTTGTCGGCGACACCGAGATCATCTTATGCAGCGGAAAATCCCCCAATGTGGCATTGGAGCCCATTTTCAAATATAATGCTACAACGTCCCGAATCGAGATCTTTCCTATCAGCTTTTGGTCTTTGGTTACGAGTCCAAAACCCCTTCTGGACCTCTGCATCTTTTGAATAAAGTCTAGGAGGGTCGTGTCGTCTGTGAGCGTGGTATAGTTTACGCTAAAGCAGTCGCCAACCGGCTGCTCTGCGAATTTTTTCACACCCTTTGATAACAAAGATGCTGAGAGCTCTCTACCAGTGATTATTCCTACATACTTGTCTCGGTTTTTTACAAGCGCGCCCTCGTGGCACTGCTCGTCGTCCCTTAACACTTTGATACAGTCAATTACGCTGTCTGATAGCTGTACCGAAGTAGGCAACGTGTTTTCAAAATCAAATATGTCTTTAATTCTGGAATTGAGGATCTCTTTTTGTTGATACCCAGAAAATGATTCCTTTACCGGCATTTCTTTTTAGATCTCGTTTTAGATTATTTAAGATGTGCTTGCTCATCTCGCACTCGTATGATGATCATAAAGCATTTTTTTGTATTACACCGTAATACTTTTTTCCAATTTCATTAACAAAAGATCACATCAAAACATCAAGAATGCAAAATTGCTAAAAAAATCACGGTGTACATACGATGTGAATCGTTTGATCACAATTATGTGACTAGCCGTTAAATAATTACCAAAAATGACAAAAATTATGTTAAATGATATAGTCTCAACCCAGTTTGATTTAAGAAAAATAGAACGACTGCTCAAAATACAGCACGCCCTTGACTTGTTTTCCATTATTGCGATCACTGACAAAAACGGCACCATCACTTATGCAAACAAGGAATTCTGCAGGATCTCAAAATACACAGAAGAAGAGCTAATCGGTCAAAACCACCGAATCCTCAAGTCGGGGTTTCACCCACCCGAGTTTTATGAAGGGATGTGGAAGACCATCTCCTCCGGAAAGGTGTGGCGCGGCGAAGTAAAAAACAAGGCAAAAGATGGCTCGTTTTACTGGGTAAAGACGATCATCGTTCCGTTTTTAGATGACTCGGGCAAAATTATAGAATACCTGTCCATCAGAACAGACATCACCAAAGAAAAAGAACTGCATCAGAAATTGTTAGAATCAACTGACAAACTCATAAAGGCTGAAAGACTGTCTGCAATAGGTGAGCTTGCCTCAAGGCTTGCGCATGACCTAAGAAATCCACTTTCCATCATAAAGACCGAAGTCGAGTTATTCCGAATGAAAAACAAGGACAATGAAGGCAGCTTGCAGTCGTGCTCAAGAGTGGAACGAGCAGTCAAAAGAATTAACTACCAAATAGATAGCGTCTTGAATTTTGTGAGAAGCAAGCCTTTGGTAGTTGAGAAGAGTTCTGTTAAAAAGATAATCCAGTCGGCTGTATCTGATATCGTGATTCCAGATGGAGTAAAGATAATTCTTCCTCAAAACGATGTTGAAGTTTTCTGTGACACAAAACAGCTCGAAATCGTATTTGACAATATCATAATGAACTCAATTCAAGCCGTGGAAAATAACGGTACCATAACAATAGATGTGGCGGACAACGATCGCTATGTAGACATTCAAATAACCGATACGGGCCCTGGCATACCAAAAGATATAATTCCAAAGATCTTTGAGCCGTTATTTACAACTAAACATCAAGGCACTGGCCTTGGTCTGGCATCTGTCAAAAAAATCATAGAACAACACAAGGGAACGATCTCAGTAAGTAACAACCCAACCAAATTCAGCATCAAGCTTCCAAAAACTCAAAGCTCGTCTGAATGGGAATCGATTTGGTGTGGGGCTTGAACCTTAGGATCATTTCTGAAAAATAAATCCAACCAAACTCTAGCTGTCAGCTCTTCAAAAAGCGGCCGTAACCAACTATTCCGTTTGCACCTGTCTCAAACTTTGGAGGAAGTATGTACAGGTAGCCATCACTGTCTGCTTCCAGATCGAGTCTTGGTAAAACGTTTGATGGCGGAGACTGCAATGCTGCTGGGCCTCCAGTCGCAACACCACTGACCGGATCATAGGTGCTTGCATGGCAGGGGCACTCGGCCCTCTTTCTTCCTTCGTCTGGAAAATACTTCCACAAACACCACAAATGAAGGCAAACGTTGCTGTACACGCGAAACGCAGAAACGTCACTTACTGCACCTCCAAACTCCTCTGGGAGCCTGATCAGCTGCCACTTTCTGAACGCTTCTTCATCCAGCACGCTGTCGCCAGTGGTTGGGTAGGTTATGACTTCGGCATGGTTAATCGGAAAAGTGTGGAGGTTTGCATGGGTGCCTCCGGGAATTATCACCTTTGCCTTTCCGAGCACGTCGCCTCTTGGGTTTGGCATGTATCTTCCCCACTGTACAAATGGTGCAAACGCCATTGCTATTCCACCCGCAGTCATTAATTTTAGAAAATCACGTCGTAACAGGGAACCAACAGAACCCTGTTCTGACATGCCTTACATATAGTGAATTTCAAATTTAAGGGTTGTTTATGATTTAGTAAACGCACCTTGCAAAACTGATCAAACCATGGCATCTTGATTCAATATGACAGCATAAAGAAAAACCAGAATCTTTTGTTAGCAGATCTTAAATAGATTTTAACTTGCGATCACCCAAGAACATGAATAAAAACGCAAAATACTCGATACTAGTCTTTGCAGCAGTAATTGCGGCAATTACCATAGCTACAATTCCAAACACGCAAAACGCATTAGGCCAAAGTGCACCAGAAGCATCATCAATCAAAGTAACAGGTGATGCTTCAATCAAAGTAGACCCAGATCAGGCAGTGATGGTCATAGTGGTGCAGACTCCTCCCTCGGAGATAACTGTGGCACTGGACGAACAAAAATCAAAAGCAAACAAAATCGTTCAAGAACTACGCTCGATGCTCGGAACCGACGAGACCAGCTCGATCACAGTAGGACAGATGTCGCTCAACCCGGTGTATGGTGGGGCACCATCGTATTCTGGCATAAGCACGTTTACCATCTATTCGTCAACTGCGATTGAGACAAACATAGACGGCTTTTCAGACATTGTAAGAAAGCTCAAAGAGGCCGGCTTTGGATTTGAGGGAGTCTATGCGGTTCCAGTGATGCCACAGTCAGCATCGTTTGCTTCAGCAGAGCAGGCAGACGCATCAACAAATAAGGAAAACGTTGACGTACAAAAAGACGCAAACAAGATAACACTCAATGTTTCAATCAACACCAAGCCCGGAACACTCGATGACGTACTGGCAGAATATGATTCAAAATACAAGACACTTGTAAGCATACTGGAAGAGGCAGGCATCTTGCCAGACCAGATCAAGCCGGTAAATGTAAGTATCAACCCGTTCTTTTACGGCCCAACACAGTCATCGACTTATCAGACCTATTCTCAGATAGTTGTAAGAACCGACCCAAGAAACATTGAAAAAATATCCGACATGGTGCAGCAACAAGGCGCATACGTAGAAAATACATTCCTTTCAGTCTCCGACGGAGCAATAGAAAAGCTGCGAGACAGGCTAAACAAGCAGGCATTTGATAACGCAAAGCTAAGAGCAGAGTCCATGGCAAAGCTTGCAGGAATGAAAGTAGGTGCAGTCAAAAACATAGAATCTACAACATCGGTTGTAAACCCCTATGGCGGCTACCAGTCATACAAGGGACTGTATGTCGTTCCTCCGTATTACTATCAGAGCGTAAGCGGAGAGATAGCATCGTCAATTACTGTGGAATTCTGGCTAGAAAAATAACCTCAATATTTTTTTTACAAATTTAGCGATTCAATTCCCAGCATAAATCCAAAACTTGTTTATAATAATCACAAACTCACTGATGTATTGCCGATCTCTGAGCTAGGAGACATCAACCCAAAGTCGTGGCTGCGACCATTTCAAAAAAACTCTATTTCCTACCTTGTCAAGATGGCCGTCTTTTACCATTTAATTAGTTTAGGCCTTACCTATCTTGGCTCACAGATTGTGGTACGAGTCATTACGGACTACAAAGAACCATCATTTCCAGTATCTATAACAATGGCGCTAAGTTCGGGACCAATAGAGGAGATTCTCTTTTTTGGGCTTCCCTACCTTATTACGGCAAACCCTTACGCCGTCCTTGCCGTAGGCTCGATTTGGTCTGCAAGTCACATCTTTAGCACGCAGGTCTTTCAGCTAAATACCCTTGGCTACGTCACATTCCTCGCCACTATGCCGCACCTGTTCTTTAGCCTCAGGACATGGAGTAGCGGCAAGGGCTGGTTTGCGATTTTGTTCCATTCTGCATGGAATATCACGTTTTTGACATCATACTGTTCTGCGGGCCTTCGACGCTGCACCGTATTTGGAGAAGGAGATCATTTTATGATAGATCTTTTTGCAATTGGCTTGGCAGGCTCGCTAATCTCGATTGGATTCTTACTTTACACAAAAAACAAAATCAAAAAAAGAAAATTCAAGTATGTTATGGCCGTCTCTGTTGCATCTTTTGTGTTGTTTGAAATTATGGTGAACCTAAAATACCTACAGATATTTTTCAATTCTTGATCCTTGTTTTTTTCAGTTTTTTGTAAAACTCTATTGTAGACTGCATGTACTCATCAACGTTTTTCTTAATTGATGGCATCTTGTGGTAAAGCTCCTCCCAGATCTTCATGTATTCAGGTTGTCGCACAAGCAAAAACTCTCCCACATAAAGAAGCATCTCTCGTGGTATCGTGTCTGGCTCTTTTAGAGATGCTATCTGGTTCTCTACTCCGGCAAAATAATGGACATATTTTCTAAACAGGTTCTTAGAGTCACGGGATTTTGCAATGTTGCTTGTGATGAATCCTTCCTCTCTGAGCTCTGCTACAAAATCATCAAAGCCAATCCATTTTAGAAAATAATCATCAAGCCTTGTCTGGATTGTCTTATCAAAACGGTAAAAGTAAACCATCCCCAAAAGCGTAGGGCCGTAATAGATCTTGCCCCTGCTTTTGTCGTTCAGATTTGTGTAGATCTTGATTTTTTTCTCACGCACCATCTCGCGAAAATGCCTATGAATTGTTCCAATGGGACTTGACGACTTGATGTTTGCTGCATAAAGCGTAAGCGGGCCTTCCTCAAGTATGATCCTAAAGAGGCTCATCTGGGTCTGGCTGTGCGTTGACATATCCAAATCTACTTACCTATATGATAATAATGGATATATCTATTTTTGTGGATATGTTATGTATGAAGCAACTCTTAACTGCCGCGCTGTTGGCCATGTTGATGAGCGGAAGTATGTCCGCATTTGCGGCACAGCTAAGCTGGGACGCAAGATCACCTGACGGCGCAGTCGTACCAAAATTTACCTTTCAGAGAACGTTCACAATTGAATATGACGGCGGAATAATTGCCGATGAGCTAAGGGGAAAACAGACATCAGTTCAATTCAGTGCGGACGGCTCGACCAAAGGTATGGAGGAACTGGTTCAAAAAATAAACGAGGATCTGCAAAAAAGCGGAAGCACGGTGTGGGTCTCAGATGCAACACTCCAGTACTCTGCCGAGCTTATTGGCAGGGAGAGAAGTGCCACAATAGACTACAAAATAACGCTGGTGCCAACAATCTCGGGCTTTTTAATCCGCGAGTATGAACAAGGCTCACCTGCTCTCTTTGATGCAAACTGGAGAGGAATCAAAGTGGATGGGGAAGTGGTATTATCCGATTCGCAGCAGGAAATCGAAATCAACAGACCAGTTTCGTTTTTACAAACCAAATTTCCCGCAATTTATGATGTGCTGGAAGGAACGGATGCAGCAAAACTGCTTGAATCTAGCCTGATGGATGCATCTGGGATCAAAGGACTTTCTATTGCAAAATGGCACAGCCTTACTGATCCTACGGCAATCATCTCTGATACCTCAAAATACGGATTCAAAGGCGATGTGCTGACTGCATTTTCGATGGGCGAAAGCAACATCTTCACACCAACCAAAGAAAAATTCTTTGAAGCGACCCTCATTGCAGACAAGGAATACAAAGTACAGATGCACGAGGCAGCAGACAGCGCAAATCTCTTCGTTCCAGGTTATGCGGCATCGACTATGATTGGAGAACACGAAGCAATTGGCGCAAGTCCGACGCCACTGTATGGTACTCCCCGCAGTCAGCAAGGACAGTTCCCTGTTTACATAATCTATGGGATGTCGGGGATGGCAGCTGCAGGGGCAGGCGGATTCTTTTGGTGGAGCAACAAAAAGGCAAAAAAAGATCTAGCCTCAGGTCAGTCCGGAATCGATCCGTCGCTACTTAGGGGAATTGAGACAAGCTCCGCGTCTGGGGCGTACAAGACAAACAGAGGTGAGGCACACCTCGTGGGAAATTCCATACACGAGCAAACAAAGAGCGTATATGATTTGCAAATTGACAGGAAAAAAACAATGCCAAAGGGATGGCCCACATAATCGGATGGACGAAAACTACTAAAACCTTAAAATGCTCACTTGAAATCAGATTTTGTGAGAAGAAACCTCGTAATTTTCTCTATTCCGATAGTTGCAGCCTTCTTGTTTTTTGTAATGTCTGGGCAGCTATCTTTTTCAGCTAATGGCTCTTCCTCTATGGAACTACTTTCTACATCAGCACAAACCACGATAAAAATCACAGGCGAGGCCTCACAAGAAATACAATCGGATCAACTTACATTAATCCTAAATGTTCAGACCGCCCCGGCCCCGCTCAACTCGACTTCGGCAAAATCCCAACAACTGATTCAAAAGCTAACAGACTCGATAAACTCTGCACTTGGCCCCAATCAGTCAAAAATCAAGATTGGTCAATCATATCTGAACCCATTTTACAGCGGAGGCGGTGCACCATCTGATTTGGCAACGTTTTCAACATACTCGTCGGTCCAAATAAAAACAGATCTCGATCATTACAACGTTCTCTCCTCAAAACTGACCGAAGCAGGATTCCGTGTAGAGGGAATCACAATCAAAGAGATTCCAGTAGATTCAAGCAAAACAGTTACTTCAAAGATATCCATCCCTCAAGGTTCATCGTCGCCATCAGAACCACCGTACTATTTACCTGAAAGCATCACCATAAAGTCGGGAACCGCTGTGGAGTGGACAAACAATGATTCTGCTGCACACACAGTAACGGGAGGAACACCTGAAAACGGACCAGACGGCTCATTTGACTCGGCCCTGTTTATGCCAGGAACAACGTTTGATTATGCGTTCAACAACGAGGGAACATACCCGTATTTTTGTCTAGTTCATCCTTGGATGACAGGTGAGATAGTGGTCACAAAAGGCGACGTTGAAAACTCTGCAGAGACAACGTACCAAGTAAACATGAACGTAATAGTTGAAACCCAGCCTGATACAATAAGCAATTCTATCAAATTATATCAGCAGAGATTTGATGCATTAAAACAAGTATTGGACAAAGCAGGGATTACCGCAGACAGCATCAAGTCAAACCAGATCAACTTTAATCAACTCTATTATGGTTCACCACAATACTCTGTTTACAGCTCAAACACGCGAATAATAGTAAACACCGATATTAAAAATGCAGATAAGCTGTTTGCCGCAGTCAAGATATCTGGCGTTAACGTTGAAAACATGATGTACTCGGTTTCTGACACAACTCTTGATTCGGTAAGAAAAGATCTCACTCAAAAGGCACTTGATGACGCACTAAAGAAAGCAAAAGAGATTGCAGAGCCAGCAGGACTTCAAATTAAAGGAATAAGAAATGTCGAAGTAAATACAAACCATGATGCTCCTTACTCAGGAGTTGTAACACACCAGGGCGTCGTGCTGGGATCTGTGTATGATAACTCTATTTACCAACTGGGGCAGATCTCAGTGGGCGTAACAGCAGAATTTGATGCTGCAAAATAACAGCAAAATCTATGATGAGAACAAATCCTCCGATATTCTAATATATTATGAGACGGCGAGCAAGCTCGATGAAGGCTGTACTTGGAATTATTGTGGCATTTGCGTTGATGCCAATTGCTTCGTTTGCCCAAGAATCTTCTATGGATTCTGTGCTTGCAGTAGAAGAAACAACCATCCCAATGTCTATTCCATCCCAAAACAAACTCCCGTGGGGTTTTGTTGAAGGAAAAATACCAAGCCCAGCGGATGGTCACCCCGTAATAATTCAGATCTACAAGGGTCAAGACCCAGTACGCTTTGCCCAAGTCCCCGTAAACGACGACGGAACCTACCAGTACAGGTTCAGAGTACTTGATGTAACCGACGGCAAAACTACGCGAATCTTCTATGGCGACTATACAGTCAAGATCTTCAAGGTGGTAAATCTTGATTCAAACTACCTGGATTTTCTTGCACAAAGATCCGGCACATCTGATATTGGCATAGACGTCCTAAGGCAGAGACTATAGACTCAGGAGATCTTTTTAACAAAATCGGAAATGGTGGACTCGTCAAAGCTTACGGTCTTGCTGTCTACTGCCTTTCTGACCTTCTGCCAGTCTGCTTTGCTCATCTTTTTTGTCTGATATAGTCCTGCAGTTGCCAGTATGTTGAGCACCTCAGACAGACTCCAGCTTTTATCCGTCTTTTCGATCAGTCTGCCTTGGATCTTTCGTACCTTTGTCTCGATCTCTTTTTCAAGAGTAATGCTTTTTTTGGATTTTATCGGCTTTGAGCGTTCCATGATGGCGATTCTACTATTCACTATAAAAATATAGACTGCCAAAACCGGAAATGGCGATATTCGCACCGTTACTGCGTCTTGATGACAATTCCCTTGCCAAAGCTTGGTGCAAACATGACATAGTCGTGCAGACGTATCAACTGGTACATTAAATCTGTATTCAAAATGCTTTCCACATCGTAGCTTGACAGGATGGAAACATCGTGCTGACGATACAGCGTGCTTGAAAAATCTTCAAGTGTCATCGACCCTTGCGGCATTAGGTAGTCATTATGATGTATGATGATTCTTGCGTGACTGCCCAGTTTTTGCGCATTTTTTATAAAATTCACCATGATGTCGTTAGCCTGATTTAGGTTTAGGACTGCATTGCCAAAGATCTTCAGGAGATCTTTTGTTTTGAGGTATTCCACATTGAAGCCTGCCAAGTCCAATTCTTTTTCTATATTTTGTATAGGCTGGGATGAGACATAAAGACACGGCTGGTTTTCATCAAGCCCTCGCATTAAAAAAAGACGCTCTAGGGACTTGACATAATCGGCGTTCTCATAGAATACAAGAAGGTTCACCTTTTCTGCTAGGTTTCGTATGAACTCTGCAGGCTCGCCTTCCAATGACATCTAACATCGAATGTTCATTGACCTGATGGTATCAGTAAACCCTCGAAGCCTTTCCAAAAACTCGATGCCTGATGGTGTGATAAAGTACATAGTCTTGTTGCTGTTTTTTTGAGATTCCACAAAACCTACACTGGCTAGTTTTTGGCATTTTTGGTTTATCGTGTTGTATGAGACGTTTGCAATTCTTGATACGGCAGAGACGTTTAGCCCCTCCCTGCCAGAAGATGCGATTGCGTCTAAAATATCTGCGATTATGCCAAGCTCGGAGCGGTACTTTGGTTTTACGTCATCCGTGTTGGCCAACTTAGATAATGTCGATTCTACCTGTACCATTAATAAGATTTGCTAAAATACAGATTGAATCAAAACATAAAAGTGATTACTTGCCTACAAGTTAACAGAAGAACTTCGCACCTTTGGACTGTCAAAATCCTGTTTTTTGCCGTCTCTTGCTTTCCAAAAGAAAAATCCTGCAAGAAATGCCATTATTGTACCAATTATGGCCATGTGAATCACAAAGAGTTCTTGTGTGTATATCGGTGTGCCTGAACCAAGGGCTGCTTCGGAGCTTGCAATGCTTACCTTTGCGCGAGCAAGCTCAAGTGTTTCGTCTATTGTTCCTGGCAGAGATTTAATTCCTGCATAACTGATCTTTGACTTGATTTGTTCAACTAGGGAGTTCTGGCTCGACGGCTGAATCAACTGCGTCATTAGCCATGCAGAAACAACAGATATGCCAACCAATGTCATCTTGGACACACTGGTTGCCGAATCCAGGATCTTTTGCTTTATCTTGTCAAGTTCGGTTTGAGGTAGGATCATTATTGCAAATTTTCTGGCCACATAGTATTTCATGTCGTGTGATTTTGAATTCTTTTCAATTTTGGAGACGTTAACTATTCCAAGGCCCTGCATCTTGTCTATGTGATATTTTACAAGCTGGAGTGATATGCTGGTTTTTTGTGCCAGCTGGTTTGCAGTAAGGGATTCTGAGAGCAATATCTTGAGGATCAGTCTTCCTGAATCCGATGTCAGGACTTCGCCAAACGATTTTATCTTGTCATCATCAGAAAAATAAATCCTAAGATCCTCTGATTTATTTTTCAGAAATCTGGGCGTCATGACTAGCTATAACATTTACGTGAATTTCATATCTAAGGTTTTTGATAAAATTGTAATTGTATCAAAGCCTTTATGCAAAATTTGCTATATTATACACAATGACAAAAATAATTCTCGCAGCATTGTTTGTGCTGACATCATGTGTGGTGTCGCAAACCGCATTTGCGTACCAAACAGCAGACACGCTTGAAAAATACCTCGCAAACGAGAAGCTTGCAAGCGAAGCAGTCAAAATAGCCTCTATGAACAAGGGTGCAGGCTCGGGGACTCCGTACTTTGCAGCAGATGGGGTGCTTGGTGCCTCCTCGATAGCAGCAGCAGTATTTGGTGGAATAGCTGCCACGTTCTTCATTAGGTCAAGACACGGCAGATATGTAGAGCAGGGACGGGGCTAAACACTCTTTTTTTACAATTTTAACTTCAACAAAGCTTGAGATTTGTAAAAGCGTTTACATTATGAATTAGATAAAACATCGAATTTGCCGTTTTCTTTAGCTCTGTAGATGACATCTGGCTTGCGCGTAAATATGCCTACCTCGATCACACCGGGCAATTGTTTTATCTTGTGGGCCAATGACTTTGGTGTTTTGATTGTGCCAAAATCGCAATCATAGATGACGTTGCCATTTTCTGTGATGAACGGATACCCCCTGTCTATCGCCCTCAGCTCCGGCCTTCCTCCAAGTTTTTCAATAAATTTTTTCACGGTGCTCCTTGCAAAGGGGTGAACCTCCACTGGTACCGACCTGTTGAAATATTTTACAAACTTGGTCGAGTCTGCCATGATGACCACCTTGTCTGCAGAAGAAATCAGGATGTTTTCCCGCAGCAACGCGCCCCCACCACCCTTGATGAGATTTCCCTGCGCATCTATTTGGTCTGCGCCGTCAAAGACGATGTCGATTTTTTCAATCTGACCTGAATCAATAATGTGTATTCCGCTTTTCTCAGCCACGAGCTTTATCTGCAATGATGTAGGAACTGCGTGAACAGCGAGCTTTTTTTGCTTGATGTATTGACCAAGTGAATTTACAAACGCAGTAGCTGCACGGCCGCTTCCAAGCCCAATGACCTGCCTGTCTTTTACAAATTTCAGCGCGTCTTTAGACAATGCCGAAATGGCATCATCAAATGACAATTACTCTACCTCGGCCTGCTCTAGCTTTGATAGTGTTTTCATTATCTCGCGTTTAATGGAATCCAGATCGTCTTCGTCTTCTTCTGCTTCTACAGGCTCTGGAATGTTCAGCTTTGGCTTTTTCTTTTCAGGTTCTATCTTTTTGAACTCCAGCTTTGGAGGCTCCGACCTGATCTGTTTTTCAATGTCGATCGGCTCTGTGAGTACCGGCTTTATCTGCGGCTGGATGGTCTGTTGCATTTCTTCTATCGTGTGAACAAGTGGCTGTACTGATGGTACCTGCGCCGGAGTCTGAATTTGTGGGGCCGCCTCTGGTGGTGCGACCGTAGGATGGGCCACTGCAGGAATCTCTGTTAATGTTGTAAGTTCCAATCTCTTTGATGGCTTTGCAAACGACTTGATCATCTCCTCGATGCTTTCTGAGCTTACCACTTCGGGCTTTTCTTCTACGACTGGTTTTTGCGGCTCTTTTTCGATCTTTACTTCCTTCTTTGGTTCTTCCTTTTTGATCTCAGGTTTTTCAAGCTGTACCTGTGCAACAGAAATCTTTGATGAGATCTCCGTCAGCCTCTTGTCAAGCGCTGACAGCTTTTGATCCATGAGGCTCATCAGGCCATCCCCCAGTGGGCCAAGATCTGGGTACTTGGAGGCCTCTTCGAGCCTTTCTATTTTAGCTAAAATCACACCAAGCTGGTGCTGGTACCTTGACAGTAACTTGTCGCGCTGAATCTTTGTGAGGTCCTGGCTATCAGAGTACAGCCTTGAAATCGTCTTTGTGAGAATATCCTTTTCTATTTTGAGGGTGTCTATCTGCGCCCTTATCTGAGAGTTTGCACCCAAAAGCGGCATCTTGCCTTTCTTTGGGAATCTGTTCATCGTGGCAGCGGTTGCCGCGCCCGCAATCGAGCTAAGAATTATTGCGACTTCCATTTACGCGTACCATTTGATCCAAGAATACTTGCGAATCCTTGCATCCGGAAAGCCACAGCTTGCGCAGCGGTGCTGACGCTTGTGATACGAATTCTTACCGCATCTTCTGCATCTGATGTGAGGCTTTTTTCGTGTGAAAAGCCCCATCGAGGGAGTTCCTCTACTCATGTGTCATCACGCAGGAGGAGGGGAGATCATAACTACGTTGTCCCCTCGCACAACAATGGTTCCAATGCTTTTTGCCTCGCCTTCAGAAGGGATCTCTTCTGAGCCGTCGAGTAGCAGGTTCATGTGCTGGTCAAAACCCCTGAGGTTGCCTCTGATGGTCTTGCCGCCTTTGAGCTTGATTAGAACTACTTTGTCGATGCTTTCGTCCAGTACTTTTACTGCCATGTCAACTGACATTTAATTCACTTATTGGCTCTCCTAACTAGGCATTATATTAAAATTTCATTGGTGA
>DATMAS010000012.1:0-29441 GCA_035559735.1 Candidatus Nitrosotenuis sp.
CAGGCTAGATTTTGTAGATCTTGTCTTTAATGGAGGAGAGGAATACGAAATAGTTGCGACCGTACCTCCAAAAAATCTTGCAAAGTTGAAAAAGATTGCAAAATCGCAAAATGTCAACTTGATTGAAATCGGATATGTAGAAAACGGATCTGGTGTGTTTTTACAAAATAAGACAAAGATAATTAGAATATCGGATAAAGGATGGTCACATTTTAGAGATTAGTCTATGTCGACGTCTCGAGTCTCCGCGTTGAGTTTGCATCCGACTAAAATTATGATGGAGCCAACTATGATGTTTGCTCCAAGTAGGAATGGTGTAAATTTGCCAGCGTTTGCAAGCAAGGTCACTGCTACAACAGGAGCCCAAGACCCTACAATAAGTCCTGCTGATAAGCGGAATTACTAAAAGCATAAGGACTAGATCGTAGCCGTCAAGGGACCAGCCAAGCCATGAGCCAATGACTATTGATTTTTGTTGTTTATTCAAACCAAGCAATTTTGTGACCTCCTGTTCCAGACAATAGCCAGAAACCTGAGAATGTATTTTAAACCCTCCAGTCCTTGGGTAACCAATGTCAGAAGAACAAGTCGAGAAATGGGGTATTGCTCACATTTACAGTAGTTATAACAATACTATAGTGCATATGACAGACCTCACAGGTGCAGAAACCGTTGCAATAAGCTCAGGCGGCATGCACGTTACTGCTGACAGATACGAGTCCTCGCCGTTTGCCGCAATGAAGTCCTCAAACGCGGTAGTTGAAGCTGCAAAAGCAAAAGGCTTTACCGGATTTCACATCAGGGTAAGAGCCGTTGGCGGCGTGGGCCCACGAGTTCCAGGGCCAGGTGCTCAGGCAGCAATCAGAGCCTTGGCAAGAGGCGGATTCAAAATTGGAAGAATCGATGATGTAACGCCAATTCCTCACGACACCACAAGAAAGAAGGGTGGAAAGAGAGGACGAAGAGTCTAAACATCAATCATTTTGATTTTTACTTTACATCCTTTTGAAAGAAAGTAGTCTGACATAAAGTTGGTAAATTTTTCTTCGTGTTTGCTTCCTTTTGATTTTTTTATCATGTCAGCAAATCTGAGCTCAATTTGTTGCTGGAGGTTAGGCTTTATCCATAATTTGAAAAACGTCCAACCAAATTTTGATGTGGGTGCTCCAAACTCAAAATCATTTTGCATACCAAACTGGGCAGCCATATCAGCCAGTGCGTTGTTTATGAGGCGTTTGTCTTCAAGATAGTCAGTTGAGCTCACATCAAAGATTTTCATTGTTCATCAGAGTCTGTTTTGCTTAGCTTGTCCGAAAGCGAGATAAATTTCCCATCTTGTTCGACGTTAATTTTTGTTGCCATCCTGACATTGATTCCTACTGCTCTAAACAGCGCCAAGAGCTTGCCGCCATCAATTTCTTCATTTATTTCACCGCTATGAATAAGTTGGCCGAGCTTTTCAATCACCATCTTTGCTTCGTTTGGAAATTGGTTTTCTGCGTTTTGTAGTACTTCCATTCCACGGTATCCAAGACGCGAGATCACAATGTCTCTGTACGAAATCGGCTCAGCTGTTTTCGTTGGTTGTTCTTTTTGTTTCTGTGACAAGATATTTTTTTTCATTTCTGCTAGGCGTTTTGCCTTAAGTGCTTCAAGTTCCTTGTCCTCGCTCATCCCTTTATCACGCCAATAGGAACAAGCTTTGCTACCTTGGTTGCAATTCCAAGCTCGTGCGAGACATTTACCACCGCATCCACATCCTTGTACGCCTCCGGTGTCTCTTCAACTACGCCATCCCTAGTCAATGATTTTATGAATATTCCTTTATCATTTAGTGACTTTTTTACTTGTTCCTCTGTGTATTCGCGTCTTGCCTTTGAGCGCGACATCATTCTGCCGGCTCCGTGTGCAGTTGAACCAAAGCTGAGGCTCATCGAGTTTGGCTTGCCCAAAAGTATCCAGCTTCCAGTGCCCATCGATCCCGGAATTAAAACTGGTTGACCCAAGTCTCTATATTTTTGTGGAATTTCGTCTCGATTCGCAGGAAATGCTCTGGTTGCGCCTTTTCTGTGAACCACAACAGATCTTTCTTTGCCGTCGATTTTGTGTTTTTCTACTTTGGCTATGTTGTGTGCTACATCATAGACCAGTTTCATCTCTAAATCTGATTCTGATTTTTTGAAAACGCGTTCAAATGATTTGCGCGTCCAGTGTGTTATCATCTGTCTGTTACTCCATGCAAAATTCAGTGCAGCAAACATTGCTTTTCTGTATGATTCGCCTTCTTCTGATGTGTTTGGCACACATGCAAGTTCACGATCTGGAAGTGAGATGTTGTATTTTTTGAGAGCTTGCTCTGAGATCCTTAGATAGTCACTGCAAATTTGGTGGCCAAATCCTCTTGAGCCACAGTGAATCAGAACTGTAATGCTTCCTTCTTGTATTCCCATTCTTTTTGCAGCAACCTCGTCGTATACTTTTTCCACCCTTTGTACTTCAAGGAAATGATTTCCTGAACCAAGACTTCCAAGCTGTGGTGCTCCTCTTTTTCGTGCAGTGTTTGATACTTTGTTTGGGTCTGCGTTTTTCATCTGGCCGTTTTCTTCACAAACATCTGCGTCATCTGAGGTGCCATAGCCATGCTCTATTGCCCAGTTTACACCCCTAACTAGAACCTCATCAAGTTGAGAATAATTGAGTTTGACTGCACCATGAGAGCCAACACCGGACGGAATTGAGCTGAAAAGATCCGTTACTAATTCTTTTAGTTTCGGCCTAACCTCTTTCTCAGTCAGATTCATTCGTAACAACCTCACACCGCAGTTAATGTCATAGCCTACACCGCCAGGACTTATCATGCCTTCTTGCGCATCCATTGCCGCAACTCCACCTACTGGAAAACCATACCCTTCGTGCCCATCAGGCAGAACTATGGCATGTCCTTGTATCCCAGGAAGGGTAGACACATTAATTGCCTGAAGTATTGTCCTGTCTGTCATCATTTTTGAGAGAAGTCCCTCATCTGCGTAAATCGTGACTGGAACCTTCATGCCTTTGTTAGGGTCCACCTCGATTCTGTATTCCATGTCTCTGATTTTTTTTGGAGTAAGTGATGACATCATGTCCCTGACTTGGTGTAAGTAATTTAAATCATAAGTAGATTTATTTTTGAATCAATTTCAGTGATCTTGTGCCAATTCTTCCAATAGATGGCGGCCGATACGGTACGCCTCAAATGCTCGAGATTTTCAATGATCAAAAAAAGATAGACTATCAGCTGCAAATCGAAGGTGCGGTTGCAATTTCTCAAGCCGAGATAGGCATCATTCCGAGAGCTGTTGCACAAAACATCCTTGCAGTTTCAAAATCTGGTCGAATTACTGCAAGGCGAGTAAAACAACTTGAGGCAAAAAGCGACCACGACACAGCAGCACTAGTAGAAGCACTTAGTGAAAAATGCAAATCTGCTGCACGTCCTTGGATTCATTACGGCCTTACAAGTAACGACTTGGTTGATACAAGCACCTCGATGCAGATCAAAGATGCTTTGTCAATAATCGAACCAAAGGTTGCAAGACTTGCCCTTCTATTAGCTCAAAAGGCAACGCAATACAAGGACACACCGGCGGTTGGGCGCACACACGGCCAGCACGCAAGCATCATTTCATTTGGTCTCAAATTTGCAAACTGGGCCGCAGAGATGGCAAAACATGTAGAAAGAATAGAGGAGATAAAAAAACGAATCCTGATCTGCAAGACACTAGGTGTTGTTGGTACAGGCTCACTTATGGGTGAAAAGGCAGTCGAAGTACAAAAAAGAGTTGCAAAAAGATTAGGTTTGTTTCCTGCCGAAGTCACCACGCAGATAATCCCAAGGGAAAGATATGCCGAGTACATCTTTCAGCTTGCGCTCATTGGTAGCACACTTGAGAAAATCGCCATCGAGATTCGTAACTTGCAGCGAACAGAGATTGGTGAGGTGGCAGAGTACTTTAAGGAGGGTCAGATGGGAAGTAGTGCAGTTCCTGTAAAACGCAATCCTATCAAAAGTGAGAGAATTTCGTCCCTTTCAAAGCTGTTGCGCAGCCAGATGAATGTTACATTTGAAAACATCCCATTGTGGCACGAGCGAGATCTGTCAAATTCTGCAAACGAACGCTTTACGATACCAATGTGCTCCATTTTGCTTGATGAGATGCTTGAGACCATGCTAAAGATAATTGAAAAGCTCAAAATCAACACAGAAAAAATAGAGCAAAACCTCTATGTTACAAAGGGGCAGATATTTGCCGAATTTGTTTTAGAGGCCCTCATCAAAAAAGGAATTCCACGATTTGATGCGTACCGGGCAGTTCAACGAGTTGCCTTTGAGGCCCACGATAAAGGAATAGACTATAGCGATGCAGTAAAAGGTGATGAATTCATTTCATCAAGACTATCGGAAGATGAAATTGATAAGATATTTTCTCCATCAAGTCACCTTGGTGCATCACCAAAGATAATTGCAAACGTAAATTCCTCGGTTCAGAGAATCTGCAAAAAATTCATCTAGATTTTATCAGAGCTTTGTGGATCAACGAGCCATACTGGAGGGCTTTTTTTCTTGCGTTTGCGGAGATTTTCGGCACCCCTATCTGTAATGCCAATTTACGTATGATGTGTTTTCTAAACAAATCGTTTTCGTCTTTAATCTTCTCAGAGACCGGTATTGTTTTGGCATAATTTATGAAATCTCGAGATAGTAAAGGCTGGACTATTTTGACTCCAAACTCTGAACACACATAGTTTACTGCTTTCATCATCTCCAGTTCGTTTTTTAGTTTGGCCTCCATAAGTTCCACCACCTTTGATTCACCTTCCTTTATTGCATCTCTATATCCATTGTATCCGCAGAATAGCTCATCAATTCCGTTTGCAGTGACTACTATCTGCAAGCCAAGACTTTGTGCAAGCTTGGCCACATGATAAAAGGCAATACTGTTTTCGTTCCATGAGAGATTTTCTGTTTTTATTGTGGATCTTATCTTTTTTGATATGTCTTCAAACGCACGTGGATCGATTTCCAAGATTTTGTGTGGCATTCTGAGTAATTCATTTACTAGTTTTGAGAACTCTATATCATGCGATCCTGCAAAGCCTATCGTCAGCAGTGTAACATCGTACCCTATGTCACCACATACCTTTGCTACGGTTGCACTGTCAACTCCACCAGAGAACGCAATACCAATCTTCTTTTCTGGTACGGTTTGTAATATTGAGGCCTTGATCTTTTCCAGTAGCTCGTCTAGTTGTAGCATTCTAATTATTCACGTAAAATTATTAATTTAAGTCCGACTGATCACATCTGTGCGGCCGGAAAAGCTAACTGATTCTCAAATACAAGAAGAACTCAAAAGCCTTCCAGGCTGGACCATACAGAATGGAAAGCTGCACAAAGAATTTGTCTTCAAGGACTTTAACCAGGCATTTGGTTTTATGACAAAGGTGGCATTGCATGCAGAGAAGATGGATCACCATCCAGAATGGTTCAACGTATACAACAAACTCAGAGTAGACCTGATGACGCATGATGCAGGAGGCATAACTTCAAACGACATAGCTTTGGCAAAGATCTTTGAATCTCTAAAACAGTGACTTCAATTTATATACAGAGTAAAGGACAGTTTTTGCAAATGACAACAAATCCAGTCATTGTAGATTCCGATTTTAGATACATCGACAAAAAAGGAACACTCCTCAAGTCAAGAACGGAGCTCTCAGTTGCCCAGATGTTATCTTTTTTGGGAATTGATTATCAATATCAACACAACGTGACATTGCCTGACGGTAAGACAGTAGTCATAGATTTCAAAACAGAAGATGGTAAGCTAATTGAAGTAATTGATTCCGATGTAGATATTGAAAATTACAAACTTGTAAAGAAATTTGGCCAAGACATCAAGATAATGGCAATAGGGCAACCCAAGTTTGCTGCAAAAATAAAGGAGCTTGACGATATAGTTTACTATGATACAAAAGATGCACAAAGCGGATCAATTTTCATGGAGGATCCCTCATTTGCATTTGATTACGCGCATATCTTGCCACTTGTTGAAAAATGCTCTATTTTGCACGGCCATACCTCAAACGTCCTAGTGGAGATGGTAGGGGACATGAAAAACAATCTGTTAATTGATTTTGGAGAGGCAAAAAAAATAATCAAAGACGCAATCTCGATTTTGGATCACAAGTTTTTCATCAATAAAAAATATCTAAAAAGCGAAGATCAAACACACTATCGAATCGCGTTTGAGGGTCCAAGAGGTACATTTGACATGCAGATTCCAAAGGATACCACGTATCTTCTTGAAGGTGAGGCAACCGTAGAAAATCTATCAACTGAGATAATCAAGATCCTTGTTCCAAAGCTTCCAAAAAACATTGAAGCTGTTGGAGTGTATATCTACGAAGGCTACAACAAGGGCGCACACCTCATATCAAAGATCTCAAAATCCTAGGATATGGAACCAAAGATCAAAGAGACCGCATGGAACCCTGAGCTTGAAGCAAGGATCCTTCAACAGTGGCAGGACACACATCTATATGATTTTGTGCCCCAAAACAAGAACTTTGTAATTGATACTCCTCCTCCTTATCCTTCTGGCAGGCCTTGGCACATTGGTGCTGCTGCACATTATTCCCAGATAGACATGATTGCAAGAACTGCAAGAATGGCAGGCCACAACGTATATTTTCCAATAGGAATCGACAGAAACGGCCTCCCAGTTGAGCTTTACACAGAAAAAAAACACAACATCCGAATGCAGGAAACAGAGCGCTCCAAGTTCCTAGAATTATGTAAAAGCTCACTTGACGACCTTGAAGCAGAGATGATCCAGATAATGAAAAGTCTTGGCCTTTCTGCAAACTTTGCCAACTATTACAGGACAGATTCAGAAGAATATAGGATCTTGACACAGTCTACATTCATTGAGTTATGGAACCGGGGGATCATCTACAAGGCAACGCGTCCTAACAATTACGACTGGGTCTCCGGAACAACCATTGCAGACGCCGAGATCACTTACCAAGACATACAAACAAAACTAGTCTACATGAAATTCAAAATAAAAGACTCCGACAAAATCATTATAATTGCAAGTACACGACCAGAGCTTTTGTGTGCTTGTCAGACGGTAATTGTAAATCCAGAAGACGAAAGATATAAGGAATTTGTCGGAAAAAAGATCATAGTTCCTCTATTTGACAGAGAAGTCACAATCAGAGCGCACCATTCTGCGCAGATGGAGTTTGGCTCAGGTGCGGTTATGGTATGTAGTTACGGTGATCAAAACGATGTAGCTTTGTTCAGGGAGCTAAAGCTTGAAGAAATTGTTGCAATAGGGATGAACGGTTTGATGACAGAAGCCGCAGGCAGGTATGCAGGCCTTAAGGTAAAACAAGCACGAACTCAGATTATCGATGATCTACAAAATGCAGGTTTTGTTGAGAAAATAGAAGAAATTACGCACCGCACACCAGTCTCTGAGCGAAGCAAGATACCAATTGAGATAATTCCGATGGAAGAGTATTATGTCAAACAGATAGATACTGTGGAAAAAATCAGAGAAATTGGAAAAAAGATTACATTCTATCCCGAGATGCACAAACAGATTCTAATGAATTGGCTGGATTCCATTACAATTGATTGGCCTATATCTCGTAGGAGGTTTTATGGCACTGAAATCCCAATATGGTATTGCAAAGATTGTTCAGAACCACACGTCCCAGAACCTGGCAAGTATTATAGACCTTGGAAGGATAAGGCGCCATTTACCAAGTGCAAAAAATGCGGGGCTACCGAGTTTGTAGGTGAAGAACGAACATTCGATACCTGGATGGATTCTAGTGTGTCGCCGTTGTTTATCTCAAAATACAAAAAAGATGAAGAATTCTTCAAAAAAACGTATCCAGCTACTCTAAGACCGCAAGCAAAAGACATAGTGAGAACCTGGCTTTACTATACCATTTTGAGATGCGAACAGCTTACAGGCATGGCGCCATGGTCTGAGGCCTGGATCATGGGATATGGCCTTGATGAAAAAGGAATGAAGATGAGCAAAAGTAAAGGAAATGTGGTTGACCCGCTACCCGTGATTCAAAAGTTTGGTGCCGACACGTTCAGATTTTGGAGTGCAAGTGAGATAAACCATGGATATGACTTTAGATGTTCTGAGCAGAAAATCGAGGCAACAAAGAAATTTCTTTCAAAGCTTTGGAATGTTTCAAGATTCATCTCAAGTTATCCGGTTGTGCAAAAAACAGAACTTGCTCCATCCGATGAATGGATCCTTTCTGAGCTTGACAAGCTAGTTAAAGAATGTAAAAAAGGATATTCCGAGTACAACTTTTTTGTTCCGGCCATAGCTGTGCGTGAATTTACTTGGAACGTCTTTGCTGCACACTATATCGAGATGGTAAAGGCCAGAGCATACGGTGAAGGTTTTACAGAAAGTGAAAAAAATGCAGCAATTTACACACTACACAAAGTGCTTTCTACAATCTTGCTTTTGCTTGCCCCAATTACTCCATTTATTACTGATTTTCTGTGGCAGATTCTATATTCAAAGGAAACAATTCACAAACAGCAACATCCAGAGTCAGAAAACCTGCAAGACATGAGTAAATACACACAAGAGATCATGGATTTTAATTCTACAGTATGGAATGAAAAGAAATCAAAAGGCCTTTCACTAAAAGATTCTATTTCAATAGAAATTCCAGAATCGCTAAAACCGTTTTCAAAAGATCTAATTCAAATGCACAGAATAGGAACTAAATAAGCGGTATTTCAGAGCATGAACAAGTCATTACCTGTTTACACTCTGTACCACCAGTCGATTGTTTCGACACACACAATACGCAATTGTTTGAATTAAAGTTTACGAGTTTTTCTTTGGCTTTATCATTGAGATAAAATATTTGTGCCAAGATACATCCGTTGTCAATTCTGGATGAAATGCGGTAGCTAGGATATTTCCTTGTTTAACTGCAACTATTTTTTCGTTGAATTTTGATACGATTTGGACATCCTTGCCAAGGCCTTCAATGGATGGTGCGCGAATGAAAATCCCTCTTGATTTTTGAATCCCTATTGGTTGAGCTGAGATTTCTGCCTCAAATGAATCACGTTGACGCCCAAATGAATTGCGCTCAACCCTTACATCAAGCAGATCCAAAAGTGGTTGATCCGTTTTTCCAACAATTCTGTCTTTTGCGTTTTTTGATAGTAAAATCAAACCAGCACATATTCCAAATACTGGCATTCCTGACTGGATTTTTTCTTTGATTGTCTTAATTGCGCCGTTTACTAAAGACATTTGTCCAATCATTGTACTCTCTCCGCCTGGGATAATCAACGCGTCAAGATTTGAAATTTCGTCTGGCGTCTTGACTTGTCTTACGTTTCCCTTTATTCCTGATTTTGCAAGTGCTGCTTTTGTAGCAGAGATGTTTTCTGCTACATCTCCTTGCATTCCTAAAACACCAATGTTTACGCTCATGCTGTACTTCCACGCTCTTGCATTCTAAGCTCTAGATTCTTTACATCAAGTCCAAGCATTGATTGTCTTTCATCAATCATCCTTTGTGCTTCTTTGACTTTGTCTGCGTCTTCCCAGAAGGTAGTTGCGAGTACGATTGCTCTAGCTCGCTCCTTGGCATCCTCCGCTTTGAATATTCCAGAGCCTACAAAGATACCATCACAACCAAGCGACATAAGGTATGCTGCGTCTGCAGGAGTCGCTATTCCACCTGCTGCAAAATTCACCACAGGCAGTCTGCCGATTTTTGCTGTTTGTTCTACAAGATCGTAAGATACTTTGAATTCTCGTGCCATTCTAACTAGGTCTTGATGATCTCCCGAATCATAGATTGATTTGATAGTTCTAAGCTCATCATTTACTTTTTTGATGTGAGTTACTGCTTCTGCCACATTTCCTGTTCCCGGTTCTCCTTTTGTCCTAATCATTGCTGCACCTTCCTCTATTCTTCTTAGAGCTTCAGCAAGTGATCTTGCTCCATTGACAAATGGTGTTGTAAAGTCCCACTTCCAGATATGATGTGACTCGTCTGCAGGTGTCAACACCTCGGATTCATCAATCATATCCACGTTTGCTTCCTCTAAGACGCGTGCTTCATAGACATGACCTATTCTGCATTTTGCCATCACAGGAATTGTGACTGCATCCATTATCTCTTCAATAACTCTAATGCTTGCAGTTCTTGCAACACCTCCTGCCTTTCTTACGTCGGATGGAAGTTTGTCTAAAACCATGACAGATACTGCGCCTGCTTCTTCTGCTATTTGTGCCTGCTCTACTGTTGTGACATCCATGACCACGCCATTTTTAAGCATGTGTGCAAATCCGCGTTTTAGTGTAGAGGTACCCCTGCTGATGGAAAAAGAACCAACCTTTTCTCGTACTATTCCTTTTGCAGTATTGATGTCACCAGAAAGTGGAATCAATGATCCTAGTCGACGATTTGCATATTTATAATACGCGAACTTGATTCTCTATCACTTTTGTATGTTAATCGATACATTAGTTGATTCATGAATCATTTTAACAAAAAAGAACATGGCTGCAAGTACAACTAGTCCCGATGTCCCAAAAATAGGAGTTAACAATTCCTTTGTTGATGTGTGAATTACGATATCTCCCATAGTCCTCATAGCTAAAGCGCTCAGAATCAAAACTAGAGGTATTTTATTGAGTTTTAAGAAATTAACTGATTTGCCTATTATTGGAGGAAGCATTAAGGGGAAAAACAACATTATTGTAATTCCGATAAATCCAATGGCGACATAATGTATTGCTAAATCATAATACAAGAAACCACCATCAACGTAAAAAGCCACACCGCACAAAAATCCCGCAACTAGAAACACAAATCCAATTCTAGTATGAAGTCGAATTGCGTCGTATCGTGCTTTTTTTTCTGACGGCATCATCTTTACTATTTCTTTGTTGTCAAATCCGCCATAGACAAATAGTGATAAAACGAACAACACCACACATAGAATGAATGTTGCGTTAAATGCGACGTCTAGTGATCTGTTGTCATAGTATAATGATGTCAAGCCGAGTATGCAACTTAGAATTATTGTTATGATACACAAAATAGTAAAATTTCTCCTAGGCCTCATAAAGCCAAAAAAAGACGGAAGCGTTTTGTATTCTACACCAAATATAGTCAAGATTGGGAACAAAAACCAGACCTGTATCTGATTCAGGCTATCCATCTTGACCGTTGCAACAAGCGGAAGAATGTGGATTATTGTCAGCATCGAAATTGAAATGGCAAAAAAGTAATCTGTTTCCTTGAGTAATTTTGGACTTGTCTTCATTATGTAGTAACTGAGTCCTGCAAAAATCAAAATGCCTACAATTCTAGACATGATCGCATATTGTAGGAGATCCAGTCCGCCTAATTTTGCACTCAGCTCCAAGAAAATAGATGAGATGATTAATCCAAATGATAGAAATGTAAGTCGTGTTGACGGATTGTTGACGTTTCTAAATCTTGGAATTATCATGTATGATACCCCCATTACCAAAAGTGTCAAAAAACCATCAAGTTGTATGGTTTTGTGGATTTGAAAAAGACCTGACACCTGTGGAATCGATAATCCAAACAGTGTAAACATCCAAAACGAGCCGATACTCACACCCACAAACGACAAAATAACTGCAGATACTACGAACGGTTTGCTGATCGGAGAATAATTGATGTTACTCAATTTGGAAATGCCTTTTTCGTTACATTTTCAAGTGACGATTGAATTTGCGATAAAATAGGCGGGATTAACGCCGATGTCGCATTTTGTTCAACCCATTGAATTTGTTTTGTGTCGCCATTTAGAGTCACTTTTAATGAGTATTTGTTGTATTCCGATGCATCGTCATTTGCCGCAATTGAATCAAGTGGTATTTTCATGAACCCGGTTTCTTTAACTATGGCGATGAATTTTTTTACATCATCACGCTCAAGTGAAGCGGTTTTTTCGGGTTGCGGCACACCATCTGCAGTCACAAGATATCTTAGATTGCCTTCATTTGAGATTGTGAGGATTTCTGATTTTTGTGGTGTAATTCTGTCAGTAACCCCCAGTGAGATTTTTTGTAGACGGTGCTTTGTGAATTCAATTGAGATTCGGTCGTCCGCGTTTGTTGCACTAAATGGAATTTGTGGATTCACAATCATTGGAATGGCAATCATGATTGCGAAAATTATTGGAACCGACGCGGCAATTAAGATCAGAGGCTTTGCCATAATATTGATGTCGCCGGTTTGATAATAAATCTAATTTCTGCAAATCAGAGAATGTTTTACCATTTAAAATAAATGCAACTTCCTAATTGTTCTGCTTGTGGGGTCGTAGCCTAGCCTGGTAGGGCGACTATGATGTCAAGTCATCGCTAGAGGCTCCAGAAGTAAAACAACCCAAACTGATTTCACAAGATGATGTGAGTTTGGAGCTGCAGTGACCTGTAGATCGCCGGTTCAACTCCGGTCGGCCCCACGTTAGTTTTTCTTTGAACGCAGAACGTTTAGTGCGGATCCTTGCCTGAACCACTCGATTTGAGCCGAGTTGTATGAATGTGAAAGCAAAATCTCTTCTTTTGAGCCGTCTTCATGCGAAATTATACATTTGATTGGTTGTGCAGGTGCAATCTTACTTAATTCCACAAGCGACAACCTGTCTGATTCTCCGATTTTGTCATAGTCTTTTGGATTTGAAAAAGTCAGTGCCAAAATACCTTGTTTTTTGAGATTGGTTTCATGTATTCTTGCAAAGCTTTTTGCGATAACTGCTGCACATCCAAGAAATCTTGGCGTGAGTGCTGCATGTTCCCTGCTACTTCCCTCACCGTAGTTGTTGTCGCCAATTATTACCCACCTCATACCTTTTGCCTTGTATTGGCGTGCTATGTGTGGAAATGATTCTGTCTGGTTGTTTAACATGTTTTTGCCCTTTCCGACTTCGCCTGTAAAGGCATTGACTGCTCCAAGCAAGAGGTTATCGCTAAGTTTGTCCAAGTGTCCGCGGTACATCAACCACGGTCCGGCAGGTGAAATATGATCCGTTGTGCATTTGCCTTTTGCCTTCACCATGATTGGTAAATCAACATAATCGCGGCCGTTCCATGCATCAAATGGTTCTAGCTTTTGTAGCCTTGTGCTGTTTTTGTCAATTATTACCTCGACTGAATCAGGATCTGTGGCAGGTGCTACGTAGATGTCTTTTGTTGCTTGGAACCCTTTTGGCGGCACCTCCGGTGCAGTTGGCGGTGGTTGCAGCTTGAATTTTGTTCCATCTTTTGCGACTAGTTCATCTGCAAGCGGGTTGAACGAAAGACTTCCTCCCAAAGATAATGCAATTACAAGCTCTGGACTCCCAATAAAGTTCATGGTGTTTCTTTTTCCGTCGTTTCTTCCAGGAAAATTTCGATTAAACGAAGTTACAATTGTGTTTGGCTCGTCTTTTTTCAGCTCAGGCCTGCTCCACTGTCCTATGCATGGCCCACATGCATTGGCAAGAACCATTGCGCCTATTTCCTTTAGCACTTCCATTTGGCCGTCACGCTCAATGGTTGCCCGAATTTGCTCAGAGCCTGGTGTAACCAGAAGTGGGATCTTGGCCTTTACTCCTTTTTGTTTTGCTTGTATTGCAACACTAGATGCCCTTGACATATCTTCGTATGACGAGTTGGTGCAGCTACCAATAAGGGCCACCGAGATATCATCGATGTAGTTGTTCTTCTTTACATCTTCTGCAAGCTTCGATATAGGCCGTGCCAGATCTGGTGTGTGCGGTCCTACCACGTATGGTTCCAGTTTTGAGAGATCGATTTCGATTATCCTATCAAAATATTCGGATGGATTCTGCTCTATTTCTGGGTCTTCGGTAAGCAGTTCTGCGTACTTGTTTGCCAGATCTGCAATCTCTGCGCGCCCTGTAGCCCTCAGATAGGCCTCCATTTTTTCATCGTATGGAAATATAGAGCATGTTGCACCGATTTCTGCACCCATGTTTGTTATTGTAGCTTTGCCTGTGCAGCTGATCGTCTTTGCGCCAGGACCAAAGTACTCTATAATGGCATTTGTTCCGCCAGAAACCGTGAGCTGTCCTGCAACGTACAAAATTATGTCCTTTGGAGCAGCCCATCCACTAAGTGAACCTTTGAGATAGACTCCAATTCTTTTTGGATACAAAAGTTCCCATGGCATCCCGGCCATAACTTCCGCTGCATCAAGACCGCCAACACCTACTGCAATCATACCAAGACCACCGGCGTTTGGCGTATGAGAGTCGGTTCCAATCATCAGACCGCCAGGGAATGCATAATTTTCAAGTACCACTTGGTGTATGATGCCTGCTCCTGGCTTCCAAAAACCTGCGCCGTATTTGCGTGCAGCTGATTCAAGGAATTTGTAGACCTCATTGTTTTCATACAATGCTGCTTTTGTGTCGGATTCGGCTCCAACTCTTGCCTGAATCAAGTGATCACAGTGAACCGTAGTAGGTAGAGTTACTTGTTTTAGTCCCGCCTGCATAAACTCTAACATTACTGTCTGGCCTGTTACATCTTGGAGTGCGACACGATCTGGTTTCAAAAAAACATAACTTTTTCCACGTTCCGGTTCCTTGTTGTCCATTTCTGCCAGATGTCCTGCAAGAATCTTTTCGCTTAATGTGAGTGGCCTTTTGACCAGATTTCTAAATTTGGAAATATTATGCTCTAATTTTTTGTAAACGTCTAAAACTAGTTTTGGGGTTGTCTCTATTTCCATGTATCCAGCAAGTGATCATGTGCAGTCTATTAGTTATAAATCGTTAGAGATCATAATTTGTAAATTTTGTTTGTCCGCTCTATGTTTTGCTAACAGTTATAAGCCAAAAACAACTCTATGGTATATGGTACGAGTCATGTTTCATTTTAATCTGAATGGGGGTATCCTGCATGGTCAATAAGGGATTTCCAACTTTTGGCATGTCGCAAGCAGGCGCGTTCATTGCCGCACTCAAAAATTACAATCTTCCAGATTTTATTTTAAAAAAGATAGCAAAAGAATGTAACTCTAATCTTTTAGAAAGAGGTCGACTCGATGACAGACTGCAAAGCATGAATGATGAGGCCTTGACCATGCTGCACAGGATCTTCATTGATTGTGAAAGTGACCCCGAAGGCAAGTTTGCCGACTATCGATTTTATGCTTATGTTGCAAGCATGTACCATAAATGTGACATCTTGATTAACGAGACGATTCCTGGCTTGTCTGGTAAAAACCACAAAGTTCCAGTGGCTGTTAAAAACAACGGAATGTACATTGCAGTAGCATTCAACAAATCTACTGGCACTCCAGTGCAAAAAAGAGAAGCAATCAAGTTCTACAACATTGTCGACGATGTCAAAAAAGGCGACCATGGTACGATGCTGACCGACGCCATCTTTGGCACGTCTGTTGGTTTTAAGGGCGAGTCCCTCGTCGAGCTTGAAAGGTTAAGCAAGTCTCGCAAGTCTGACGCTGAAAATAGACTTGAAATTAAAACAGCAAATTTTGAAAACAGAATTTATTCAGTTACCAAATGCAGTTAAATCCACTGTATTCCTTCAGTCTCATAATACCTGTTCTTTGCTCTTGAGTGTCGTGGCCTTACGTGTAATACGGATCTACAGCAGGGGCACTTGACCCCGTCCCATCGCATGTAGACATCACAAACTCCACATCTTTTCTGGCCGTTGTATTTGAGTGAGATCTCGCCTAAGAGATAGCGGTATTTTGTCTTGCAGTATCCTTTGCAGATTAACATGATGCCGTATCGTATTCTATGGATTAAAAGAAATGGTAATTGTGTTATGACCGAAAACTTGACGTGTCAATTGTCATAAAATAGGGATTCTTTGCAGATGGTTCAAAATTCTCATCGTATTGTTCGAACGGCAGAGAATTAAAAAGATGTTTTGACCAAACATCATGAATTGTTTCTACCTGCTTTTTGAATTTTTTTTGTCTTAAGAATTCGTGTGCGATCTCATGCGATACAGTGGTACAATTCTTTTCTGCCAAAAACAAAACATCGTCTTGGTTTTCTGGTTTCTGCCAAAACACCATGCCAAAATTTTCTGCGTAATATCCTTCACATGGGCAGTCAGTCCACAGAGGGCGGAAATGACACAAGTAGAAATGAAATTTATCTTGGCCCCTATTTCGGTGATCTTCAAGCAGTGTCGATACATCAAGTCTTTGTAGGATACTTGACTTTTGTGTTATCATTTCGTCACATTGTACATCCACCTGAATTGAAAATGTGTCATTGATCCATTTTTTGTAGAACTGGGCCATTTTTTTGACATACTCAAACTCGCCTGCCCGTTTGCCTAGATCTTGGGCAGGGATGACGAAAATAAAGTGTAAGAGCATGATACAATAAAAAGAGAGTAGTTAAGATTGACCCTCAATACCCATCAGGGTTAATGTAGATCTAATTTTTTCTATCTTACGAATCTTCCACGTGATGGTCTCGCGTAGTGCCTCAACCGTTGGAGATTCAATTTTGGCCAAGATGTCGTATGCACCAAATGTGCCGTGAACTTCTTTTACACCATCCAACGACTTTAGTTGTTTTATGATGGCTTCTTCTGAACCAAGTTCGCAATTTATTAAAACGTATGCTGTCGCCATGATTAACGTATACACCTCGGGCTATATCAATAAACCTATTGGCGAATCTATGTTTGAGATATCTTGAGAATTTCGTTCCAGATTTGGTTTGGCACAGGCATAACAGACAGTCTTGAGATCCTAAGTAACTCCCAGTCTTTGAATAATTTGTTGGCTTTGATCTCTTCGAGTGTGACAGGTCTTGATAATCTCTTTTTGAATTTGACGTCCACGACGACATACCTGGGATCCTTTTCCTTTGGGTCTGGGTATGCCCCAGATACTATTTCCATTATGCCAGCTATGTGTTTGTCGTCCCCGCTGTGATAGAAAAACGCAAGATCGCCTTTTTTCATTTGTCTTATGTGTTTTAGGGCCAAGTTGTTGTGGACGCCATCCCAGGTCGTCTTTTTCTCTTTTTCAAGCTTATCTATGTTGTATGAGGTTGGTTCCTGTTTGCACAACCAATAAGCCATGATTTGAGATTTTGTTGAACCAATATTTGTTTTAAGTATGTACCCCGGCACTGACTCACATATTATCAAAGGTTTTAGCCTAATCCTCAAATATGCTCTGTAACCGGGGTAGCCCCATGTCGCACACCTGGGTGAAACCAGAAATCATTTTTTAGCATCATATTCATTCCAGTCCGTCTGTGTGTCTTCTTGGGGCAATCAATAATGAAATCGGTCAAATATTAATTGAGGCTAAAATTCTGACAGCGTAATCTCAAAACAGCAGACAGGCACTCTAATTTTGAAATTCTCAATTACCTGAGAATCAACCTCTCCTATCATGCCAACTGTCTTATCATCAATGACGATGTGTGCTGTTTTTCCCTTTGCAAACATCGGATTTTCTGCAGTCTTTGTTTTACTATCTAGATTCGAGGCTGTCTTGAGTAACGACTGCAACACAGATTTGATTTCTGTAAAGCTAGTTTCTTTGTGCGCGCTCACACATGCCAAGCTAATTGATTCTTTTATTGGCGAGTCTGCAGAAAATACGGTTCCTATTTCGAACAGCTTTTGTGGATACGATTCGTGTATGTTTCTTGAAAGATTGTCCAAGAGTCCCGGCAGTAATGAATCTCGCAGAATTGTGTACTCTTGACTCTTTGATTCAACTACTTCAATGAGGCTGTTTGGGTTTCTTTTTGTCGCATCATACAAAATGCGTTTGCTTGTAAGACTAGTGTTAAGTGCTTCTGTAAAGCCAAGGCCTATCATGACTTGGGCCAGCTGGTCTAGTCGTTTTGTGACTGTGTGTTTTTGGCCAACCGATGTAGATGCTGGCAGTGTCGGCGTAAGGTTTTGTATGCCGTAACCTAGTGCTACTTCTTCCACTAGGTCCATTGGTCCAAATATATCGAATCTGAATCTTGGTATTTTGCAGAGAATTTTTTTACCCTTCAGGGTTGCATCAAGTCTTGATTTTTTTAGATAGTTAGAGATCGCTGCACCAGTTAGGCTGACTCCCAATGTTTGATTCACCAATTCAGGATCAAGGATCATCGATTTTGTCTTGAAGAGTTGAGACGAATTTTTGGAATTTGTTTTGAAATCATACAATGTGAATCCTAGGTTTTGCAGCGTTGTTGCAACTACTGCTAGTGTGTCTTCTGTGGCATTTTTGTCGGTACCGGTGACCTCAACTAGTAGGTTGACAGTCTTTGTGGTGACAGCAGTTAATGCGGAATTAATTATGGGGGGAAATGAGATGGTGTTTTTCTTTGCGTCCAAGATCATTGGGACTTTGTCATGGTTTTGCAAGAGTTTGCCGTAATCCATACCAACGTCTGTTTTTGCAAGTATCTGTTCCACACTCATGGTTTCCGTCATAGCAAGTGGGACAAATGTGTGGTCTTTTGAGATTGCAACATAGGTAAGTGGCAAGGCTATCTTGTCTAGGTCGTGTATGCCTACAGAGGCCTTTTTTCGGCGCCTTCCAATGCCAAAATGAAGATCTTCCTGCAGGGCAATGAGTTGTTTTATTGTCTCATCGTCGAGCTTGCCACCCCTTGCAATCATTCCGCACACGTAAGGTCGGATTTTCTTTACTGCTGCATCTGTTTTGATGTAGCTTGATTTGTCTGATTTTTTTATGAAGATTTTTTCTGCGCCTTTTTTTATTCCAAATAAGCCTTGCAAGCCTGCGGCAATTCCTACATCTGTTGCATAGTCTGGTCTGTTAGGACTATACTCCACTTTGATGTATTCTTTGGTTTCTTCTTCTATATCAAGGCCCAAAAACGGTAGGGCATCAATTATTTTCGATCTGTTTGCTCTCCCTACGAGTTTTTCCAGTCTTTGAAGATATAGTGTCACTACTGGCATTTTGATGCAGTCCTCAACCAGCTTAGGTTGTTGTTGTAAAACTCTCTTACATCATCAAGGCCATACTTGAGCATGGCAATTCTTTCTATTCCTCCACCCCACGCAAGAACAGGCCTTGTGATTCCAAACGGCCTAGTCACCTCCGGCCTAAAGATTCCCATACCAAACAGTTCTACCCATTTACCGAGTCTTTCGTTGTATACCATTGTTTGTAGAGATGGTTCTGTGTAAGGGAAGAACGTGGGCCAAAATTTGATCTTGTAAAGGCCCATTTTTTTGTAGAACTCTGTTTGAATTCCCATCAGATCTCGCAGTGACACATTTTTTCCGACCACTATTCCTTCTACTTGGTTGAACTCTACAAGATGTTTGTAGCTGACCTTTTCGTTTCTAAACACACGTCCAAGTGAGAATACCCTTGCCTCTGTGGGTTTGTTGTCCGCAAGATACTTGATAGTAACACAGGTGGTATGAGTTCTTAGAACCATTTTGTTTGCTGTGTCCTGGCTCCATTCATACTGCCAGCCCTTTTTGTGCATCTGAGAAACTCGCTTCAGCTGGACAGGATTTGCGTATTTGGAGGCTTCTTTGCCTTTGATGTAAAACGTGTCTTGCATTTCGCGTGCTGGGTGATCCTGCGGTGTAAATAACGCATCAAAGTTCCAAAAACTCGGCTGTGTCAAGTTTCCCATAATCTCTGTAAAACCAAGGCTGACAAAGACTTCCCTTATCTCGTTGATTGTATCTTTTAGGGGGTGTGTTCTTGCTGCATACACTCGTGGTACGTCAGCTTCGACATCGATTGCGCCGGTGTCTTCTTTTTCTATATCTATTGCTTTTGCTTGCTCCGAAAGTGATACCGTCTTTGATTTTATGGTGTAGATTATGACAAAGTCCGGCCTCTTCTTTAGCAACTCTAATGTCGCATGATCTTTGATCTGATCTAGAGCCACTTTGTTTTCTGCAATGTATGATAACATTTTTTCTTCGCGTGTAGGTGCCGGCTTTTGTTTTAATGAGATAGTGTTTTCAGATTCTCCTTTTTGAATTGTTATCCAGTCGTTTTTCTTTGCGTTTGCAATTGCGATGTTAATCTCGCCTGATAATTTTTTTTGTAGCTCGGAAAACGACATAGGATGGTTTTCAATAAGATTTACAAGCTTGCGTTCTGGAAACCCTTCTTGTTTTGCAACAAGTCCGTTTTTTCCTAATTTAACAAAAGATTCTTCAGATTCCACGACAACTGCTAGGCCTTTGAGTTTGAGCCATTCTATTCCTCTTCTTGTTTGATCAATTGAAAGATTGGTTTTTTCTGCAATTTGTCCTTCAGTAAGGTTTGGTGAGGATTTGAGTAACTTGATTATTGATTTTTCAATTGGATGGAGAACTTGAGACAAACAACAAAACGATCCGAAAAGACTTTTTAAACCTTAACTTAACTCAATCATGAATGTCCCCTGACGATTTCGTTGTTACACCGTGGCATGTGGAAGGGGAGATCGATTATGACAAACTCATAAAACAATTCGGAACCGAAAAAATTACTCCTACCATCTTAAAGCGGATAGAAAAGATAACTGGCGAGGCGCACTTTATGCTAAGAAGGGGAATCTTTTTCTCACATCGTGATCTTGGAAGGATCTTAGACGATTACGAGAAGGGAAAAAAGTTCTTTTTGTATACAGGTAGAGGGCCTTCAGGACACACCCATATAGGCCACCTCGTCCCATGGATTTTTGCAAAATGGCTTCAAGAGAAATTCAACACAACATTGTACTTTCAGCTCACAGACGATGAAAAGTTTTTTGCAAAGCAGAATTTAACTTTGGAGGAAACAAGATTATTTGCGTATGAAAACGCTCTCGATTTTATCGCACTTGGGTTTAAGCCAGAAAAGACGAAAATAATCATCAACACTCAGAACATCAAGACGCTTTACCCACTTGCGGCCCAGGTGGCAAAAAAGATCAATTTTTCAAACACAAAGGCAGTCTTTGGTTTTACCGGTGAGACAAACATCGGCATGATCTTTTATACGTCATTGCAGTCGGCACCATGCTTTATTGAGGACAGGCCGGTCCTGATTCCGCTTGGGGTAGACCAAGACCCGCACTTTAGGGTGACACGCGATGTTGCACCAAGAATAGGAAGGCCCAAGCCCGCACTAATCCACAACATCATGATACCGTCTTTGTCAGGTCCAGGCGGCAAAATGTCCGCATCAGAGGAAAGCGGCACCATATACACCACAGACTCACCAGAGGTTGTAAAAAAGAAGATCAACAAGTACGCTTTTTCTGGAGGCCAGCCCACAGTTGAAGAGCACAGAAAGCTTGGAGGTAATCCAGATATTGATGTGTCGTATCAATACTTGCGGATCTTCTTTGAGCCAGATGATTCCAAACTCAAAAAAATTTATGATGATTACAAATCAGGCAAGTTACTTACAGGCGAGCTGAAGACAATTCTCATTGAAAAAGTCACCACATTTTTGAGATCACATCAAGAAAAAAGAGAGAAAGCAAGAGACCAGATAGACAAATTTTTGTTGAAAGACAAATGAGAATACAGATCACTTGTCAAGACAGACACGAGGCTGCCAAGCTAGCAAGCCTTATTTTCATAAAGGATGGAAAAGAGACATTCATTTCTTCCATCATCAACTCCTACGACAACGAACTTGTAATCTCGCTCAAAGACAAATCGGCCCACTCCATACTGCTCAAGGATAGTACGGAAGTTGATCGATTTGCAGACTTTATTCAATCGGTGCTAGAGAAGACAAACCAAATAGTAGACACAAAGACAGTTGGCGAGCTGGTCGAAATAGAGAAAAACTAGACGAGTGACTTGTCCATTTCGTTGGACAGAGACTCTTGCACTTTTAGAAAATACAACCTAGTCGAGCTTGGCATTTTATCCAAATTATTATCAACTGCCATCATAAAGTACCTGACCGCTCTTTTTGAGATATCCAAGTTGAATTTCATTGGCAAGATTGGATCCTGTTTTACCTTTATTTTATCAACAAGCCAAGGAGGCGCCATTTCTTTTGTTTCTGTAATTATTTTAGAATACCAAAATGCAAGACTTTCTGGATGTAATCCTTCCTGCAAGCCGGTCATATTTGTTGCAAACTTTTTCATCATGTTATTGATGATATTCAAGGTAGGTTTTGCTTGGAATTTTTTGTTTTATTTGAATAAATCAAACAAGACGATTCAGTTTGTCAAAGTAGGTTGCCTTCTGAGTCGATCTCAGAGTTTCTAATTCTCGTGCTGGAGATTCGTTTTCCGTCTTTGGCCAAAATCATTGGAACTGTTACTATCTGAACCGTGGGGAGTTTTTTTTGCTGTCTTAGTTTATTGAGTACGTCGCCCTGAGACAAAGTCTCCTCACTTACGACAAGTGCCTGGACGTCGCCTTCGATTACTGCAGGCCCAAAATCATTGTCGAGTTTGCTTATGACATAGAATTTTCCAGGGAATCTTTTTTTGATGGTCTGCTCTAACGCGTCAAATCTTTTTGAATATTTGTTCCACAGTTTTTTACCTTTTTTTTTGGCAAGATCATCGCTTGTCAGGCCGATTATCACCTTGTCTGCTATAGAAAATGATTTTTCAAGTAGTGCCAAGTGTCCTTTGTGTATTACATCAAATGTGCCGCCGGTTGCAACCACTTTGAATTGTGTCATAGTGTAAGAAGAATTTGTTAGAATAAATTTATGGCGTAACCAAGACTATTGAGACTGTCTTGCTTGGTGCTGCAAGCGGCACTGCGTCGGGATCCCACACATACGCCTCGATGAAGAATCCACCTTCGTGTTCCGGAGTCCACTCTACGGTTGCAGTCTGCGGCTCTGCAGAGTTGAACTGGCCTTCCATAAACCCAATGAATTCTACCGGTGCTTTTTCACCAAACTGTTTGACTTGGGCATAGTATACAAACGGTTGATTTGGTTTTGTAAGAGCCGAGTACTGTATTGTAAGATCACTTGATATGTTGACTGTCTCACCTACTCTGATTTGTGACACACGATCTCCGATTAGGTCCACCACTTGTACATTATTTATTGAAATAAGGCGTGTAAGTGTATCCAGAGAAACATTCTTGATATCAGTCAGCTTTGATTGGTACTCATCTGATTCTGCAATTACTTTGAATGAAGACGCACGATAATCCATTTTTGCATCAAACTCTACGTCGGTGCTCTTTTTTGCACCAAGCTCGTCTACTTCAATTGTTTTGATGCCAACTATTCTTGGGGGTATAAACGCGTCCAATGCAATAAGGTGTACTTTGACGTTTGTAGTTTCAGTTTGGCCTCCATTTGTCAATGTGGCTGGAAGAATTACTGTCTCTCCAATTATCAGAGTTTCTGGATTTATCTCCAATACCTGCTGTTTTGCTGATGCCGAGTTGAATCCAAGTACGTTAATTGTGACCTCAGAGATTTCCGGGTTTGGCGTCTTTGATTTTATGATAAATGGTGATTTTCCTTTGCTTGGTATGACTTCAAGTAGTGAGCTTGCAGTGACCGTTTCCAGTGGGGTTTCTCCGGCGGACCCCGACGCTTTGCCGCTGTAAAAGCCAACCCAGATCTTTACGTTTTTGACTGGGAATGTCTTTGTGTTTTCAACCTCTCCGATTACAACTGTATATCCCTCCTCATCTTTGTAGCTAAATGGCGCAGTTGATGTAAGCTTGACCCCAAGAGTAGATGGAGATTCGGTCAATTGTGCAAAAACAGGACAAAGTGGTAAGAGTAAGAGGATCAGTGATGCTCCAAGCAGTTTTCTCATTTGATACTAGTTATAGTATTGGGTTAATCACATAAGAAATATCATATTCTAAACAATGTAGACTAGAAGGTTTAACAAAATTGGAAGAATAAAAGAGAAGAAAATGAAATGGTTACTTTCTGCTTCTCATGCCGGTTATAACGAACCAGTAAACTAGGCCTGGTGCCAAACCGACAATAAGTGGTATCCATACAGCAATTGATTCTGCTACATATGCTGGTGCTGCCATTCCAACTGTTGTTTCAAAATATCATATTTAAATCCATCCATTTTGGTGCGATTTACGCAAGATCGGTAAAGTGGACTGAAGGGGATTTGAACCCCTGACCTCCCGCGTGCAAGGCGGGCATTCTACCACTGAACTATCAGCCCTCAGAGAGTGACTTTGCCGTGTTGATTTTAATTGTTGTCCTCTTGAGGCAAGAATTTTATTTGCAAAAACTAGAGCGCAAGACATGGTCGTAATGGAATCCCAAGTCCAGCTCAAAAAAGGAGACAGTGCTCCCGATTTTGAATTGCTTGGGATCGATGACAAAAAGTACTCACTTGCAAGCTTTGCCAAGTATGATGCACTGCTTGTAATTTTCATGTGTAATCACTGTCCATACGTCAAAGCCAAGGTGGATGCAATAAATGAAATTCAAGAAAAGTTCAAAGGCAGAGTGGCTGTCGTAGGAATAAACAGCAACGACGCAGTTGCATATCCTGACGACAGCTTTGATAACATGAAAAAGTTTGCAAAAGAGCGAGGAATCAATTTCACATATCTAGTTGACGAAACTCAGCAGATAGCAAAAAAATATGGGGCTGTCTGCACGCCAGATCCGTTCCTCTTTAACAAGGAAAGAAAACTTGTGTTTCACGGTAGAATAGATAATGCCATGAAACCAGAAGACAAGGCGACGGAAAAGACCATGATTGCAAATATCGAAAAATTGCTTGCAGGTCAGCCCATTACCAAAGATTTTGATCCTTCCATTGGTTGTTCAATCAAATGGAAAAACTAACCACAACGTTAAAAGACCGTTCAATTTGAGATTTTTTTGAGGGCCGGTAGCTCAGCTTGGCTGGAGCGTTCGACTGATAAAACAACCTTTCAGAGATCGAAAGGTCGAGAGTTCGAATCTCTCTCGGCCCACCATTTTTTAGTTAATTGTGCCAGTTATGGATTCTACCCATTGTATGATTGCATCAAAGTTGTCGCTTGAAAACTCGGCCTTGACGTTTTTTGTCTTGGAGCAAACTGCCAAGTGTAGATTCTTGCCAAACTTGGGCTTGATAGAATTTACTGACTCGGAAAAGAATTTGGTACCTTCGTCGGTGGCACAAAACACCACAACCACCATGATGCTTTGTTTTTGTTTCCAGATTTTGGTAAGAAATTTTTGTAGATCAAGATCGTAAAGAACATCAATTGCTCCAGACATATCACCGAGGTTCCATGTCTGCCACCCAAGCGAGCTGAACACACACGATGCGGCCTCACAATACATCTCACTTTGTGGATCAGCTGCAAGTACGAGGACATTTTTTTTAGGATTGAATTCGCCTTGAGCTAGGCTTAGGATCTGCAGTGAGTTCGACACTATTTTGTTGAATAGTTTTGTCTCAGATTTTCCAATTTTTGCTTTGAGGTACATACTTTCAATTGTAGATATGGCAGGCAGTATTACCTCGCTTACAATTTTTTGTGGATTTGCGCCAGAATACTGGCAGTTTCGAATCAGCTGATACGCCTTTTGTGGCAAGGTCGCAGTCAGATATTCTTGGAATTTTTCCTTTACATGAAAATAGTCTGCAGGAAACTCGAGTTGCTCTGTAGCAGAATCGATAAACCACAGATTTGCGTTACCTATGTTTTTTTGTTTGATGAGGCCTTCTGCTGCAAATATGTTGAGGTATTTTGCCATAGTTGCCCGATTGATTTTGAGTTTTTCTGCTATCTCTACTCCGGACAGGCCGGTTTTTGATTCGGATAAGATCTCGATTAGTTTTTGTTGCACTTGATCTTGTTGATAACCTCTTGCCAAAGATGCTTTTACTATGATGGTTTGTTATTTATGCTATTTTTGGTTCATGTGGTTGGACTGACCTACGGGTGTGTCAATTCACTACACACAAGATGACCTTGTCGCCTCACAAAAAACGTTATATAGTATATTACCTTAATGTACGGTAACGTACTATGCCAAAAGCAGGTTTCAAATCCATAACAGTCTCAGAAGAGGTCTATGATAGATTCTACGACGTATTTGAAAAGAACAAGGCAGAGCTCATGATGAAAGGCGTAAACAGCTTTTCTGGTTACGTAACATACATGCTAGAACAAATGATGCAAAAGGACAAGACCTTTGCAAGGTACGCGCCAAAGATTGAAAAAGTTGCAGTCGACGAAGACCGAGTCGTACTCAAAGACAACATCAAGAACAGAATTGCCGAGGTCGCAATTCAAAGGGGAGAACTATTTTGTCAGCTTTGTGAGGAAAAAGACTGCGTCCACATCGGCTTTGTATTTTCGCTTCCTGATGTTTACGAGATTTTGAATTCTAGGGGAATAAAACATCCGAAATAAACGATGCAGGGAGTGGGATTTGAACCCACGAACCCCTAAGAGACGGGATCACCCATTTATTAGATCTTAAGTCCCGCGCATCCAAAAGCAGATTTTGCTTTCTTTGGCCAGGCTCGGCTATCCCTGCAAATTAGCTAAATTTTGACAAAGATTTAACGGTTTAGCGTTTTGCAAAATTTCCTTAGGTATAATTAGGATTTATTTGGGAAACAATTTGTGCTTCGATAGCTCAGCCTGGTAGAGCGTTACCTTGGTAAGGTAAAGGTCGCGGGTTCGGATCCCGCTCGGAGCTTCTTTCTAGTAAACTACTGCCGGACAAGTCAGATGGTCTTCTCGGCTCGTTTTAATAATTTTTGATTAGCAGTTCTGTCTGGCCGGTTCTTTTTGTAGAGTCGGAATTTATTGCGCGGTTTGCAGAGATCTCAATTATTTTCCAATCCTTTGAGAAAAGCTGGCGAACCTCTTTTGAGTTAGAATTTGAATGCATAACCTTGCATCCCTTGTCTGCAAGTTTTTCCGATACCCTGACTAGTTTTTCAAGATCTTTGTATGTAAAGTCCTTGTTGGTATAGCTTGTAAAGTTGGCAGTCTTACTTACCGGCTGGTATGGTGGATCAAAATATACAAAATCCCCTTTTTTGGCGTCTTGTAAAACTGCTGCAAAATCGCGGCAACTAATTGAGATCTTTTTTGATTGCAGAAACTGACTTGCCGCATAAAGATTCTCCTCGTTTACTATGTTTGGATTAGAGTACCTACCAAGTGGCACGTTGAACTTGCCTTTGCTGTTTACCCGGTACAGGCCGTTAAAGCATGTACGATTCAAAAACAAAAGGCGAGAGACCTTTTCGATCTGACTTGTCGGTTCACTGTCCCTTATTTGATAATAGTACGAGTCGGGGTTTTTGTGGTAGTTCTTTGCATGACTTTGAAGAGACGATATCAGCTCATCGACTCTGTCCCGTATTGTCACGTATGCTAAAATCAAATCAGAATTGAGATCGGAGACTTTGCATCTTAGATCAGGATTCTTGGATAACAAATAGAACATGACTGCGCCACCACCCAAAAACGGCTCAAAGTAACAGCCAAACTCGGACGGTACGTATTTTGTGATGACTGGTAAAAGCTGTCTTTTTCCGCCGGCCCATTTGACAAACGGCTTTGGTTCAACTGAAAGAATCTGCCTTGTTTTCAATAATATTGGATATCAAAAAATCATATCCAAACCCAAGACAATAAAAGATCACAACGTGTGCAATATTTTTTAATCTAGACCCCACGGTAGACGCCGACTAAATAAGATAAAGGAAAAGGGTGTAGGGTTTTAGTCCCACTTGGACCAAGCTGCCATCCATCTATACGTCCACGTGTTCAGCTTACATCCCAGGGCGCACATGGTGACTGATAATACAGCACCTGCTCCCGCACCGAGTGCAACTGGACTGTTATAGAACTTGCCTACGGCAGGCTCTATTGGAGTCATGTATGGGGGCAAAGTTGGTCTTGGATATTTGAATGCAGTCTCTAACGGGTCGGCAACTGTGATCAAGTTTACCATGTTGAACAATGGTAATGACAGTCCTGCCATAACACCACCGAATAGAATCAGTGAGTGCTTGTTCTTCTTTGTTGCCCAGTATGCCAAGTCCATCAACATTGCTGATGGTAGCCAAACCGGTGTGACAATGAAGTCATATGGGTAACCGAGTGCAAACCATGCACCTTTAGCAACCCATGTGTAGACGGTCATGATCAACGCGTAATACGTTGCCGTTCCTGGAACTCCTGTGAATGTAAGATAGTAGGCTGCGCCGACTACCAACATCAGCGTTTGTGATATTGAGAATACGACAAACGAAGTCCAGGCCCAGTCAGTGTAGAAGATGTAGTCGCCTGCGTTAATTGTAAGCAGGGTCGAGTTGACTGCAACCACTACTATGAACAAGTAGTGAGTACATCGTCTAAGCCAGACCATTGATCCATGTACGGTGAGAGTGAGTATATAAAATTTTAGTTACTCGCGAAGATCGGAGCGCGGCATGTACAATGAAGAATGATAAATTAAAAATAAGAAAAAGTCTGGAACGCTCTCTTATGTTCCGACGAACAGAGAGATCAGTATTGTTCCGATAGCGGTTCCGCCGAGTGTTGCGGCAAGGATACCGTTACTCTTCTTCTTGGTACCTTCTTCTACGACTTTTACGCAGAAGAGATAGCCAATTGCCTCGACAATGGTCAAGACGATAAAGGCATAGTGACCGCTTGGTGTTGGATAAGCCCATGGATAATAGAAGTATCCTGCAGCTGTTCCACCAAAGGTTGCCAGCCATGCTGCTATGTATGATATGGTGATCAGGCCGACCATGTTTTCAACACGTCTGCCAATCATCTTCTCTACATCAGCACTGGTTGCGCCACCGCCACCTGAGCCAAATCCTTTTGGTAGAGTCATTTGTTTAAGTAACCGGTAGAATACTTTTAAGCCTTTCTACATGCGTGGGCCTACTGCGATCTACGCTTTAAAATTAAAAATGAGAAAAAAGGGGTTTTGCTTATGGGATAGATCTGCTGTACAATTTGCCTTCTAGGGCCATCTTGTACATTTCAGCGACGTATGGGTTCTCACCTGGTGTTTCTGCACCTAGTTCGACCAGTCTAGCATATACTCTTACGACATAGGCTAATGCGCCCATGAATGCTACGACTACGCCCATGTTGAACATCCAGTGGTTTGGAACTGCGAAGATTTCCTCTACGAACCAGAAGTGCCACATCTCATTGACTCCGATTGTGAACATGGTTGCCAGGTAACCTAGGATGGTCATCTTTAGGCCTGTGTTCATGGAGTTGTTTGGACCTCTGAGAATTGGCACTCTCCTATCATAGATTGCTACTGCTCCCCAACCGAGTGGTAGTGCCACAAAGTGTGAGTACAACCACCAGTGTGCTGGAGTGAATGCAGAGTCTCTGATAGAGGTTTGATGTAGAGAGCCGTCTACGAAGTTGTCTACTTCCACT
>DATMAS010000013.1:0-6888 GCA_035559735.1 Candidatus Nitrosotenuis sp.
CATGAGCATCCATGTGAGTGCTGCCATACCGGTTGCTGTGTTTGTTACAACCCATGCCGATACTGCCACGCCGTCTGCTGCTACCTCGGAGCCTGCGTTGAATCCGAACCAGCCAAACCAGAGCATTCCTGTTCCAAGAACTACCATTGGGACGTTATGTGGTTCCATTGGAACCTTGCCATATCCGAGTCTTCGTCCAAGTATTAGTGCTCCTGCCAATGCCGAGAAGCCGGATGATACATGTACAACAGTTCCTCCTGCAAAGTCAAGTGCTGCAGTTGGTGCTAGATCTGGGTTCAGATCAAGTGATCCTCCTCCGATGAATCCTCCACCCCAGACCCAGTGTGCTATTGGATCATAAACAAAGGTGGCCCATAAGAGAATAAAGATCACAAAGGCGCTGAACTTGATTCTGTCAATCAGTCCTCCAACAATGAGTGCAGGTGTGATGATTGCGAAGGTTGCTTGGAACATTGCAAATAGCTGGTGCGGAATTGTTCCAGGCCAAATGGCGCTACACTTTACATCAGAGCTTACTACATATGGAGACCTGAGTGTGTAGTAGACTTGGTCGGTACATGCACTTGGCGAGCCAAGCGGAGCAACATGAGATACCTTGTTGAATCCGACATAATCTAGTGCACCCATGAATTTGTTTGCATCAGATGTGTTTGGACCAAATGCCAAGGAATATCCCCACAGTACCCACTGAACCGAAATGAGGCCCATCACAATGAACGTCATGCCAATTACGTTTACTGCATTCTTTGATCTGGCAAGACCACCATAGAAGAAAGCAACACCTGGGGTCATGAATAAGACCAAAGATGTTGCAGCAAGCATCCATGCTGTATCGCCAGTGTCTATCATGCAAGGTACGAATGTGCCAGAGCCCGGCTCTGTTTCATACCAGCATTCATTTGGATTACCAGTATCGATTCCGGTTCCCCTTACGACATAACCGTCCATGCCGTCTTCGATCTGTTGTGCATATGCCTGAGTCATCACAGTTGTTGCTATTGCGGCAACCGTTATCACAAGTAATAGAGCGTATTTTCTGTTCCTTGAATACACTTGTTCGTGTATTCTTCTTTGAGACATTGCACGTCAATACATAGCTGAAAATATAAGATGTCTTTCTGATAAACTGTAAATTTGTTTAATCTATGCGGCGTTAACAACCAAAAATTAGTCAGTTGTTTAGTACATTGTAGAAATTAATCTGATTTGATAAATCATGAAGTATTAGTCTGCTTGTGCATCTTGGAATACTCTTCCTCATCTAGTTTGAATTCTTCCTCATCAGCATATGCCTGCTCTGCATGTTCTCCAAGATCCAGTCCTACCTCTTCTACCTCTTTTGAGACGCGGATACCAATTAGGAATTTGATCACCTTGAGTATCGCATATGTGCCTCCAAATCCCAATCCTGCTGCCACAGCTACTCCAAACGCCTGTATTGCTAGTTGTGTTGGGTTACCAAATAACAAACCGTCTGGTCCTCCAGGATTGATTGCAGCGGATGCAAAGATTCCTATGGATAACGAGCCGATAATTCCTGCGATTCCGTGAACGGAGCTTACATCAAGTGCATCGTCTATTTTGAGTCTGTCTTTGATTAGCAACACTCCACAGTAAGATGCAAGGCCTATTGCAATACCTATGATAAACGAGTGTTCTACACTAACGTAACCTGAAGCTGGGGTGATTCCTGCAAGGCCTGCAATTGCGCCGTTTATTGCAGCTACGACGCTTGGTTTACCGGTTCTCATCCATGACAGTCCCACCCAAATAAGCGCAGATATCGAGGACGCCATGTGAGTAACAATTACTGTATTTCCTGCAACGCCACCTGAGGACAGTGCACTTCCCGCGTTGAATCCGAACCAGCCAAGCCATAGAAGTGATGAGCCCAAGACTGCAATTGGTATGCTGTGTGGAACCATTATTGCAGGACCATAGTTTTTCCTTCTTCCCAAAACAAGTGCTGCTGCTAGTGCACCCATGCCAACGCTTGTGTGAATCACTATGCCTCCAGCAAAGTCAAATACGCCCATCTTGCCAAGCCAGCCGCCTCCCCATATCCAGTGCGTAAGTGGGTAATAGATCAGAACAGACCAAGCTCCAATGAATAACAAAAACGACGAGAACTTCATTCTCTCAGCAATTGTTCCAGTCAAAAGCAATGGAGTGATTGCTGCAAACATAAGCTGGAATTTTGCAAACAAAACCCCGGGAATAGTTGGCGCAAACGGCAAAGAGTCGTTCCAAGGAACTCCCTTCAAAAACACATAATCCAGGTTTCCTGCTATTCCGCCCGTATCAGGACCAAAAACCAAACTGAATCCAAAGATAAACCACATCACACTCAAAAGTGCAAGTCCAGTAAAGATTTGCATGAAAATCGAGACGGTATTCTTTCTTCGCAATAAGCCTGCCTCAAAAAGACCCAGTGCCGGAATCATCAACAATACGAGGCTTCCTGCAATCAGAATCCATGCAGTATCTCCCGAGTCTATTGGCATCAGTCAGATAGACTGGGTCATTGTTAATAATGGTAACGAGATCAGCTAGCAAATTGATATACAAATGTTATACAATTTATGAAAACAATATTTGTGAGAAGCAGTTAGAATAAGCAAATGATAAAGATCGAGGCCGTACTTGGAAAAAATGATGTCATGCCAATCAGTGAGGCATTAAAGAGAATCAAAATAGGCGGCCTTACAGTCACAAAGATGAGAGGACGCGGTAAAAACCCCCCACCTGAAATTCATGCATCAAAGGGAACTGAAATATTTGTTCCCCAGTTTTCAGACAAGTACGTTGTTCAGGTAATCATCCCTGAAACAAAAGAAGAAGAGGTCATAAGCATAATAAAACAAAACGCCACGGTAGGCAAGATCTTTGTTTCTCCTATTTTAAGAGCGATAGATATTGGTTCTGGAAGCGAAGGCGAGTCCGTAATTTAGAACTTGTCTTCGTAGATCAGCTCTGGATGCCTAAGCTGCTTTTCAATGGTCTTGAGGTGTGCTGAGACACAATGGTTGACAAAATCATTAAACGATCTAATTCTATAGTTTACCATCAAAGTCTCTTTGTTTTCTTCATAGATTCTTTCAATTCGTGCGAGCGTATGTTTTTGTAAAGAGACCAGCCTGTTTCTGCTTGGTTTGAGTGGCATATTCAAAAACGAGCTGGTTTGTGTTTCAAGATCTTTTTCTGACTCGAAGGTTTTCATATCTACAACCTCAGTCATCTCTGAAACAAAGATCTTACCAACTGGTTTTGATGAGACTCCAGACTCGCTTGAAATAACATCAATGACACCCCGTGCGTCCTTGTCTTGAACAACTAGTTCAATTTTTGAAAGCGGAATTGATCTAATTCCTGTGGAACCTGCCTTTGAGCCTTTTTGAGAGTCAAGTACTGTTCCGTCCTCAAGGTTGCGTTTGTCCACTATAATGCAGCCAAGATTTTGCAGTCTTGCCGTTACAGCTGGCAGATTGGATCTACGAATTATTGCCTCAATCTTTTTCAACGATGCTTACCTCCTTACTCCCTTTTTTATACCTTCAAGACCTAAACGGAGCTCAAATTTATGAAAGTGGTTGATTCTCAGGCCTGAGAACAAAAAATTTGAAATTGTTGGCTTAGAATTTGCCTACAAGGCTTTTCCAACACGACAGATGGTACCAATTCTGTTTGTATATCGTTACGTTTAGTGACGAAAGACTTGCCTGTTCTTTGCATTTGTTACAGGTTACCCACGTTTCGTTGGATGTGGCTTTTTGTGATATCATAAAAGAGATTTTCTGATTTAATTAAAAATTAGTTGTTTGTATTATTTGAAAAACAATTCTGCTAAACTCGGATTATTCCTTGGCTTACCAAAAATTGGATTCCTTTTACAAAGTCGTCATCTGTGATTGTACCCTCAGACCACCACTTGGCGTTGTTTTTTACCCAGGCTGGGATCTGGCTTGAGGTAGGAGCTTTATCCATTGTGGTTGGCGGTATCTTCAAGATTCCTTCTTTTATCAAGAATTGAATTCCTTGGACAAAATCAGTGTCACCAATTGTGCCGTCTGCCCACCACTTGGCGTTGTTTCTAATCCAGTTTGGAATTGCAGCTTGTGCCGGCTTTGGTGTTTGTGATGCATCTTGTGGTTTTGCCTCGCCTATTTCGAATTGCATAATTGCTGGAACAAATTGATCAAAGTCAATCAAGCCCCTCCCCACCAGAACGAGCTGAAGGGTGTAACTTCCTTTAGATGGGATTGTGATCAGTCTTGAGTCAACTCCGCTTGGTACGGATATTCCAATGAGGTTTGCGTTGTTGCCTGTGTTTACTATGAATTCATCTCCCGTAGAATCTTTTACACTGTATGCGTACCTGATCTCTTTTGCAAGCGAGCCTGCTGGCTCAAAGAAAGCAATTGTAAACTGGACATCTTTGCTTGCACCATATCTTGAGTCGTATGAGACTGTGGCCTGATAGCCGTTTGAAAACTCGACATTTGTGGATTTTATTGCATTACTGGTATCTGGTGTTATTTCTACAATCATTGTGTGCTCATCATCGATTTTATTTTTGAGAATTTTGAGTTCTTCATTTGTGATAAGGAAATGGATTATGTTTGTATCTTTGCTTGAATATGGATCAAAGTGTATGTCTTTTGGAAAAATCGGAACACCGTTGACTGTGCCTTTGAAGCTATTTACGTTTTGAAACGGTGCAAAGCTTTTTGGGATTTCTATGTCGTTTCTTACAAGCTGTGTATGCTCTGCGTGCTCCCAATGGAAGGGCATCTCAAATGATAATGTGTTTGTTGATTCTGAAAACTGGAGATTTGTCAGCTTGTCAGAAAATGCTTTCACTGTGATTGAGGTTTGGCCAGAAGATGTTTTAAGTGAGAATTTTTGCTCGTGTGCAATATTGATGTTGGTTTCAAAGTTGATGTCTTCGGTTGTTTGTGTTTTTGGATTTGTAGCGCCAATGATTGATACCTTGACTGTATACACACCACTTTTGTCAAAAACTGGACCCCTCATTACCGGGATGCTCGTAGCAGAAGATGTCAGTGCACTTGGTACAACTGGGTCTTTGTCACCATCGTATTTGGTGCATCGCCAGAGCTCTTTTTCTGCGCATTCTGAGCTTGGTTGAATTCTTATCTGGAGCTCACCGTCGCTGTCATAGAACATTTGTGATGCTAAGAGCGACTCTCCAGAAAAGATCTGAATTCTGTAAGTTACCTTTTCTATGTTGGTGTTGGTTTGGCTGTCGTAGAATCTTGCCTTGAGTGTTGCCATCGAATGTTTTGTGGGATCAAAATCCGCCGGCTCAAGCCAAGTAGCCACGGTGACCTGTTTGTTACCAAAGCTTATTGGAGGTGCTGCTTCGCCTCCGTGGTGCTGGGCAAAAGCCGCGTTAAATGAGAACAATACTGCAGATAGTACTAAAATAGTCCTTAAAGACAACAAGTTACCAGTTTCATTAGGATATTAAAAATGGTGCTATCGAATTGACCGAAAAAGCAGCGGTAAAAAATCTAATAAAAGAAGAGCTTGAAAAGATCCGTACACACCAAACAGAGCTGCAACAAGGCTGTGCAGCATGCCATGTGATGTTTTCACTCAAAGAAAGACTAGATATTCCAGAGCAGGACTGTGCAGACTTGATTTCAGAGATCTTAACAGGAGAACCAGCACTCAACGAGGAGTTTGTGCAGACAGTCGAGCAGATTCACATGATTGAGCGCAATATGGGAGGCGCATTTGCGTTGAGACAGCGTGAATCAAAGGACGCATATCTTGACGCATATTTTGCGAATGTGCTAGATGAGCTTGGCTCTGATCTAAATCAGTTTTCACACAAGTTATTGATTCGCAAGCTACTTTTGGCGTACCTTTCTTTGTATATTGCACAAACAATTGGTGTGGACTATCATGCAGCAACAGAAGAATTGTATTATTTACTTAGAAAAAATGAAGCAAAAAACTTGCAGATTGACGAGTTCATCTCAAAACTTGAAACTAGAATAAGACAAAATCATTTTTAATAATTTGTTTTATTACAAATGTAATGCCAGTAGACATCATACGCACAATTAATCGAGTCGGCAAATGGTCTGCAAACAGAGTGATTGGGAAGAGGCGTCCAATCATTGCAGTATTTAGCCTGACTCATTATTGTAATTATTATTGTCCTATGTGTCCATTTGGAGACCCAGACAAAGAAGGCCAGCTCAAGATTGTAAAGAGAAGTGATCTGAGCACAGAACAGTGGAAAGCAGTATTTGACAAGACTGCAAAATACTGTATTTGGTCTATAATAGAGGGCGGCGAGCCTACAAGCAGACCTGATTTCATGGAGCTTGTAAGGTATCTGTATTCTCTGAAGCTTCCAGTTACACTAATTACAAACTGTTCACTGTTACACAAAATAGATTTAGATGAGCTGAAAAGATACATCCAATTCATTACATGTAGTATTGATTCTGTCTTTGAAGAATCGTATTGCAAGGTGCGAGGGGTTACACCATCAATGTATCAAAAAGTAATGGAAAATTTACAATTGCTAACGCAGAAAAACATTCCGCACTACTTTAACAGCGTGATTACAAAATACAATACCCAAGAATTCATAGATAAAACATACTTTGAGCGTGCAAGAGAACTAGGCGTAAATTCTGTTTCACTTACGTTTGTAGAAGACAGATCTGATGTAAATTATTCGCTTTTGCCCGACAGAAATACAATCAACAAAGTCTGCAAAAGTGTCCTTGAGCACATCAAATCAGAGAGATACCCAAAGGTGATGATTCCTCCACAGTATTTTGAGCAAATATTGGAACATGGACGCGGTCTTTTTGATGAGTGCGG
>DATMAS010000014.1:0-28301 GCA_035559735.1 Candidatus Nitrosotenuis sp.
CATGAGCATCCATGTGAGTGCTGCCATACCGGTTGCTGTGTTTGTTACAACCCATGCCGATACTGCCACGCCGTCTGCTGCTACCTCGGAGCCTGCGTTGAATCCGAACCAGCCAAACCAGAGCATTCCTGTTCCAAGAACGACCATTGGGATATTGTGAGGCTCCATTGGAACCTTGCCATATCCGAGTCTTCGTCCAAGGACTAGAGCTCCTGCCAATGCCGAGAATCCAGAAGTAATGTGGACTACTGTTCCTCCTGCAAAGTCAAGTGCTGCAGTTGGTGCTAGATCTGGGTTCAGATCAAGTGATCCTCCTCCGATGAATCCTCCACCCCAGACCCAGTGTGCTACCGGATCGTAGACGAAGGTTGCCCATAAGAGAATAAAGATCACAAAGGCGCTGAACTTGATTCTGTCAATCAGTCCTCCAATGATTAGTGCAGGTGTGATGATTGCGAAGGTTGCTTGGAACATTGCAAATAACTGGTGCGGAATTGTTCCAGGCCAAATGGCACTGCATTTGACTTCCTCGCTTACCACGTACGGCGATCTAAGCGTATAGTAGGCTTGATCGGTACATGCACTTGGCGAGCCAAGTGGAGCTACGTGAGATACCTTGTTGAATCCGACATAATCTAGTGCACCCATGAATTTGTTTGCATCCGATGTGTTTGGACCAAACGCAAGTGTGTATCCCCACAATACCCATTGGACCGAGATTAGGCCCATGACTATTAGGGTCATGCCAATTACGTTTACTGCATTCTTTGATCTGGCAAGACCGCCATAGAAGAAAGCAACACCTGGGGTCATGAATAAGACCAGAGATGTTGCAGTAAGCATCCATGCTGTATCGCCATTATCAATCATGCACGGTACAAACGTACCAGAGCCTGGTTCTGTTTCATACCAGCATTCATTTGGGTTACCAGTGTCGATTCCGGTTCCCCTTACGACATAACCGTCCATGCCATCTTCGATTTGTTGTGCGTAGGCTGTGGACAGTACACCTGTAGCTGTTGCGGCAACTGCTATCACAAGTAATAGAGCATACTTGTGATTCCTGTTCCTCATTGCACGTTTGAATAGGTAAAAATTATTTAAGGATAGAGAAGTTCTGGGTTGAAAAAATGTAAATTGTTAAATAGATAGTTTCTAAGATAATAACATAAAATCAAAGAATTATGTTACTATTGAGGCAGGGCGAGGACGACTTGGTATCTTTGAGACATTTAAGACAAAAGGCGAGCTTACAGGTGAGGCCCTCCGGCAACGGGCAATAATTGTAAGTCTTGCGACTCAAAATAATCCGGCACAAGCTACGAGAACCGCTATTGCGCAAAGAATTGCGCAGGACAGCGGCACCGTTTGGAAAAATATCTACTCTGGAATATTCCGCGATTTGGATGAGATCCTCATCCCACTTGGGATCGTTGAAGAGGCAGGCAGACTTCCATTAAAACGCGGCCCCAAGGCATTGCAAGAAAAAGGCGTTCCCTACTATCAGCTTACAAGCAAAGGGCTTTTGATCGCACTGGCACTTGATGAAATAATTGGCAGAGAAAAGATACTTGACAAGTTTTTTGCTCAATACACCGATATTGATAAGGAGTTTTTGGAGCAGGTAGAGATCTTGGCAAAGTTTGCCTCCCGTTTTGTTTTTTCTTTGTTTAAGAGCTACGTCAAGGCTTACTGCGACGGAAGTCTTGAGGATCTTTTGCCATTTGACAAGAACCGCTTTATGCGAGTCTCTGACGAATTTATTCTGACTCAAAAGGAGTTTCTTGAGAGTTTTATTGAGATGTCAAAGTCTGAAAAAGAAAAGACATTGAATTTTCTCAAAAGTGTGAGTTGAAACCCCAAACATTAAAATCCGTTACCTATTGGAGCCAGACTAATGGGTTCTGGTGGTTCTCAGAAGGTCTTCGCATCAGTCAAGTCGTATAGCCAGAGAGGCAAACTTCTCTCAAAGGCCGAACTTCAGACACTGGCAGAATCACGAGATCTGGATGAGCTCATAACTAGAATAAAAAACACCAAATATGCAGATGCAGTTTCCAAGATTACCAAGCCGTTTACAGCCGCAAAGATCGAGTCTGCGCTCAGAAGCGAGCTTGCCGACATACATTATTCCATTGCAAAGACTGCCGGCCGTTCCGCAGTACTTGATGCGTATTATTTGAGGTTTATAATTTCGAATTTGAAGTTGATTCTAAAAGGAAAGGCGCTGAACAGATCCCAGGAGGAAATAGAGCAGCACCTCAATTTGCACGCAGAGGAGCTGATAGGCCAACGCGATATAGTCCTAAAGGCGTTGGTCTCAAAGGATCTGGAAGAAGCAGTATCTAGTCTGAGCTCAATTGAGTTTGGTGAAGAAATGGCAAAGGCAGTTGCTGTATACAACGACAAAAAGAACATCCAGGTCTTTGATGTATTTTTGGACAAGATTCTGTATCAGCAGCTTGGCCGCGCAGTAAGAAATACTAGAGATAGGGAACTCATCAGGTTAGTCGGAATGGATATTGATTTTTACAACATACTTTCAATTCTTCGCGGCAAGTTCTGGGGCTTAGACGAAGAACAGATACAGCACCTCATTGTCACACATACCCCAAGTATACCACGAGATCTTCTTGGAAAGATGATCTCATCTGACTCTGTGAAGAGTATCTTTGATGAGCTTGCAACAACGAGATACCGCGACTTGGTTCCGCAGACAGAAGATGAGATAGAGGCCATCTCGCAGTTTGAGCATTCTTTTGAGATGGCAATCTACAAAGCTGTCAACAGGTCATTTACGAAAATGTTTAACTTTTCTACAATAGTTGGCATCACAAAGCTGACAGCCTACGAAGTAAGAAACATTGCTGCTATTGCGTTTGCAGTTGAGCAAAAGATCCCGCCTCAGACTACCATGTCTAGGCTGATTGTCGAGCAGGAATAATCAATAATATATGGAAGTAGCCGCAAAAGGCCATAAATGATAAAGCTCCACAAAAAAAAGACCGAGATTACAACCGAGACACTTGTGAATACGGTCTGGGTGAGCACGTTTTTGGCCATGATACTTACACTACCTGGGCTAGGAGTGTTTTTTGGAATTTACTTTACCACCTCGAATCTCGTCGTCGGTGCCGTGGCCGGATTTGGATTGCATTTTCTCACACTTGCCTTTTCTGATAGAATTTCCAAGTTTTTGACGGGGCTTCTAAGCTAGGTGATTATGCCCTATGATGGGAGACAGAGACTATCGCAGAACCATCACAGCAGCCATAGATGCACTAGCAAAAGAGACCAGAATCGAGATTGCAAATCCAGCAGACAACAAGACAGTCTTTTTGCATGAGATAGTTGGTTGCATGCGGAGGTCTTATTTTGACAGATTCGATAGGCGTGAGCATGAAAACAAGAGTTTTGCAGATCTGTTTGGCGGCCTTGTAAGAAAGCTCCAGTACGGCTCAAAGCTTGGCGAGTTTGCCATAGAAGAGATCAAGTTGAAGGGCCAGGCAGACATGATAGTAGACGACATTGTGATGGTTTTCAGAAAGGCTGCTGCTACGCCTGAGACACCAAATGCGTCAGACGTACTGTATGTAAATGCGTGTATGTGGATTTTCAACAAGGACGACGGCGTCGTAGTATATCTGACCGACGATGAAAAAGAATCTTCCTTTGTGGTGATGCGCGACAAAAAGATGTTTGAGGAAACTATCAGAAGGGTGCGAGTATTTTCTAATTTAGTAGGAGAGAAAAAGACGCCTATTTTGGAGCCATCAGCTGAATGTTCGAGCTGCCAGTACTATGATCGATGCTACATCAAAAAACATGAAGGAAAACAGTTCTCACTTTCTGAACTGCTTGGTCACAAAAAAGACTAACTTTTGCAGTAACTAAAAAGAAGTAAAAAAAGATCGAGTGATCTTATTCTAGTGGTTCTGGGTGGCCTTTCCCACGTAGTGCAAATAACACTACTGCCAGTGCGATTGCCACGCCGATAGCTGACCCATATGCTGCTAATGATGCTTCTGCCATTTGCTTGCAGTCTACCCTCAAATCTTATATAATTTTTCCAAAATTTTTCCCATATAGGCAAATTATCATAATTTTGTTATTTTATGATACTGTAAGGCGGCCTTTTAGTTCAGCAAAAGTAGAATCCAAATCTTCGAGCTCTTCGTTGAAGAGATCGGCCATCTCTTTGAGCAAGAGTTTTTGTTGTTGGGCTTCTCTAGTTTCAGCTCTGATCCTGTGTGTGATTTTTTCAAGCTGTGGAATTTTTTGGTTGAGAGTATTTGTGAATTCGACTAGAAAAGATTCGTAGTGTTTTAGGTCTTTTTCGATAATAGAGTCTGATTTTTTGAGATCGTCGGCGTCGTTGTCACTTACAAATTCGGCCAGCCGTCCTCTCAAAATACGGAGTTTTGTCTCGGTTTCAGACAGTTTTTCCAAGTTGTTGTCAAGTGATGCCTTTGAATCTTGGAGCTCGATTCTGCCTAATTCATCACTTAGATAGTTTGTCATCTTTTTGACAAGCTGGCCCTGCTTGTGGGTTTGTTGCTGTTGTGATACGACTTCGTCTTTGAGTTTTTGTAGTAACACAATTTCTTCGTTTAAAGTTTTGACTAGACTGGAAAGGTATTCTGTAGCATGGACCAGATTATCCACAGAATATAGACTGAACATACATAGAACTGCGCACAAATTGCGAACTAAAGATATGTTTGTTTGATGTAAACAGTCTACTGTGTGAATTCAAACGGTACGATGTTTTCATGGCCGCTCGTCATGGAGCTTAGGTTAAAGTATGCTTCGCCTTTGACTGTCCATTGGATTTCATTGTTTGTTAAAGCAGACCAGAATTCCGGATCGGTTCCTGTATTTTTGATGGTGAATTTATCGCCAAGTATTTGCGGGCTGTCTCGTAGGATTGTAAAGTAATTAGAGCTATCAATTGCACCTTCTGCCCGTTCCCCAATTTGACCCACAAAGACGCGTTTGCCGTCATGGTACAACTCATATTTGATTATCTGTAATATGACGGATTTGTAGTTTGGATTGGTTATTCTAAAATCAACTTGCATTTGTGCTTCTTCTTCGGTTATGGATAAAACCGAGAGGTTGGCTAGCTCTACTTCGATTGGGATTACCTTGATTGGGGAAGACGATATCTTGCCCAGTCCATCCTTTGTGACGTCGTTGATAATCTGAGAGCCAGAAAATGCGATAAAGCCGATTACGCCAGCAAGGCCTGCTGCTATTACTGCAAGTAAGATTTTAGAGTTCAACAAGCTAATTTGTTAGCGTCCGGTCATAAATGTTGAGAATTTAATCAGCTGAATCCTTATAGTTAGATTTTGTTTTGGATAATCAGATGCAGTATTTTCAGGCAGTTAAGATCGGCAAAGAGCGTGCAGCAAAATCCCAGATGACTCTTTTCAAGCTTGGTGGGTTTGCTATGTTAACTCTGACTACGAAAAAAAAGGACGGTCAGTTCGTCCCTGTCGGCCAAGAGGATCTTGTTGCAATAATTAAAACAAATGAGGGATACGTCACAATCTTGGTAGACGAAGAAGGATATACAAAGGCACAATCAAAGGCATTGGAAAAAGGAGCTGCGTTAGATATTTTCAAAAAAGCAATCGAGTCTGGAATCAAAGAGTATCCCGGAGACATGGTGGAAATATGGACGGACCAGTACCCCACTGTTCAAAATGAATTGAAGGGCTAAAGCACTATCTCGGTTCCGACCGGTTGGCCTTTGATTGCCTTTTCAATGGTTGGGATGTCTGCCTTGATTACGCGCGTCTTGATTTTGGAGCGTTCTATTACCTTGAGGGCTACAATGTCCATGAGGTCATAGCCTCCTGCAACAGAGTCCTCGCGTACAAGGAGGCTGCGTAGGGTCTTGAGCTCAATTCGCTTGAATTTTTTTGCTTTAGGATTTTTGTTCGGATCAGAATCGTATATACCGTCAACGTCTGTTGCATTCAAAAACTCTACAGCGTGTACTTTTTCTGCAATAAGGGCTGCAGTACCGTTGGTGCTCTGACCAGGATGGAGGCCTCCCGCCACCACAATCAAGCCGCTATCTACTGCATGTCTTACTTCGGTGAGCGTAGTTGGCGGATGTGGATATGCCTTGCCTTTGAGAGCATATATGAGAAGTTTTGCGTTTAGTCTTGATACTTCGATGCCAAGCTCATCAAGGGTCGATTCGTCTGCGCCGGAGGATCTTGCGTGCAATATGTAGTGTCTTGCTATTTTTCCTCCACCTGCGATAACTATTGGTTGGCAGAACTTGCTTATCTTGACAAGAAATGCTGCATAGTCTTTTAGGATCTTTGTGTTGTCCATACCAAAAACCTGCCCTGACAACTTGATGACGATTCTTTTTTTCATGTTATTCACCAAGAATCGATTTTGCTGCCATTTCAACTTTTTTTCTGTATTTTTGCGAGGTGTAAATTCGGAGTATGTTCATCGAGTCTGCCATCGATGAGACTACTGGTATTTTAGAGAACGGGATCTCCTTTGCTGAGTGTTTTGTGCCCTCAATGAGAATGATGGACTTTGTTTTTTCTTTTGATGGTGTCAATGGGAGAGAAGATGTGATTGATGTGTCTACAAAGATCTCGTTTTTATCGAGTTTGGCTTTGCTTGCAATTTTATCGCGGATCTGGTTCTTTGCTTTTTCGAATTTGTGGGTCATGATTTTTTCAAAGACGCATTTGAGCAGCTTGCGGTTCTGGTAATCTTGTGCAAATTGCTTTGCTCGCCTAAGCTCATCCGTATGATCTGGCAAGCCCAGTATCTGTGAGACTACAAATTCATCGGTCATGTGGAGATAGCTGTCTAGGTTCAGCGTGGTGAATCCGCATTCGTCGTCTGCAAGCCTGATTGCCTCAAGCATCATCACTTCCGCTGATCTAACTGTTTTGTGAAAGTATACTGCTTTGAACATCTGGTATCTGGACAGAATCATAGATTCAAATGAATAAAGGGCTGAGCGGTCAAGTGCGAGTTTGCTTTTGTAGACATCAAGAGACTGTATGATTCTCTGATGGTCGATTTTTGCGTGCTCTGCTCCCGTAAAATATCCGTCACGCTGCAAATAGTCCATCATGTCTGCTGAAAGGGAGCCTGAAATTATCTCGTTGACAAAGCGGTACTTTGCGTCACCAAATGCAAGCTTGATGAGGAGTTTTTTGTTGACGCCTTCTTTGTCGAGGATATCTCCTATTTCCGAATCAAGGATGATTTGTTTTCCTATCTCCTCGTGTGAGATCTTCTTTTTTGTCTGCAAGACTTCTTCAAAGAGGTGTGAAAATGGGCCGTGCCCTATGTCGTGAAGCAAGGCTGCAAGACGGATGTCATGGATTTGATCCGAGTGGAGCAGTCCTTTTTCTTTGAGGGCCGTTGCTGCTTGGCCTGCTACATGCATCACACCAAGCGAGTGTTCAAAGCGAGAGTGTTGCGCGCCTGGATATGTAAGATGTGCTCCTGAAAGCTGCCGTATTCTACGCAGTCTTTGAAAGATTGGTGAATCTATTATTTTCAGTTCTGTTTCATAGACTCGGATAAAGTTGTGAATCGGGTCTACTATGTCAAGGAATTTTTTTGTCATATCTTTGCAAGTTTGTTTGAGAGTATTTTCATGATGTCTTGGTGAACTTGAGATTTTGTTTTTGACGCATCAACTATCTTCCAGCCAAACTTTTTTGCAAGGATCTTGTACGTCTTTGAGATTTTTGCAAGAAAAGCAGTGTCTTTTTCGAATCTGTCGCGTCTTTTCTTTTTGCGTAGAAATGATTCTCTTTGTGAAACGTCAAGCACAATTACAAGATCTGCTTTTGGGAGGCCTTCGTCAAGGCTTTGTAACCACTTGAGGCTCAGGCCGTTTGCCACACCATACACTAGATTTGATTGATAGTACCTGTTCATAATTATGACAGAGTTTTGTTGGTGAGCCTTTTGTATTTCTGCAAGTTTTTCCCACCTGTTTGCAGCCAAAAGGCAGTGAATTGTTTGCGGTGGGAACTTTCTTTTACCGTGCAGGAATTTGTTGATTTCTTGTCCAAGTGGTGTAGTATAATCAGGAAAGCTAAAGATCCTTGTTTTTATCTTACTTTTTTTGAGTGCCGCTGCCAAAAGTCGTGACTGTGTTTTTTTGCCTGCCTGATCAGAGCCCTCAATTACAATAATCATGTTTTATTGAAATTAAATGCAGTAATAAAAAATCTGTTAAGACTTATAACTGAAAAAGTCAAACTAAACGAAATGGGCATAGTAAGACACTTGGCAAAAGAAATGGTCAAGGAAATGGGAAACAAGTCCAGAGAGTTTTACGAGTTTGTCTTACCTCCCGTAGACATGTATGTAGAAGGTGATTCTCTGACAGTTATTGTGGACATGCCGGGATTTGAAAAAAAAGACATCAAGCTCACTCTTTATAGGAATGTTTTGTCCATCAAGGCACAAAAACAAGAACAGCAAAAAGGTGACATCGTATGCAGGCAGCGCCCAAACATGATTGATAAAAAAATTCTGCTTCCAGTTCACGTAAAAGAAGGTGAAGAGTCGGTCAGCTCTGCCAAGTTTGTCCAAGGAGTCTTGACAATCAAAATTCCGATAATGCAAAGGGGAAAGCAGATCTCAATAGAATAACTAGTGTTTCCTAAATATTGCAAAGATGCCCATTATGACAAGCGAGCCGATCATTCCTACAGTTGCTGCAGTCTCATTGGATGAGTAAATCAAAGCAGAACCAATAAAAACAGCAGAGGAGAGAACGCTTCCTGCTACAAGGGTGTTACTTTTTGGCTTTGCGTTTAAGAGCTGAAGTGATCTGTTTTCTTCTATGAATTTTTTAAGCTCTGGCGCAATCGATATTGTTGCATCAAGTGATTTTGCAAATCTTGTAAATGAGTACTTGAGCTCTTCTATGTAAGCGTCTTTGATTAGTTGTTCTTCTTCTAGAATCTGTTTTAGTATCTTGACAAACTTGAAATCGACTTTGTGTGTTTTGTAGATTCCTTCGATTATTGAGCTCATCCTCAAATAAAGTGCAAGATTTTTTGGTAAAGCAAATGGGAACTTGGACATTGTCTTGTTTGCAAGCTCCAAGAGTGCGCGAACTTCCATTTCGTCTGGTTTTTTGCCGTGCATTGTACGGATGGACAGCTCAATGCCACGCTCGATTACAGAACGGTTAAAGTCCGGAGTCAGCATGCCAAGATCGCTCATTGCGTTGACGGTTCTTGCAGGGTCTTTTTCCACCAAAGCAAGATAGAGCCTCACAAGTCTCATTCTTGTCTCATTGTCTATTCTGCCCACCATGCCAAAATCATACAAAATTAGTGATCCGTCATCGGCAATCGAGATGTTTCCTGGATGAGGGTCTGCATGAAATATAGAATCGCGCAAAAGCATCGTAAAGAAGACTTTGTGAACGTCTATTACGATCTTTTGTCTGTCAACTCCTTTTTTATCCAGATCCTCTATGTTCGTTATTTTGATGCCCGGGATGTATTCTAATGTGAGGACGTCTTTTGTTGTGTGATCATCAAAGACTTCTGGAACTATAACATTGTCATGACGTAAAAGGTTCTTTCTTATCGTCTTCAGATTTGCCGCTTCCTTTGTGTAATCGAGTTCCTCGTGGATCGTTTCTATGAATTGCGCCAGCATCGATTGGGCAGAGAACCTCAAATTTGGATCCACGAACTTCATTGCCAACGGAAGTACTTTTTTTAGAACTTTTATGTCGTCTTCGATTACCTTCTCAATGCCTGGCCTCTTTACTTTGATTATGACGTCTTTTTGTTGTATTTTTGCATGATACACCTGTCCCAGTGAGGCGCCAGACAGAGGTTTTGTCTCAATAAATGTAAAAGCTTGATCTATTGGGCCAAGTTCCCGCTCAATTATGGGTTTTACCTGCTCAAATGGGGCTGCTGGCACCTCATCTTGAAGCTTTGAAAGTTCTTCTAGATACGGCTGTGGCAAGATGTCAGCTCTTGAGGAAAGCCACTGGCCCAGTTTTATGTAGACCGGCCCTAGCGAGACAAAAGTGTTAAGAACTTTTTTTGCATTCTTTGAAAATTTGTCATAATCTACATTTTTGCCCTCAGTTTTTACCCATTCGCGTCTGTCACGCCTCAGTGCAATTATGAGCGGTATGAGCTTGAAGATGACCTTGATAGTACGGGTAGTGGTCATGGCGTTCTCCTATTGGCCTTTGGTTTTTTTTGCAAGTTTGTAGCCGATATAGCCAATAACTAAAGAGGATGCAAGGCCTGCTGCGACGGCAATCTGCTTGTCACGTTTTGTCTTTTTGCTTTTGTTGTAAAGATACGATGCTACTTTTGAGCCCCCGATGGCACCACTGGCAAGGCCTATCAGTACTTCTTGTGCATCAAATAGTAAATGTCCAAGGGGGTCTTTGAGTGGATCTACACGATCCATGTGGACAAGATACTTGTCATCGTATTCTCGTATGTGCAAATTACCATAACGATATTGTTTGTTTGCGCCATTTCTGTGTCCTAGCTTGGTTTCTTTTGCTGCATCTAGCATAAATGGACGCAACTCCTTTGGGATTTCAATTTCATCCCATACCATGAATGGCGATCTGCTTTATCTGATATAATTTATGTGGTCTTGCCGTATTCTACTAGATGTATAGAATCAATATTGGTGTGCAAAATTGGATTTTGTTTGTGCTAACTAGTATTTTGTTTTCTTTTTATTTAGGACAGCAAGCGTCGGCTGACTGTGAGGATTTTTCATTAAGTTACAAATCTTCCTCGGTTTGTACAAAAACAAGCAAGCAGGATGACAAATCCAAAGAAAATTCGACGATTTTGAGGCTTTTTGATATGAGGCATCGCTTCAATGAGGGAGACCCAGCAGTATTTGTTGGTAAACTTACAACCAAGTCAGGCACCCCAGTACCAAACTCCAAGATAACAATAATTCATGACGGCTCATGTCCAGACAAGATAATTGCAGAAGGTAAAACGGACAAGACCGGAAGATTTTGGATTTTTTCGTCAGCAAAAATCTGGGACAAGGACAATCTTGTGAAGGTTCATGCCGAATACAGAGGAGAGCGAGGGCTTTTTTCCTCCCAATCTGAAAACAAGGTAATTGTGGTTTTACCCGTACAAAACAAGAGTTGTCTGGACTAGAGCTGCCATGAGTCATGCGGTTATTGTTTTGATTTAGTTCATTAAATTGCAGATCAAGCATCTTAAAATTTGAAAAGAACTATTGTATTGCTGTGAATTACTGTCTGTTTTTAGGATTGTTCTTTGTTTGTGTTTCTTTTGGATTAGTCTTTGATCAAGCTTACGGCTTTATTGAGATAAAGCGGTACAAAGTGATTAACTCACCTGACGTTTGCGGCAAAGAGTTGTGTTCCATTACAGATGAACAGAAAGCAAAAATGGGTTTATCCAAAGACATCATGATATGCGGTGACAGGCCGTGTCTTGATGCCAGGCCCACTTATTCTTTGAAGGATGTCGGTACATCGCTTAGGATAGAACCGTTTTTTATCAACAATCAGAAATATCTTCTCTTCAAAGGATCGAATTGGCATAACCTCCACAATGTGGAGGTGAAGATAACTAACGGAGTATTTGAGACATCGATGAGAGCTCAGACAGACGACAGAGGTAATTTGTACATGCTGTGGCCCATCCCCAAGACATTTGAGGATGGCTCTTACAACGTTTTTGCAACAGATGGAATCCATCGCGTCGAAATGGTTGCTGTAATTGAAGCAAACAAGGACATATCGATTAAAACCAACAAGGCAGACAGATGCTCATCGACAAAATCTCCCATTGATTGGTCAGGCTGCGATTTGTATGGAAGGGTTTTAACAAAGGTGGATCTGAGGATGGCAAATCTAAGAAACGCTAATCTTTATGGTGCAACGTTGGTAAACAAGGATCTTAGTGGCGCAGATCTGTCGTATGCTGTACTAAAAAAAGTTAATCTTGATGGCTCACTTTTGGATGGTGCAAATCTGTCACATTCCAACATGATAGATGCGAAAGTCAGAGGAGCAGATTTATCAAATGCCAAACTGAGGTTTGCCAAGCTGTATAGGACAGATTTTGCAAGGTCAAACTTGTCAAATGCAGATTTTGAAGGCGCTTCCATGTCTTATGCCAATTTGTCTTTTGCTGATCTAAAGGGTGCCAATTTCGAAAAAGCTGGCATGTGGGCTGTCAACCTTAACCACTGTAAGAATCACCAATTATGCAAGTAAAGTGTTAGCTTGGAATTGGGTTTTCCTTTTTTCTTTTCTTTTTAAAGATGATAAAGCCTGCAACTGCAGCTGCTACACCGAGTATAGCTGGCATATAGTCTGCTGCTGTAGGTGGCGGCTTTGTGGTCGTGTCTTTTAGTGTCACGGTAGTATCATAGTTGATGAGGTATTCGTTTCTAAGATCGTCTTTGTATCTTACCGTGATCCTTATTTTGTGATCACCGAATTTTGGTTCGCCATCAAATTCTATAGGAATGTTAAACGGCACAGGCGAATCTATCTCTATTTCATCGATATACTGTGTTACTTTTTTTATGTTAGAGCCTTCAAGTGGTTCCAGAGTCACAAATGCAAAGAGCGCGTTGATGTTTCCTTCGTTGATCACCTCTCCAATTATGGTCTGTTTTCCTGCAAGGTCGATGACATCGACATTGTAGATTTTTGCATCGATTAAGCCGTGTATGTAAAAGTCAACTGTGCGGTTATCAGTGATTTTATCACCATGCGCGTTAAAGTAATTGATTTGAAGTGGTGTGTGCAATGTTTCTGTGTGCACGTTTTCTGGCACATAGACAGTAAATGAGAATTTCTTAGATGATTGTGGTTCTATTGTACCAATGTCCCATTCGTTTTGATCAAAGACCACACTCTCCACGTTTGTGATTGGGTTTGCGGTTGCCGATACTGATGTTTGAGTATTTTGAAGTATTATCTTTACATTTGACAGAGGAGCTGTACCTGTATTTGATATCTCAATTGTGACATCATTGCTTTTGATTGATGAAATGAACGGGTCCAGTGCCTTTAGATTTAGCACGCTTTCACCCGTTACTCTAAATTTGAGATCAAGAAATGAGCTTCTTTGTCCTGCTTCCCTGAGTCTTGAATAATCAACCTTTACGGTTGCAGGATATTGTTGTATTGGTAAGTTTTTGTCCAGATTTACAAAAAATGTCAGCGAAAAGTGCTCACCTGCGGTGGCTTCAGAGTCACTATCTGCCAAAATTAATGCTCCCTTTCCATCGGCGGGAGTGAATCCAATTGGCATCTGGAGTTGTCCCTTTATTCCAGTGATGTCTTGTGAGCCGACATTTGCAAATACAACCGTAAATGGGACGTTTTTGTCGCCAGGTGTTACTTCCATTTTTTGATCTAATGTGCCAAAGTATGCATCAAGGAATTTGATGTCTTGGAATTGTCGCTCAAATGGCGAGTCTCCTTTTCCTAGTTGTGCCCAAGCGTCGGATGCGATGAACTGTGTAGCAATTACAAATACTATTACAGCTATTACGGATTTCATACCGTAACCTCCATCTTGTGCGCAGCATCTTCTCCGTCAAAGGCACGTCCATCCTTTATCGTGATTACCCTGTCCACCTCACCAAATTGGTGTCGGTCATGTGTAACTATGATGAATGTTTGGTTTAGTTTCCTTGCCATCGACTTCATGAGTTGGATGGTCGTTTCTGCAGTAATCGAGTCTAGATTTCCTGTGGGCTCGTCTGCCAAAACAATTGCTGGTTTATTGATAAGGCCTCGTGCAATGGCAGCTCTTTGAGCTTGTCCACCTGAGATCTTGTTTGCACGTTTGTGCATCTGATTTTCAAGGCCAACACCCTTTAGCAGTGTTATTGCTTCTTGTAACGCAGTTTGATCTGTATGTTGTATATTTCGTGGAAGGAGTACATTTTCCAGAACTGTAAGGTCTGCAAGCAAGTTTGAGAATTGGAAGATAAAACCGAGCTTTGAGTTTCTAAAAGCAGAAATCTGGTTGTCGGAAAGCTTTGTCGTATTTACTCCATCGATGTATACCTCGCCGCTTGTTGGCTTGTCAAGCAAACCAATCATGTTTAGCAGGGTGGATTTTCCAGAACCGGAGCTTCCTACTATGAGTAGAAATTCGCCTCTTTTGACCGAAAAGGATACATCGATTATGGCATGTACCTGAGTCTCTCCTTGCCCATAGATTTTGTTGAGGTTTCTTAGCTCTAATACGATATCAGACATACCTCATTGCCTCCACTGGTTGAAGCTTTGTTGCCTTGAATGCTGGATAAATTGAAGCGGCTACTGCCAAGCTAAATGCCATGACTGCGGTTTGGATGATTTTTGGCCAGTCGTAGCTTACCTGTAGTGGAATACTGCCTTGGAATGTCATTTTGGTTTCTTTTGCATAAAAAGTATAGGTAAGGCCAAGTGCTGTGCCTACGCTTGCACCTAATGCCCCAATCATCATTCCCTGCACTATAAAGAGGATCAAAATGTCTTTTCTTTTTGCACCGATTGCGCGCATAATTCCCACTTCGCGAGTCTTGCTTGAAACAAGCATCATTTGAATTGTGACTACTGCAAATGCAGACGACATCATGCCAAAATAACCGATCATGTTGATCATTGCAATTCCTGATCTGAATCCACGCAATGCATCTTCTGCGGATTCCTCTATTGTTTCAGCTCTAAAGTCGTCATTTGGAAACGTTCGTAAGAAGAATTCTTTTACATCTAGTGCTTTTTTTGGATCGTTTAACTTGACTAGGATTTGTCCTGTTTCACCATCTCGATCCAACATGTCACGAAGTGTATCGATATGCATTATGACGCTGGTATCAAGACCCTGACCTCCAGGTGAGCTCACAATTCCAGTGACAACGAAATTTCTTAATTGGTCTACTCCGTGCCTGTCAGTTATTTTGATTTTGAGATTGTCACCAACACGAATGTCACCAAGATCACGTGCTACCGATGATCCCACCACGATAGAATTCCTTGAAAATACATATTGTCCTTCGGTCACCGTTTCGTGTACTGTTGATACTTGGATATCGCGAAATGGGTCTACACCCACTACCGGGACACGAAATTCTTCTATTCTTTTACCACTTTTTGTCACATTAATTGATGCAGATGAATCTATTCGTGGTGCCGCAGCTTCTACGTATGGAATTCTCTCAAACCAGTTTACCAAAAAGATGTCAGATTTTGTGATAAAAGATTCTTCGTCCGTTACTCTTACGTCGCCAAATCTGTAGCTTGACAGATCCCTGACTATTGCATCGTAGAGTCCCTGAAATATTACAAAATTTACATGAATCACAAGAATTCCAATGGATACGGCCAAGACAGCTCCTATCAGGCTGCCTTTTTTGTTTGCAAGCATTCTTTTGGCCAGCTGTATACGGTAGTCCACGATTATAGTAAAAGAGTCTGATATTTAATGTATAATATGTCTAATATGAAGATTTCAGACATTTTTATTAAAAAATAGTATTGTTTAATAAGAAAATAGTCATAGATAATGATAAATTGGACAAATTAGACCTCAAAATACTAAGCGCATTACTTGACAACTGCAGGGAATCCGACAGGCAGATTGGAACCAAGATCGGCATCTCTGGCGCCTCGGTAAAGTCAAGGATTGAAAAGATGATTGAAGGTAAAGTAATAGAGAATTTTGCGTTGAAGATCGAGCCGCCGGTTTTAGGTTACAATGTGTTGTATATTGTGACAACTGGTCAAGACATCAAGGAGATCTTAAAGCAGGTCGAGTTGATTGGTGAGCCGTTCTTTGTAGTTCCCTGTGTTGGTGGGATTACCGTGTGTGCCATTGTTGTAAAAGAAAATGTTACACAGAAAATAGAGATTGCCAAGAACCTGATGCGTGATATTCGAATTCTTTCTATATTTGAGGCAGAGAATCCTGGAATTAGATCAGATCTTACAAAAACGGATTTGGAGATAATTAACCATCTCCTGAAGAATCCTCGCTCAAGAATAGATGAGTTGGCAAAAAAGACAAAGCTGTCAACGAAGACAATTACGAGATCATTAAAAAAGCTACAAAATGATGAAGCGATTCAGTTTACTTTGATTTATGATCCTTCAAAATTTGGACAGTACATTCCGTTTGCTGTCTTGGTATGGGTTGACGGTAACCTAAATGAGACGCTAAGACATCTAAAAAAAGAATTCTCACAATCATTTTTACAAAAACCGTTTCTTGCAAAAAACCAAATTGTTTTGTTTTTGTATAGCAACAATATTTTCGAGTTGGATAGCATAACTCAGCAGATAAGAAAGGTAAGTGGGGTTGCAAGTGCGGATCTATTTATTCCAAAAAAGATTGCGCTGCCGCAAAAATGGGTAATCGATACAATAAAGGCTGCAAAAGCTTCTACAAAGCTGCACCTTGTTTATCAAACATCTTAATTAACGTCTAATAAATAGAGTCATCAGATGAAGAAAAAAACTATTTACGATGGAAAGATTTTGGGCCTGAGCATTTATGATATCAAAGTAAAAGGCAGGAAGATAAAACGTGAGATAGTCGAGCATCGGGGTGCTGCGGCAATACTAGCATTTGATAAAGATGGCAAGGTAATTTTGGTAAAACAGCATAGATTTGGGCATGGCTATATTTTGGAGATTCCTGCAGGCACACTTGACAAGGGGGAAAGTCCAAAAAGATGCGCGTTTCGTGAAATCCAGGAAGAAACCGGCTATAAAGCAAGCAAGCTTTCACATTTACTAACATACTATCCATCGGTAGGGTACAATAGAGAAGCTATACACTGTTTTGTGGCAAAAGGACTCAAGAAAATCAGCGGACAAGTACTTGATGAAGACGAGATAATGTCTGTTGTTAAAATGGATTTTAAAAGACTAATCAGTATGATCAAGGCAGGAAAAATAATTGATTCAAAAACAATTTGTGCTGCTTTGACCTATGCGGCAAAAAATAAACTCATCTAATTGTAAATTGGTTTTACCAGATCTGCAATATCCACCCACGATTTGGAAACTCCTTCAAACATATAGATAAGATCTAGCAGGTCAATTTGCAATTGGTTTGTTTGCTCAATTGAGGAACGAATGTCGGAGATCTTTTTTTGGAACTTTCTATGGCTTGAGATGGCGTCAATGGCAAGTCTTCTATTTTGTTCTATGAATGCGTCAATTGATTTTTGGTGAATTGACTCAATGTTTTTTGTTAGCTCGTAAATTTTCCGCAGTTCATTTTTTGAAAGCTTTGAGCTTGATATAGAATTTGCAATTTCGACAAGCGTATCACTTGTCGTCTCCATGATGTTTGCTGCGATTCTATAGTCAATTACATCGATATTTTTTAGATTAAACACAGATGCAAGTCTTTTGTCGTTTATAGTACTGCGAATTAGTCGTACCAAAAGAAAATATTGTCTGTCTACTTCATCGTCACGGTTTGAAAGTGTTTGAAGATTTGACGTATCACCAGTACTGAGTGCAAGCGATATATCGTTGAACATGCCAAGCGAGATGGAGCTGATTCGCTTGAGAATTTTTTGCGGATTTAGTGTAGCAGAGTCCAAAAGAAACTGGACGTTTACATTTGAAGAGTCTTCTTCGACTATTTCCATTCCAACAAGGCGTCTCATCGAGTTTCTGATTTTTTCTCGATCCTCAATTGGGATGCTTGTTTTACCTTTGATTCGAATTATATCATACCCAAGAAGATATGCACCAATTATGTCTGCAACTATGTTTTCATCTTGTGGGAGTGGATAAGATATTACGACCTCTTTTGATGGCCGTTCGGCCTCTTTTACGGTAATAGAAATGGTGTTGTCTGATGTTTCCAATTCTACCTCGGCACTCTTGTCGAGCTTGTTTGCTTCAACCCATTCCTTTGGAAGTGAAACTAGGATGCTACTTCCTATCTTTTGCAGGCGCCGAATGAATTTAGGCAATTTATACTAATTTAATTAATTTAATCCATATTTTTATATTTTTGTTGAAATTTAAACTCGGATCAGATGAAAGGGATAGCATTTAGTCCTGCACACATCACCGGATTCTTCAAAGCGGAATTAGATGAAAGTAAGCATCCAGAATTGCAAGGTTCTTTGGGTGCTGGGTTTTCAATAGAAAAAGGCGTCACAACTACAGTCGAGGTGGAAGACTCGGATTATACTGATTTTAGAATCAAGATCAGTGGGTACAGACCTGACAACACACAGGTTTCTGAGTATGTGTTGAAGGAATTTTTGGAAAATATTGAAGGCAGTTATTTTGTAAACGTGCACCATGAGATCAAGGTTCCAGTTGGATATGGCCTCGGCTGCTCTGCTGCCGTTGCACTTTCCTTGGCATATGCACTCAATGAGGCGTTTGGCACTCGTTATTCAAAAGAATATCTTGGCAGACTGGCACACAACGCAGAAGTGACGTGTAGAACAGGTCTTGGCGACGTATTGGCATCATACCATGGCGGATTTGAAATAAGAGTAAAGGGTGGGGCCCCAGGCATAGGTGAGCTCAAAAAAATTCCAACGGAAACATACTCTGCCATCATGATATGTTTTTCACCAATTTCCACAAAACAATTTCTTAAAGAAAGACTTGCATCAATTAACGGCCTTGGTGGCAAGATGGTAGAAAAACTTGTGCAAACAAAAAACATTGATCAGTTTCATGAGTTTTCTGTCGAATTTGCAAATTATGTAAATATTGTAACACCAAAGATGAAGGCGGTAATTGAGGATCTCAAAGAGCATGGAATAAAATCTGGCGTTGCACTTTTTGGCGAAACCGTATTCACATTGGTACCAAGGGAACTTGAAGGTAAAGTTGTTGAGATTTTAGAAAAATATCAAGATGGCATAATAATCAAATCAAAAATCGACGACGTCGGCGCAAGACTAGTTAGCTAAATGAAGACATTGATCCCGAAATCCCATCCGCGTGCAAGATCTTTGTACATCAGAGAGAAATTGGTACATGCGTTTGATTCTGGACTTGTTGCAAAGGAAGGCCTCATGGCACACGGAAGGGGTGAGGCTTTTGATTATCTGATTGGCGAACGCACTTCAAAGGCCGCTAAAAAGGCAATCAAAGCTGCGGCAGCCATGCTTCTTTTAGCGAAAAATCCAGTAATTTCGGTAAATGGCAATATTGCAGGATTGTGCCCAAAAGAAATAGTCGAGCTTGCCAAAGTAACCGGCTCAAAAATAGAGATAAATCTGTTTTATGCAAGCAAGAAGAGAAAACAGAACATTTTCAGAGTTTTGAAAAGAAATGGCGCTGATCACGTTTTTGGTATGGATAAAAAAAACTCTACCAGACTATCTGGCCTTGACAGCGCGCGAAGGATTGTAGATAAAAACGGCATTTACATTGCAGATGTGGTCGTGGTTCCCCTGGAGGATGGTGACAGAACACTTGCACTAAAAAAAGCAGGCAAGAAAGTGATCACATTTGATTTGAACCCACTTTCCAGAACCGCCCAAACAGCCGATATCAGCATAGTCGACAATGTCGTACGTGGGATCAAAGAGCTGATTTTGGTGTGCAAGAAGACAAAGAATCCGAAAAAACTTCCATTTGACAACAAAAAGAACCTCTCAGAATCCATCATAGAGATAAGAAAAAACCTCACAAGGAGGGCCCCCCATGCATAAATCAGTTAAGGACATTATTGACAAAAAAAGAGCCGGCCAGAAGATCTCCGTGATCACCGCATACGACTATACACTTGCGTCATTATGTGATAGAGCAGGAATCGACATACTCCTTGTTGGTGATAGTGCCGGCATGGTGATGCTTGGATATGAGAACACCATTCCAGTTACAATGGAGCAGATGGTTCTTTTTACGGAAGCTGTTAGTCGTGCAAGACAAAACTCACTAGTTGTCGCAGACATGCCGTTTATGTCGTACCAGGCAAGCACTTCTGATGCAATTGCAAACTCTGGAAGGCTGATCAAGGCAGGTGCCGATGCCGTAAAGCTTGAAGGCGGCAAAGTAGCTGCACCTACGATTCGCGCCATAGTTGAGACCGGTATTCCCGTGATGGGTCACATTGGATTTCAGCCTCAAACAACCACTTTGGCTCAGGGGTATCGAGTCCAGGCAAAGACAAAGGATGCTGCGCTCACACTTATCGAAGACGCCAAGGCACTTGAAGAAGCAGGCGCATTTAGCATTGCACTTGAGATGGTAACATCGGAGGTCTCAAAGATAATCTCTGAAAGTGTTTCGATTCCAACTATTGGGATTGGTTCTGGAAAATACTGTGACGGCCAAGTTTTGGTAGTCCATGATGTACTGGGAATGTACGACAAGCTCAAGCCCAAATTTGTCAAGCAATACCTTTCCTTATCTGATGAAATAACAAAAGCACTAACAAATTACAGATCGGATGTAGAGTCAGGTAAATTCCCCGCAAAAGAGAACTGGTTTTCGATGGACAAGTCAGAGCTTGAAAAGCTTTTGAGTGAAATTGGCAGCTAAATCAAAACATCCTTCGTTGGATATTGTGGAGTCCCACGGTACTGAGCTTTCCGGAAAAAAGATAGTTTTGTGCGTAGCAGGAAGTGTTGCTGCATACAAGGCAATTGAGCTTGCCAGGCTTTTGATGAGACATGGTGCCGATGTGATGTGCGTTGCAAGCGATGCTGTAACGAAGCTGATACAACCTGATTATTTCAAGTGGGCAACAGGGAATAAAGTAATAACAAAGCTTACGGGTGAGCTGGAACACATCAGATTGGCAGACTACAAACAATCAGATCTTATTGTCGTGTATCCAGCCACTGCAAACACGCTTGGCAAGTTAGCAAACGGAATAGATGATACGCCGGTTTCAACTGTACTCACAGTCGGGTTTGGTGCAAAGATCCCCATCTTGATGGCGCTTGCGATGCATGAAGCAATGTATGAAAATGCGGCCGTGTTGCGAAACATCGAGTTTTTGAAGAACAAAATCGAGTTTATTGAACCAAAGATGATTGAGGGAAAAGCAAAGGCTGCAGAACCAGAAGAAGTACTAGAGTACATCCTAAAGCGATTTGGCAGCTCACCTATTCTTGCAGGCAAACGTGTTCTGATTACTGCAGGCCCTACCATCGAGCCAGTGGATCCAATACGTGTGATTACGAACCGGAGTACGGGCAAGACCGGCGTCCTTCTTGCCGCTGAGCTTGTATCTGCCGGATGCAACGTTACTCTAGTTTATGGACCTGGAATAACCAAGCCTCCAAAGGGTGCCAGGGTGATCTCTGTAAAAACGGTACAAGAGATGTTTAATGCCACAAAAAAGGAGATGACAACAAAGAAATTCGATGTTGCAATTATGGCAGCTGCTGCAGCAGATTATACGGTACGAGTGCAAAGCAAGACCAAGATCAAGAGTACAAAGGAAAGTCTTGTGATCAAATTGCACAAGGCTCCAAAGATAATTGATCACATCAAAAAGTTCCAAAAAGATGTCTTTCTTGTCGGCTTTAAAGCAGAAGCAAACGTATCAAAGCAAAAACTACTCGAATCTGCAAGAAAAAAGATGAGAGAATCTCAGGCAGACATGATAATCGCAAATGACATAGGCGACAAATATCTAAAGAATCCAGACTATAACGAGGTCTTCATAGTTGATGATGGTAAGGTAATTAGTTCTGGAAGAAAGACTAAGGATCAGATAGTAAAGCTTATCAAAAGACAGATCGAATCAAGACTCACTTGAGATCCTGCTCCTTTGCAAGGATTGTCTTTGCTGTTGTTACAGCTTTATTAGTAAACCAGATCAGCCCATCTTTTGCACAATCAGAATTTGATTCATACAGTATGGGCTTTGGTATGCCAGATATCACCATCAAACCGTTGTCTGGGCCCCCAGGCACCAAAGTCGAGATCATGGTGACAAACATGCCATCTCCTCCTGAAGGCCAAGACCCAAGAATAGAGTTTTTTGTATATCTTCCATTTGTCACAGCTCTTGGAAGCAACGTGGCAAACAATTGTGCAGGTGAAGCCTGTTTTCCATTGTATTCGTTTGAGGAGATAAACGAGGACAAGGTTGCTGCAAAAACCATTACGTTTACTTTGTTTAGCACACAAAATCCCAAACCCACACTTGAAGGAGGCCAGTGGAAATCAGTCTGTGACCTCAAGGTAAACGGAAAGACAATTGCAAGATACGGAACTGTGTGCAATGAAAAGGATCAACCTCTTGGAGAATACGAGATCAAGTTTGCATGGGGAATACAAAGATCGGATTTGTATGATGTAAGAAAGACTGTAATATTTACGGTAACTGAAGCTGCAACAGAGCCAGAAGAGGGATTCCAAAATCCTGACGACATTGTTTTGGAGCAGTACAAAAATGGAGAGATAACTGAGGAAGAATTTGAGAAAAAGCTTAGCGAGCTTGGATACAGTGCAGATGAAATAAGGCAGGCAAAGGCGTTATTGGGCAAGCTGCCACACCAGCAAGGCTCCTACTCACCTGAGCAAAAGGCCGCAATCGAAGAAGGAATCAAAAAAGCTGAAGAGCAGAGAAAAGCCGAAAGGGAAGCTGCAGAGTCTGAAGAAGAAACTGAAGATTTCATTGAAGATGATTTGGGCGAACCGGAAGAATCAGAAAATATTCAAACGATCGAACCGGAAGAATCAGAATCTAAAGAACAAGGAGGATGTCTCATAGCTACTGCTACTTTTGGGACCGAGCTTGCACCCCAAGTGCAGCTTTTGCGTGAGCTAAGAGACAATACCATACTTGAGACAAAATCAGGCTTGTCATTTATGAGTACATTTAATGCGCTTTACTACTCGTTTTCACCCACAATAGCTGATTGGGAAAGGCAGAATCCGGCATTCAAGGAGACAGTACGGGTGGTTTTGACGCCAATGCTTTCCATCCTATCCATGCTGAATTATGTTGAGATAAACTCTGAATCTGAAATGCTAGGGTATGGAATTGGAGTGATTTTGCTAAATGCGTCCATCTACTTTGTGGCTCCTGCTCTAATCATTATCAAAACAAAGAAACACTTTAGAAACAGACAACATATTTCGTAATTTCACATAATGGAAAACTAGTTTGTTTTTATTTCATGAAATGGTAAATACATCATGAAACACCACATCAGGGTCACACCACCTGGGCCAAACGCAACCAAGATCATAAATTCAATGAAAGCTAACGTGTATGATTCCACATTCATGTATCCACTTGTAATCAGGGATGGCCACGACTGTATAATTGAGGATGTGGATGGAAATGAATACCTAGATTTTACATCAAGTGTGGGGGCTTGCCCTCTTGGGTATTCTCATCCTGATGTTTTGCAAGTACTAAAAGAATACTCTACAAATGGCGTGCACAAGATAGCCGGCCAAGATTTTTACACAGAAGAGCATGCTAGGTTGGCAGAAAAACTAATCTCTATTTTGCCTCAAAACTTCAAAGTATTTTTCATAAATAGTGGTGCCGAAGCGGTTGAAAATGCATTAAAAATTGCTTATAGAAAGATGGGCCCGCACATAGGAATTGGTTGTAACAATGCATTCCATGGAAGAACCCTTGGAGCTTTGACATTTACCTCAAGCAGGCCACTTTACAAATTGAATTTCCCGGAGCTTCCTGTTTTGAGAATCAAATTTTGTACGGATGACGATGATCCTGAGATTGATGCTGCAGAAAAGATCCTCAAAGAAAACAAGATTTCCTTTATCATAAGTGAGGTAATCCAAGGTGAGGGCGGATATTTTGTTGCGAGCAAAAAATTCATCAAGAATCTCAGAAATTTTGCAGACAAATATGGGGTTCCGTTGATTTTAGATGAGGTTCAATCAGGCCTTGGGCATACTGGAAGATGGTGGGCCTTTGAGCATTATGATGTAAAGCCAGACATAATGAGCATGGCAAAGGCACTCCAAGTTGGCGCTACAGCGTTTGATAGAAAACTAGAGCCTACAGACAGGGGAGTTATTTCAAGTACATGGGGTGGTGGTGGAAGGATCGATTTGGCAGTAGGTGCAAAGATAATTGATGTAATAAAACGCGACAAACTCTTAGAAAACGCTACAAAGATGGGTGAGCTCATCAAGAAAGGATTTTCCGAATTGGTTGGCAAAAAAGGCATAGTCGATGTCAGGGGACTAGGTTTGATGATTGGAGTCGAATGCGAAACAAAAGAAAGAAGGGACAAGGTTTTGCTTAGCATGTTTCAACATGGATTACTGGCACTTGGGGCAGGCCAAAAAGCAATGCGAATTATTCCACCACTGATAATTACAGAAGAGCAGGTCAATGAAGGAATTTCAGTTATGCATCAGGCATGTGCCGCGACTCAGTAGGCTCGATATTGATCACCCAGTTGGTTGAGGGCTATCTTTAGCTCAAGTACTTCGTTTGCTCCTTCGTAGATTATGATTGCACGAGAGTCAAGAAAATGTCTTGCAACCCTGCTTGTTTTTTTATATCCTTCTGCACCAAAAACCTGGACTGCTCGGTTTGCGGAATCAAATGCGGAATTGGTTGCATGAAATTTTGCAATAGAGGCAAAGTTGTCTACTTCGTTTCTTAGCTGAGAGTATTGTTTATTGTGTCTGTTTAGCTTTTGCTGCCATTGATTTGTCTTTTGTTTGAATTTTTCGACATAGTCATGCAGTCTTTGCCTTGCCATGGCAGTTCGATATACAAGCCATCTGGAGCTTTCCATGTTTGTAGCCATACGTGCAATGTGTTGTTGGATTAACTGCTTTTTTGCAAGAGGGCTTCCATGCTGTTGTCTTTTCTTTGAATATGAAATCGACTCTGCAAGACAATCTTCCATTACTCCGATTGCGCCTGCAGCCACACTCAACCTACCATCAATTAAAGCGCTAAATGCGATACTGAGGCCTTGGCCTTTTTGTCCAAGGAGATTCTTTTTTGGAACAACACAGTCTTGCAGAGTGATTTCTGCGTTCTTTACGGTCAGCAGGCCCATTTTGTTTTTCATTTCTTTTGCTTTGAAGCCTTGCGAGTCTGTATCAACTAGGAATGCCGAGATTTTTCCATCAGAATCTTTGGCAAAGGTGGTAATTACTTTGGCAAAAGTTCCGTTGCCTACCCAGTGTTTTTTTCCATTGAGGACGTAATTTCCGTCTTTTTCTTCAAATTTTGTTTGCAATGAAGCTGGATCGCTTCCGGCTGCAGGTTCTGTAAGCGCAAAACCCATGATTGATTTTCCAGACGTTGTCTTTGGTAGATATTGTTTTTTCTGTTCTTCGTTTGCCCATGATTGTAGTACCAGCTGACCAATAGAGATGTGAGCAGAAAAAAATGTTCTAAGTGAGTTTCCTTCTCTGCCGATTCGCTCCAAGGCCAGTGCGTATGTGAGGATATCGTATCCAAGGCCTCCGTATTTTTTTGATATGGGGCATCCAAGCATTCCAATTTTGGCAAACGACGGAATTACTTTGTCGTTTAATTTTTCCTGCAAGTACGATCTTTCTTCATTGTCTCTAATAGAATTACAAACTTTGTCGACTTGGGCCAAGAAGTTTTTTTGTTTTTGTGATATCTCAAAGCTCATCTGTGAGATATTAGAATACACAGAGTGTTTACCGACTCAAATTATAAAAATATCCGCTCGTTTATCAGAGTCTAGCTTTCATTACAGATTGTCTGGGTTTGTTCACGCAGAAATTGAGTCAGATAGTATGCACCGCCTGCACCCTTGCCTGAAATACCAGAGCTTTTCCAACCCACAAATGGCTGTGCCTGCACCATCGCGCCAGTTGTTGCGCTTTGGGCGCGGTTTGCATACGTGACGCCTGCCTCAATCTTTGAAAAGAACTCATCGATTTCCTTTTTGTTTTGGCTAAATATGCCTGCCGTAAGGCCGTATTCTGAGTCATTTGCCTGCCTTATTGCATCATCAAAATTTTCAAATTCCTGGATGCACAAAAACGGCAGGAATAACTCTTCTTTTACGAGTCTGTGGTCTTTTGGTAGATTTGTTACAATTGTTGGTTTTACATAATATCCGTTTTGATAGATGCCATCGCTGAGCGTTTCGCCTCCAAAGATTATCTTGCCGTCCTTTTTTGCCTGTTCTACCGCTTCTAGGAATTTCTTTTTTGCAGCTTCGTTGATTATCGGTCCAAGATAGGTGTCCTTTTCCCATGGGAGGCCGATCTTCAGGTTTTGGACTTTGGAAACGAGTTTTTGTGTAAATTGGTCTGCTACTTTTTTGTGCACATAAACGCGGGAACACGCGCTGCATTTTTGTCCGCCATACCCGAATGCGGCTCGAAGCACGCCATCTGTTGCTTTTTCAAGATCCGCAGAATCTGTTACTATTACTGGGTTTTTGCCACCCATTTCCGAGATGAAGGGCTTTGGTGCTTTGCTGGTAAAGGTCTTGAACCCAGACATGCCTACCTCTTTTGAGCCGGTAAATGCTATGCCGCTGACAAGCGGGCTTTCGATTATTGCTTGGCCTACAACTGAGCCCTGACCTGTCACAAGATTTATCGCCCCTGCAGGGATTTTTTTGTAGATCGCTTCGACGAATTTGAAGGCAGAAAGCGGAGTGTCGCTTGCAGGTTTTAGAACCACGGTGTTGGCAGTAATTAGAGCGCCGCTGCTCATTCCGATCGCAATTGCTGATGGAAAGTTAAACGGCGAGATTATACCCCAGACGCCGTACGGCTTTAGAACGCTTTGTGTTCTTTCATTTGGGTTTGCACTCTTTGTTGGTTTTACAAAGCCTTGATTTGCTTCCAGCTGATCCGCATAAAATCTAAGAAAATCTATGGTTTCATCAATTTCACCCATCGCCTCTAGTCTGTTTTTTCCGTTTTCCATGCTAACTATGGCAGCCAGAGTGAATTTTTGTATAGAATACTGGCTTGCCACTTCCCTGAACAGCCCTACTCTGTGTTGGTATGGCGTTGTGCTCCACTCTGGAAATGCATCTTTTGCTGCCTCGATTGCTTGTTGGGTTTGTTCTTTTGTTGCAAGTGGGAATTTTGCTAAAATAATTTTCGTGTCAGATGGTGATTTTACTTCGAAAAGTCTGTCTGAATGAACCTCTTTTCCGCCAATTATTAGCGGATATGTTTTGTTTAGCTCTTTTTTTAGCGAATCTATGGCTTGATCGAATTTTTTGTGGAATTCGTCCGTTGTGTTGGTTTGTACAGCCCGTGCCCAAGTGTTTTCGTTTTCAATCAAGATACATGATATGGCACCTTATCAAATAAAATGATTTAGGATTTGATCCTTTTTTTATCAGTAAATCTATAATCGATGCAGTCAAACTTGAATTAGTGTCAAAGATCATATTGAAAAACCAAATGCGGCAAATCGTCAAGTCACCGTTACGTTATCCTGGAGGAAAATCAAGAGCTGTGAAGATTATTGCGAAATATCTACCAAGTGGAACAAGCCAGCTTTGTTCACCATTTTTTGGGGGTGGTTCTTTTGAGATCTTTTGTGCACAAAATGGCATCAGAGTTTACGGTTATGACAACTTCCAACCATTGGTAGATTTCTGGCAATTGCTATTAACAGATCCTGTAAGCTTGGCAGGCAGTGTAGAGGGTTATCATCCACTAACTAGAGAAAAGTTTTACAGATTACAGCAAGTTCAACTTGAATCAAAAAATAGATTAGAACGTGCTACATTGTTTTTTGTTTTAAACAGGACTTCGTTTTCTGGTTCTACTTTATGTGGCGGTATGGCATCCGGTGGAAAAGACGGTAATCCGCGGTTTACTAGGTCATCAATTGAGAGACTACGCTGCTTCAAAATCAATAATCTGTCCGTAGAATATGCAGACTTCAAAGACTCGATTTCTAGGCACAAAGACACCTTGCTGTATTTAGACCCGCCGTATCTGATTGACAGCAAATTATACGGTAGAAAAGGCGATCTACATGCAAATTTTGATCATGAAGGTTTGGCAGAATTACTTAAAAAACGCGATAAGTGGATTTTATCATATAACAATTCAAAAGAAATTCATGATGTTTATTCCGATTTTACGATTTTGTATCCAGACTGGAAATATGGCATGTCAAATAACAAAACATCAAGAGAAGTACTGATTCTCAGTCACGACATTGCAAAACTGAATAATCTAAAGTAACTCTTGTTCTGGCGCACAGTGTTTGTGAACCCATTTTCCTTCCTCGTTTTTTGCAATTTCCTTGCCTGGTGTGATCTTGTCACCACATGCAATACACGAGGTAGCAAACTTTGCTTTCATGTTCCGTATG
>DATMAS010000015.1:0-78368 GCA_035559735.1 Candidatus Nitrosotenuis sp.
CTTTGAAGTTGACGGACTGGTTGAGAGAGCAGATATAATAGGCGCAATTTTTGGGCAGACGGAAGGACTCCTAGGCCCAGAGATGAACCTAAATGAGCTCCAACGAGTCTCCAAAGTCGGAAGAATAGAGGTAACGACAACTGCTACTACAAACACCACAAAAGGTGAAGCACTAATTCCTATGAGTACTGATATTGACACGGCCTCCTTAATCGCAGCAGCAATCGAAAGCATTGACAAAGTCGGTCCATTTGACTGCAAGTTCCAGCTTACAGCAATCGAGGATGTTCGCGCTACAAAAAAAGACGACATCATCAAGAGAGCCAAGGCAATCAAGCAGCAATGGGCCACAAAGACAATCTCCGAAGGAGAAACAATGTTAAAAGACATTCATGAAGGAACCTCGGTGTCAGGCAAACTGACCACATACGGTCGCGCAAAGCTTCCGTGTGGTACAGGAGTCTTTGATTCACCGTGGATTATTTTGGTGGAAGGTCGAGCAGATGTAATCAACCTCCTCCGCGCCGGGATCGACAACGCACTTGCAATCGATGGGGCACGAATCGATGAATCAATTAAAGATTTGTGTGATACCAAAGAAAAAGTAATTGCGTTCCTAGACGGTGACAGAGCTGGAGGGTTCATCCTCAAAGAGCTCAAAAACGTAGTCGACATCGACATAGTCCACCGCGCTCCAGAAGGCGTAGAGGTAGAAGAGCTCACACCACAACAAATCACAGACATTCTCAAAGACACAATCGAGGAGATGAGAAATCCAAAACCAAAGCCCTCACTTTCTGATCCATCTGACAAGCCTCTAGCAGAGCTTGCAGAAAAGACATACACCAAAATCAATGAAACACTTGAGGCGGTGGGGCTTGATGCGAACAGAAACGAGGTATTCAAGGTGCCAATCTCTGAGCTTGTCTCAAAATTGTCAGTGCAATCCGGAATCAAATACCTAGTACTCGACGGAATAGTGACCCAAAGGCTGGTAGATGGCGCAAAGCAAGCCGGAATAGAATGTGTGATTGGACACAGAATTGCCAACCTCACAAACAAGGACGGAATTGCGCTCAAAACATTTACCGAACTTGGAGTAGCATAAATACTCTTTTTTCTTTTTTACTTTATCACAATGATTGATCTAAAGATACAGCACTTGGTAACTCTGACCGAACTACTATCAAAAGGTGCAAAAAATAATTTCATTTCAATTACAACAAGTCAGCTTGGAAAAGGAATACACAGATCACAGCAAGCAGCATCAAAGCACTTGCTTGAGCTGGAGCAAGGTGGCTACATTGAAAGAATAATGAGTGGGAGAAAGATCTCAATCAAGCTTACAAAAAAAGGATACGACCAGATTGCGGATTTGTATTCTATGCTACAAAAAAGCCTCGAGTCGGTTCCTTCCCAGATTGAGCTTGGTGGCACACTTGTTTCAGGAATGGGTGAAGGTGCATACTATATGTCGCTCAAAGGCTACACAAAACAATTCAGCTCAAAAATCGGTTACGTTCCGTTTCCTGGCACACTCAACGTCAAGCTGGACAAAAAAGAAGACATCGAGGCATTGCGTCAGTTAAACAGTATCGACGGAGTTAAAATAGATGGATTTTCCGACGGAAAAAGAACCTATGGTTGGGTCAAGTGCTACCATTGTATCTTAAATGACAAAATAGATTGCGAGTTAATTATGCTTGAGCGCACTCACCACGATAACTCTATTGTCGAATTGATATCAGAGTCAGACATTCGAAAAAAAGCAAATCTCAAAAACGGCTCAAAAATCACTATCAAAATCCCCTTAAGATAAAATCATAATCCGTGAAGTGCTTCACCGTACTCTTTTTCTATTTTAGAGCTTGAAAATTCTGGCACAGGTGACTGGAGTCTTGCCACACGCACATTAAGATCGAGGTTCTTGCAGCCATCAACTATGAATTTTTCTTGGTGTACCTGGTCATATCCAAGTGCAATAATGTCTGGCTTTACCAGCTCTACTGTTTTGAAGATATCACCTTCATGTCCGACAAGGCAGAGATCCACCATGGAAAGAGATGAGATAAGCTCTTGCCTTTGCTCCTCTGTGTGAAGTGGTTTTCTTTTTTTCAGCTTTACTGCGGTGTTTGCGGTTGCAACTACAACAACTAGGACATCGCCTAGTGCCTTTGCAGCATTCAAAGTGTGGATGTGTCCTGGATGTATGATATCAAATACGCCACCTGCCAAAACAACGTGTAGTGTGGTTCTTCCAAAATCAGTCAATGCGTCTTTTTCCTTTGTTATCAGATCATTTTTGGCAAGATTATCCAGTCTTTTGTTAAGATACTCTTCCGAGAGTTGCATCCTCCTGATGCATAGATCAAGTGGTCGCTCTTTGGTAATTGAGCAAACATAGAATATTCCAAGAATCCGTTTATCGATTATATCCAAACAAACTCACTACAAATTCATCGTTTTGGTACTCTATGAATTTAGCTGTGGTTCGATTCCTTTTGCTATTCTTAAGGCATCTACCAAGCCGTCCGCATATCCAATAGACAGTATGGCAAGCTCGTCTTTGCCCTGCTCAAAGAATTGTTCTGCGTCTTTTACATAGAGCTCTGCGTTTTCCAAAACACTTGCAAACTCGGGTGCATCCTTGTAGTACGGTGCAATCTGTTCTAATGCTTGCCTTACCATCGGGATGTATTTTTTCATCATCTGTGCAGCTACTCGCTCAATTTTTGATGAGTTATCTGCCGGCTCATCTAGACAGTCTGCAAGAGCCTTTAGTGCGTCAGACTCGGTAAAGTGCAGAGTACCCGGAATCACAATAGAGTGCGGCGGAGCACCAAAATCCACCCTAAACAGACTACCGATATTTCCTGCAGTTATTTTTTGATTTCCAGTTCCGATTCTTGAGGCAATTATTGCATACGTTGATTCTGAGATCACCTTTCTTGTCTGCTCTTTTTCTGCGTCAAGCAAGCTTTGCAAAGCATCCTTTGGTTCCAAAAAAAAGTTTTTGTCTTGATTGTACTCCAAGAGTATGACTGTGTGGTTGCCTACTCTGAGGTTGTCGTAAATAGTATAGTATGCACTAGTAGATGGAATACCACTCATTATCGTGACGGTTTTTCCAACCTTGTAATAATGCAGGCCGCATTCTCCAATCAAGGATGTTACAGCAGATGACGCATGTATTGTGGCAGTCTGGATTTTTTCTGAAATTGCTCTAGTCCTAAGCTCTATGTGTGTTGTTGCAATGTATGGGTCTCCAAAGGATAGCAGTGCCACATTTTTTGTCTTGGCGTTTTGTAGAATTTCCTTTCCATCCTCTACAAGCCACCTTGGTGCAATCTTAAATTCCCCATCAACCAGATTTTTTATCTTGTTTGTCTCTTCTTCAGACATTGGACTTGTAAACTGCTCAAGGTAGACAATGTCTGAAGAGCCAATTATTTTTCTTGTTTTATCAGATAGCGAATCGACTCCACCAATGCCGAGGCCCACAAACCACAACATGTTACTTTTTCTTTAGGTCGTGGAGTCTCTTTAGGTGTTGCAGTGTGTTTCTAATTACTTCGATTCCACGTAGATACTCGCTCATAGAGACACGTTCATCAATTGTGTGTGATGCATGAGGATCACCTGGGCCGTACGTGACAACAGGGATGTTCCAAAGTGAGCCAATTATATTCATGTCTCCGGTTCCGGTTTTTCGAATTAGGGCAGGCCTTGTATGTTCTACGTCCATCACACCCAGAGTAAATGCCCTGATCAAAGGAGAGTCAAGTGGAGCCTCAAAGGGTTCTGTTTCATCTATAACAGAGTATATTGCCTCTACTCCTTGTTTTTTAGATATTTCGTTTACCTTTGATGCTATTTTTTCTCCAATCATCTTGCAGTTCATGTTTACAGGGATGCGTATGTCCATCACAGTGTTGCATTCCTTTGGTGTGACATTGTGGCTGTCCCCTCCCTTGATTTCAGTAATTGTCGCAGTAAGTAGCATTCCTTTTGATTTTCCTTCTTGGTTTTCTTCGAGATGTTTTTTGAGCTCGGCTGTAAACTTGGTTGCCTCCTCGATTGCGTTTTTTGCAAGCCATGGTGCAGATGCGTGTGCCGAATCACCCACGTTTACTTTGAGATTTATTGCAATTCTTCCTTTGTAAGCTATTGTGACGTTTGTGACGCCGCTTGGCTCGCCAAATATTGCGTAATCAATGTCAAGCTTTTGTTTTGCCAGATTTTTAATTCCGGTTGCGTTTCCTTCCTCGTCAACTGCACCGACGAAGATTATTGTGCCGTTGTTTTTATGGATGGTAGCTGCTGCAAGCAATAGGGCCATCAGGGGAGCCTTTGCGTCCGATGCCCCACGCCCGTAGAGATAGTCACCTTCTTTTCTAACTTTGACTTTGCCAGGCACTGTATCCATGTGACCGCACAACAAGACTCGTGGTGAGCCGCTCCCAATTGTTGCAATGAGGTTTCCCACCTCGTCTGTGTGTATGTTTTCAAATCCTAGATCGTCGCACTTGTCTGCCAGAAATTCTGCCATAGGTTTTTCTGCCAAGGACGGCGTATACAGTCTAAGCGCTTTTTCGAGCAGCTTAATCGAGAATCTAGGTGTTATTGTAAATGAAGAGTCCATGGATTTATTTTCCTGCATTTACTGCGTATTCTAAAATCTTTGCGGCAATGTCTGTTCCAGTTACACGTGCCACATTTCTGTACTCGGTGGTGTTGTTTATCTCGTGCACTACAAGTCCTTTGTCTTTGCTTTCCATTAGGTCGACTCCCACTATTTGCCCCCCTACTGCGTCTTTTGCCTTTATGCAGATCTCTTCAAGATCTTTTGTTATCTTGCATACCTCGGCAGTTCCTCCAAGGTGCGTGTTTGTCTTCCAGTTTTCAGGAGCAGAATTTCTGTAAATTGCGCCCACTACAGAATCGCCAATTACTATTGCGCGAATATCTCGCGGAGGCCTTTGTACATATTCTTCTAGGTAATGAATTTGATAAATAGGATACATTTTTTCTCTTTCCTCGATTATTCCTTCTGCAGACTCTCTGTTGTTCAGCTTTGTCACCATGCGTCCCCAGCTTCCAATGGTCGGCTTGATCACCCTTGGGTAGCCTAGTTTATCGAGAGCATCAAGTGCTGAATCTTTTGAGAATGCCACGGTGACAAAAGGAGTCGGAATCTTTGCCTTTTGTAATAACATGTGAGTGAATAGTTTGTTTCCTGCATAAATTCCGCAGTGAAGTGAGTTGATCACGTTTGCACCCATACCTTCCAGTGCTGCAGTAGAGTGCAAATTACGATAATAACTAACACACCGCTGCAATACCGTCTGGTAGGGGGATTTTTTATCAATATCTAAAACGAGGTTCTTACAATCAACCATTTGAAGAGGGATGCCCTTTTTGCTTGCAGCTTCAACAAGGGCCTTTTCTTCTGGTCGGATAGTATCGTAGAGAACCGTTATGTTGGGGCTCACTGACCCCAGTCCTCTCCAACGCTTTGAGCTGGCTTTAGCCCAAATCCGCCCGAAGATTTTGTTATTTCAAAACTTGCGCCGCAGTCTGGGCAAGTTATCAATTCACCCTCAACTGCATCAGATGGTATGGAAATATCTGAGTCGCATTCTGCACATTTTGCCATGTTATTCTCTAGTCCCCTTGGAGTCATTAATTATCTTTCTTTCAAGCTTGCCGTCAAGTGGAATCTCAAGTAGGTCGCCCATTCTGAGGTTTTTAAGCCCAAGTGCGACTGCCTTTGCTTGTTCATCGTTCTTTTCAAGACCCAAAAGCGACATCAGATACGCCGATCCGGTCTTTCCTGCAAGCTCACCAAAGACAATCCTTCTTCTGTTCCCTACAACGCGCGGAGGAATCGGCTCGTACGCTGCCGGGTTCCTAAGTATGGCTGCCAAGTGCGTTCCTGCCTTGTGTTTGTATGCAGTAGGCCCAACAATTGGCTTTGAGTCGTATGGAGGTATTCCAGTATAAGTCTCAATCAACTTGGATAGGTCAGTTAGCATGTCCAGTCTGAAATCATTTGGGGATCTGTATAGATACGTCAATGCAACTGCGACTTCGGCCAAAGATGGAATTCCTGTTCTCTCACCAATTCCATCGATTGTGGTGTGGATTTGCTCTGCCCCAGCATCGACTCCTGCAAATGCGTTTGCAAGTGCAAATCCTATATCGTTGTGGCAGTGAACATCAAGTGGTACTTTGATTTTATCGTGAACCATCTTGACAAAATTATACATGCCCTTTGGCCTCATTACTCCGACGGTGTCAGGCAGACTGATTCTGTCAACTCCTGCTTCTTCTATTGCTTTGCAGACTTTGAGTAAGAACTCTGGGTCGGCTCTGCTTCCGTCTTCTACTGTAAATCTCATTTTAAGGCCGTGAGATTTTGCATACTCGACTGTCTCAACTGCGCGTCTGAGTGCTTCTTCTCTTGTGATTCTTAGTTTGTCTTTTAGGTGAATATCTGAAATTCCAAGATATGTTGCAGTCCATTTAGGATCACATTTTAGCGCGATATCTACATCTGACTTGAGCGCCCTTACATGTGCGACAATATCTGCCTTGAGGCCTTGTTTTATTATCGTCTTTGTTGCCTCGAAATGATCCTCTGATACAACTGGAGATATCTCGATTTGATCAACTCCAAAGTAATCAAGCATCCATGCAATTTGGATTCTTTGTTTGTTGGTAAAGGTGACACCTGGGTGTTGCTCCCCTTCCCTCAGAGTACTGTCCAGTACTCTGATCCTTCTTGGCTTTTTATCGTATTCATTATGCAGGTGCGCATAATAATTTGGGTCGTTCATTGCAGAGATAGTAGTTTGTTTTACTAGTTATAAACATATTCGTACTAAAAACGGCTAAATTCAGAGTTTTTATGTAATTTTTAGGCTTAAAACAAAAAGTAGAATCCGAAATTCGTTATGTAACATCCCGTAGAATTATTACGGTATTTGTGTCAGAGACACCTTGAATTTTACGCAATGAGTCAATTGAGGTGTTTATCTCAGTTATGTTTGGTGCAGAAATTATTACCGCAATATCGTACTGGCCAGTAATTTCATATACAGTTTTGACGCCCTCAAGTTTGGTCAGTCTTGCAGAAACTTTGGATGTATCCATCGAAGACTCTACTGAAATCAGCACTATTGCCTTTGTTGCATTTTTCTCTCCCATCTCGATTGTGAATTTCTTTATTATTCCGTTGTCGATTAGATTTTTCACTCTACGCCTTACTGCAGATTCTGAGAGTTTGAGTTTTTTTCCAATATCTACAAATGACTCCCTAGAGTCTTCCTTTAGGAACTTGAGTATTTCATCATCAATTTTGTCCTTGTACATTTTTTCGCCTCTCAGCTTCCCTAGTGAATAATCTGTCTAGTACTTCTAATACTTTTGTAATTTCTGCCTCTGTGATGACCAGCGGAGGAAGCAGTCTGAGTATGTTTCTTCCAGAATACAACAGTAAGACTCCCTCCTTTATTCCATCAAAGAGTATGTCTTTTACCTCGAATTTCATTTCGACGCCAATCATGAGTCCCTTTCCTCTAACTTCACGGATTATGTTGTGTTTTTGCTTGAGCTTCTCAAGACCATCGATAAAGAACTTGCCCATCTTGGTTGCATTGTCAATTAAGCCGTCTTGTGTAAGGGCTTGAAGCGTTGCAGTTCCTGCTGCACATGAAAGAGGATTTCCTCCAAATGTGGATGAATGTTCGCCTTTGCTCATTGCTGCAAGAATCTCTGGCTTTACCAGAGTTGCACTCATTGGGACTCCGCCTGCAATTCCCTTTGCAAGACACATTATATCCGGTGCCGTATTCCAATGCTCAGACGCCCACATCTTGCCTGTTCTCCCCAATCCGGCCTGAATTTCGTCAAAAATTAGCAGAATTCCGTTTTCATCACAGATCTTGCGTACTTCTTGTAAAAATCCTGGTGGTGCCACATTGATTCCGCTTTCACCTTGAATTGGTTCTAAAATTACAAACGCGGTATCTTTGTTGATTTTTGACTTGAGAGATTCAATGTCACCAAACGGCGAAAAATCAACATGTTCGACAAGCGGCATGAACGCTTTGCGATATTTTGGATTAAATGTAATAGAAAGTGAACCAAGTGATTTTCCATGGTATGATCCATTCATTGCAATCATTCCTGTTTTTCCTGTAAACTTTCTTGCAAACTTGATTGCAGCTTCTACTGCTTCTGTACCGCTGTTGCCCAAGTGCACCTGTGTTAGTCCTTTTGGTGCAGCCTTGATCAGAGTCTCCAAGAATTCTTCTCTTGTCTTGTTGTAAAGCGAAGCATGCACCGTAATTATTTTGTCTAGTTGTGCTTTTAATGCTGCAACAACTCGTGGGTTTCTGTGTCCCACCAGGGCGACACCATAACCGCCCATGCAATCGATATACTCTTTATTGTTGATGTCCCAGACTTTTGCGCCAAGTCCTTTTTCCACAGTTACTGGAAATCTCTGATGGTGACTTCCTAAATAATCATCTTCAGTCATTTTGTGATTACCGTGCACCTTGTGTGAGAAATTGCCGATGATATAGGATTTTCTCGCTGTCCATTTGCAATTAAAGCCTCCTTTACGCCCATATCCAAAGCCTCAGTTGCTGCAAGAATCTTTTTTTCCATGCCAAAGCCCACCTTTGGTCGAATCTCTTTTGCTTCTGCATTTGTCATCTTTTCAACTAGCTTGTCATTCATCAAAAGGCCGTCCACGTTTGTCAAAAACAAGATCTTGTCGCTTTGGATGGCACCTGCCACATTTGCTGCAGCCCTGTCCCCGTCTATGTTGAGTAAATCAAACTCCTTGCTTACCGCAATAGGCGAAATTACAGGTGTGTAGCCTTGAGACAAGAGCAACTTGAGCAGCTCTGCATTTACCTTGCTGACCTTACCAGTGTAGCCGCCGTCAATTACCTGCTTCCTTCCTTTTTCGTTTATGATGACAAGCTTTTCTTTTCTTTCCGCCTGGAAGATCATTCCATCAACTCCGCTCAGGCCTACTGCGTTAATTCCATTTTTTTGCAACATCTGCACTATTGCCTTGTTTATTTTGCCAGACATTACCATTGTAAAGATCTCGGCAGTTTCTTTGTCGGTGTATCGTGATTTGATTCCACCTGGAGACACTACGAATTTTGGTTCCTTGCCAAGCAACTCACATGTCTTTGTTACCTCCTTTCCTCCGCCGTGAACCAGAATTACTCCTTCTTGCTCTGCTACCTTTTTGAGGTCAGGAATTGTTGAGGTGTGGAGGTTCTCTACGACACTCCCACCTATTTTGATCGTAATCATTTCTTAAACTGGAGTCAGTGGGGAGTATCTTAGCCCATCCATTTCGTCAAAGCCGGCCATTATGTTCATGTTTTGAACTGCAGAGCCGGCAGCACCCTTCATTAGATTGTCTGATGCGGATAATGCTACTAGCCTGTGGTTGTCTTCGTCAATGTCGAATCCAATATCACAGAAATTAGAGCCAACTACGAATTTTGGATCAGGGAATTTGTACAACCCCTTTTTGTCACGAATTAATCTGATGAACCTTTCATTTTTGTACATCTCACGATAAATCTTCCACAAATCAAGCTCAGTCATTTCTTTTTTGAGAAATGTATGGTTTGTACACAAGATTCCCCTGACTATATCCACTGCGTGCGGACTCATCGAGACGTGCACCGGCTTTCCTGCAATCTCTGAGAGCTCTTGCTCTATTTCGCCTGTGTGCCTATGTTTTGCAGGTTTGTATGGCCTAATTACACCTGAACGCATTGCGTGGTGAGTTCCTGCTACGCTTCCAGCACCAGCGCCAGATGAGCCAATCTTGGAATCAACTACAAGGTGGTCGGTGTCAATCAAATCGTTTTTGATAAGAGGTGCCAGTGCAAGCATCGAAGTTACTGCCATGCAGCCAGGACACGATACTAGTTGTGCATTTTTGATCTTTTCTCGGTGCAGCTCCGGAACCCCATAGACTGACTTGGCAAGATAATCAGGGTGCGGATGCTCCCAGCCATACCACTTTGTGTAGCCTGCTTGGTTGTGAAGCCTGTAATCTGCAGAAAGATCAACTACTTTGAGCCCTCTATCATATAGCGCCTTTACTATCTCGGTTGCAGTTCCGTGCGGAACCGCGGTAAATACAAGGTCACACTTGTCAGACATTTTATCATAATCAAGCTCGGAAAATGTAAGCTCTGTAAATCCTTTGAGTGCAGGCTGAATTCTGTGCAGATATTCACCGACGTACTGTCTTGATGTCACCATTGTGATCTCAACTTTTGGATGAGTAACCAAAAGTCGCAACATCTCTCCACCAACATACCCGGATGCGCCGACTACTCCTACTCGCAACATGTTCCTACACTGCAAGCAGTATAATTTATTGTATTCTGAGCTGGAAAAAAATTTATTCAATTTCATATAGTTACAATACAATGGCAAAATCAGATCTGGAAAACCGAAGAAAATCAAAAGCTGATTATAACCGCAGCAGATACAACAAAGACCCAGAGTTCAAAAACAAAGTAAAAGAATCGTACAGAAAGTGGTATGCAAAAAACAAAGAAAAAGTAATTGCACGAATTTTGAAAAACCGACAAAAAAACCACAACAAGTACCTCATCTACCAAAAAGAGCACTACAGATATCTCAAGTACCGCAAAAAATATGTAGAAAAAAGCAGCTAAACTATTTGATTTAAGGCGTACCTGATCATTTCTTGTGGAATGTTTTTCTTTGCCACTCTTGCCAATCCCTTGAACTCCACAGTGTTGTTTACTTCGTGACAAACAAATCCACGAGATTTATCCTCCATGAGATCGATCCCCAGGATTCCACCTCCAACTGCCTTTGATGCCTTGATGCAGATATCTTCGATTTCTTTTGTTATTTCGCAAAGCTCAGGGTCTCCTCCAAGTGCAATATTTGTTTTAAACTCGCCTTGTGACTTTCTGTACATTGCTGCAACCACCTGGTCACCTACAGTAATTGCTCTAATGTCTCTTGGAGGTCTGTCAATCATTTCTTGCAGATAGTAGATTCTATCATGTGAGCCGTCTTCTATCTCACGCATCTCAATTATTGCCTCGGTTGTGTCCTTGTCGCGCAAAGGCAATATGCCTCGCCCCCAGCTGCCTATGACCGGCTTTATCACAATTGGATATCCGACTTTGTTTATCAGATTCATTGCCTCTTCTGAGGAAAATGCAAAATACGTCTTTGGTGTCGGCACGCCTGCCTTTTTTAACAAAAGTGATGTGATCATCTTGTTTCCGCATTTGTTTGCCACATCATAGCTGTTGATGACAGGAACCCCTAGGAACTCTAGGCATGCAGTAAAATGCAATCCCCTAAAGTAGCTGACACAGCGCTCGATTACGACATCGCCAAAATCAATATCGCTACGCTTGCTTTCTGTGCTCAGCTGAGTTATCTTAGCATCAAGTGAAATCACTTCATGACCCAGCTTGGATGCTTCGTCCTGGAGCATCTTTTCCTCAAGTCTGAGTCTATCAAAGACTATGCAGACTTTGGACAACTATTCTCCCCAGTCTTCGCCAACACTTTCTGCCGCTTTCAGCTCAACGTTTGTGCCATTTTTCTTTGCTATTTCAAAGTCTGCGCCACACTCCGGACATGAGACTATCTCGCCTACAGCTGCGTCTTCTGGCACGTTGATTGATGCGTCACATTCTAAACAGTTCATTACGATCCTTCTCACCTCTTGTCTAGTAATTTATTAGCTTCTGTTGTTTGCAATCCCCACAACTCAACAAAGCCTCTTGCTTTTCTCTGATCAAACGCAGAGTCTTTTCCATAGGTTGCAACATCGTGACGATACAATGAGTACCGGGATTTTCGTCCGACAACACGCATGTTGCCTTTGTACAGTTTCAGCTTGACGGTTCCAGTAACTGTCTTCTGAGATTGATCTATGAATTTATCCAAATCTGCTTTGAGTGGATCTTGCCAGAGTCCCGAGTATGCAAGCCAGGCCCATTCTTGGTCCACAATCGACTTGAACTTGTTTTGGTGTTTTGTGTGTACCATTTTTTCCAAGTCAGAGTGTGCCTCGATTATGCACAATGCCGCAGGAGTCTCATAGACTTCGCGGGACTTGATGCCTACCACCCGATCCTCTATGTGATCAACTATTCCTATTCCACATGATCCTGCTACTTTGTTTGTATATTCGATTAGTTTTACAGGAGACATTCTCTTTTTGTCCACAGCCACCGGTATGCCATTTTCAAATTCGATCTCCATGTATCTTGGTTTGTCTGGCAGATTCTTCGTCTTTACCCAGATGAATGCGTCAGACGGTGGTTCACTGTATGGATCCTCCAAGTTGCCCCCTTCGATTGCACGCCCCCACAGATTCTGGTCAATTGAGAATTTTTTTGAGACTGCCTCTATTGGAATTCCATGTTCGTTTGCAAATTCTAATTCGGTTGCCCTGTCAAGGTTGAGATCCCTTATCGGTGCAATTATTGGTAAATTGGATCCTGAAGCAAAAGTAACATCAAATCGGACTTGGTCGTTGCCCTTTCCCGTGCATCCATGTGCTAGTGCGTCGACTTTTTCTTTTTTTGCTACTTCGAGAACTTTTTGTGCAATGAGAGGTCGTGCAAGCGATGTTGCAAGGCAGTATTTTTTTTGATACAGCGCGTTTGCCTTTATTGCCGGGTGGATGAATTTTTTGACAAACTCTTCTTTGGCATCTATAGAATAATGGCGCAGGACTCCCAGCTTTTTTGCCTTGGCTGCAATCTTGCGCTGGTCGCTTCCCTCACCTACGTCTACTGTGACAGTAATTACATCCATGTCGTGTTCGTCTTGAAGATATTTTACCACGACCGATGTATCTAGTCCACCAGAAAAAGCAAGCACTGCCTTTTGTTTCATTAGAGCTTTTGCATCAATATATTTTGCATTTATCTTTTGTGTTGATCTGAAAATTTCTCATTTCAAAAGTTTAGAAAAAACTCACGGCAAAATTTTGCAAATAGCTTCAGCTAAAATCCGATCACTATTTAACCGAAGTTTCATAACGCTGTTTTATGAAAATTCTTGTTCTTGCCGGAACTGTAGCTATCGCAATTGCAGTTCTAGTTGTAGTTTTGAGCACACATACCGATGCAAACACAGACAGGATCCGAGTAGCTTTTTTTGCAAATCCGACGCATGCTGTACCCATAATTGGCTTGGAAAACGGCGAGTTTGACAAAGCTCTTGAGGGAGTTCCAATCGAGACAAGAATAGTCGATAGTGGTCCACAGGCAATCGAGGCACTCTTTGCAAACTCGGTAGATATTGCATATGTTGGGCCTGCGCCCTTTGTCAACGGCTACATCAAGTCGGGCGGACAAGGCATCAAGATACTTTCTGGGGCGGCAAGCAACGGGGCAAGCTTTGTAGTTCAAAGCGATTCAGGCATCTCATCTGCTGCAGATTTGGCAGGAAAAAAGATCGCAGCACCGTTTATTGGAAACACACAAGACGTTTCGCTTCGCAGTTATCTTGCAGAAAACAACCTCAGACCGGCAGAAAGAGGAGGCAACGTCATAGTTTACAACATAGCAAACCCTGAGATCTTTACGCTTTTTTCCAAAGGCGACATCGATGCGGCCTGGGTACCAGAGCCTACTGCAACCATCCTAGTTGAGCAACTTGGAGGAAAACGACTCTTCAAAGAAGAAGAGATTTGGCCTGAAAAAGAATTTTCTTCAGCATTGCTTGTTGCACGTACTGACTTTGTAGAAAAACATCCAGACTGGATAAAAAAATGGTTAACAGCGCACACAAACACCATACAGTGGATCAATCAAAACCCAGAAAAGACCGAATCTATGTTTATAGAATTTTACAAAATGCATACAGGAAAATCACTTGATGAAAAGATTATCCACGACTCATTCTCAAACATAGTGATAACATCGGATCCAAATCTAGAGTCAATTCATCTTTTTGCGGAGCGTGCATATTCGCTTGGCTATCTTGGTCGCTCCGGCTACAACTTGGATAACATGTTTTACAGGGAGGCCACATAATGGCAAAGCTGGAAGCAAAAAACATAATCAAGTATTTTGAGCACGACGGTCAGCAGTTAAAAGCACTAGGTGGAATAAACCTCACGGTGGAGGACGGGGATTTTGTGTGCCTTGTTGGTCCATCAGGATGTGGCAAATCTACATTTTTGAGAATCGCTGCAGGCCTGCAAAAGCCAGATGGAGGCGAGATACTTTTGGACAACAGACCAATTATCCGCACTGGTCCAGACAGGATACTGGTCTTCCAGGAGGGGGCCCTTTTCCCCTGGCTCAAGGTACGTGACAATGTAGAGTTTGGCCTCAAGATTGCAGGAATTCCAGAGTCAGAAAGACATGAGATCTCAAACAGGTACTTAGACATGATGCAACTGACCAAGTTTGCAAACTCGTACACTTACCAACTATCAACAGGCATGAAGCAGCGAGTTGCAATCGCGAGAGCATTGGTGATGGATCCCGCTGTATTGTTAATGGATGAGCCGTTTGCTTCACTTGACGCACAAACAAGAGATTTACTCCTAGTAGAAATGCAGATGATCTGGCAGAAGACGAAAAAGACGATTGTGTTTGTAACTCATAGTATCTCAGAGGCAGCCATTCTTGGCAACAAGGTTGCAATCTTTACACATAGACCATCGACTATCAAAAAAATTGTTGAAATCGATTACAAAAGGCCTCGACTTGCAGAAGACGATGAGCTTGTAAAATACCAAAAAATTATTTCAGCAGAGCTAAGGCCTGAGGTAAAATCAAAGGAGTGATAATTTGAAAGTCAACGTTACCATAAAGAGAATAGCATTCTATGTAGGAATAGTTCTAGTGTGGCAGGCCCTTGATGTAACAAGTATCTGGCCTGACAATGTATTTCCATCACCGTATGAGGTTGCAGAAGACCTTTGGTACGGTGCAGTAGATGGAACACTTTGGTTTGGTATCGGAACTAGTATGTGGAGACTGATTGTTGGCCTTGCCATCGCCATTGTTGGTGGCATCATACTTGGCATATTCATGGCCCGCGTACAGACTGTCAACCAGACAATAGGCTCAATCATACTTGGTCTGCAGTCAATTCCATCCGTCGCCTGGGCACCGCTTGCAATAGTCTGGTTCGGCCTGACCGATGCCGGAGTCATATTTGTCACCGTGGCAGGCGCAATCTTTGCTGTAACAATCAACACATATAGCGGCGTCAAAAACATTAACCCTGATTTTATTGCGGCTGCACAAAACATGGGAGCAAGTGGGAGCCAACTTATAACAAAGGTGTTAATTCCGGCAGCATTTCCATACATGATTTCAGGCTTTAAGCAAGGATGGGCATTTGCGTGGCGTGGCGTAATTGGTGCAGAGTTGTTGTTTTCGTTTTTAGGACTCGGTTTTTTGCTAAATGTCGGCCGCCAGCTAAACGACGTCTCTCAGGTAATTGCCATGATGTTGGTAATTATGCTCATTGGAATTTTAATTGATGGACTCATCTTCAAAAGACTCGAAGATAGAGTCATGTCAAGGTGGGGCCTGCGCTAGTCCAAAATTAGTTTGTGTACACTTTCGTTTGTCACGTGAAGTTTTACCAGCTTTTGATTTTTTAAAATGAAAACCTGGTCATGGTGTGAAAACAAATCAAGTAGATCATTTATCTCCGCATTCAATAATGTATCCAGTTTGTAAATGCAAAATGTCATTCCAGGCAACCTATTTTTGTCATACATAGATTCCAACCTTATTGCTTCTTTTAATGACGAATTTGCTACATCCTCGATTACAAAATCAAACCAACATACAGGGTTTTTCTCAGCTGTTTTGGAAATTCGTTCAACTATCTGTGCGGTGTATTTGCCAAAATTTTTTGCTTTTGAGTCATAAGGTATAATCGTACTATCAAACCAATTCATTTTTGACAATACCTTTGCAGTTTTGTATGAGGGCGGACTACAAAAAGTTCTAAACCATTCACCACCTTCTACAACATGGTTAATTGATTTAAGAAGCCAAGACATTGACTCGTCATCAGAGTATAGGATCAGGTCGTGTTTTTTTCTAACACCCGACTGTTTTTCTAACCACTTGTCGACAAGATCTTTTACAATAGAGTTTACCGATACTCCAAGCTGAGTTGCGGCTTCGTTTAGCTTTGCGTGTGTCTTGTCGTCAAAGCCACGAATTGAAAGATTCTTTGTCACGAACATACTTTCCAGTCATCACTATATAAATAATGCTAGCATGCTAGCAGAATCAATAATCTATATATTATGATAGCATGCTAGCAATTATAATGAACATGGTAAACGGCGTAGACGTCGAAAAATTATTCAAAACAATGGACGCAATCAAAGAGGATCCAAACCTGGCAAAATTCAACTTCAAGGCAAAAAACAGATGGATCAGCGGTGGCCACAACAACACCATAGTCAATGAGTATTATGGAGGAGGCCAGACGCACATCAGGAATAAGCCTTTTTCATTTGAAAAAGACGAGCCGCCTATTCTTCTAGGACAAGATGGTGGTGCAAATCCAGTCGAGTACGCACTTACTGCATTAATTGGCTGTCTGACTACAAGCTTGGTGTACCACGCATCTGCAAAAGGAATCAAGATCGACGAAATAGAATCGACACTTGAAGGGAATCTGGATCTTAGAGGGTTTCTTGGCATGTCTGAGAACATAAGAAACGGCTACGAGAACATCCAAGTCAACTTTAAGATCAAGTCAGACGCACCAGAAGAAAAACTCCAAGAGTTAATCGAGGTTGCAAAGAAACGTTCCCCTGTCTTCGACATAATCTCAAATCCAACACCAGTAAATGTAAAAATAGCAAACTAGAGTTTGCACCATTCTTTTTATTTCATTTTCAATGAAACGAGGAATGCTACAATACATATCCCTATTGCAAAATACATCACAGCTGCTTGCTGATAATAAAATGCAATCGCCCCTGCCACTACAGGACCTATTACGTTTGCAATGGATATTGTAGAGTTAAAGATGCCAGTCGATGTCGATTTTGGATTATTTTCCATCAAGTGAATGCTTCCACCAATATACAAAAACGCCCACGTTACACCCACTAAGGCCATGCATGGAATTGCCATCCACCAGTTCGTCATAAGTGCCATTCCGACAAACACAAACACTGTAAGACCTACACCTATCTTGAATTTGGTAATGTTTTTTGTCGTGATTTTTGACGCCATCAGGTTCATCAAGATAAATGCAGACGCAGTGTTTGCTACGTACACCATTGAGACTTCGTACAGCTTTGCACCAAACGTCTGAGTCAGAACGAGTGGCAAAATGGTCCAAACAGCCGTTGCTCCTATGTGTCTAAGCAAGAGCGACAAAAACAGATACTTGTTTTTTGAAATTACTTGCCTTGTCAGTCCATGGCCTGTTTCCCTTGTCATGGTGTAACTTGGCAGCCTAAGACATACTGCAAGACCTGCCAAAAACAATCCGGCACTTATCAGAAATATCGTCTTTTCGTTGTTTGCTATTCCTGCTGCAACGATGCCTGCAAGCCACCCAAGCGCATGAAATGAGATCACAGAGGCAACTTTGGATTTGTCTTTTCCAGATTCGTAGGTGTATGCAAGCATTGCAGGAACCATCATCCCACTTGTGATGCCAGCACCAAGTCTTACCAATAACAAATAAAATGAATTATCTGCCAAGTAATGCAGACCAAAGGTAAGCGCGCAGCCTATGAATCCAATTTTGATAAAGACCAGCCTTTTCCCACTTGCATCTGAGATCCTACCAAAGTAAAGACTAGACAGGATCTGCGCGAGAAAAAACGATGCAATTGTGACTCCCACCTCAAATATTGTGGTGGTAAGACTTTGTGCTAAAATCGGCATAAAGACGTAAACGATAGAGACGCCAGCATGCTGAAAGAATGTGACGCCACGAATAAGGTTGTTTGTTCCCAGCTTTTGTTGCATGAAATGATTACTTGAGTGGATTGTGATGCTGAATAATTTAATTGGTGCTGTTACAACACAAAATACTCTGCCTCGGGATGATGCACCACGATTGCAGCAGTAGATTGTTCTGGGATTATTTGTCCGGCTTCTGTAAGTGTCATACCGGATTTTTGTGGCTCTAAGAGTTGCCATACTAGGTGGTGTTGTGAAACATCAGGACAGCTTGGGTAGCCCCACGAATACCTTAGTCCTCTTTTGCAGTCAAGATTTAGTTCTTTTTTGATCCTAAGATTTACAAACTCTGCCAAAGCCTCTGCCGTCTCTACTGCAAGGCCGTGAAGATAATACGCATCCGTGTATCTGTCTTCTTTGTTCCATTTTTCAATTACTTGTTGTGTTTTGTTGCCAATCGTGACTGCCTGGAATGCGACTATGTCATTTTGACCAAAATAATCTGCAATACACAAGTGCTTACTTTGCGAAGAACGTGGAAAATCAAATGTGATCTTTGCGCCGTCTGGCCCATCCACTATCAGTTTGCCTTCTACGTTGTGGCATTCAAAATATCCATAAACTGCGCGAGGTTCAAACAACTTTTCATCTAGGATTTTTCTTGTCCATTCCTTGAGAAGGATTTCCCCTTCTGCTTCAGCATCGATCTTTCCTCGAAGACCCCACGACAACACAAAGAGCGATTTTTTGCTCAAGTACTTCCAGACCTCGTTCAAGTCTATGTCCTTTGGCTCAAGCCTAATCGGCATATTCAGAATTGGTGGCCTGGGAGGCATGACTGGTTTTATTCCAGAGTGGGGCAGCTCGCCCAGAGGCCTCTCTATTTTGGTTTCCTCCCATTTTGCAATTTTCTCATTCCATTCTTTTACAAATTGTTCCTTGTCTTGTGAAACAAGCTTATCCATGGTTTTTAGGCCGTCAAACATTGTCTTGCAGTAAAAGACACCGTGTGGGTAGATTCCGCCTTCTTTTGCAATCCTGTTGATATAGTTTGAGTTAATTGCAGCACCGCCGCACAAAATCGGAATTGAGAAATTGTTTTGCTTTGCATGCTCTACGAAATACTGCATCTGTTTTGATGTCGACACCAAGAGTGCTGAAAGTCCTATTGCGTCTGGTTTCACCTCGTTGATTTTTTCTACAAACTTTTGTAATGGGACTTGTTTGCCAAGATCGTAAACTGTGTAGCCGTTGTTCTCAAAGATCGTCTTGACTAGGTTCTTTCCGATGTCATGTACGTCACCATACACAGTACCTAAAACAAACTTGCCTTTGCTTGTGCCTTCTTCTTTTAGCAGATATTTTTCAAGCTCAGATACTGCTGCCTTCATACATTCTGCAGATTTTAGAACAAACGGCAAGATGAGTTCACCTGCGCCAAATTTGTCTCCAACTTCCTTCATTGCAGGCAGCAAGTCATCATTTAGCGTTCCAATTGCGGCAGGATGTGTTACGTGACGCGGCAGATCAACAATGCTTTTCGCATTTGGAATTTTTTCTGCAATTGCATTTCTGACATCCTCTTCGATTCCATCCTTGAGTCTATTTACAATCCTGAAATGTGCGCGCTTGCCTGCAGGCCAGCTTGGATCTACTTCGATCTTTTTTTCAGCAACCTTGGTGTTAACTTTTTCAAAGTATGCGATTACCTCTGCCAAGGCGTTTGGATGTTTGTTGAAAATTAGATCTTCTGCGAGTTTTCGTTCTTTTTCATCTATTTCTGAATACGGGATTATCTCCTTTGCATTCACTATTGCTGCATCAAGACCTGCCTTCACAGCATGGTACAAAAACACAGAGTTGAGAATCTTGCGCGCTGTGGGAACTAGGCCAAAACTGATGTTGCTAAGACCCAAGACGGTAAAGGCGTTTGGAAATCTTTGTTTGACAAGCCGTATTCCCTCCAAAGTGTTTTTTCCTGCCTCCAAAAACTCTGCCTCGCCTGTAGCTAAAGTAAATGTGAGCACATCAAAGATGAATTGGTCTTCGCGCAATCCGTATTTTTTGCCAGTCTCATACAAGAGCTCCGCAGTCTCTAATTTTTCCTGCGGCGTCTTTGCCATTCCCTTTGGTCCTATGCACAGCGCAATTGCAGGCAGCCCATACTTTGCCATAATAGGTGCAAGTTTGTGGAACCTACTTCCGTCACCCTCAAGATTTATCGAGTTAATTATTGGCTTGCCTGGGATTTGCTGGATTGCAGCCTCAATGACATTTGGATCCGTAGAATCTATGACAAGCGGTGCATCGATTTCAAGTGACAATCGCTTGACAAGTTTTTTCATAAAATCCAGCTCATCAGACCTCTCAGTTGTTGCAACGCAGACATCAAGACAGTGTGCCCCGTCTTCAACTTGAGCCCTTGCAAGATCAATTAGGCCGTCAAAGTCGTCAGACAGTACAAGCTGTTTTGCCTTTTTTGATCCTTGTGTGTTGAGCCTTTCTCCAATCAATAATGGTGGTGGTACTTGTTTTAGATCAACTGCTTTGAGTGCAGAGCTTACCCTTGGTGTCTTCAACCTCATCAGTTTGAACTTGGATTTTCTAAATATATACTGGTTTTTCTATTATTGACCGTATGGTCAGTGGTTTAGAGTTATTTTTTATCTAGTGTATGCCAAGAACCTTCATGATTTTTTTCGCAGTATCATCAATGTCAACATCCGGATTTGCAGACACAAGCAGGACGTTTGACCCAATTGGAAAGCTCATCATGACTGCCTTTTCTCTGCGCGATGCAGAATATTTGACAGGCCCCAAGCTATAGTCGAACTCCTTTCTCATGGAAACTCGAAGTGCTAATTCCATGTACATTTTTTGCCGTTCCGCCTCATCCTCAAGTGGTGTTATTCCTTCTTTGAATCCACCTGCTACGAGCCTCCCCCTTTGATCTATCAATCCGGCAAATCTGATCTCCTCTAATTTTAACACAGTTTGACATTTTTGCTCAAATAACCAGTACTCGTTTGATTTTTCCATCAAGACCATGTTAGCGCTCAGCAAATCTTGCTTCGTCACTATCAAAGATATTTACAATGTGAGCTGCCAATAATTCGATGTCAATTGTTGGCTCGGCAGAAATTAGCAATAGTATCTTTGATAGAGGAAACGGAAAACTAATCAGAATTACCTTTTCTCTTCTTGCTGCTATATAGCAGGTAGGCCCAAGTTCTTCATCAAACGACTTTACAAGTGAGACTTTGGAGATAAACCTCATGAACTCTTCTAATCTACGTTCGTCTTTTTCAAGGGGGACCAGTCCTTTCTTGAAACCCCCGGCTACGAGTTTTCCGTTTTCGTCTACTATTCCGGCAAATCTAATCTCTTTTTCTTCGCAAAGCTTTTTGCATTTTGCGTCATAGTCTGGGTATTGGATCAGAGCAGGCATTATTCTTGTCCCTCTATTCCCATAAGCGTCAGAGTCGAGCGTATTCTGTCGATTCTGCGGATCTTTGAAGTCACAATGTCTCTTATCAGATCATCTGATGGTGCATCTACTTTTGCCAAAATATCGTATGCACCAAACACTCCTCGAATTTCCTTGATCCTGTTTATCGACTTGAGTTCAGACATAACGCGTTCTTCTGAACCAAGATCACAGTTAATCAGAACGTAGGCAGTTGACGAGTCAGTCACCCCCTGTCTTTGGAACATGTTCTTTGCAGTAGCACTTGAGCTCCGTGCATTCTTTTAACGCTTCAAGATACTCTCCCATGATTTTTCTTTTTGGTCCACAAAAGCACACTATTGCGTCGGTGCCACATTCTATGCAATAACTCATGTGATCGGTACTCAATTAACATATTTAGCATAATTTGTTGAAAAACCATAAACTCGTTTGAATTGATATTAGTTAATCAAACAATCAATAAGAAAATTTATTTGAAAACAAAAATAATCAAAAATTTGTTCAGCCCGAAGACAAGATGAGAATTATTTTTGTGATTCTTTTTCGTCAATTATTTTTCTTAGTGCAGCAATATGCGACGGATTTGTACCGCAGCAACCACCAATTATCCTTACCTTTGGGTATTTTGAGATAAAGTTCTTTAGCGCCTCCGCCATCTTGTCCGGTCCCATCTTATAGACTGCTTGGCCGCCTTGGTTTTCAGGCATTCCTGCGTTTGGCACCACGAGTAGATTTAGATCATTTTGCTCATTTAGCCAGCGAACACTTGGTGTCATCTCTATTGGCCCGGTGGAGCAATTCAAACCAAACACGTCGATCCCCATATCCGATACGGTGGTGTACGCAGCTTGGATGTTTGTGCCTAAAAGCATCTTTCCATACTGATCCAAGGTAACATTTGCAATCAGCGGTACTTTTTTTCCTAGTTTTTTCATGGCTTCTTGAGAACCTTCAATTGCAAGCTTGACTTCGAGTATGTCTTGACTCGTCTCAATCAGTAAGGCATCTACGCCACCAAGTATCAGACCTTCTGCCTGCAACGCATATGCTTCCCTTATTTCCGAGATTGGCTTGCAGCCCAAGTCCGGATCGTTTGAGCTTGGCAAAAACCCAGTTGGGCCCATGCTTCCAATCACATATCGTGGTTTGTCAGAAAACTCCGATGCTACTTCAACTGCAAGCTCGGCAATTTTTTTGTTAATCTCTACCGTCTTGTCTCCATACCCATACTCGTCCAGCTTTATCTTGTTTGAGCCAAAGGAGTTTGTCTCAATACAGTCTGCTCCTGCCTCCAAATAACTGCGGTGAATTTTTTTTATCCACTCCGGGTGTGTGAGAATCAATCCGTCGTTGAATCCGTCTTTTCCATCTGGAAAGTCCTGCGGCGTTGGATTAAACTTTTGTATCTCGGTGCCCATTGCTCCATCAAATAGTAGAATTTTTTCACTTAATGCTTCAAGAAAACTCTTTTTTTGCATGTATAACAACTCGGTTTATTTTCTTTTTATTCTTTTAAGCTTGGAGAGGATCTTTAGTGCTGCCTTGAAGTCATTTGGCGACGTAATTAGAATGTCTTTTGTAGATTTGTAAATCTCTGTGATAAAGTCAAGTGTCATTTCCTCATACTTTGTAAAATCAATTCCAACCATTTTTGCAGAGTTGGTGTTGTTTTCCGATGGCACCATTATACATGGAATTATCTTGAAACCTTGCGGCTTTAACACATCTACGATTCTGAATACTTGCTCAGGTGACTGTATCACTTGGGTCACAAATCCAGTTGGCTGCGCTTCAATCTTTTTTTGAATTTTCTCAAAGTTTGGATTTGCTGAAATTGACAAGAAAAAATCCAGATTCTTATCAAACCCAAGGTCTTTGAAATGTTTTACCACATCACTTGGAATCAGTTTGGAGTCTTTTGGTCCATTTGGTGGCTCATCACCTTTGAGTACCAACAATCCATCAAGCCCAAGAAGAACTGCGTCATACACCGACTGGGTGAGTGCCGTGATATTTCTGTCCCTTACTCTCAAACTTGCAGTGATGTCTATTGTGACCCCATCATTTCGAATTATTGCACCGGTTGTAATTGGCGAGATCCTAGGCACCCCCAACACAGAGTCGGTTAGATGAATTCCGTTACAAAGCTTGCTTGCGCGAATTATTCTTTTTTCGACTTTGATAAGCGAGCTTCTAACCTCCTTGTGTGACAGAACCCTGTTTTGAATCACTCTTGGCGGGTTGATCTCGTATCTTATTGTCATTTGTAAATTTACTATTTTACTTGCTTATAATAGCAATGCACAAAATCAACCAAGTTTGAGGGGAATGATTTGCGAAATGATTCAATAATCCGATTGTCTCTTTGTTGTTTGTTGAGCCCAGACAAGATAAAAAAACTACTTGAATCAGACATAACTCCACATATTGATGACCAAAATACAAAACATGCAGCAGTCCTGGTGGTAATTTATGGTGATGACTTCAAAACAATCATGACGAAAAAACCAATGACAATGCAACAGCACGCGGGCGAGATTTCATTTCCAGGAGGCAAGATTGCAGTAGACGACAAAGATCTACTCGACACAGCACTCAGAGAAACAAAAGAAGAGATTGCACTTGAGTTATCAAGAGATCAAGTCATAGGCCAGCTGAAGCCTGTGCAAACGAGAAATTCCGGATTTACAATAATTCCTTTTGTGTCAATCATAGACGACATTCCGATGTTGCATCCAAATTCCGAAGTAGAAGAAATCTTGTACATACCAATCATTCCGTTGCTCAGTCAGCTCAGACTCGATGACGACATAAATCATAGAGCACTCTTTGAAGCATACGTTACAACATTTGATGACAAGATCATCTGGGGCGCGTCTGCAAGAATTCTAAAACAAATTTTCGACATATTCAAACAAAACAATCTTTTGTAGGGCAAAACAATCAAAACATTCGAGATTCATTTAAAAAGAGGGTAATTTGCCTCAATTTTTATGGCGGCAAGAAAACCTTCCGGACGAAAAATCAGACTGCTAAAGAAGCGAAAGCAAAACTCGGCAGTTCCTGCATGGATCATTCTGAAGACGAAACGTCAAGTCAGAACTAATCCAAAGAGGCGTCAGTGGAGACAGACCGATGTGGAGGTAGGATAAATTGTCGCAAGAAGCAGAACGAGTCTACACAATAAACCTCGGCAAAGTGTGGCTTTCACCAAACAACCAAAGAGCAAAACGAGCGATCAACATGATTCGCGAGTTTGCAGCACACCACATGAAAACAGAGCAGATCAAAATTGATCAAGACCTCAGCCAGACAGTATGGAAACGCGGAATCCGCAGTCCACCAAGAAAGATCCGAGTCAAGATGGCAAAGACGGACGAGGGCTATGTCCTAGTCTCACCATACGAAGAAGAAAAGCCAAAGATTGAGGAAAAAGTTGAGGAAAAACCAAAAGAAGTCAAACCAAAAGAACCAGAAGTAGAAGAAAAGGTGGAAGAAAAAATCGAAGAAAAGCCAGAAAAGAAGGAAAAACCAAAAACTGAAAAGAAATCAGAGACAAAAAAAGAAGCTAAAGACGAAAAGCCAAAGAAATCCGAAACAAAGAAGGAAGTAAAGTCTGAAAAGAAATCAGAATCTAAAAAGCCAAAGAAAAAGTAATTACTCTAACTGATATAACTCGATTCCAGTTTTAATGCTTGATTCAGGCTCATCCCAATCCAAGACATTTTCTTGTGGAATCATCCCAAGTGGATCATAGTTATCAAACTTGAGTGTGCCTTCGACTGAAGCAACCACGACTACCTGTGTTTTGTCGCCCTGAGTTGTTGCCAAGCTCACAGCTGTGCTGTTTTCATTGAACATGCCACTAATTGTTTGTGTAATAGAATTTATTTTTCCAACAGAGACGTTGTCTGCACCAAATACATACAGCATTGTCTTTTTGATGTTGTTTGGTGGTGCATCCTCGTAAAGCATCTTAATTGAATCTCGTAGTGATGTTTCTACATCTTTGACGTCTTTGCTTGTAGAAAGTACATTTAGATCATTTGAAATCGACGACGAGTCAAGTGAGTTTACAACATACATCATCGCATGATTTGTAATTTCATAGCATTTGTTTAGTGTCAGGTCTGGATTGCTCTCAAGCAGCGCGTCATTGTCAACGACAATTGTTGAGTCAGAGTTTGTCCTGAGTCTTTTTAGTGAGACGCCTGCCAAAAACAGTCTTTCTTTTTCAAATTTGAACGGCATGATTGCAAAGGACAAGACCCTTTTTCCTTCCTCTTTTGCAGCCATTGCTACTAGAGGTGAGATTGCAGCACCGGCTTTTCCAGCAAGGTTTGCAAAAATGATAACCGTGGAATAGTCTGCTAGCGTGCCTCTGATCTTGTCCATCGACTTTTGAGCCTGCGCCCTTATCAGATATGCAGAAGGATTAGCGTATGACTCGGTATGAATTTTGATGTCGTTTTTTGAGCTCAAATCGTTGCTATCATGGCTTATTGCAACGCAGTCAGCCCCAATCAACTCGCTTGCGTGTGTTGCAAGCCTTGAGCCTGCGCCACCAATTCCGACCAAAAGGACGGGCTTGACAAAGTCCATGAGGAGACCTTGCAAAATAGAATAAAAAACCTTCTTACTTAATTTTGATCCAAGATCCGATCTAAAAGTTTTAGCTAGCGATCAGGCCTTGCAGCCCATGGCTTGTTGCGCCGGTTATCTTGACTAGTTTTTTGTCACCTAGTTTGACAGCCTCATCCACAAAGACGGACTTGTATGCATAGTTTCTACCACGGATCTTGCCATCCGTTTGCTCATTGAAGAGAACCTCGCCCTTCCATCCGATCCATTCTTTGTTGTTTTCAAGCGCTATCTTGTTTATCAGATCATATGCTGTCTTGCTTCGCTGTTTTACCTTGCCAACGTCGATTTGGGCCATCTCTGCTGCCTTCGTTCCTGGCCTTTGGCTGTATCTTGAGAGGTTTACCACATCCGGCTTTGTCTCCTTTAGAAGATCCATTGTTTCTTCAAAGTCCTCACTGTTTTCCGTTGGAAACCCCACTATGATGTCGGTTGAAATTGTAAACCTTTCAAACTTGGCGCGGAATCTCTTCACTACATCTCTAAAGGTGCCTGCCGTATGACCCCGCTTCATGTCGTGTAGCACTTTGTCGCTTCCTGATTGTACAGGAACATGCAAAAACTTGTAGATTTTAGGGTTTTCAAATGATTTTACCAAGTCATCTCTGATTCTTGGCATGTACATAGGATTCATCATTCCAACGCGTACTGCAAAATCGCCTTCTATCTCTGAGACCTCCCTTACAAGATCAGGTAATGTGGTTCCTATATCAAAGCCATAACATCCGTTGTCAGTAGAGGTGAGCCATACCTCCTTGCATCCGTCCTCGACTTCGATGCGCACCTGTCTTACTATATCGCCGATCCTGTATGATTTAAGATCACCTTTTGCAAGCTTGGTCTGACAAAACGTACACTCGCTCATACAACCACTTGCGATCTCAACAATCCCCACAATTGGATTTAGTCTCACCTTTGGCAGACCTGTCTTTGAGAGGTCCGAGTCTGTAAGATCTATTCTTTTGCGGCCAAGCAAAGTCTCATCTATTATCTGCAGTGTCTTGCCAAGTGAGTTTGGCCCCATTAGGCTTGCCCTACCTGAGAATTTTTCAACGGTCTGTGGTTCTGCTTTTGCAAGGCAGCCTGCCACCACAAGTGGCTTTGATTTGAGTTTTTTTATCCTATTTATCATCTTGTTTGCGGTTGCGTCCTTGACAGAACACGTAACGATTAGGTTCAGATCAGAGTCCTTTGCACTTGAAGCAAGCGTGTGACCTCCGTTTACGATCAGACCAGATATCATTTCCGCGTCTGCAAAACTTGCAGAACAACCGTATGATTCAACCCAGATTTTTGCCATATTATTTGAAGAGTGCGTCTATTTCCTTTTGCGTCATTAATTTTTGTGAGATGACAAGCTCACGAATTGTCTTTCCTGTCTTTAGTGATTCTTTGAAAAGGTCTGCGGATTTTTGGTAGCCAATCTTTGGCGAAAGAAGTGTCACTATGACGGGACTTTTCTCTATATTTTGTGCAAGTCGCTCCTCATTTGCGGTAAGGCCATCAATTAGATTCTTTGAGAATATCGGCAAAAAGTTCTTGAGCATGTCAGTCGAGTCAAGCACTGCCTTTAGCATTCCAGGCAGCATTACATTTAGTTCGAATTGTCCTGCCTGTGCAGCATTTGCTACTGCAGTATCGTTTCCAATTACACTAAAGCAAACCATATTGAGGCATTCTGCAAGTGATGGATTTACTTTGCCCGGCATAATTGAAGAGCCTGCATGAACCGCGGGAATTCCGAGCTCAGATAGCCCTGCAATCGGACCAGATGCCATCAACCTAATGTCGTTTGCGATTTTGTTTAGCTCAAGTGCGAGGTTCCTTACAGCTGACGACATGTTTGCTACTGCGAATTTTGATTGCAGTGAGTGTTGCATGTCTTTTTCTGGTTTTAGCTTAAGTCCTGAAATCTTGGCAAGTTCTGCAATTGCGATTTGTCTATATCCTTTTGGTGTGTTTGCACCATTTCCTACAGCCGTTCCACCAAGCCCAACAAGTTCTAGCTCAGACTTTGCTGCAGATATTGCATTTCGTGCTTTGGTAATCGATGTGGCATAAGCTGCAAATTCACTGCCTAGTGTAACTGGTAGTGCATCCATGAGATGAGTTCTTCCAATTTTTTTGAATGCTGCAAACTCTTTTGCTTTTTTTGTCAGAGATTTTATGAGTATGTCAACTGCGGCAAGCATTTCATCTACGTTGAAAAGTATTGCAACATGCATCGCGGTTGGAAATGTATCATTGCTTGACTGCGACATGTTGACATGATCATTTGGATGCAGATAGGAATAATCGCCCTTCTTTTTTCCTAAAATCTCGAGTGCAACGTTGCAGATGACTTCGTTTGAATTCATGTTAAATGCAGTTCCTGCGCCGGAGTTAATCTCCTCGATTACAAATTGATCTAAAAACTTGCCGGACAAAATTTTGTCACATGCCTTGATTATTGCGTCACCGAGTTTTTTGTCAATTGCTCCAGTTCTTATGTTGGCAACCGCAGCCGAGCGTTTTATCATTACATATGCCGATATTAGGTGTTTGTGAGATTTCTTGCCAGTCACATGGTATTGTTGAATGGCTCGTCCGGTGAATGCGCCATAATACGCGTCTGCTGGGATCTTTACTTCACCCAAAGAATCTTTGTCAATTCTATATTCCAAACCAAATTCAACTGAATGCCACCAAAATAAATTCTCAGCGGGATTCAAATCCAGAATATCAGCATAAAATCCTAAATCCGCAGAGAAATAAGGGGAATTAATATATAGGCTGGTACAAGTCTCAAACTCAATGAATAAGCGTTATAGTATGCTATTTTCCGTTACAGCAGTAGCGGTGTTAGCAGCGACCTTATTCGGAAGCACATACACACAGTCACAAGTCGTTGGTTCAACGATGGCAGTTTCCAAAGGAAACGATGACTTGACTCAAAAAATCCACGACATGGGTGGTTTGAGACTAGTCATGCCACAAGCATTTGCGCAAGTAGATTGCGACAATATCGAAGAAGGACGAAATGTGGTCACAGTTGACCTTACAGGTCAAAGTGCAGAGCTCCCAGTAATTGGTGGTGGCACATACAAAGCTATGACTTTTAGCGGCCAAGTCCCAGGACCAACCGTTAGAGTCACACAAGGCGATGTAGTAATGATGACCCTAACAATCCCAGAAGGTGAACCAACACCACATGGAAACGACATGCATGCATCTGAAATGAGTGCAGGAAACTTTGGCAAAGTTTTGCCAGGTGAATCCAAGACATATTGTTATGTTGCACAAGTGCCAGGTACCTTCAAGTACCATTGCTCTGGTGTTGATGTAGCAGCTATGGACCAGCATGTCCTCTCTGGCATGTACGGAATCACCATTGTCGACCCACTCAAAGGCTACAAGCCATTGATTGTCGAAAAGACAAAGGTTCAGGACGGCCAAGTCGTCAGAGACAGACAGACATACTCTGCAGATGCCCTTGAATTCCAGCTTCAGTACAACCAGTTGTACCTAAACGATGCTGGCGGATATGATCAAGGAAAAATGTTCAAGCATGAGACCACGTGGACAGTTGTCAACGGTATGTCATTTGGTTATGTTCCAAATGAGGATCACAACCAACTAGTTCTAGGTGATGCAAAGAAGAACATCTTCGTAGCTCAGCCATGGAACTCAAAAGACCTAAAACAATACCAGTCACAACTGCTCTTCATTGAGCCAGGTCAACACGTAAGATTCTTTGTCGAAAACCAAGGAAACGAACCAGTGTTCTGGCACATTGTGGGTGAAATCATCGACCGTGTAACTCAAGCAAACGTAGTGCAAGCAAAGGGTACCGAGACTTGGTTAGTTGGAGGCTCACAAGGCATGATTGCCGATGTTGTCTTTGATAATCCAGGCGTATACGTTGCAGTAAACCATGACTATGCAGCAATCTTCACAGGTGCAGCAACAGTAATGGTTGTAGGTGATCCATTTGGTCTAAATGAGCAATTGGGTACAAATGCAAAATCATATGCAGAACTCTTGGGCAACCCAAGCGATGCCATTCCTCCAGCAGGAAAGAACTCAATTGAGCATCCAAAGATCAACTTGCATGGCTTGTATACTGATGAACGTGCTGACGAAATCAAGGCAGAACTAGGAATTTAAATTCCCCTTATTTTCTTATTTTTATCAAAGCCCCATAATGAATTATATTCTGTGCAACAAAAGCCAACTCCATGAGTTTTAATCAATCTGTTTTAATCTGCGACCAAGTCGACTCGATTCTCAACGAGATTTTGAAAAAAAACGGCCTCCAGGTAACATACGAGCCTCAGATAACACCACAGGATCTTGCAGAAAAGATTGCTAATTTTGACATTGTTATAGTAAGAAGTAGAACCACGATCACAAAAGAGTTGATCGAAAAAGCTACAAAATGCAAGATCATTGCACGTGTTGGCGTCGGCCTCGACAATATCGACGCAGAATTTGCAAAAACAAAGAATATCCGCGTCATAAATGCGGTAGAAGGTGCAATGAACGCAGTAGCAGAGCTTGTGATCGGACTCATGTTGGCACTTGCACGGGAAATCCCACGCGCAGACAGAGAGCTTAGAGCAGGGAATTGGATCAAAAAAGAGTTAATGGGAACCGAGCTTGCAGGGAAATATCTTGGAATCGTAGGCCTTGGCAACATAGGAAAAAGACTCGCAAGGCTTGCAAGGGCACTAAACATGAACATAATAGGATATGATGTAGTACCAATCGACCCCGAATTTGCAAAAGAAGTAGGTCTCATCAAAGCAGACTTGGACACTCTTTTGCAGAGTGCAGATTATGTATCGCTCCATGTACCATTACTAGACAGCACCAGAAATCTGATCAATGCAGAAAGAATCTCAAAAATGAAGAAAACTGCAAAAATAATTAACACCTCAAGAGGCGGCACCGTAGATGAAAATGCGCTGTATGAGGCGCTAAAATCAGGAAACCTAGGTGGTGCAGCATTAGACGTGTTTGAGAAAGAGCCTGCTATTGGCAACAAGCTTGTCACGCTTCCAAACTTCATATGCACCCCCCACATTGGTGCACAGACAAAAGAAGCCCAATCACTGGCAGCAAACGTCATAGCTGAAAAAATAATTCAGATACTACGTGGCGTAATCTAAAACCATAGTCACACAAAAGGATCTTGACTAATCAATCACAATAAAATCATCCAATAATTTATCAAAAATTCTGCAATTTTTACAATGAATTGAGGCTAAGCACCGCGTCCCAGGCACACAACATGATAAATAATAAAGATATAATACAGATTTTGCGAGGCGTAATCTAGGATGAAATCTGGGCTGATTTTCACATTGCTATTAATCACTTTAGTAATGCCAAATTTTGCGTTTGGCGAACCCGGAAGTAAATCAGTCGAAGTAAATGGCAAGACCTATGAGATTAGCTATGATGCAGTAGGCCTTACTGTAGACAATATCGAGGCTGACACATTTACGTCCACTCTGACTATTTCGGTAACAACTACCGATGTTTCTCCCATCTTGGAGATAACATTTGAGCGAAGCTTTTTTGATTCAAAGACAGACGGAGCAGACGACGACTTTTTAGTTCTTGCCGATGCAGATGAAGCAGTATTTGAGGAAGATAGAGGAGACGCCACACGAGTCTTGACCATCACGGTGCCACCAGGAACAAGCTCGCTTGACATAATTGCTCTTGGTACCACCACTTTTGCATCAGAACCAACATCGGAGGAGCCTAAAGAGATTCCAGAAGAAATTCCTGAAGAGACACCTGAAGAAATACCAGAGGAGAGATCACAAGAACCAGAGGAAGTTTCTGAGCCAGAAACGCAGTGTGGTCCTGGAACAGTGCTAAAGGATGGAGTTTGTGTGTTAGCTGAACAACCAGAAGAGATACCTGAAGAAATACCAGAGGAAGTTTCTGAGCCAGAAACGCAGTGTGGTCCTGGAACAGTGCTAAAGGATGGAGTTTGTGTGCTTGATGAGAGATGTGGTCCTGGAACCATCTTCAAGGACGGTCAATGTGTACTTGATGAAACAGTACAACAACCATCTGCATCACGCGGTGTTGCCTTTGATCTGGTCGTTCCAGCAGTAGCAGCATTCATCATTGCATTCGTCATAATGATAATTCTGTGGGCAATAGGAAGAGCAAGTAGAAAGAAAAACAACCACTAGATTCACAGAGAAATTACTTTGTGATTTAGAAGATAATTGAGCGCATTTACAAACTCACCGTCAGATATCTTTCGTTCAGACCACCACTGCGCGTTAATCTTAAACCACGAAGGAATTTTTGCATCTTCCTTTAGAGATTTTCCTGATTGGATTTCTAGTACATCGTTATCTGCAAGAAACTTGAGTAGTCCGTAATCAGAAATCACACCATCAACCCATTGTGGGATGATCACATTGCTGCCAAACGGTAGCACGATGTTGCCTGCATCGACAAGATCAAATTCCGTAAATGACGTAGATTCGCCATACTGAATCTCAATTTTGTATTTTCCTTCTTTGAAGATTAGAGAATCAAAAGGGTTTGGCGAAGTGATCGTCGTAGTAAGATTCTGTATTCTGACTTGAATAGAGCTGCTTTTGGTTCCTTCCGAGTCAATTATGTACATTGTTGCAGTATTGTCAGATATTTCTGAGACTATGATTGTGATTTGAAGATAGTCACCATAATTGTATGTTTTTTTGCTTGTGTTTACTTGAACCGTTTGTGCATCTGCCAAATGTAGGCCTGACGCAACCACAAGCAGGCATACAATAACAAGTTGTTTTTTCACATGTATGCCAAAAATTAACTACAAAAAAAGGTTCCTAATTTTTAAAAATCATTGGTTTGACTTCTTTGAGTTAAGCATTTCTGCAAGAGAGTTTATCGCAGCGCCAATTTTCGTAGAACTGTCTTGTATGCCCAATTTTGCAAGCTCTTCTTTTAGCACAGATATTGGATCTTCTGTGACGGGTTTTTTGTTGGTAATTAGTTCTAGTTCGTTTTGAACACTTTTTATTTGCTCGTCCTTTTCAAGTAGTTGTTTTTTTGTTTTTTCTATTTGTTCTTGTTGATGTTGTAGTTTGTCATACAGTATCTGTCGCTCCGTTTCAAGATGCACAAGCAGTGATTTGGCATCATTTTCCTTGATGTATTTGTAGTTGACATTGTCAAGCTCCGGTCTTGGTTTTATTGTGTCGTTTTGCAAGGCTTCGAGTTCTTCTTTGAATCTACGCTCATTTTCTCTAAGCTTTGCTATCTTTGATTTTTTTTCGGCGAGATGGGCGTTAATAAATTTTAGATATTGGTTGGTATTGTTCATTTGATCCTTGAATTCTTCTGCTTTTTCTTTTACCACTACCTCTTTTGCGGCCTCTCTTAGTTCTTTACCAAAGACAATGGTTCTTGCAACCACTTCCATAGGATCGGCTGCCTCAATTTTTGTGCCTATGTTTGTAATGTGAGACCATTCGTCTTCCTCGTTATCATCTTTTCTGTTAATGTGCTTTTCAACCATTCAATAATGCTTACAAATTCCACAATATGATTTGGCTGTCGTTTAAAACAGACGAACACTACGAGGATCGATATGATTATCACACGCCAAGTTTGAGAACATATTGAATTTCCAACTGGAGATTCCTGCGAGTGAAAAAATCTAGGAGAATTCTGACACTCGCGGACATTTTATATCGACTGATACAGATGCGGTTCTTAAGGGAGTTTTGTCCCATAGCCGTATCGGATATTAAGGGGATAAAGATAGTGCCGATAATGCTTAGTCACCAAGATGCAGCCTGGCTTCAGCTATGGCAGCAAAACGCACCGGAGATACGAAAGAGGGCCATCGAGTGGAGAAAGGAAGATGCGTTTACCCGAATAGAAAAACCAAGTAGAATCCAAAGAGCAAGGAGACTCGGTTACAAGGCAAAACAAGGCATAGTGGTAATTCGTACTCGTGTAGGAACCGGCGGCATGAGAAGGCAAAGACCGGTTGCTGGAAGAAGACAAAAGCATTTGGGAGTAACACGAATGAAGGCAGAAATTAACATGCAGCAAGTTGCAGAAAAAAGAACCCAAGAGAAATACAAGAATCTGAAATTACTTGGCTCGTACTTTTTGTACAAAGACGGATTTCATTATTGGTTTGAGATAATCCTAGCTGATCCTTCTCATCCAAGGATTTCAAAAGACAAAGAAATCAGAAAAAGAGTCATTCCTGCGTAAATTGAAGATCCTACTTGCAATATTATTGATAACAACGCTACCGGTTTTTGCTCAACCATTATCAGACAGAACAGGCCTGCGAACAAGTTTTGATGTCCAAGTTGGCGGAGACAGTTTTGTTGTAGACACTGTTGCAAATTTTAACATTCAAGAGATCAGATTTGATAATGGCAAGATAGTTATGCCAATAATGAGCAGTGTCGAAAATAATTTCGGTGAACTACAGATTCCAAAAAACATGACAAAAGGCCCTCTTCATGCCTATCTTGATGGTCAAGAGATCAAAGTCAAGATTTTACAAAATGATAGAATTTCATTTGTTACACTAGAGTTTGGTGGAAATGGCACACACATCCTAGAGATAACAAGCGATTACGAGGTAAATGAAGAGCAGAAAGAATTTATCGAAAACCCAGCAAGCTCAAACCAACTCATCACAATAATCTCCGTAATTGCCATAGTGTTGGTTGCGGGTGCCGGAAGCACCCTGGCAGTTTATTTCAAGAGAAAGAAATTAGCTTAATTACTCATTTAGTAATTCTTGGATCATTGGCTCCAGATGACCCATCTGTCCAAATGAGACATCACGTAGTACTCCTTTTCTGTCAACTAGAATCGATGACGGAGTGCCACGTAAGGCGTATCTTTCAAAAGTCTCTGCAGAATACTCTTTTGATTTAAAGTAGAACTCTACACGTGCGAGTATTTCTTTTCGGTAGTTTTCTGGCTGTTCATCGAAATCAGGAATCTGACTTTTTATAAAATCAAGCATCTTTTCTTTGCTTGGCTGTCCTGTTTCCTTTACTAACACGTCCATGCCCAATGGGAACGGTATCTTGTATGGGAGTTTGTCTCCGTCTACGATTCGCCCGTACTGGCTCAACGCCTTTTTTGTCTCACCTATCACTTGGCCGGTTTTTACCAATAGTTCTAGATTTTCAAGTGTGTTTTTATCAAAATCCTCAAAAGCAGTAGCTACTCCTAGAACCCGGACACCATCGTCTTTGTATTTGTTGTAGATGTTTATTGCCTCCGGAAGCCCATACAAAAAACAGCCAGGGCAATTTACTTGAAAGACCTCAACTAGTACGATGTGGTCTTTTTCTTGGTCTATGTTTGTTGGCATTCCCTGTACCCATTTTGATATGGAAAGGTTTGGTGCCTTTTGTCCTATTTGTGCTATCAACTATTTTGATCGTTTCACATTAGTTATAAAATGTAACTGATTTTTTGAATTACAGTAATATAGAACAGAATTTTTCTCAAAACAAATGGACGTAGTACCAGAAAAAAGATTGTCTCTTTTTGCAGAGATGGAGGACAGATATGAAAAACGTGATGTGGATTATTTTGTCAAGTTACTAGATCATGAGGACTATGTCGTACGTACAAGGGCAACATGCATACTGGTGGATTTTGGGGGCGAAGACAAGGTACCGCATATCGCAAGAGTACTTAAAAACGATCCAAATGAGCTCGTAAGACACGAGGCCGCATTTTCACTTGGACAGATGGGATACAGAAGTGCAGTCAAACCACTTGAGGATGCTACAAGAAATGACCCAAGCATGTTTGTACGCCACGAGGCAGCAATAGCACTTGGTGTGGTTGGTGCAAAAGAGGCACGTGAGACACTTGAAAACGCACTTGAAGATCCAAGCATCCCAGTCAAAGAATCCGCCATTGTTGCACTATCGAATCTAAAGTTCATGGAAAAGCTTAGCAAAAATGAGAAATTTGCCAAGATGACAGGCGGATGAGCTAGTTACTCAGTTTGGTAATGCGCGAGACTCCGCCATCTTTTGAGATCTGAAAGATGTTATCGACATAGGTTTCAAGTTCCTTTTCATGCGACACCAAAATTATCTGCTCTGAGCGCAGTTCCTGTAGAACGTCTTTGACTTTGGAGAGTTGTGATTTTGAGAAACCGTCTGTAGGCTCATCCAAGATTAGGAGATTTGATTTCATGCTCTGGGTTTCCTTTCTCATAAGCGAGTTGAGTGTAAGGCGATAAGCTAGTGCGATGCTTGTCTTTTCGCCACCTGAGAGAAAGTCAACATCCTGTTCATAGCCATCCTGCTCAACTATGGGGGTAAAGTTTTCATCTATTTTGGATTCTTTTGTTGGATCTTCAATCAAAATTGAGTACCATCTCTTGTATGTCTCGTCGAATTGTTGCTGAATTGAAAGTAATACTTGTTTTTCAATCTGATCCAGTGTCGGAATGAAAAACTCTCTTAGCCATTCATGGTAGTTACTGTATCTTTGATGTTCTGCTTGCCATTTTTTGGCATTTGTGAGATCAGACTCCAGTTTTGCGATGTTTGATTTTTCGTTTTTGAGGCTTTCTGTCAATGCGGCAATCTTTTCTTTTGACTCGCCCAGTCTTTTGTCGATTTGAATCATTTCTGATTTTAATTGTCTTATCTTCTGGTCAATGTCTTCAAATGAGATTAGCTTTTTGTTAATTTCTTTTATTTTACTGTCAAAATTTTCCATCTTTTGTTTAGTAGTTTTAAGATCGTTTTCATATTTTTCTTTGAGCTCTTCTGTTTTCTTTAGCCTTGACTCGAATTCTTCAATGTGTCTTTTTGTATTTTTGTATTCAATAAGAGCGTCTTTTAGCGCCTCAAGATATTCAACTGGATCATGACTTGAATGTGTAAACGATTTTTCTCTAGTTATGGCATACTCAAATTGTATTTCATTTAATTTCTGCTTCAGGTCTGTCAAATCATGATTTTTTTTGGAAAACTCGTTTAACTCTGGGATCACCCTCTCAATTTCTAGGAGATGTTTTTTATCCTTGTCCATTTTTTCTTCCAGTTCCTCGATGTCTTTCTTTGACTTTGCTAATAATGGAGTAATTCTGGAAATTTCATTATTGACAGCTTCGAGCTTGAGTCTTCGTTCCCCTTCTAGCTTTTGCAGATGATTTTGGTCAATGGTATTTTCGCAATAGGGGCATTTTGTGCCTAATTTTGCAATCTTTACCAGATCATTTTCCAAATTGTTTTTTTGTGCCTCGTGTGTAAGTTTTTCTTTCGTTAGTATTTCTGATTCTTTATACAATTTTTCTAGTAGTGCCTTTGCTTCATCGATTTGAAGTTGTAGTGTTTTTTGTTCCTCCCTTAATTTTTGTGGATCCGATTTGGCGTATTTGCCTAGAGTTTCTTGTAGTTCTGCAATACGGTCTTCTGTTGAGTCCATCTTTGATGACATTATCATGATCTTCTCTTTTAGATCCTTGAATTTTTTAATTTCAGACTCTAGTTGGGCAACCGTCTTTGTTGTAGGACTGGTTATCTTCTGTAATGTGCGGATCTTTTCGGCAATTTCATCTAGTTCATTTCTAGTATTTTCAATTCTTTTTTGTAGATCAGCGATTTCGCTTTTTGAATCAGATATTTTTTCCTCAAGATTTTCCTTTTGAATCTCAAGTTGTGTCTTTTCTTTTTCTTGCGCCCTTAGTTCATCAAGTTCTTTTTCTTGCGTGATTTTTTCTGACTCGTATTTTTGTTGTTGTGATTTGAGTACGCTTATTTGTGAGTCTAGTTCGATGATTTTTTCATTTGACTTCCTTAACGAGTCTTCAAGTTGTTTGACGTTTTTGAAGCGTTCTTCGAATCTTGTAAGTTGTAATTTTATCTCTTGTAAGATCATCTTTGCGTTTTCTGCGACGATCTTATAGTCTTCGACGCCAAATGCCTTGCGTATCGTCTCAAGCCTCTTGGTAGAGTCAAGTAGAATCTGTTTCATCTCCTCCTGTGGAGTGAAAAATGCATAACGGAAGATCCTACTTTCTGAGCGCGGGTCTGCAGGTTCGTTGAATTTGAGAATCTGCAAGACGCGTTGTTTTAGCTCCGATGGCGACAGTGGTTCTATTACCTCGCCTACTTTCAGATATGAGTTTTTTGCATCTTGAGATACAGAGTCACCCTTGCGCTTTAAAGTTCGTTTGATTTCATACGAGTCACCATCAACTGAGAACCTCAGAGTTACGCTCCCTTCCTCTTCTTTTTTTGAAAGTAGTGCATCGGGTTTTTGCGAACCAAGGCCAAACAGCGCAAACTCGATGCCCATTAGCACAGATGACTTGCCAGAGCCAATGTCTCCCTCAAGTAAAGTTATTCCGCGTGGAAACTCGATCTCCTCGATGCGGTAGCTGCGAATGTTTTCTAGCTTAATTGAGTTGAGAATCATCTAACCACAACCCCATAATCTCCAACGCGTTTTTCTTAATCCTAAGTAGATATTCTAATTTTTTCTCATTAACCAATATAGGCTGCTCTAACTCCTTTAGCAGTCTTTTTGCAAGTACGACTCCTTTGTCTCCGACAAGGTTTTCTTGTTTTAGCCTTATTTCGCCGATATTTTCTTTGAACACGTTTGTTTCTATTTCATCTCTGTTTTGGCCTTTTGCCGCGGTGATATTGTATTCTCTAGAAAACAGTTTGTTTTTGCTTATTTTGACTTCAAGTGCACCATAGCCAAGAAGTTCTTCTCGAGCTAATGAAGTGTCGATGTCTGCAGTCTTACCGGTGGACAGCTGGCCTTCTATCTTGATAATTACAATTTTTTCTGTTGGATTGAGATTTTTTATTTTTTGCAAAAGTTCTGCATTAACTGATTTTGCATCCCTGTTTTCTGCATTAATTTCTATAATTTCGTATTCGGCATTTTTAATTTCAATGAATTCGACTTTGTTTACCTTGTCATCAAAGTCAACAAGAACAAAACCACGTTTTTGGCCTTTGGCGTTTTCCTCCAGATCACTATGATATCCTGCAAACAAAGTTCCAGGATATACCACATGTGAATAATCAGAATACTGTTGATGCACAAATGTGTGCATATGACCTCCTGCGTAATAGTTGAACTTTTTTGGCAACAAAGATAACGGCATAAAGTCAGTCTCGGAGATAGCCTGCGTCTTTAGTTCATCAATTCCTCCATGGAACAAAAATATCTTAAAGCCTAGTTCCGCCTCTAGAGCCGAATGGTTCAGCCGCTCATAATATGCTAGATCCTTTCCTGCTTTGAGCCCAGGAAGTCCTGTGATTTTTGCTCCGGTTTTTTTGTCTTGTAAAAATCCAAGCACGATGGAATCATCTTGACTTTCTTGCTGTCTTGTCACTTTGATGACAAGCCCTGCTGCTTCAAGCAAGTCAATTACCGATTTTGAAACAGGTGAGAAATCATGACTTCCATAAACGGCATATACTGGAATCCCTGCTTCCTTTAGACGACGAAACTGCTCGAATGTAAATACATTGATTTCCATTTCTGGAATGTTTACATGAAACAGATCTCCGGCAATTACAAGAAAATCAACTTGGCGTCTTATGCATTCTGTGATTGCACGCTCAAAGACGGTTTTTTCTATTTTTTTGAGCGCATCTGTTTTTTGAAATCCGAGATGTACGTCGGAAAAATGTGCAAACTTTGGCAACTAGAACACCTTTGTCTTACCAGAAGGCCTCGTGGATGTTTTTTCTTTTACCAGATCCTCAAACAATGGAATCTTGATCGGCATTGCAAACGGCACAAAGATGCTAGTTATGATTGCCTCACCCTTGTCAAGACTTGCAATGTTTTTGTCGTCCTCTGAAAGATCCTGTGAAGCACTAGCAATTATTGCCTCTCGTTCCTGCTTCATCTCATTTCCCAAAATTATTTTCGTATTCATATTTGCCAGAATTGTCTTTGGAATTACACTGGACAGCTGTGTGATTGCGGTCAGACCCACCTTGAATTTGCGGCCTTCCTTTGCTATCGTGCTGTATATATTGTCATTTTTAGACACAAGAACATCCTCACCTATTACACGCGGAGCTTCTTCTATTACCACGGTTGCCACAGGCTTTCTTGCAAGCTCGCCTTTTGCCTTGTAGTCTTTGTAGCGCTCAAAGAGCTTTGATGCGATGATGTTTCCAACAATCAGCTCTGCCTCGTTTCCAAGCCTTGAGGTATCAAGTATGACCACCTTGCCGTTCTCTATGTCTTTTGCAATGTCATCTACGGTCGTGAGACCCTTTGTTGTGCTGTCAAATACCTCGTGCTTTGAGATCACGTGTCCTTCCTCATCTCGTTCAAGCCCCAGAATCAGCCTTAGCTTGCGTTGAATCACACTCATCGTAACTGCCGCTATCTCATCTGATGCCGCATCAGGTGGTGTAAGCATTAGTTGAGACAGCCACATTGCACCATCGCTTCTGTAATAGGTTCGAAGTGCCTGAAATTGTGGTGGTGAAAACTCGACTATTCCTTCAAAGTGTTCAGGCCTAATTGACTGCAAGTTGATTGTGAGTCTGTTTGCACCAGGTGGTGGGTTTGCAGGCGTATAGTATACCAGGTTTTCTTTTGCCTTTGGATGATCTTTTAGGCCTAGGTCCTTTCGGCCGAAATACTCGTCGTGTGCATCAAGAACCAACGCACCCACCTTGTTTGAATCAAGCACATGCCATAGAATCGTCTTGACAAGGTTTGATTTTCCCCGACCCGTAGTTGCCGGAATCAAGATGTGGTGGGAAAATATCTCTTCTGCAGGTAGCCAGACTTCTGCTTCTGAGATTACTTTTGTACCGCTTCTGATATGGCCTACAAAGATGTGATCTGTTCCTTTTTGCAAGAACTTGAGATCATCTTTGTTTATCAGCCTCAACTTGTTAAAAAACGAAGGAAGATTTTTTGGCAAAGTTACCTTGCTGTTTGATTTTGATATGGAGGCAAGCGGTTTGATTCTAGCCAGAACATAATTTACAAATTCAGGCTCGTAAAACTGGGCATCCGCTGCACCCTGTTCCAGATTTACCCCAGACATCATCTGCTGAACTCTGTCTTGTATTTGAGAACCATATTCAAGCGCAAAAACCTGCAAGATAAGATAAGAACCGTTTTCTTCAGACACTAGCATGTCGCCAATCTCTAGATTTGTGCCTGCCTTTTGTCGAACCAGGATATCCCCAAAGCTTCCACCCACTACTTGACCTATGACCTGTAGGCTGTCCATTAGCCGCTCACCCCATTTAGAAAATCGTGTGCTGACAGGGATTCACCATACTTTTTGAGCTTTTTCCATTCAGGTCGGCGCAGCATTTCCGACATTATTATTCCACGATACATATTGAGCTCATCTAGCCGCACTTGGGCAAATCTGTCCGCATCAATTGCACCATACGGATAGCCCAGCATGGATACATCCTGTGCATTATCTGCAAGGCTTGCAAGAATGGCATTTATCTCATTCTCATCCATTTCGTTGAATTGCTCTCGCAGAATCTCGAACCTGAACACAAACTTTGATTTTGGATGAAATTTTGCAACAAGCATAAAGCCCCTATCATCAGAGGTTATCTCTTCTGCCACTCTGACATACCAGCTACCAAAAGGAACATGTTCAGATATCTCTGAGATTCTTGCCAACAGTGGGTCACCTGCCTCCGTGATAAGCCTACTTGTTTTTGCAAGACCACATACAATTACACCTTTTCGCATCGCTGCGTCATACAACTTGTTTGCGTACTTGATTTCATTTCTAAAGCTTGTTTGCAGTGAGCCGTCAAGAACTATGACGTCGCCTTTTTCCAATTCATCCTGTACTACCTTTATTGCCAAGTTCCACTCTGCGAATCGTCTTGCAAGAGAATTAAGTCGTGATTCCTGCAATACGGAAGCGCCTTCGGTTGTTGAATACAGGTCGGATTCCAATGGAAGATATGTTTTGTCCTCTGCAACATACGGAAACAATCTTGTCTCATATACGACTTTTTTCTTTACCTCCTCTGTGTGAATTTTTGATATCACAAAGGAAAAGAACTGAATTCTAGACTTTGTCTTTGGTTTGATTCTTTTTTTGCCTTGAAATAGTGAGAAATATACTCGGTTTATTGTAATTAGAAAATTTGGTGCTTCCTCAAGTGGGCCATCCCCTCCATCAACAAATGCGAGCTTTTTTGGATTTGTGATTGCTTTGATCTCGCAAAACTCCTTGGGGGTTATGACGTATTGTTTGCCCTTGCTGTTTAGGATCACATCTACGTGTTCCTTTTGGATCAGCTGGCGTCCGAGCTCATCAATTAATGATTTTACAGGATTTTCTGACATTCACAACCTCCTAGATATGATTAACAGTACCAGCTCCATCAGAGCTGCTTTCTTCTGGTAAATAACTTCTGAGATTAGCTTGCAGCTGACTTGGGTTTATGTCGTTTTGATTACTCAATTTAGTTTCTTGATCGATGCTTTAGAAATTAGTATGGTTATAGTATCATTACTTTGTGGCTGATTAAAAAATGCATATTTTTCATAAATTTATGGAAAATATATTAAAAAATTTAGTTATTCAAGAATTTTTCTTTTTCGTAACAGATAGTCTTAAAAATCTTGAATGCGTAGTAGTATTACGCTACATTATCCTGACACAATTGTCGCAACAACAGTAGAAGAAAAGGTGGCAAAAAAGCTGCACAAGCACCTAAGCTCACTTGGCCTAGAGTGTAAATTGATCCCAGATGGAACGATGGATTTTGAGTATGACTATCCGCGATCGTCACTTGTGGGGCCAACCCCTGGTATTGCTAGCAGAGGAGTCATGAAGGTAAATGATGTTATCGACTACATCGACATTCTAAAACGAAAAACGGTCACAAAAAGCGAGTTTGCTCCTGGCGGTTTTTACGGAATGGGAGTAGCAGAAGGAACCACGTGGAAGTTGAGGCTTTTTCTCTCATTCCCATCAGAGTACACGCTTGGCCCACTCAACTTTGGAACCTTAACAAAGATCCTCAAAGGCAGATTCCACTCAAAAGTAGAGGACTATATCTGGAGTGGATATGGTAAGTTGACTACACTTCCTCCAGGCATGATACAAGATGACGTCATCGCAGTATTGGATGCGGACAAAAAATTACGCGAACTCTTGATGCATGCCCTCTTAAAGGAGCGAATCATCACGGTTTCCGTATACAAGCCAAAAGCCAAAGTTGACTATGAAAAGGCGCAAATAGCAAAAGACGATTCGTATTGGTTCAAGTACAAACCAAAAAAAGAGTCTCACGCAAAGATAGTCATAACATCAGAGTGGAAACCAGAAAAAGACCTCTTCATAGACAAAGAGACATTGGAAGCATATAGAAGAATTGCATCCAACATAAAAGAAACAGTCGAGAAGCTTCGATACCACCTAACCAACTAATTTTTTATTGAAAACTAGGCTGCCTCATGCATAATTAGTTTTGAGAGAGTGGTCTCGGTTGGAATTTTCTGATCCACTGCAAATGTGATCGAGGCCAGGTTTCTTACCTCATATTCTAGCAACCTTGTGACTGCTACCACGGTAGAGAAGCTGAAAACACGCACAAATTCGCTTCGCATTGAATTGTAAATTAGCTTATCAAATGCTTTTTCGAACTGACCTATTGCATCAAGTTCGTTTTCTTCTTGAGGTACTAACTCTTTGTACGAAGTTCCTGCAAGCTCATTTAGTGCAGTTTTTATCGAATCTGCAGAAATCATCCTTGTCAAAAGTTCTTTTGATGCACTAGAGATTTGAGGCACGATTAGATTTTGGATTTGGTTTTCATCAAGGCCCCAAAATTTTCCTCGCAAAATGCACATCATGTTGTAATAATCGACTTCCATCCCACACAAAGTATGCAGACTAAAATCAGGGGAATTCCTAACAGTATGGCTCAGGTTTTCATAGAAAAACTTGTCAAAATAAAGATCCAAAAGTTGTATTTGTTTTTTCTCATTATACAATGAATATGCTTTTTCCACTTCCTCGCCGATTCCTATTGCTTTTAGAGTTGTTACTGCTTCTTCGAAATCTTTGGCAATAAGGGCTTTGAGGACGACATCGCGTTCCTTTATGAGCTCTTCTGCATGCAGGCTAAGCGCAGTCTCGATTTCTTCTTGGGTTCTACCAAGTATCTTTCCTTTGAGTATGATCTTAAGATTTCTCAAAATGAATTTCAGGTAATATGCGAACAAGAGGTTTGAGCCACCAACTGCCTGGATCATCATGTGATGTAAATCCGCCTGTCTGTCCCTTAATGCAAGTTCTATTTTTTGAGCGGTGTACGGTTTTTGTACTTTGGAAACCGCGTCATTGTAGGCAGTGTTTTTGAGCCTGGTCACAAGTTCGTCTAGGTCTCTAGATTCTGCAAGTGTTTCTAGTTCTTTTCTTGTCAACAGTTTTCCCTTAAGGCTGTATGATTTTACGCCAGCATACACTAGGAGTGATACTGTGACCATGGAAATGACGCGTCAAACTCATTAATGATTTTTATCAAAATGTAAAAAACATTATAAAAAATATGAATTTTATATTTTTGGATCTATAATTTAGATATTTAGAATTTAAATTATGCAATTTTTAACTGATCATATTGCCGCAGACGGATATTCAGTCTTTTTTGACGGAAAAAACCCCTTTTTTGTAAGCAGAGCGGATGTGGCCTGATTCCCATAAACAAAACCCACATGATGACAGTTGTCTAGACCACAGCTGTCACAACGAAGGGATTTTTGCGACTCATCCATAGCTACAAGAACAGGTTTGTTTATGAGATTGTCCATCAATACAATATGCTGATCCACTATAGCTTTGAACTCTATTGGGTGAATGAATTTTTTTTGTGACTCTTTTGAATCAAGGTAATCAATGATTATGCTTTCCACAAATGGATGAAATTTCAGTGTGGGGCTCACTAGTAGTGCTTGTTCATGAAGCAATTCTAGGCGACGTTTGTTTTCTGCATGAAGGTATATGACATCAAGTGTTTTTTTGCCTTCTTTGATTTGTTTTTTCTTCATGCCATTATTAGAATTTTAAATATATAAAAATATTTAGAAAAAAATAGTTTTATATATTCTTATATATTTAGGATAACAGCTATGAGTGTTATGAGAAAATATTTAGTATTGCTAAGTATTTGAGGCAAGGCCACATATGAGCAAGCCAAAAAACCCTATGCAGAAACATGAAAAATGTCCAGACTGCCGTGCGCAGATGGGCTCAGCCTTTGTACGGATAAAAAATGCTGGAAAAAGAAAGTGGAGTAATAAAGACATCAAGGTCTGCACGAATCCGCACTGCAGTACAATTCTCACTCATTTCCCACGAAATATCTACGTAAAGAAAACAAAGATCAATGTTGCAAAAAGATTAGGCCTCAATTCCGAAGTGGTACAGCGATGACAGGTAGATCACCACATAAAAAAATACCAAAAATTAGAAAACTGATCCCCCAAATACTTGATGAAGAGATTACAAAAATTAGAAAGGAGTCAAACTTTGTGGTTCTGACACCTAGAATTTTCAAAATATACCAAAAATATGGAAAGACGAAATGTGCATCTTGTGGTCTTGAATTGAAGATCTTCGATACAGTCTACAATTCGTCAACTAGAAAGCCATACCACATATTGTGCGCGCTTGCAAAGAAAGTAATTGTGTTGTAGATCGGTTGTTTTGTTAAACCAAAACATCCCGAGCGCTTTATTGGTATGCCATTTTACAACACAATGTCGTTATAGTCTCGCCTGTCATTTTACTAATTCCCCATGTTACAAAAACAGATCCCAAGAATCACCTGCCTGCACAAAAACCACACAGTTACAGATTCGGATGAGATTCTGTGTTCCAGATGCGGGGTTGTTTTAGATGTATGCAGTGTACAGGAAGGCGGCACAGAAAGCACCCTCAATTTGTTTCAGCAAATTCAGGTAGGCGGAAAAACAGCTAAAATTGAAGCATCAAGGCGCGTCCATGAACAAAAATTCTATTCGTCTTCATTTTCAAATGCATGTTCCAAGCTTGGATTACCAGTTTATGCGGCGCTAGACGCTTGGACGATGTTTTCAAGGCTTGAAAAAAGATCAGACATAAACGCTAATGCAGCAATTGCTGTGTTTTCATTATTTACTTGCTGCAAAAGATATGCCATCCCAAGAACCGAGTCTGATGTAAAGGAGGCAGTAATGTTTGCATTTTCACTAAAAAGAACACCTACTGTTCTCAAAGCATCATCGTTTGTTCACACGCTACTTATCGCAATGACCGAAAACGAAAAAAACAAGATCATTTCCACTATCAAAATCGATTCATTTGAGTACTATCTGAATATCTACCTAAGTAGAATCCAAAACCCAGTAGACAGAGAGACACTCAAAGATAAAGCACGACGTATTGCAAAGTTGTTTTCAGGCAATGACGAGTACAAAGCAAGAATGGCAGTGAGAATGATCAAAGGGGTGTTGTAATGTTAGCTGAAACTACGACGATTCACCAAGTGCCAATATCCAAGCTTCAAAACTCACCAATCCAAGTCACACTCCACTCTGCAAAAACGATTGAGCGCATAGCAACCATTGCAAAGGATCCGATTCAGCGAGAATGGTTTGCGCCAATCAAGATTGCCATACTCAAAGACGAATTGTTTCTAGTAGACGGTCATGCAATAGTTGAAGGATTCAAGCTTGCAGGAATAGAGACAGTCAATGCGGTAATGCACCAGGCAGAATCGATCACTGAGATACTTGCTTTACATTTGAAATCAAATCAACACAGTCCGCTGAACCCATTTAGGATCATCGAGATGATCAATTTTTTATTAGAGGATGGTCAACTGCCAGAACAGATTGTTCAAAAGCTACAGCTTGGAGAACACCTTACAAAGCTAATAGGATGCAGACTTTTGAACCAAGAAGCAAAAAATAGGCTGGAGAATTTCATACACGAATTGTCGGCAAGATATAGCAATGTGGTGATTCCACCATATTTTGCAGAGCTCGTATGTAAAGTACCTCCAAAGATTCAGCTGGAGGTAGTAGAACAGTTCATCGCAATCATGGATCTTACACTGCCGGACAGAAAGTTTGCTTTTCCTGGTCCAGAAACTCTTGAGGTGTACTTTAGACAATATCTAAAAAACAAAGAACGTGAGCCAATATTTTTCAAGGAAGAAACACAGAACAAAAAACAAACCAAGAACTCTGCAAAAACCATTTGCATAGATGATCTTACTCCAAAAGAAAAAGAATACGCTAATTCCATTGGAACGGTTCCGGGTATGGCGCTGCTCAAAGTAGAAAGGCCTGGATGGTACCGAGTGAATCTGGTAAAAAAGAGCATAACACAGATCAGAGATGAAGGCGATTTTACTGTAATAGAAGGCGAGGAAGGCAAAAAAATCTTCATGCTGCCACAAAGTGCAGTAGAATTTCTTGAAATTAGTGACGAATCGGATGCATCCAATGTAATTGTAAATAACCTCACAGTCAATCAGCTAAAAAAATTTGCAGCCAAAATATCTAGTAAAAAAGACAGGTTTGTAGTAATTTGGAGCAGTGTTAAATTTTGATGCAAATTGCAAAAGATACTAGATTAGATGTAAACCGAGTAATTTTGTTGAATCGCAAAATTAGGCCGTCGTCAATATCGTTTAGAATGTTATCATCGTTTTACGACAAGATGGAAGCAGAACAGATTATTGAAGATTTTTCAAGCAAAATTTGCTCAAAAAACCCACGAAAAGATGCACACAGATACATTTTACACCTGCAGTCAATTGGACTTGTTGAAAAAGAGTCTGCAAAGAAATGTAAAATTACAAAAAAAGGCAGATGGTATGTCATCGCGGCAAAGCTTGGCATTCCTTTGTTTTCACTTATTCTTTTGGCAAACGTGTATGTATTTCAGAAAAACATGAAAAAAAGAAACAAGCCTGATTTTTATGTTGTAGGCTTCTTTTTTGAAAAAATTAGAAATTTTATGACTCACCATTACAGAATTCATGGAGAGTTAATCAGGAAAAACTACGTAACAAAATATGCAAATCAATCAATTAGAATTCCAGATAGTGTTTTTGAAAGACTAAAAGAGTTTGATGCAGATTTTAGCGACATAGCAAGATGGTACCTCAATGTTGATGATCAAATCCACACCGTCCTGCTTAGTGACAAATTACTTGTTGCAAACAAAGCGACCGTTTGAGTTCATGATCGAATTATCTTGGTTGAGGTTTTTCATTGCCACAGTTATGCTCAGTATTGCATCGTATTATGATTTAAGAACAAGGGAAATAGATGATTTGATTTGGTTTGTTTTTGGCACAATTGGAGCGTTTTTGTACATGTTTGATTGGGAGTCATTTTCCCCACATGTGTTTTTCTGGATTAGCTTTAGCGTCATCGTAGCTTGTCTTCTTTGGTTATGCAAGTGGTATGGCGGAGCAGATGTTTTAGCAATCACCGTATTGTCGATCATATTACCAACATACGATAATGTTCCAGTCCCGATGATCGTGTTGTTGATTGCTTTTGTAACTGCATCTACGTATGTAATTATCTACAATACATATAGAAATACAAAATCTCTAATTAAGAACAAAATGCTATTTTCTGAAATAAATGAACCATACTATAAGAAAATAATCGCGTTTTTTGTCATGCATGAAAAGTCAAATAATGAAAGGTTTGGTTTTTGCGGAGTCGACAGAGAACAGCACTTTATTTTCAAACACAGCCCAAATACAGAAGAGTTTGCGATTGGAAAGTACGTAACTGTCACGCCGCCATTGATGTTTTTTCTGCTAATTGGTTTGATGCTTCTTATGTTTTTAGCAGCTAAATGAAATTCTTTTGTGTGAATTATGGATTGTCAGTTGGATTCGAACTGCAAAAAGGAAATGTATCCCAAGCGAAGGAGTTGAACCTTCGACACTCCGGTTTCTGTGTGCCTAGTAGGCTGATTTGTGTTAGCCAAAAGCCAACCACTACAGCCGGAAGCTCTACCAGGCTGAGCTAGCTTGGGACAAAAATTTTCGGCACAGACTTGTATTAAATAGGTAGCTATCGTTTTTGATTATTCATTTCCGAATCTGGCAGAGATCAAAAAAATGTTAAATATTGTTTTCGAATCAAAAATTTGGTGTCAGAGACCGCTTTTGATGGATACGCATGTGTGCCTTATATGCACGACCACAGATCAATTGAGATCAAGGATTCCTGGCAAGAGTCAAAAAACGTTGAAAACATGTACTTTGTGACTGCCACCTTTTCGTCAGACAGTAAGCCATATTTTCCACTACACGCAAACCACTACCTTTTAGTCAAGTTTGCAAACGACGCCAAGATAGCAAAAGACATCGAAAGGTATCAGCAGGAAAAGACCTCCTTTGTATTTAGTACCAACATGGATCTTTTTGAGCGCGAAGTCGACGGTGCGGTGAACTTTATTTCCGTATATTATTTGGAGTATTCAAAATCAGATGATGACATGTCGGATCTTGCCATGGTTGTATCAAAAAACGATCTTGTACGAAAGGCAGTCACTGGAAACATGTTCGCATATTCAACAGAAAAACCCAAGTTCACTTTTCCTTACAGTAACAACATTGTCGTACTCGAAGTAGCAAGCCAGAAGAGTCATCAAAGTGTGAACAAGTATTGCGAGCAGACACGACGAAACGTTTGCAGAAAAGGGATCATTATGAACAACCTTGTTGGCCTCTCAATACTTGAGAAACTCAAGTGATCCACTGATCAGTTTTTGATCTTCATAAATGTTAAATACCGAGTCTAGATTGGTCTGGATATGAGCAAGCCGGCAGAACTTGGTTCATTAAAAATTGGTTCTTACATTCTCTTGCCAGTAGCTGATCAGCCAACAGGTGAGCCGTGCAGAATAGTAGAATACGACACAAGCAAGCCCGGAAAACACGGTGCGGCAAAAGCAAGAATTGTCGGAGTAGGAATTTTTGACAACCAAAAAAGACCACATGTAGGACCAGTAAGCATGCAGGTCCACGTACCACTAATTGACAAACGCAGTGGTCAGATCATATCCATTACAGGAGACCAAGTTCAGGTCATGGACAGCGAGACCTTTGAGACAATAGACGTCCAGATGATAGACGACGAAGTCAAAGGAAAGCTTGAACAAGGCCAAATGGTAGAATATTGGAAAGTAATGGAAAGAACTAAAATCATGAGGATCAAATCATAAATTCTGGATCCTGATGATGTGTGGAAAAGCCGTCTGAGCTTTGATGAAGATTATGAGTATTGAAGGATCCAATTAATACTTGCATGGTTCACAAAAATCCTGATGAATCTTGCAGCGTTATTTTCTGGAGGAAAGGACAGTACCTTTGCAATTTACGAGGCGCGAAGACTCGGCCACGTAGTAAAATGTCTGATCACCATACTTACGCCTTCTGCTGAGAGTCACCTGCTACATCATCCAAATATCGAGATTACATCACTTCAGGCAAGATCAATGAAGATTCCGCAAATTACAATCAAGGCAGACTCTACAGACACAAGAATGGAAATAGAGTTAATCAAAAAGGCACTCAAGAATGCAAAGACAGAGTATCACGTGGAAGGCGTGTTGCATGGTGGCATACTAAGCGAATTTCAAAAGACAAAATTTGCAGAGGCTGCAAAAAGTGTGAATCTTGAGATAATTGCCCCCCTTTGGCAAAGAGATCAAAGAAGATACATGCAAGAGATAATTGAATCAGGTTTTGAGTTCATAATAACGTCTGTGTCTTGTGATGGCTTAGACCGATCTTGGCTTGGAAAAATAATTACGAAAAAAGATTTGGAAAAACTGTTTGAGCTTTCAGAAAAATTCGGTTTTAATGTAAGCTTTGAAGGTGGTGAGGCCGAAACCTTTGTCGTAAACTGCCCGCTTTACTCTGCGCCAATAAAAATAACCAAATCACAGACCCACTGGGACGGATACAGAGGAAGGTTTCAAATAATGCGTGCAGAGATACAAGGTAATGCTTGATAACTTAAAGACAAGCCTTCGCGCAGCAATTAAAAAAATCGTAAACTCGTCAGGGGTAGATGAGGCTTTAATCAAAGAATTATCAAAAGATGTGCAACGTGCACTGCTTCAAGCAGATGTAAACGTAAAACTAGTTTTAGAAATTACAAAAAACCTAGAATATCGCTCACTAAATGAAAATCCACCACCTGGCCTTTCAAGAAAAGATCACATTGTAAAGATCCTCTATGACGAGCTTGCAAATCTTCTTGGAAAGGAAAACCAGTTCTCATTTCAGCCAGGCAAGCTAAACAAGGTCCTAATGCTTGGAATTCAAGGAAGCGGCAAGACTACAATTACTGGCAAGCTTGCCAAATTTCTAACAAAGCAAGGCTACAAAGTGGGAGTAATAGGTGCTGATACATACAGACCAGGCGCGTTAGTCCAGCTAAAAACAAACTGCGAGAAGGCAAACGTCGAAGTATATGGTGAGGAAGGCAGCAAGGATGCCCCAGGAATAGTCAGAAATGGCCTAAAGCATTTTGAGAATTCCAATCTAGATATAGTTTTAATCGACACCGCAGGTCGCCATAAAGAGGAAAAAGAGCTACTTGATGAAATGAAGGAGATCTCCAAGGTCGCCGAGCCAGATTTGGTGCTTTTGGTAATTGATGGCACAATAGGTCAGCAGTGCTACAGCCAAGCAGAATCATTTCACAAGACAGTGCCAGTTGGCGGAATCGTAATTACAAAGCTTGACAGCTCCGCAAAAGGAGGCGGTGCACTTGCGGCCTCTGCTGCCACAGGTGCCAAGATAATGTATGTTGGGACCGGTGAGCGCATAGACGATCTTGAGCTGTTTTCACCTACTAGATTTGTTGGCAGACTGCTTGGCATGGGCGACATCCAGGCTCTTCTTGATCTTGCAAAAAGACTCGAATCGGAAGCAGATGAAGTCCGACTGAAGCGAATCTCTAGTGGAAAAATGAACATGGACGACTTTTACTACCAACTAGAAGAAGTATCGAAGGTAGGATCATTGAAGGGGTTTTTGGATAACATGCCAGGCCTTTCAGGAATGGTCAAAGAGGATCAGCTGGATCAAATGGAGACAAGAATCCAAAGATGGCGATACATAATCCAGAGCATGAGTAAGGAGGAAAAAGCAGACCCAGATTTGCTCAACGCATCAAGAATTAAAAGAATTGCACGAGGTTCTGGATGGCCCGAACACGAGGTAAAAGAGCTTCTCAAGAATTACAAAAACTCTAAAGGCATGATGAAGGCTGCAAAAGGCAGACAGATGCAGGGATTTTTGCGCAAGATTGGAATGGGCTGAGCAAATCACTATTAATCAGAGCGCCAAAAATTTGTTGTGTCAAGTAAGATTGTAACGGTTGTGAACCAATCAGAGAAGATACTCAGAGAGTACGATTTGTGCGATTATTGTCTTGGGAGGCTGTATGCAAAAAAACTTGGCGTCACATCATACAAGCAATTAGGGCAAAAAATCCACAAAGCCACAAACAAAAAAAATGTAAAATGCTACATCTGCAAGAACGTCTTTGAGTCTTTACCATTTTATCTTGACAAGATGCTTGATGTTACATTCGATTACGAGTTCAAGACATTCGTTGTGGGTGCGATCCTCAAGCCATCAGTGTTGGACAGAGACGATCAGATACGCTCACAGTTCAAGCTTCGCGGAATCGACGGAGTAAAGACGAGCATTACACGCCAGCTTGCAAAACAGTTTGCCAGAAAAACAAAAAGAAAACACAGTCAGGCAGACGCTGAGATTACCATCACAGTCGATTTTAAGACGGAATCATGCAGTGTGCAGTCACGGCCTCTTTTCGTGTCTGGCAGATACATAAAGCAGACCAGAGGAATCCCCCAAAAGCAAAAACCATGCGAAAACTGTCTTGGCAAAGGTTGCCTTGTCTGTAACCATCATGGAATGACAGAGTTTGGCAGTGTCGAGGGAATGATCTGCAAGTATCTCTTTGAACGATTTGATGCTCATCAAGCTAAGATAACTTGGGTTGGAGGCGAGGACAGCGGCAGCCTGGTCCTGGGTTCAGGAAGGCCGTTTTTTGCAAAGATCACCAACCCAAAGAAAAGATCACCAAAAATTCCAAAACAAATCAAGTCAGACAAACTAATCATAAAATCTCTAAAACAAATAACCAAGATTCCGACAGGCCCAATTCACTTTGTATCAAAAGCAAAAGTTCTAGTCAATACCGAAAAACCACTACAACCACAGGATCTTTCCAAGCTGGAACAGTTACGAAAAACAAAGCTTGCGATTTACGATGCTGACAAAAGAGCTGAAAAATCAATCTATACCTTAAGATACAAGCAAGAGTCTGAAAACTCGTTTTATCTGTACTTGAAACTAGATGGAGGAATTCCAATTAAGCGTTTTGTGTCAGGTGAAGATGTCTTTCCGAATATTTCGGATCTTCTTTCAAACAACTCCAAATGCGTGATGTTTGATTTTGATGACATAAAGATGCTAAACTAACATTTTTACATACACAGTAGTGGATAATTTTGTTGGATCAATTAGTAAAGGTACGCGAGTCTTATCAAAAAGGATTGTTACCGCAAAAAATGTATGAGACGATAACAAAGAGATTTGAGCTTGTAACTTCTGGCATACAGAGAATAGAAAAGGCATCAGGAGTACCATACCCAATATCATATGTAGAGCCATCAGTCATCTTGACTTCTACAGATAGTGTCTCATTTCAGTACGGAATTTTGTTTGCAAGAACACTTCCTGTCTTTTTTGAGGAAAAATTTCAGGTGGTAATCCAGATCTCTGCTCCCCTTGTAGCATTTGGACTCAAAGGAACCATCCATGCTATTTTGGCACATGAGTTTTTGCATTATTTGGAGCTTGTTCGCAAGATATCCAAGATGGAGGTAGTTTCAGACGAAGTCTCCGCAAGCTTGTTTGAGAATGTGTACGCAGATAGCACCAGACTTTTTGAGCCACGTGCAGTATTTGCGGACAAGACACTTCTGACCCACATTACCAAAAAGTTTCCTGCAGGTTTTAAGGACTACAAACTTGAGGACAAGACGGAAAAACTCTGGATTGCGAAAAATCTTCCAGTCACCAAGATTTCACTTGATGAGAACACAATCAAATTGTCAATAGAAGCCATCTCAAAGGTGACCTTGGAACAGTCTCTTTTGGACAAGCTTAAAGAATACGAAGAAAGTGAATCAAAGCTTAGAAAAAAGAAACTATACTGAGCGTTTTACGTTTTTTGTAATTATGATTGCGGTGCCCATAATCGATGCCAGAATCAGAACCCAAAATGGGCCAAACTCCGGCACCACTTGTATTGTTATGACCTCGTTGGCAGGGCCTATCCAATTGAGTTCGTCGCCTGGTAAGCCTACCCCCAAAATCTTTAGTTGTACTTGTACAGGCTCACTTGAGTTTAGCATCATCGTTGTATGTTTTGCCAGTCCATCTTCTGAATGTAGTTTTGTCTTTGAGAGAATTTCAATTTCATTTTGTGTAGCCAAAATGTCATAGTTGACATGCTCAGCCAGTTTGCCTTCTTTGTCTGTAAATTCAAGCATAATTAACATGCGTCTGTCCCGCTGTGGTGTGGTAGCGAGTATCTGCGCATTAAGAGAGCCGTCAGATGTCATAGTCTGAATTATTGTTCCATCTTCGACTCGTTCTGGATGGAAATCAACCTCAATTGGAGTTTCATTCACCATGGCAAAGACATGTACTATTGGATACCCATCATATTTTGGTGCAAAGTTTGCAGCATATAGGCCTCCAGTGTCTGTCTCTGTCATGGTAAGAGGAATCTTTTCTTTGTTGAGTGTTACTGCGACATCAAGCTTTGTTTCAAGTCCTGAAATTCCTTTTCCATATTTTCCGGCCAATTTTGGATCAGGTGCTGAGTCTGTTTTTTCATGTTGAAAGGCGTATGTTATTATAACTACAATTTTGTTGTCAACTCCTACAAGTGGTGGTTCTTTTTCCCAGCCGACTTCGATCTTGTAATCACCAATTACTTCGGATTTGTGTGCGCTTGCAGTCTGTAATGTACCAATTACCAGCACAAATAACAGTAATGTGAAAAATACTTTGTTTTGTTTAAAGATACAAGATTGCAAAACACACAAGGAGTTATTGGATGAATTCTGTTAGGCCGCACTTGCCACAGGTACGTCTATTTTTGTGCTCAGACATAAAGACGCCTTTGCCACATCTTGAACATATCTTGTGTGTTCTTGTTACCTTATCCCCACTTATTTTGTAATAAGCTGCAATGCCTGTAGCTTTGGCTTCTTTTTTGCCTGCCATTATGCCTTTGCCTCTTCCTTAGATTCTGCGGGTGCTTCAGCGGCTGCCTCAGCTGGTGGGGCCGATTTTGCCTTTGCCTTGTCGAGCCTCTTAAAGATCGTAGGGTTGACCTGTTTTTTTGCCAACTCTTCGTTATCGTAAACATAAAAGGTTCCAGTAACGTCGGCTCTTCCGCTGTGTGCCTTCATGAAAATTGGAATAATGATTTTGCCGTCAAGATTGAATTGTTTTGAGATCATGTCTGCTGCTTCTAGCTTTTTGAGCTTGCCTGCAAGCCCCTTAAAGTTGCATGTGATCTCTCTCCTCGAGAGGAATGTATTGTTTACATCGCTTATTGTCTCTATCATCGACATGTATTGTGCCTCGTTTTTCTATTTCATATAAACTTTCATTGGAATCCCATAAGAATTTTAAGAAAAAACGGCAATCTCACTGCGTGGACAGATTCATGCTACACTTGAAAAATGCAGAATATACCCCACAAGACACTAGCAAATTGCTTGCGAATGCGCGACAATTAGCGTCCGGCCTTGATAGAATAATTCGTGACTGCCGGGTCTCAACCAAATATGTAGAGTTTGATGTTTCGATTGACAAATCAAAAATTAATGATCTTGTTGAAAAACTAAAACCAATTGCCCCGCTGGATCATGCAAGACACATAGTAGAAGAGCACATTGAAAAAGAAGATGCAATCAAGATGGGCATTAATTATTTCAATGAGGAAAGATTCTGGGAATCCCACGAAGTATTTGAAGGAGTTTGGAAAAATTGCTACGAAGGCGAAAAAGAGCTTGTGCAGGGAATAATTTTAGTTGCAGCAGCTTTGGTCCACTACCAGAAAGCAGAAGACACGATCTGCCTTTCGGTTCTTGGTAGAGCGCTTGAAAAACTTGCAAGAACTAGTGGCATATATCACAACATAAACGTCGATGCACTGCGGCACAAAGTCCAACAAATAAGAAACTCTGGTCAGATCTCGCTTTTTACTATCTGATTAATTGTAGTGCGGTCTTGAGCACCTGAGCTCCTTCCAAAAGCCCGATGCTACCAATCTTTGCATTTTTTTCCGTGAATCTTGTGCTGTTGTCTTTTTTGACGGAATCGCCAGAGACTAACACGGGCACTGGGTCGTCACTGTGGCCTTTGTTGATGCACGGAGTAGAGTGATCTGCTGAAATAACTACTGAGACTTTGTTTGTATCAATGTTGTCAAGAAGAGTACCAAAGAACCTCTTGTCAATTTCCTCAATGTTTTTCATTTTTCCAATGGCATCACCGTCATGGCCGAACTCATCTGGTCCTTTGAGATGGACGTATATCGCATTCTCGGTATCCATTGCCTTTGCTGCAACTCTTGCCTTTTCCTCATAATCCGTAAGGCCGCCTGCACTAAATGTACGCATTTTTAGAATTTCAGATATGCCAATCTCCACAGGCATGTCAACAATACAAGAGAACCTCATAGAGTATAGCTCGTTAATTGGCACTACCTTTGGGTAGTGATTACCTGCGTCGCGAAGTAGAATGCTGTTTAACAGTTTTTTTCCCTGTTCCTTTCGCCTTTGGTTTATCTTGCTTTGCCTAAGTATTTGCAGTGATTGTTCTGTGAACTCGTTTACCAGTTTAGCAGTTAGAGTGGCGTTTGAAATGTCTTTTAGTGGAAGGCACCGTTCTATCTTGAGGTAATCACCTACCGCTTTTGCTATGCCCATTCCATCAACACGCGAGTATGCAGGATCCGTGTTTGTTATCTCTGCAGATAATGGTTTTCCATCACAGCGAATTCGCACAACAACTCGGTGTCCTATGGTTGGTGCAACTACCACAGATGCTCCAGGCTCTGAGAACTTGATGTTGTTCTCGATTTCTTTAGATACTGCAACTGCATCTTCGCGTTCTATCTTCCTTCCAGCCCTTCGGTCCACAATAATCCCATCGTCATCTAGCGTGGCAAAGTTTCCACGAAGTGCCAAATCCCCATCCTTAAAGTCAATTCCGGTTCCAATTGCCTCAATTACGCCTCGTCCGGCATACTCTGAGTGTTGGAATTTGTATCCAAGCATGTTAAAGACCGCAATATCCGATTCTGGTGCAATTCCCTTTCCTACAGAAATTACTTCGCCCATTGCTCCGTTTTTTGCAAGCCTGTCAAGATTTGGAGTCTGGGCAAAATCAAGTGGTGTTAGGCCTTTGAGATCCGGATGCGGAAGATCACCTACACCATCAAGTAAAACATAAACCATTTTGATATCCTTGTTAGAAGCTATGATAATCTCCTCATTTTGAGGGCTGATCCAAGACCACTTTAAACTTTACACAGTTTTTTTGGTTTTTCAAATTGCGATCTTTGAAAAGGTTTTAACTCACACATTTTCATACTATCGAATATGGGGAGCATGAGAAAAGACTACATTTCTGAGAGATTCGTCATAGTTTCCCCAAACGACGAACAAAATGGTGAGTCCAAAAAATGCGCCTTTTGTCCAGGCAATGAATCTATGACAAACCCGTCTTTGCTGTCTCTAGTTGCAAAAGACGGAATGCTCCAAAGACTCCAAGATAGTGAGGACAACTATGTTGGAGACTGGACAGTCCGCGTCTTTGAAAGCAAGGCTCCAGCAGTATCGATTTCTGCAGAAAACTCGTATAGCGATCGTCCCCTTTACAGTGAGCCGGCGTACGGCTACCACTATATTGTAGTAGCATCAGAAAAACACAAGGACTCACTTGCCACTATATCAGTAGAGCAGTGGTCAAACATACTAGTCGTAATTCAAGACAGGCTCAGATGGCTGTACACGCAGCGCGGAGTTACCTACGTATCAATTTATGTAAACCACGGAAAGGATGCAGGAAGCGTTACTACGCATCCGCACATCAACATGGTCACATTTTCCACAATTCCACCAATCATAGAACAAGAAGCCGAAGCATCACACCGCATCCTAAATGAAAAAGGTGCATGCCCTGTATGCCAGATAGTCAATACAGAGACTGGCGGTCCACGCCAAGTATTGCAGACTGAGGGCTTTTTGGCGTTTTGTCCTTGGGCTCCATCATATCCCTACGAGTTTTGGATTTGTCCCAAAAAACACACGACCAGTTTTTCAAAGATTACTCAAAAAGAGATAAACGACCTTTCCTTGATTTTGCGTGCTACACTTGGTGGCCTTGCAAACTGCATCAAAAACGTCTCATACAATTTGGCTTTCCATCTTTCGCCAGAAAAGAAAAACAGCAGACAGATTCACTGGCACATTGAGATATACCCTCTGACATCGGCATGGTCAGGCCTTGAGCGAGGCTATGGTGTATTTTTGAATTCCAGCCAACCGGAAAAGGCTGCAGAGCAGCTTGGTGCAGCATGTAGAAAAGAGCTTGCAGGACTAGTAGGTATAATCTAGCACCATTTATTTATCGAAATTATTTTTTGTAAAGACATGGCAGTAGAAAAATATCTTGCAGTTGCAGCGCTAGGCCTTTTTGCAATGTTCGGAGGCGAGATCAATGTGTTTTACAATTATCTTATCTCGCCGAGAATCGAAGTAGAACCAGAACCACAAATACTCATGTACATCTCAATTGGTGTGGCACCTGCAATGAGCATTGCAGGAACTGCATTCATCATGTCAAAAAGATACGGCTCAAGACAAGTCGGCTCCCTAATTATTGCAGGCGGTGTAGTGCTTTTTGCAAGCATGTTTTATGCAAATACTTTGGTTCCGCAAATAGATACAAACTACCGCGTTTATGCAGTAGAGACAGTCCCGCCACTTTTCATGGGAGTGTCAGTACTCATTATGGGAGTCGGTGCATGGTTATTTAGAACAAAAAAGCGACCAATCAAGGAATATTTTTAGTGGTCGTATCGCATTCCATTTGAATGCGACTTGAAACCAAGTTTTTCATAAAATGGCTTCACTGTGTCGTCGCAGTCAAGTATGGTTTTGTAGCAACCTTGTTTTTTGGCGTAATCCAGCACAAACTTGATTATCTTTTCGCCGATTCCCTTTCCCTGATGTTGCGAAGACACTACCACGTCCTCGATGTGTCCCACTTTGCCTCCACCATGGATGAATTTTTGCTCAATGAGTAGCGTTGTAGAACCGATGATCTTGCCATCATACTCTACGACAAACACAACATGATCTGGATTTTGGTTTATTTTTTTGAGAATCGATTTTGCTTTATTTCTGTCAAGGTCACTTGCTTTGCGCAAGCTGTCAAGTGATTCTAGAAAGCCATTATCCAGATCAGATTCCGTAATTTTGCGGATTGTGATTTCAGACATTAAATCTTGCCAAGCTTTTCTCTGAATTCTGCATATGCTTTTTTGTACGAAACTTTGTCGCCTATGTCGATAAAGCCGTTCTTTACTAGGAAGCTGTTTACGGTCATTTTCTTTGCAAGTGCCTTCTTTATGACATCATCCATGCCGTAAGGCTTGTCTGTTGGGATCAATTCAAAGACTCCTGGCTCCATCACATAGCAGCCAATGTTGATGTTGGCAGTGATCTGCGGCTTTTCGTTCCATGCAACGACTTTACCCGACTTGGTGGTCTCTATTACACCATACTTGATTGTAGTCTTGTACTCGTTTAGGCTCATTGTAATAAAGGATTTTTTTGCCATGTGTTGGTTTATCATTTTTTTAAGATTAAAGTTGTAAATTGAATCACCATAAACGCAGGCAAAGGTATCGTCGATGAACGATTCCGCAGTTTTTAGTTGGCCTGCGGTGGCAAGAGGCCTGTCTGCAATGGCATACTCTATTTTGACTCCAAATCTGCCGCCATCCTCAAAATAATCCTCGATTGTTTTTCGAAGGTAGCTCACACAAAGTACAATGTCTGTTATTTTGTTTCGCTTTATCCAGTTGATTAAGTGCTCAAGGAGTGGTTTTTCACCAAGCGGGAGCATTGGTTTTGGAAGAAATGTAGTATACGGCTGAAGCCTCGTACCTAGGCCACCTGCCAAGATAACTGCTTTCACAGGTGTAAGTGAAGATATTGGGTATTTATGTTGCGCCACGCAAAGATCTTTGAATTACGCACCAAGAATTTTTGAAATCTTGGATACAACGTCTTGCGGATTTTTGCCAAAGACAAGTATCATTGGTTCTTTTCCCCAGTCGCCTTTATGGTACACTATATCTGGTGGATGTATCAAGTTCTTTATCGCATAGTTTATGCCCCAAGAAATCGAGGTGTCTTCTTTGAGTTTGTATGATTTTGGTTCTTTTGTTCTATCATAGCTTGAGATCTTGATTTTTGTTTTTGCGAATTTGTGTAACAATGATTCGTCAAACCTTATGTTAATCGCCGAACGTAGTTGTGGGAATTTTTTTTGCATTGTCAGGACTGCCGATGCTACGTGTTTTGAGCCCCCGTATTCCAGATTGCCTGCGATGATTACCCTATTGCCTGCTTTCACTATTCGCCCAAGGACTCCTACAACATCCTCAAGTGATTTTGCATTTTTCTTTGCAAATACAAAATTTGTCTGGCACTCTGGGATCAAAGAGGAAGTACCTTCCAGATTGACAAATTCTGAGATCGCTTTCCCAAGATCAGATTTTATCTTGTCAGAAGCAGGTCTTGTGAGTTTTATTCCGCCACCCAATTTTTGTGCCAATCTGATTGCGTCATATGTAAACTGTTTTGCAAAGACAACCGAGTCACGAATTTTGCGTTTTTGCGCAATGGCATAAGCCATAGCAAATGCAAAATTACACCCGCTGCCATGATTATCACCTGTGATTTTTTTTCCATGAATCGAGTAATGTATTCCGTCTTCGTAGACAAAATCACTTATTTTGTTTTTTACAAATGTGTGCCCAGTAATTACAACATTCTTTGAACCGATTGCTTTTGCGGCATTAATGAGATCGTCGTATTTGCGAATCTTGATGCCTGAGAGGACTTCTGCTTCGTGCACATTGGGTGTGACCACAAAAGACATTGGAATAAGGAGTTTTTTTAGCGAATCCAAGGCCGATTTTTTCAAAAGAATGCCACCTGTAGTCGACCTGATGACAGGATCCAAGATGATTGGGATTTTTTTATGCTTGAGAGTAGAGTGGATTGTTTTTATTGTGGTAGAGTCGTAAACCATGCTTATCGTTATTGCATCCACATCAAAATCTGTGAATACCGAATCAAGTTGCGCTGTAATTGATTTTTGTGATACTGACTCCACATAAGAAAATTTTTTAGAATTTTGTGCAGTCACCGCAGTAATAACAGAAAAACAATTTGCTCCAAGTGCTGCTGCGGCTTTGATGTCTGACTGTATGCCAGCCCCCGATGACGGATCAGAGCCACCAATGCAAAGTATGTTCACAACGTTTTGTGCACCAATGTCACGTAATAGTATTGTGTATACTCCAAATGTACTAGTTTGCTATTGTTTAAATCTAGAGAGACCGTACTATCCCCATGGGAACTCAACTTAGCGCTGCTCGACGTGGAACTATCACAGACGAGATGAAACAGGTTGCAAGAGACGAAGGAGTTACACCAGAATGGCTCAGATCAAGAATAGCATCTGGCGCTATAATAATTCCTGCAAACAATTCAAGGCCACAAAAAGTACATCGAGTCGGAATAGGCAAGGGCCTAAAGACCAAAGTCAACGTCAACATAGGCACTTCCACGCTCAAAGTTGATCTCAATGAGGAAATAGAAAAGGCCAAAATCGCAGTAAAACACCATGCAGACACCATAATGGACCTAAGCGACGGCGGAGATGTTGGTGTAATAAGGCGTGCATTGCTTGAGGCAGCACCAATTACCTTTGGAACCGTCCCGATTTACGAGGCATATAACCACGGAGTTGAAAAGCACAAAAACCCGCTAGACCTAACCGAGGATGACTTTCTTAACGCCTTTGAGAACAACGCAAAAGACGGCGTTGATTACACAACAATCCACTCTGGAATTACAAAAGAGATTGCAAAAAGAATACTCAAGGTTCAAAGATATGGCGGCGTAGTAAGCAAGGGAGGCACAATTACTGCTGCCTGGATGCTCAAATACGACAAGGAAAACCCCTACATTACTCATTACGATTACCTAATGGAGATTGCAAAAAAGTACGACGTCACGTTTAGCTTAGGTGACGCGTTGCGACCAGGTTCCATACTCGATTCACATGATGAGCTCCAAGTCCAGGAAATGATAAACATCTCAAGACTAGTAAAAGAAGCTCATGAACACGATGTTCAAGTCATGGTGGAAGGGCCAGGCCACGTACCACTAAACGAGGTAGCAGCAAATGTCAGACTTGCAAAATCACTCATTGGTGATGTTCCATATTATGTACTTGGACCGCTTGTGACAGACATTGCCGCAGGATATGATCACATATCGAGCGCAATAGGTGCTGCGGTTGCGGCAAGTGAGGGAGTAGATCTATTATGCTACCTCACACCTGCAGAACACCTAGCACTACCTAACGCCCAAGAGGTCAGAGCAGGCCTAATAGCATACAGGATTGCTGCACATGCAGGAGATCTTGTAAAACTCAGAGACAAAGCAATTGTCTGGGATATGAAGATGACTGAGGCCAGGCGAACCCTAGACTGGGAAAAACAGATTTCACTTTCAATAGACCCAGAAGAGGCAGCACGCATCCACAACAGGACTGGTCAGCACCAAGGCAACAACGTACCATGTACGATGTGTGGTGGTGCCTGCGTGTACGTGATGCTACCACAACAAAGAAAATACGTAAAGGAAAACGAGAACCTACAACAGGTTGAATAAGACATCATCCAAACTGGGCACTGTTTTGTAATTGCGAATTTCTTGCGGACGTATCCATTTGTAGGAAACATTTTCCCAGTTTAGAGATATTTTTGGTTCTTTTAGCTCAAACAAGAACGGGAAAACAATCCATTGGTGATCCCGATATTGTGGTGAAGAGATCGTCATTTCTTTTCCTGACTTTAGTAGAATCAGTGCGTCATCTTTTACGCCTATTTCTTCGTAAATTTCGATTTTTGCCCTAGCCAGAGGTGCCTCCCCATTTTCAATTATGCCGCTTATTCCAGCCCACAGGCCCTTCATCGTCTTTACTTTGTTACTTCGCTTAAGTAAGAGAAATTTGTCGTTGTGTTTTAGAAAGCAAGTAACAATGTTTGTCGAACGCATATTATTTTTCTATTGCATTAATCATTATGTTTAGCTTTTTGTATGATTCTTCCAAGTTGGTGTTCTTTGCAAGACCTTCTTGGACTGCACGTATGTAATTGGTGATGTCTTCTGATTTTCCTTCCTGTATGTCTGTAAGAAGTCTTCCAACATCCTTCCAGAACTCTTCTGCTGCTTTTCTTATCTCCGGGTTTGATATTATGGTCTCGATGAGCTCAGTGGATTCTGTCATGATGCTTTCAGCAAGTATCTTTTGAATTTTGAAGGTAGTTCCAGACATGCGCTCTGTGAGTGAGATCTTGTCGTCCTTTGAGAGTATGTTTGCAAACGCCAAATTAACAAGGTGTGTCAGGCCCAAAATGATTGCAATTTTTTTGTCGTGTTCTGCTGCATCTATTGTGACAAAGTTAGCTCCTTCAAAAAGAGACTTGACAAGAGCTAGTTCTTTTTTTGCGTCCTTTATTGGAATAGAAATTATGTTTTGGCCTTTGATCTTTTTTGTTCCAGGACCAAACATTGGGTGAATACACACAGGATTTATCTTTGATGGAATTTTGAGTAGTGCTGCCGCGGTTTTTGCTTTTTGCGAAGATATCTCAATCAAATAAGAGCCTCGCTTCATCTCCTTTGCAATAAGTCTGATTATCTCAGGTGTGCGCCTAGTCGGGGTGCACAAAAGCACTATCTCTGCATTCAAAACCGCTCCCACCAGCGAGGTTGCCTTTTTTACTGTTTTGTCAGTGATTGGTGCCTCTGAATCAAATCCCACTACCTCATAGCCAATTGAGTTAAAGTACTTGACAAACCATTGGCCCATTTTGCCGCCTGCGCCTATTATCGTGATACTTTTCTTCATTTAGATCCCCTTAATACCTTATCAAGTATTTTCATACCTTCCTTTAGTTTCTTTTCGTCCTGACAGGCAGAAATCCTCACAAAGTCCCTGTAGTTGCCAAATCCGTCGCCTGGAGCGACTGCTACGCCATAATCAAGCAGTTTGTTGGCAAACTCTAGGCCGTCAAAGTTTGGCTGCCTCACCCTGGCAAAAAGGTACATTGCCCCATCAGGTGCGACAAACTCAAGGCCTATCTGTTTTGCTGCCTCAACTAGGACGTCAATCTTTGAGCGTACCGATTTTACATTGTCTTTTACGTCTGTCTCAAGTGCCTTTAGTGCTGCATACTGGATTGGCTCTGCCACACTAGTAAGACACAGAGCTTGTAGCTTGACCATTTTCTCTATTATTTTTTGATCAGCTACAGTGTAACCTATTCTGAATCCAGTCATTGCGTGTGATTTTGAAAATGACTGCGTGACGATGCTTTTTTTGTAGTTGTTTTCAAGTATGCTTTTCCACTGAGAAAATGCATAATCGGAGTAAATCTCATCACTTAGGACGTACAGGTCGTGCTTCTTTACAAGCTCGATTATTTGATCTTGTAGTTGAGGTGGGAGTATCTTGCCGGTAGGATTGTTTGGGTAGTTGAGCACCAACATTTTTGTGTTGGAATTAATAGTCTGCTCTATTTGTGAGATGGTCGGCTCCCACTTGTTTTCAAGTGTGGTTTGCACAGTCCTTACCTTTACACCCGCATTGATTGCACAGTCTTTGTATGCAGGCCATGCGGGCTCAATTATGATTATCTCATCTCCTGGGCTCAAAAGTGTAGTTATTGCAAGATACACCGAAAACCTGCCTCCAGGAGAGACAAGAATGTTTTCTGTTTTTACTTCGGCGCCGAATTTTTTTGATGCATATTGTGCAATTGCGTCCCTCAGTTGCGGCATCCCAAGTGCAGGACCATACCTTACAAATCCCCTCTCAAATGCTTCACCAAGTGCCTTTTTGAGCTCCTTTGGTGGCATAAAGTCGGGTTCACCTACTTCCATGTGAATTATTTTCTTTCCTTGCTGCTCTAGATTTTTTGCTTTGAGAAATATTGTAAGGTGTGTCTGCTTTCCGTCCGTTTGTACTTTGACGGATTCATTTAGAAGAAAATTGAGGAATTTTTTTCCAAGTGATTCATCGAGACCTATTTTGCCGCACAGCTCGCTTACCTCTTTTCGTAGTTGTTCCTCTCTTGTTTCATCGAAGATGCCAAGGCCGCTACTTTTTTTTAGCTCGCCTATTTGTTTTGAGATCTCAGTTCGCTCTTTGAGTAATTTGATCATCTGTAGTGTGATATCATCTATTTTGTTTCGTAACTGGTCAATGTTGGACATTTTACAATACAGGTTTGATATAGCCGCCCATTAGTGCGTGATCTGCAAGCACCAGTGAAACAAGTGAGTCTACTACTGGAGGAGCCCTCGGTACCACGCAAGGGTCGTGTCGTCCTTGGACTTGGAGTGTGACTGCTTTTTTTGTCTTTATGTCCACGGTATTCTGCTTTTTTGCAATCGATGAGGCAGGTTTGAATGCAACTCTCATCACTATTGGCATGCCGTTTGAGAGTCCTCCAAGAATCCCTCCGGCGTTGTTTGTTTTTGTTATCACCTTGCCATTTTTGATTACATACGGATCGTTATTTTGAGAGCCGAACAGCTCTGAGCCTGCAAAACCGGAGCCAAACTCCACACCTTTTACAGACGGAATTGAATAGATTGCTTTACTTAGGTCAGATTCAAGTGAGGAAAAGATCGGCTCGCCAAGGCCTACTGGCAGATTTATTGTAGTTGACTCTATTACCCCCCCAAGCGAATCGCCGCTCTTTCTTGCAGTCAAAATTGCTTGTCTCATTTTTTCTGCTGTGTTTTTGTTTGGGCACCTTACCTCGTTTTCATAGATCTGGTTTTTCATTTTCAACTCGAATTTCTCCTTCATTGTGATTTTGCCAATCTTGATTGTGTAGGCATGCGTCTCGATTCCCAAAACCACCTCTAAGAGCTTCCTTGCAATTGCCCCACCCATGACGTGCGTTGCGGTGAGTCGCCCTGAGAACCTTCCGCCTCCACGATAATCATTAAACATGTGATATTTTACAAGAGCCGGAAAATCAGAATGACCAGGCCTCATCTTTGTTACAAGCTCACTGTATGCCCTAGAGTCCTGATCCTTGTTCCAAATGATCATAGCGATAGGTGCGCCCGTGGTAAACCCCCTAAAGACGCCAGAGAGAATCTCCACTTGGTCTCCTTCCTTTCTTTGTGTTGAAACAAGTGACTGTCCTGGCTTTCTCTGATCAAGCATTTTTTGTATATCTTTTTCTTGCAGCTCAAGGCCTGCAGGGCATCCATCCAAGACTGCGCCAACGCATTTTCCATGACTTTCCCCAAAGCTTGTCAAAACTAGCCTTTGTCCAATTGAGCTTCCAGGCATCAAATAAAAACCAGCAACTGATGCATATAACCTATTTCGTTGAGATTTTTGCCCCTACTCTTCTCATGTCCTCAATAAAGCTTGGATATGAGACATCCACAGATTCCGGATCTGATACGGTACAATTACCAACATACATTGCAGCAATACAAAACGCCATAAACAGCCTGTGGTCATCTTCTGGGTCCAGCGACGCACCATTCAGAGTAGTTGGAGGGTTCAGAATCATTCCGTCCTCTTTTTCTTGGATCTGCAGACCAAGTTTTTGAAGCTCGCGTGCAATTATTGCGATTCTGTCTGTTTCTTTGAAGCGTGCGTGTCTTACGTTGTACAGCTCAAGTGGCGAGCCGCATTTGAGTGCCAGAATTGACAGTGGTGGGAGGAGGTCAGGCGTATTTGCCAAATCAAATCTGCCACCAAGTAATTTTTCTGGTGTTTTGACTTTGATGGTGTTGTTGTTTAATGATACATCTACACCAAGGTTGCCAAGTATGTCGATTATTGCTTCATCTCCCTGTGCCAGATCACCAATTGAGACTTTGATTTTGAGGTCTTGTCCCACAAGTACGGCAGCAGACAAAAGTAGCGCCACGCTTGAAAAGTCTGATGGAATTGTTATGGTTGTATGCTTGTATTCTTGTGGCTCGATTTTGTATTTTTTGTATGGCTCTACCTCCTCAACTTCGACTCCAAATTTTTTCATTGTAGATATGGTTGCTTCAAGGTATGGCTTTGACACAAGCTCAGAGGTTATGTTGACTGTGATTCCATTTTCTGTCAGAGGGGCTGCAATAAACAAAGCCGAGATGAACTGACTTGAGACATTTCCTGGAATTGTTATCTCGCCTCCCTTGATTTTCCCTATGATGGTAAGAGGCGGCCTTCCTTCATTTGAGGAACATTTTGCTCCAAGGGACTCTAGCGCATCCAAGAGTGGCTTCATTGGCCTTTTTTTGAGGCTTTCATCTCCTGTGAGAACAGTCTTTGCATCCCTTAATGCAGAAATTGCAGCAGCTATTCTGATTGTGGTACCAGAGTTTGATGCATCAAGTATTAGATCCGTGCCTTCAAATTTGTCAATTCCCTTGACTTTGAGATTGTCACCTGCCTCTTGAATCTCCGCTCCTAGGTTTTTACAGATCTCAATTGTTGCGTTTGTATCACGTGACCGTAATGCGTTTTTTATGAGACTTTTTCCGTTTACCAATGACGCCAAAAATATTGCCCTGTGTGTATAGCTCTTATTCGATGGACAGCTGATTGTGCCACTGAGTTTTGATTGTTCTACCTTACAGTTCATGTACCTCTGCCTTTTTGTTGTTTATTTCCGCAGTAATCACTTTTCCTTCAAGCTCTGAGAAGACCTTCTTTATGTTCGAGATGTTGTTCTTTTTTGCCACAGCTGCGATTGCAGGCCCATTGCCTGACACTGATGCGCCAAGTGCGCCGTTTTCCACAAGCCGTAGTATGAGTTTTGGATCAGAGTTTAGAATGTGCGATGTTGCAAGGCCATTTAGTACCATTGCATTCCAATAGTCCCCGTCCTTGGCAAAGTTCCAGGCACGCTCAAAGACATCCGCAAGAAGACCCAGCTTTTTGATGTTTCCTCGTTTTCTTGATTTTGGAATAAACACTACTGCCCCAATATCAGTTGGGCTTTTTTGCATCTTGATTATTTTGCGTAGTTTGTTATCTGTTACTACGGTGCCGCCAAAATAACACGCGCATGCATCATCAAATGCCCCAGTGGTGCTCACCTTTGTTGCAAGCGAAGCATCGATTCCTGCATCCAGCACCTGCGTGTCTGTATACTTTGGCTTGAAGATCTTGTGACATGCAAGTGAAACTACCGAAGATATCGCGCTTGAGCTCTTCAGGCCGTAGCCGGTTGGGATTTCCGACTTGATGCTTAGTTCGATTTTGTTTCTTTCTAGTTGTTTTTTTGGTATTGAAAGTTCAATTACCTTGTTTACAAGGCGCGAGCTGAGGTTTTTGTTTTCGGCCTCAACGATTATTCCGTGACCTTCAGATATACGCATTACTGCCTCTACTTTTGATTCGATTCCAAGCGTCGCCCCCTTCCAGGTAGCTATGGCATTTACGATTGAAATCGCACCGTTTACTGTTGCCTTGACCTTCATTCAGAAACCACCAAGCAGGACTTTTCTCATTGCCTCGTAGGGTGCAGGAATTTTGTGCCATATCTCAAATGCAAGACATGCTTGTCCCAAAAGCATCTCGTAACCATATATTACTGTGGCAGAATTTTTTTTGCTTTGTGCAATGAGATCGGTATTCATTGGCATGTAGATTATATCGTAAACTACGTGGTTTGAGCTGATTGCGCTAGTCGAAATTGGGCTTGGCTCTCCTTTTAGACCCACAGAAGTAGCATTTACAATGAATTTGTGTTCTGCAACACTGGATGATGCATCAGAAAGTAATACTGCCTCAGACTTGAGCCCAAGTCCGGAGGCAAACCTGGCAAGCTCTTGTGCTCTTGGCAAAGTCCTGTTTGCTACAGTAACCTTACGCGCTTTTTCTTTTGCAAATCCTGCAACTATTGCCCTAGCAGCACCGCCTGCTCCCATAACCAACGCGCTCTGTCCGGAAATTGTAATATTTCTTTTCTTGAGTGGTTCCAAAAATCCATCCATGTCAGTGTTGTACCCTACGAGCTTGCCATCATCATTTGTTACAGTGTTTGTCGCCCCAATTGTTTTGCATTCCGGACTTGATTCATCTAAAAACTTCATCATCTCTATTTTGTGTGGAATAGTTACGTTAAATCCTGCGATTTTTATTTTCTTTAGTGATTCTATTCCTGCCTCTAGCTCCCCCTTTGGAATCCTGTATGCAATGTAGGTGCAATCAAGCCCTGTTGCCTTAAAGGCCGCGTTGTGAATACTTGGAGACAGTGAATGATCTATTGGATCTCCAATCACCGCATATGTTTTAGTCATCTTTATTTTTGCAAAGCAAGGAGCGATTTAACTTCATCTACGCTGAACTGGCCTGGTGCGACAGGCTTGCCAAGCGAGACATACGTGTATGGACTCCCAAGATGCATGCAGAGAATTCTAGAGATCCTGCCATAGTCGCCCATGGCAAATGCAATCAGGTTTGGATCTTGTTTTCTGTAAAGTGATAAAACCGATGCGGTGTCTTTTATAGAATTTGCAGTAGTGACTATTTTGACGTATTTTGATAGTCTTTGCATATTTTGAAGCCTTTGTAGTAATTGTGCAGTCGACGGTGTCTTTTTAAAATCGTGCCACGACACCAAGATCTTTGTCTTGGTTTTTTTCACATAGTTTAGCAACGATTTGTTTTTTGACAATGTCGAGTACTCTATGTCGATCATATACGGGTTGTACTCTGAAATAAGCTTCAAAATTGAGATGCGCTCATTCTCTGTGCCGGAAAATCGTCCACCTTCTGGTTTTGGACGTAGTGTGCACACGCATCTTTTGTGGTATCTTTTTGTTTTTTCAAGCACTTCTGGAACTTGGGCTGGTTTTAGAAAATCAAGGCGTAGTTCTGCGTAATCGGATTTTTGCAGTGCCTTTTTCAGTGTGGACGCTAGCCTCGATGGAGAAGATTCAGCTATGCTAACACACGTCTTGTACGCCATTTATTTTTCTAAAATGTATTCGTCTGAGACTTCCATGCCAAAGTGTCTGCCTGTTGCAGATTTTGCATGCACCAGCACCGTGTCACCTTTTTTCAGATGCGTGACTGACACTAGATGTCCTCCAGGCTTTACAAATCGGATCGTTTCAGCATCCTGAGCTATTATTCCACCTACTTCGTCCCCTGCTTGAGCTTTTATCATCAGCATTGGTCTTCGCTCTATTTTGGAGCGACCCACTGTTGCTCGTCTGGCTTTACCTTTTGAATCAACTACGAGAACCTCGGCACCCGTCTCCAGCTCCGAAAGATACTTTGTTGTTCCATCTGGAGACAGTGTATAGCAATGGACTGCGCCCGCATTTACCCTGAACGGCCTTGGTGATGTAAATGATGAACCGACAGATTCGTTGTGAACCAAAAACAAAAAGTTTGATCTGCTTCCAATCAACATACCCTCCCCTCTGTGCAACATGGACGCAGTATCAACACAAACACGTTCACCGTCACCAACTTCTTTGATGTCAATTATCTTTGCTTCTCTAAGCTCAAACGTACTGCTTCCAAGATACACCATTGCTTCCTTTACTTCAGAAAGAGAGCTTGCCTCAAAGATTACGCCGTCGACTCCTATCTCCAAGATGGAAAACATTTTTCTTACCTCTTCGGGAGTTCTTGCAAGTGCAAATATCTCAGTGTGCATTTTGTGTAGCTTTGCTATGATGTTCTCAAGTGGAATTATCTTCCAGTCCTTTACCTCAATTATGACAAAATCAAGTCCTTTTTTTGCCTCACTGAATATCTTTTCAATGTCCATGTTTGAAAGTACCTTGAACTTTTTGCCTACCTTTTTGCCCTTTGGTTTTGGTCCATCTTTTTCCAAAATCACGTATTTGGCATTTGGTGAGGGATAAATTGAAACAAGTTTTGATTTTGGTCCAATCAATTTTGGGTCCACATAAACGGTCTTTACTCCTTGCTGCTCCAGTCCTGCCAAAAACTTGGCAAGTTGTGATTTGGAGACCCTGGGTAAAATTATTAGATCTCTACTTTTTTCCAATTTTCTTCTCTGCTTCTTTTGCCGATTCCTTTCTGAATATTATTGCTGCCAGTGCCTCGACCATTTGGTCTGGATGTTTGTGCGCAAATATGTTACGACCATAAGTTACTCCTTTAGCTCCTGCCTTCATTGCATCCTCGGTCATCTGTAAGACGTCAGAGTCTGTTTTTGCCTTTGGACCGCCTGCAATGACTACTGGTACAGGTGTGCTCTTTACAATTTTTGCAAACGAATCGATATCACCAGTGTATAATGTTTTTACAATGTCTGCTCCAAGTTCTGCGCCAATTCGCGCTACGTGTCCTACAATTTCCGGATCGTGTGGGTTTTTGATGTTCTCACCACGAGGATACATCATTGCCAACAATGGAACGTTCCATTTGTGGCATTCTTCTGATATCTTGCCGAGCTGTTCGAGCATTTCTGGCTCTTCTTTACCGCCGACGTTTATGTGCAAAGACACGCCATCTGCGCCAAGTCGCAGTGCCTCCTCGACACTGCCCGTGAGCATCTTTCTGTTTGGCGACATTGAAAGTGATGTGCTTGCAGAAAAATGAACTAAAACGCCAACACGTGAGGGTCTTGGCAACGATTTGAGAATACCTTTGTTAATTATGACGCTTGTAAGCCCACGTGTTTCACATTGTTGAATTATATCGGCTGGGCTAGCTAATCCCTCAATTGGGCCGCTTGATATACCATGATCCATGGGAATGCAGAGCATTTTGCCTTTTCGAAGTATGCGGTCCATTCGGATCTGAAGGCCTGTGACCATAAGCGATCTGCTCTAAATGCCCCTATTAAAATTAAGGTAGTGCCTATTCGGTTCTGTATTTATCTGACAGAATTATGCACACAAAGATTCCACTTCCGGCAACCACGTTTGCGCTGTGCTTTACTCCTTTTGGAATGAATATCGTAGAGGGTGAGGAAACGTGATAGATTTCATCATCAAGTTGAATCTTGTAAGTTAGTTTACCTTTTTCTGACAGTATGAGATTGATTTCGTCGCAATCGTGTTTGTGTGGAAGGCTGTATTCTGGAAACTTTTTTTTAGCCGCTACAAAGTGAACAGCAATGTGTGTATTGGATCGCGGAATTAATTTTCTGCTCAACATCGAAAGACGTTTGATTGGTGCTTTTCCATGAAAAGGAATTTTTGATAATGGTTCCACCGCGCCTTTCTTTATGAATTTTCTATATTTGTTCATAAACAAAGTCCGAATTGTTACCTAAAAAGTTATAGCATGTTTTCACAATCATAATTTCCAAAATTATCAAGAGAAATAAGTCAATGATGCATATTAGATGTGTGCAAACAGATAGAACTTCAGAGTGGTTTGTTCCAAAATTTGGTCCGCGAGCGTTTAGAATTTCTGTAGGCATGTTATTTTTGCCATACACAGGCATCATTGTTTCTTATGCAGTTTGGGGCTCATTGTCTGGACCATTTGAGATTGAGCGACTTGGAGCAATTTGTCTGATTTATTTTTTGGCCCTTGGTGTGTCGGCACATTGCCTTGATGCGATCGGTGGAAAGACTAGGCCGTGGGGTGAGCTTCCAAAAAAGCGCGTGTTAGCAATAGCACTTGTCGCTCTCGGAATTGCTTTTGCGACAGGCTTGTACTATGCGTTCTTGGATGCCCCGTTGTTGATTCCAATCGGAATCATCGAAGGATTTTTCCTGTTTGCGTATAACTTGGAGTTGTTTGGCGGTAGATTCCACAACAATGCTTCTGTGTTGGTATCGTGGGCGATTTTGCCCATATTTGCAGGCTCGGTGATTCAGACAAACACAATATCATATGAGGCCATATTGCTTTCGATTTTGTCATCTGCTCTCACATACATTTTGATAACAAATTCAAGAAAATACAAAGAAATGAAAAAAAGCATGACAGATCCACGCATGATTTACAAAAAAGAGATAATCCTCAAAACACTTAGCCTAGGCATAATATCTGGAACTATGATCTTTTTTGTTCTACGAATTTGAGATTAGCTCATTTTACCAATTAACAGAAAAGACGTTTTCCATGTCAAAAAGACTTCATTGACATCAAGTCCCTGGCTTTTCATTGTTTTCGTGTAATCAGTATGCCACCTACTTGTTCGAATAAGCGCCGGTAGTTCCGCAAAGGCATCCTGCCAACTTGGGACAAAAAATCCAACACCACGTAACAACACAAAATAAGAATTCCACAGATTTCTTATCATTTTGTTAGTCGGATATATGAAATCATGGAGTATGATCTTGCCTTGTGGTTTTAGATGCTTTATGCAGGCCTTGAGAAGCGTGTCGGCGTCACAGTATTTTGGAATATACGACGATACAATACAGTCAAACTTGGAATCCAAGTTAAGCTGTTCTGCATCCTGATGAACATATGTGATGTTTTTGTACTGTCTTGAATTTTTCTTTGCTACCTCAAGATAGCTTTCAGATATATCCACCCCAATTATTTGTGAGTTTGGAAATTTGTCTGCAATCATCCTTGTCAGAATCCCAGTACCACAAGCAAGATCCAAAAAAGAATCCCCTTGATTGATTTGTTTTATTATTTTGTTTTTCCAAAATTTGTCTTTTCCAAATGTGGTCCAGGCAACGATTTTGTCGTATGTGGTGGCAGTTTTGCTGAAAAATTTTGGCACCAGACTTTTTGGGGATTCTGCCGTCAACTCAATACATTAGCTCCAAAGCGATTTAAAGTGAATTATCTTGGTGACACCCATTAAGGATTAAATACTAAGGAAAAACCATCAAACACAAATTGAGCCAAATCACTGAACAAATTCATAGCAGCGATATTGGCGATATTTTAGAAAACTCCCTTGCAGGTCTTAGACCATCCAAAAAAGACATACTAAGACTGCTCAATTCCAACGACGTTCACCTCATGGGACTGGTTGCAGGGTACATCACACAAAAAAGATTTGGGAGAAAAGCATCCTTTGTAAACAACATAATTCTAAATTACACAAATGTTTGCGTAACCGATTGCAAGTTTTGCGCGTTTTACCGTCCACCGGGGCACAACGAAGCGTACACACTCACATTAGATCAAATTGAAGCTAGAGTCAAAACAGCAGTAGAACTGTTTCAAATAAGACAGGCGCTCATCCAGGGAGGCCACAACCCAAACCTTGGAATCGAGTACTATGAAGAAGCGTTTAGGATGATTCGGAAAAAATATCCTCAGGTTGGCATCCACGGCCTGTCTGCCTCGGAAATAGACATGATTGCAAGGATAGAAAAAACATCTACAAAGGAAGTCCTCATGCGACTCAAAGAAGCTGGGTTGCAGTCAATTCCCGGTGCAGGTGCCGAGATTTTGGTTGATTCAGTCAAGGACATCATAAGCCCAAAAAAGATCTCAAGTGATGAGTGGCTTCGAATCATGGAAGAGGCTCACCATATAGGACTTCCTGCCTCTGCAACCATGATGTACGGCCATGTCGAGACTTTGGAGGACATTGCAGAGCACTTTGAGAAAATAGTAAAACTACAAGAGAAAACCAACGGCTTTATGGCATTTATTCCGTGGAGCTTTGAGCCAAACAACACATTACTCCAAAGACAAAACCAGGCATTGTTTGGTGTCGGGGGAATGCACCTTTTGAAGATGATTGCAATATCAAGACTGGTATTTGACGGCATAATAGATCACATTCAATCGTCTTGGCTCACAAATGGTGTTGGCATGGCACAGATTGCCCTGCAGTACGGTGCAGATGATTTCGGTGGCACGCTCATTGGTGAAGAGGTGGTCTCTTGTACCGGTGCCCGCTCAACTGAGCTCACAGGCCAAAAGATAATCGACGCAATTCACCAGATAGGATACGAAGTGGAAGAGCGCGATAACTTTTACAATCTAGTCAGGATGCACTAAAGTCCGTAGCTTGACCATTTCGAGTCGACAAGTTTCTTTGTAGCCTCATCGACTTGTACTTTTTCTTGGATTTCTCGCTCAAATCCTTCTTCTTTTGTCTTTTGTGTGGCATCAATTCCAAGCTTGGAGCCTAAGTTTACCAGAGGGGATGCAGGATCCAAAGTATCTGTAGGCGTGTTGTTTATGATTATGGTGTCCCTTGCTGGATCTGCTCGGGTGGTGATTGCCCATATAACATCATCCATGCTGTGAACATTGATGTCATCATCTACTACGACAAACATCTTTGTGAGTGCAAGTTGGCCTAGCCCCCAGAGACCCATCATGACTTTTTTTGCCTGACCTGGGTATCGTTTCTTTATTGATATGATTGCCATACCTTGGAACCAACCAGCAGGAGGCATTGCAAAATCAACCACTTCTGGCTGAAACATTCGAATAAGTGGAAGAAAAGATCTCTCAATTACTTTGCCAATGTATGCATCTTCCAAAATCGGCTTGCCGACAATGGTTGTAAGGTAAATCGGTTTTTGTCTTCGCATAATGCCAGTTAACGTAAATGTCGGATACGGTTCCTTTGGAGTATAGTAGCCGGTGTGATCACCAAATGGGCCTTCCTCTCGCATATCTGAGGGGTCAACATATCCTTCCAAAATGATTTCTGCGTTTGCTGGAACCTCCAAATCTACTGTTTTACATTTTACTGTCTTGATTCCTTTTTGCCTAGTAATTCCAGCAAACAGATACTTATCAAGGCCTTCTGGTACAGGTGCTACTGCTGAAAACACAGTAGCAGGATCCCCGCCAATTATTATTGCGACTTCGATTTTGTCCCCTTTTTCTTTTGAAATGTCGTGGTGATGCGCACCTCGTTTGTGTTTTTGCCAGTGCATCAGGGCGTGCCTGTCATCCACTACTTGCATTCGGTATACTCCAAGATTTCTTACTCCTGTCTCTGGGTGTTTTGTTGCAACAAGGCCGAACGTGATGAATCTTCCTGCATCTTTGTGCCATGTCTTTAGAATCGGAATTTTGTTAAATGATGGCGAATCCTCAAAGACCTCAGTTACTGGGCCGCTTTTTTCAAGCTTTGGAAAAACATCTCCCATCTTTGAGAGCTCGGGAAGTTTTTTTATTTTGTTTAGAAATCCAGATGGAATTTCCATTTTTGTCATGTCAACAATTCTTTGGCCTATATCGGTAAAGTCGTCGGTTTCAAGGCCTATCTGCAATCTCTTCATTGAGCCAAACGCGTTGCCAAGTACCGGCATATCAAAATCTTTTACATTCTCAAAAAGAATTGCAGGTCCGTTTGCATACATTGTCCTTCGCAGTATCTCTGCAATTTCCAAGTCTGCACTCACTTGGGTGCTGACCCGCCTGAGCTCACCTGCAGCTTCTAATGCGTGGATGAATTCGCCGGTGTCTTCGATTGGCACATCTGCAGTTTTGGGCAGATGTTGTATAAAGCTTGACTGCAGCCTCGAAATCCAAAATAAAGGCATTTTAATCAGCAGAGCCGTATCAGCTTTGGTTGAGCACAGAAAAATGCGTTGTTTGTAAAGGCAAAGGCACCATAGAGCTTCTTGGCACCCAGTGTCCATTTTGTAATGGGACCGGGGAGTACACAAAAACCGGTGAAAGCTACCTCAAGTCACACATATGTCAATGCATTTTTTTGGACAGAAAGACATGTCCGCTTTGCGGAAAAAAATGTCATCATGACACCCCAAACAAACCAAAGATCCTAATTGGACCCATCTAGATTGGTGGAAGCTCGTTTTTCTTGCCGTGGCCTCCAGAGCCGAACTTGCAGTAAAAACAAAGATCCGACTGCATGTGTGTCAGCTTTTCAAGCTGAATTGCGCCGATCTTTAGTGCAATTTTTGTGAGGATTTTGTATTTGAGCGGCATTGCCGGAATCACCTCATCCATGTAGACGCGATAGTGTTCTGGACAGAATTTCAGTGTGACTTTGGTTGGCTCCTTGCTTGTCTGGTTTACAGTTTTTGCAAAATTGATCTGTTCTCGGATGTACTCGTGTTTGGGACAAGGACAGTCCTTTCCCCCAGGATGTTTGTATGCTGGCGTGTTCCTCCAGTCAAATCCAGGAAATTCTCGCTCAAAGTCATCCATTGTATGGTATAGTTCGTTGCATCTATTAAATTTGATCTAGAATCACTTTGGAGATTTACCCAAATGTAAATAAACCCCGTTCCTTTGAGAAGGCTAGATGTCAAGTCCTAAACTTACAAAAAAAGACTTGGAAGCGAAGATTGCTGAATTAGAAGAAAAGCTAGCAAGATTATCTAGTCAACTTGAATCACGACCTCAGACGACAGCACCTCCACCGGCACCAAAGCCACAGACGCAAGCACCTCCACCAAAGCCTCAAACTACACCACAACCAAGTGCACCGGCCAGAGGATCATTGCCAGCTGGATTCAAGCCTCAAACACAGGCACCACCACCAGCTCCAAAACCACAGACGCAAGCACCTCCACCGGCACCAAAGCCACAAGAGGCAGAGCAGCTTGCCATTTGGGAGCAGTGGAGAAACGCCCCGATGTCTGATTTCCACACATACAGGGCAAAGGTGACAGGCTACTCACCGGCACCAAACAAATACTATGCTTCAAAGCGATTGGGACATGTCAAAGTGGATGTACCAACATCAGATTGGAACCTGCAAAAGGCAAAGGTGACAGGTTACACACAACCATCAAACAAGTACTTTGCAACAAGAGAAAAGCTAGCATACCACCCAAGAGACAAATACTTTGCAGGATATGGCCTCAAAGCTGGCACTGCATTAACAACTACAGCACCTCCAAAACTACAGACGACACCTCCACCGGCACC
>DATMAS010000016.1:0-20845 GCA_035559735.1 Candidatus Nitrosotenuis sp.
TTCTTTGTTAAGATCACCGCAGGCACACAAATCTTCAGGAAGTCCACATGTGTTACAAATTACTGCCATTAGTTACTACAATTCAGACTCTAATCCGACTATTAAGCCTTATTGGCCAAAAGTTAGTTTTTTTACAAAGAACGATCGTAAATAACTCGTGTCACAAGAATTACGAAAAAAAGCAGTGGAGATGTTACTTGCAGGCGCAACGCTTGTAGCGGAACCGTGCCCATACTGTGGCGGTGTGAGAGTAATCAAGGATGGCAACGCACTGTGCATAAACTGCGGAAGGGAGCCTGACAAAACCAAGATTGAAGAAACACCTACTCAAAAACAAGAGCAGACGCAAAATCCGGTTCTGGAATCACTCAATAAAAAACTTGAACAGCTTACAGCAGATCTTGGATCTGAAAAAGATCTCGAAAAACAACAGCAAATTCTCAAATCAATCAACTTGCTTATAGAAACAATACAAAAGCTGAAAAAGTGACGGAAAGTTTTTATTTCATGGCCATAGCTTTTCAATTAAATGAGCAGTAGGAAGAAAGGCGCACCATTACCTGCGTCTTCTGCGGGTCTTTTGCGCTTCTTTGAAGATGAGACAAAAGGATATAGATTGGATCCAAGAATCGTAGTGTCAATACCTACTGGTCTTATTGTGGTTTCGTGGCTGCTTGACATATTTTTAATACGATAGAATCCCAAATGACAGAATCACACGACGACGTATCAAAAATTCATAGCCGTTATTCGCTTACACTACTAACGCCCTCATCATATCTGCAATCATTGGTTTTTTCGTTTGTAGTTGCTCTGGCAACAACCTATATTGTAGTGCACTTTTATTTTGCAGATTATGGTCTTTTTGACAGACTGGGAATAATGATTCCAGTCTTACTTGTGACACAATATCTTGATTCTCGTTTTATCAAAAACAAGGAGTATTCAAAGGCATTACACATGTCGCTGTTTGGAAATCTGGCATGGCTGGCAATAGTCTTAGCAGGTATTGTGTCTTCTTCGATACTTTCAAGGCCTGACATTCCTCACTTTTACGTCGCAGAAGGAATGCTTATCTTTGCAAGCTTCAGAATCGGCATATTTACTACAACGCTTGGCATGTCGATGAGACGGGCGTGGGCAATTTGCTTTTTGCAGCCGTTGACAATGTATCTAGTGATGGTTCCAATGGAGTTCTGGAACAGTTCATTATTCAATCCTATGACGCTTGGGTTTGGCGGCGCATTTTTGGCAATTGCATCTGTGTGGTCGTTTATCACCGACAGAGCGGGTCGCCCCGGAGTGGAAAGCACACACAAACTTCTGCAAGCATACCTGGCGTCGATGTCAAAAGGTAACTTCGACGAAGTGGAATCAATTATAGAATCAAAGTCAAAAAAATCACGCGTACTTACATCACAAATCAGATTGTACTCAAATAATGAAGACTTTAGAATGGTGCTTCCAGAGCTTCACCCAGGACCATATCATCCAATAGGTGGAAGCAACATAACATATCGTATCTACAAGACGATGAACTCTTCTGCAATGGTGATGCACAGCGTGTCTAATCATGCGTTGAATTTGCCTTCACAAGCAGAAGTGGAAAACTATCTTGCAAGCCTTGCAAACAACTCGCTTTTCAAAAAGGGCGCAACATGCACTGAGCCTGTAATCGTGCAGGTAAACAAGGCCCGCGTAATCGGCATACTGTTTGATAAATCTGCCATACTGTTTTTGTCACTTTCGCCGCACGGAATGGAGGATGTTCCAAGTTATGTAAAAAACGAAATTGAGCAATTTGCAAACAACAGGAATTTTGAGCGAGTACTGATAGTTGACTGCCACAACGCAATGGGAAAAGAAATTTCGGAAGTAGACTCGCAAGACATGCTCAAGGCAGCAAAGGCAACACTTGAGACACTGATCACAAAACCAAACCACCAATTTGAATTCGGGTACGCAAATTCGGCAGACCTGAAGATAGACACACCTGACTTGGGGCCAGGCGGGCTTGGAATTTTGTGCCTAAAAATCAACAATTCCAAATACTTTCTTGGTTGGGCTGACTCTAACAACATGGAAAACGGCGTTCGAGAAGAAATCGTAGCTAGTTTTGCAAAAAACAATCTTACCCTTTTGGAGATATGTACATCAGACACACATTACAGTTCCACGAAGGTTAGAAACAGGACTGGATACTATCCGTTCGGCAAGATTGCAAAACACCAAGAGATCTCAGAGTGGTATCTAAAAATTGCAGAAAACGCAGAAAGGAAGCTAACTCAAGCCTCATTTGAAATCCTAGAGCAACAAAGCGATGTCAAAGTCATGGGTTCAAAATCACTTGAGGATCTTTCTGGCGCCCTTGACAAATGCATGATGATATCAAAGGTGTTCGTGGGAGGAAGTCTTGCTATCTTTATTGGGTCTTTGTTCCTATAGTTTCCAGTTCTTCTAGGTTTCCGTAAAACTCGTCAATAAACGACGCAAGCTGGAAGATTGGCACAATTGGCACTTTGTCGATAAAGTTTACCTTGTCTTGATATAGCGTCACAATTACTGGAGCTGCTATTGCACCTTTTGTTTTTGAGACATAGTGTTTTGTACGCTCTATTTGCTTTTTTACGGCATCGTGAAGTGTGGATTGACTGTGACGCCTCCAATGTTTGCAGTCTATGAGCACTGCTACGCCGAATTTTATGCCGACTACGTCTATTTCCATGCGTGGCTTCGTCAAAATCAGGTTCCTTATTGTAGTAAAATCCCTTGACTCAAGCATCTTGGCAGCTAGGCCTTCAAAGTCCTTCCAGCTCAAGTGTTCTGCAACCTGGTCTATTTGGACTCCTTTTTGCAAGGCCAGTATGGTTGCTTTTAGTTTGTCACCTTCCTCAAACTCCATGATGGTTCCATCGAATCTGCCGATGGAATTTTGTGAGAACTCTTGAAGCATCCTTCTTGCGGTGTTCTGGTCAGTCTTTACGATGGTTGCAAAATCCTCTACTGAGACACCACCAGTTATTATTCCGTCTAGGCCGTCAAGCCATGGTTTTTGATTCAATGACTTGACGTTGCCTCATGCAAATTTTAACGCTTACGCGTAAATTGCATCACCGTCAAAGCAGGGGTAGAGTTCTTGGAGCTTTAAATTAGATGTGGTTCTATTTTCGATGTGCGAGCACTTGTAATTTTTTTGATTTGTGTCTCATTTACAACGTGTGCCGTTTTTGCACAAAAAGGAACCTATGTTGATTCAGTTCAGTTTATTCAGTACTTAGATGAAAGCACCGCACTAGAAGAGGTAAAAAAAGGCAATCTTGACATATACTACTCAAGAATACCGGCAGAGCTAATACAAAACCAAGAATCGCTTCAAAACATCAACGTTTTCTTTACCACCGGCGGCTCGTACAGCCTTCTTGTTAATCCTGCAGAAGGAGACGAGTTTAATCCTTTTTCATACCAACAAGTTAGATTTGCGCTAAACTACCTAGTTGATCGAAAACTGATTGTGGATGAATTAATGGGCGGATTTGGAGTTACCATGATTTCAAACTATGGTCCATTTGATCCAGATTATCTGTTAATAGTAGAGGAGCTGGAACAGTTCAATTTTAGATACAACCCAGAACTCGCAAACCAGATGATCACTGAAGCATTGGTTCAAGCAGGTGCGCAACAAATCGACGGGAAATGGTTTTACAACAACACACCAGTAGCGGTTACAGTATTCATACGAAATGATGACCCAGTAAGAAAATCAATAGGCGAGGTTGTCTCCTCGGAGCTTGAAAATCTTGGATTTGTAGTAAAAAAAGAATTTGGCGACCTCAATAAAGCATACGTGTTGGTTTATGGTTCCAACCCTGCCGATATGAAATGGAGTGTATATACCGAAGGGTATGCGGGACGGTCTGCGTTTGTCAAGTATGATCCTCTTGGGCTTGCGCAAATGTATGCACCATGGTTTTCAAACATGCCTGGCTTTAACAATCCGGCGTACTGGAATTATGAAAATAAAAAAATCGACGAACTGACGCAAAAAATCTACTCAAGCAACTACACGTCGGCGCAACAAAGAGCGGAGCTTATCCGTCAGGCCACAAAGGAAGGCATAAACGAGTCGGTTCGAATTTTTCTTGCAGCTAAAATCGATCCCTTTGTTGCCAACAAAAATGTCGACGGCATCATAAATGATTTTGGCGGCGGAATAACAACAAGATTTACGCCAATTAACGCACGGACCGGAGACTCGGAGCTAAAAATAGGAGTCAAGCAGGTCTATCAGGGAGCATGGAATCCAGTACGCGGCCTAGGTGACGCGTACAGCAAAAATGTCTGGGATGCGCTGTATGATCCGGGAATCTTCAAGAATCCATATTCTGGACAAAACTTTCCGGTAAGACAGCATTGGCAGGTGGTAACTGCAGGGCCTGATGGTGCACTGGAGGTGCCAGATGATGCAATAAACTGGGATTCAAGCTTGCAAAAATGGACCAAAGTTGGACCAAACACCAAGGCAACAAGCAAGATCACCTATGACCTTTTGTGGAGCAACTGGCATCACGGTCAGAAAATGGACATAAATGACATTCTATATTCGGTGTATTTTGGCCAAGAGTGGGCATCTTCGTCTGGTGATAATGACAAGACTTTTGATCCAGAGTACTCGCCAACTGCGGCTCAGTCTGCAAGAACTTTTGTTGGCATGAGGGTGATAGACGAAGACACAGTCGAAGTTTATGTAAATTTTTGGCATTTTGATGAATCCGAGATTGCCGACTGGGGCGGAGTTTGGGTTGTACAACCATGGGAGATTATGGCTGCAATGGAGCAGATAGTCGTAGATGGGAAGGCGTCGTTTTCAAGAACCGACTCTCAGGCAAAGAATCTCAACTGGCTGTCTCTAATAGTTCCAAAGGATGCCTCGCTAGTCAAGGAATATTTGAAGCAGTTCTCCAGCTCAAAAACAATTCCACTCGCACTTCAAGATTCGAAGAGACCATGGGACTACTACAATGCAAGATACGAGGCCGCAATAAAATGGATTGAACAAAAAAACCATGCGATAATAAGTAATGGGCCATTCTATCTTGAAAGATACTCACCAGAGGCAAGGACTATGGAGATCAAATCCTTTAATGATCCAAGCTATCCCTTTGGTGCTGGCCACTGGCAAGAATTTGAGACTGTTCGACTTCCAAAGATAACAGAGATCAAAGTGCCGGAGTATGTTGTGCGTGGAAGCCAGCTTGAAATTCCAATACATACATCCGATGCGTCATTATTGTATTACTTTGTGAGTGGTGCATCAGGTGAGCAGGTGGACGGTGGCATATTGGAAATTCAAAATGATTCTGCAGTGCTTGCGTTTTCAGAAGAAATAACAAGCAAGATGACTTCTGGTGGTAACGATCTAAAGCTGTATGCAATCTCTAATTCTGTTTTGAGGCCTGACATCTATACAACAAGCTTTGTAGCTGTGGATTCGAATGAAGGAAATATGGAAGAAACAGTACTAAGTCAGAGTAATGTCGAAACAAAAAAAGTAGACGATTTGGGCATCATATCGATTTTAGTGGGATCTGTAATAATCGGAATTATATACTCCCTACGCAGAAAAAGGAAATTAAAAAATGCGCACTGAGCTATCGTTCAGATAAATCATACTCAAGTCTTATATTCAAAGTTACAATGGTCGATTTGAGGAAAAAATGCCAGACGAATCTTGCAGAAACTGTGGGGGACAGCTGACAAAATGCACAATCTGTGCAGAATGTCGAAACGCCGTAAGCATGGTGTGTGTGCAATGCGGCAGACGCACCAAAGAGCAGATACATGCTCTATGTTTTATGTCGGAGATTCAAAAAATAGAGGAGCCGACACCACTCCCAAGAGGAATTTTTAAAAACCAAACAATTGCAGCATAGAAAAAATTCTACCCAAACCTTAAGTAACCTAGTTTAATCTTTTAGCTTCGATGCAGCGAGTCGGTACAGTGAGCCTACTCTTAGTTATATTGCTTATTCCAGGTTATGCAGGGGCGCAAACTTCACAGATAACACTTTTGGACACTTTTGGCCAGTTCAAAAAAGGAGAGCAAGTCTTTTTGTTTGGGCAGCTCGCCAAAGTGGAACCGGATCTCTTTGTGGTGACGCAGATAATCAATCCAAACGGTGATCTGTGCCATATACAACAACTAAAACCGCTCTCAAACGGCCATTTCATAACTGACGCAACCCAGCTTACCGGAAGAATATGTGGACTGGGTGGTGATTATACAGTAAAAGTATTCTATGGCGAATCCACCGCAACAAGTTCTTTTGAAGTGCTAAATGAAAGAATCAAAGAGGAACTAGATGTTGATCAACTAATTAGAGCAACTTCTTTGGTCCAAGCAAAGATTTCTTCACTTGATGATAAACTCAGTGAAAACCAGTCAGCAGAATACCAGAGCAAGCTGGAGCAGATAAAATCCATATCTGCATCAGAGTCAGCAATCTCGCAACTACGGGATTTGTACTCGGCATTACTGTTGTCATATTATGATGAATCGGATGTTTTTGAGGTGGACTCTAGGTTCAGGCCTGCAATTGAAACCGCACTTGCTACAACAAACAGTCTTGTGGATTCTAACACATTAGATCCGGCAGAAGCAAACAGGATAAAGACGCAGATATTTGATGCGATGTTTTACGTACAAATTGGCAGGCACAATAACGCCATCAGCACTCTAAGCGACGTTTATGTCCAAATAACAAACGTTGATCCACAAAAGGTCTCAACACCACAACCGCTCACATATGAGCAGCTTGATGATCTTTTGATGAATCTTATGACAAAGTCGAACTCGATCATGAGCAGACAGCTAAAGGAGGAGATAGGTTTTATCTTTGCGAGGGGCACTGGGCCACTCCACTCTGAGGAGCTTGGGAGCCTCGTAGACATGCTTACCAAATCAAGAACGCTTGATGCAACACTCAAGAGAGAAGATCAACTCACACTGCTCATCAAGACTGAGTGGGGCACACTACGAGAATCACTTTTGGAAAAACCATCGCTGGCTGAGTTTTTGGAACAAAAAGGCAAGCTCGACAAACTGTATGAAGCCAACATGCTATTGAGAAATCTAGACCGAGTAGACAAATTCACATCGGCAGATCCAAAGCCAGATCTTGCCATATTAATCGAGCCAAGACTCAACGAACTCTTATCGAAATTGCAGAGTGCAACATCGGCAGACGATATCATCTTAGTCAGCCAAGAGATATCTGATATGCGAAACGTAATTGATATCTCTTCACGAATCTCAAGCACTATAGAATTTTCAAAAAGAAATAATGCTGATCGAGAACTAATTGTCTCATTTGAATTGCTTCTTGAGAAGGTGCGTGCAGCAAACACGCTTGCAGAAATTCTTGAGGTAGTCTCTGAGTTTGATTCCACCATAAACGAGTTAAGGGAAAAGCGAAGCCCATTATCACTACTCAAATTCGAATATGAGAAGCTAAAGACAAAAGCAGAGCTGCAGTCAGACTACCAAAGTCTGGTGGAAATAAACAACGCATTAAAGGCGATAGACACTGCCATGGAAATTGAAAAGGGAAATCCCTCCATTAGCAAAATAGAGAAAATCGAGGTCCTTCTTTCTTGGGCAAGTCAGAACCGACCTGTTCTGCAAGCAAAACTAGACTCATACTCAAAAGACGCATACAAGATCCGAGCTTCAGACATACTACAACGTGCAAAATCACTTGAGAATCTTTTGGAGCTAGGAAATACACATAACAGATTCCTTCCAGGGTATACAGACTTTACTGACTCGATGAAAAGCAAAGTTGACGTAGCAAGGAACCTTGTGATAAAAGGAGATCTTGACGGCGCAGACAACATGGTACGTGAACTGTTCGTAGAGTGGCAAACAGTCTCAAAGAAATATTCGGAGGATCCATATGGTTCAGAAACAGGATATACTGGAGACGAAATAAAGAGAATAGAATACAGAAAAAAGATTGAGGATCTTTCTAACTTTGCAACGGCGTTCTATAATGCAGACTTTGAATCGCACTCGGTCGAGTTCAACAAGATGAAGGAAAAAGCTTACGAATTAGTCGATTACGGGAACTTTGTTGATGCCGAAGACAAAATAAAAGAAATCCGCGAGTTCCTCTCAGAAAACATGGAACTAAAAAACAAGAAAATAATTTTTGATATCTCTTATGATGCAGAAAAGCAGATCTGGGTAATGAGTGGAGCAGTAGACAAACAAGTAACGGACAGACGACAGAATCTGTATCTGACCGTATATGACATGCAGGGCAACACTCACAGCACGCTTACGTTCTCAGATACAAAACAGGGTGACTTGTACACACAGTGGTATGCGCCCACCGAGCCTGGACTGTATGTAGTTGTAATACAATGGCAAAACAACCAGGCGTCACAAATAGTGGATGTCCCAGAGAAAACCACAGTGAAGCACAGCACCGAAGATCTCAAAAATGTTGACTATGCACGAGAATTTGAAGAGCTGCAATCATTCATTGAGACATTTGGTGGCACAAACTACGTCGCAAACAAGGGACGTTTTGATCCGGTGATAAATGAGATAAGAAACTCGCTGCACAACAAGGACTTTTCTACGTCTTCTTCAAAACTCAAGGAGCTACAGGGCTTAATTGAACGGTACCTGCCAAGCAGGTCTACTACGGCAGTAATTGACGCATATGTGGAAGGCGACAAGCTCTATATCTCAGGCGCAATCTACAAGGCGATTGCATTTAGCGAAGACATCTATGTAGACATCTTCGACCAGAAAGGAAACCACATAGAAGAAATCAGATTAAAGGACAACGCGTCTGGCTACTTTAACCAGGTGGTAAGTAGGCCATTTGAGTCAGGCACATACGTGGCACAACTTCAGTACCATGACCTGACGGTGTCTGATTTTTTCAGAGTAAGCTAAGATCCCACTGCGCCTTTTACCATATTGAAGAGCTGTCGGACGGCAATCTTGGGGTGGTGCGTTGCAAGCTTTAGTATGTTTGCGAGGCCAAAATCGGCTTTGATAAAATCCAAAAATTCCTCTACGCTTAACTCCTTTATGATATCAAGCTCTCGATCCCACTGCCGATCGGACAAACCAAGCCATCTACTTTGAACTTTTGATGCAGCAGTTATCTTTGCCAAAATCTCTTTTTTCCATGTGTCCTCGTAAGGTTTGAGTGATTTTTCGGTTGCATCATTTTTTGAAATGGCTAATGCGGCAACTTGGCCTGCCAGCCTACCGTATTTGATTGAGTAACGAATGCCTTCAAGTACCAGTGGATTTGCCTGTCCTGCCGAATCCCCAACCAAAATCAAATTATCATAAACAGTCTTCCTGGATGGCCCTTCGTTTGGAATCAGACCGTAATGGAATTCAATTGGAGTAATTTTTCCAAGCTTTGCTATGGGGCCTAGTTTTTTATCAATTATTTCTTTTAATCGTTCTGTAGGGTCAAGTGGCGACTCTGGTTTTCCAACACCGATTCCAATTCTTACAATGTCTTTACCTAATGGAAATATCCAGGCGTATCCTGCAGGAGAATACTGCTGACCCACCATCAAATACCATGTGTCCGATTCTGCGTTTTCGACTTGTGCCTCATATTCGGCTCCTACGCCAAACCGCTTCCACTGTGAAACGAGTCCAAGCGATTTGCCTACGACACTTTGAAAGCCACTTGCATCAATCACGATTTTTGCATTAAATTTCATTTCTTGTTTTGATGAGACTGCAGCCAATGAAATTTTGCCAGACACTCTTGTTGCACCGGTAATGGTAGTATTTAGAAACAATTCGGCGTCTTGTTTTTGCGATTTTTCTGCAAGCCATCTGTATGTTTTTCGTACATCTAAGATAGCTGCTTTTGGCACATCACTCTTAATTGAGACCTCGTTGTTTGGCGAACAAAAGACATAGTTTTTGACTGGATTGTAACAATGTGTCGGAATATCAAACTCTTCTATGGCATCCATCCACGTGACGCCACTGGTTCGGACGGTCTGCGCTACCGTTTCTTCTTTTTCCACCAATGCCACTCTTAGGCCTGCTTTGGATGCAGAAAAAGCAGCAGAAGAACCTGCTGGCCCTGCACCGACCACTACTACATCATAATCTAATTCATCTGACAATATGCAACGGTCAGCATTGAAAGATTATTAATGTAGCAGTAGCTGGAATTATTTTGATTCCTTATCTGCGTATTATGACACCAATCTTCTGAAATCACTGTCCTTTTGAATGTGTTCAAAATCGATGTCGAATCTTGCTTTGTATTTGAAGGAAAAATCGAGTTTGATTACCTTCTCAAGTATTTTAAGGCCGTCTTTGATCTTGTTTTGTCGAACTAAACTTGAGGCCTTGTTGTAGAGGGCGATTGTATTGTCAGGTTTTTGTTGCAAGACTGCATCATAGCAAACAATGGACTCGTCATATCTTTGCAAATAATGCAATGCAAGACCTTTGTTTATTAACGCCAAGATGTTTTGCGGCTCGATGTTTAGTGCAATATCATAACAACTAACTGCGTTTGTGTACTTGCCAAATTTGCCCAAAATATTTCCTTTTTTGATGAGGGCATTAATGTGGGTGGGCTGAAGCTCAAGGGTCTTGTCGAAAAATGATAGTGCTTTTTTGAAGTTGCCCAAGTTGAACTCTATTATACCAGACTGAAAAACTTCATCAGCATTCAAGTCATTTTAGAATGGGCTTGCCTTTTTGATCTACTTCGCGTTCAGCATCAAAAGTGCTTGCATGTTGTGGGTCTCTGTGCATGTAACTAAATGACTCGCCTGGCTTTTTGCGACAGAATTTTTTGTGAATGGCTTCTTCGATCTTCAATGTATCTTCATTTTCATGAAACATTTTCTTACCACAGTCTTTGCAGATTATTTCAGGCATCTAGGACTAGTCTCGTATCAAATCTATTTATTTATTGTCAGCTAGTTATGGGTATGGCCGAAGTACAACTGGTGCCTTTTATTGGCTGGTCTGCGGTAACAGCTGTTCTGTTTTTCGTTGTGGCACTAGTTTATCGCCGACATACAAAGAAAAGCAAGGCAGACGCCTCAACTTGATCTGGTGCGCTCTTTGAGGTACGCCAAAATAGCAGTATAATCCAAGTCTCCAAATCCATTATTGTCGGCATCCTGGTAGATTGCATTTGCCATCTTTGCCATAGGCAGACTCAAACCGAACGCTTTTGCTGCCTCGTTTATTGTATCTAGGTCTTTTTTGAGGTTTGTTAGCGTAAATGTTGGCTCAAAATCATCTTTTATCATCTTGTAGGCCTTCTTTTCACTCATACCAGTTTTGAAATAAGTAGAATTGAGAATTTGCAAAAATACTTCAGGTTCTATTTTTGCTCCTCTTGTAAGAGTTATTCCTTCGGATATGGCTAGTGCTAGCATGGCTATTTGAAGATTCATTGCAAGCTTGACTGCATGCGCGGTTCCATTTTCCCCCAGATAAAAAACCTTGTTTGCAATTACGTCAAAAATCTTTTTGTGTTTGTCAAAGATTTCTTTGTTGCCACCAACCATCATTACAAGTTCGCCTGTGATTGCAACATTTGGACCTCCCATCACCGGCGTGTCCAAAAATGGTATTCCACGAGCTGCAAACTCTTTGGCGATCTCTTTTGAGGCAACCGGATTTATGGTGCTCATGTCTGCTACTACCAATCCATCGTGTTTTCCACACGCCAGGCAGCTGTCACCAAAAGCAACTTTGCGTACTGCATCAGCATTTTTTACAATGGTGAAAACTATGTCTGAGTTTTCAGCAACATCTTTTGGGGAATCTACTATGTGCGCGCCATTTTCTTCAAGCTGTCTTGTCTTACTTTTGGTTCGATTATAGGCAGTAAGGTGGTATCCGTGCTTTAAGATGTTGAGTCCGACAGCATTTCCAAGTAAACCAGTGCCTACAATACCGATTTTCATGATTTTAAATCTTGCATGACGATTATTTTGTGTTTATCTTAATTCTTCTTGGGACACTTCCCAAGTGCCGCCGAATCTTGGCGCAGAAAATGCGAGGTGCCCAATCACCTTGTCTCCTTTTCTGACTAGGCCATAGTCTTGTTTTTTTAATTTGAGTATCTTTTCTTTTGTTTTATATCCTCCTTCGATTACCTTGATCTTAAATCGTTTGCTTACTTTGATCGTAAGTTTTCTTGCCACTTGAATATCTCCGACCCATGAAAACATCTCAAAGGAACCAAAATTCTGAGTTTCTATCTCCTGACCGTAGAGTCTGGCCTCAAATTTGAGGTTGTTTTTCTTTGCCTCCTCATTTAGCCATTCTATTGCCTGCTTGCCATAGCCCTTCTCTATTCCAAATGTTTCAGAATCGCTTTTCATGAGTTTGCTCCTCTTTATCGTCGTTTATTCTATAAGTTTGAAAAAGGTTAAATGCCAAGTCAAATGAGATCAATTGATGCAGAAATTTGCATTATTCTTCTTGCTATTGATCACGGCCTCAGCGCCGTTCGTGTTTGAAGCCCCAATATTAGCACAAGAATCTATAGAACCAACAGATGAGGAAATGATGGATGAGACAATGATGGAAGGAGAAACACCAACTGATGAAACCATGACAGACGAAGATCTGGCAGATGATGCCATGATGGAAGATACCATGGATGACACTATAGTCTCACCACTAAGACAGTTGATGACAGGAACAGACCCACACGAGATACAATGCAAGACAGGCCAACATCTTGTCTTTAAGGCAAGCAACTGGCGCCCAGCATGCATAAACGAATCAAGCCTTGATATCTTGATGAGCCGTGGTTGGATTTCAAGCCATGATCCGTCCCACGAGGATCTAATGAAAATGATGGAAGGCATACCTAAATTGGAAGAAAAAGAAATGCCAGAAGATGACTCAGTTGAAATTGAAGAAGATGTTGTAGTGGAAGAAGAAACCATACCGGGAAACGAAACTGAAGCAGAGCCACAAAACTATACAATCGAGCTCCGCGAATCCATGGATATGGGAGCACAGTAATCGTGAACCACTACCGGTCAAGTCCAGTGTAGTCTTCTCGCTTCGTTTGATAAACATTTCAACAAATTCGTTCAAGAACTTTTAATGCGTTATAGATTAGTGGGGGTATTTCGCCTATTGGTGGTATTGGAGCCCATTAAAAAAAGCTGGATCTGGTTCATACTGCCTATCAACATATCTGCCGAAGGATTACACACGGCAATACCACTGTTTGTAATCTCACTGGGAGGCGACATTGCAGAAGTCTCTATCATCACAGCCATGCATTATGGTGCTGCCGCATTGGGCGCTATCTTCTGGGGCAAGATTCTTGACAAGTACCATGCAAAAAAGGCGGTACTTCTAATCACATTTTCCATAATCCTTCTTAGTTGTTTGTGGCTGTATTACACTACGCAGCTTGAACCGATTTATCTCATCTCGCCTCTGACTGGATTCTTCTTGGTGGCGCGAAGTCATGTGACGCAAATGCTTGTCATGGAGACCAGCCCCAACAACCAGTGGAGTCGCCTCTTTGCACGTACATCGATCCTCTCAACGTTTGGAAGCCTTGGCGCAATGTTGATTGGAGTTATATGGAGTCTTTACTTTGATATCGAGCAGTACTTTTTGATTTGTGCACTGTCCACTGGGGTAGCTCTTGCCATCAGTCTCCAGATAACAAAGACACACTTTCACATTGAGCGAAGCACAATAGCTCACTCTATTCAGGGAATCCATTACATTTTCAGTCATTTCAGGATTCAGCACCACTTTGTTTTCCCACGTGTACCAGAACTGTATGACTATAAGCACATAATCACGATACTCAAAGGTAAAACATCGCACGAAATCGGATTTTTATTTTTAACAAACTTTTTGTTTTATTTTGGAAGTAACATTTACTTTACAGCACTGACGCCGTTTCTCAAAAATCTAGGGATCTCAGATTCAACTGTATTCTTACTGTATCTGACGCAAACTACTACGATGGTGGGATTCTTTTTTGCCGCGCCAAAAATAATCTCAAAGATTGGCGAGGAGCGAGCCACAATGATGGCATACATGCCGAGAATCATGGGGGTGCTCATTGCAGCATTTATGATCAGTGCATTCATCGGGATTCACTCATTACTATTTACCGTATTGTCTATGTGTCTGATGGTTGTGGGATTTTCCATATACAGCACGGCAAACTCAGTTCTATTCTTCAAAACAATCCCAAAAGGCTTTGAAGGAAGGTATCTTGGTGTGAACAGCTCCATGGTCGGCACCGGTGTATTTGTAGGTGCACTCACTGCAGGCTTCATAACAAAATCCTTTGCATATCCGCTCACCTTTGTAGTGGCATCTTTGATACTATTTGGCTCACTGATTCTTTTTAGATTCTATTTACGACATCGTCTGTCTGGTAGATCTGTACACTAGTCATACCGCGGTAGCTTGCCTTTTGCATCGAAGGTACCCTGGATTGTAACGTCAGCTCCGGCGTACTGGATGTTGAGGCTTTTGTTAATCTCGATCATTTTTGCCTTCTTTGTGGCAGAGATCTTCTGGTATGCACCCCATGCGTCTTCTCTACTTCCACCGTCTGAGAGGATTTTGTCACGTGCATCTTTTGCTGATTTTATCTTTTCTTGTTGGTAGTTGAACATGGACCAATAGATGTTTTGCAACTCGACTGGTTTCTTTACTATGAATCGGGAAAACGCGTTCTGTGGAGAATAAGGCTCGTAATCCTTATTCATTCTGCCTATGTCGCTTGCAAGTTTTGCCTGTGCGTTCTCTCTGAGCTCCTGAATTTGTTTTGCCTTCTGATCCTGCTGCTTTTTTTGTTCTTGTATTTCTGCCAGTATCTTCTTTGAGAGCTCTATCTTTTTTAGCATCTCCATCATGGCAGGATTCTTTTTTATTTGTTCAGTTGCCTTGATTGTAGACTCGTCTATTGCAAAAACATGTGGCAGTAACGAAATCACCACAAGCATACCAAGTATGGTTGCACAAACGACAAACCTTCTTGCCATTGGCATCATCAATATCGATTTTGTATTTAGCAATTTGACAGGAATCATTAGAAATGCTTAAGTTTGTGGAACGACAATGGACACATCTAAAAATATCTCTTTTTTGGAGACATCCTATGATCACAGTAGATTGCAGAGAGGTAGAACACCTCAAGCATGATCTAGCTGTGTTCGTGTCTGACTGGCTTGGGGCCATTCCATCAATAAAATTGCATGAATTCATGCTCTCTCCACTTGAAAATGAGCAGCTAGACGGCCAGAAAGTGATTAAGGCGATCAAAGAGTTTTTTGCGTCAATTGGTGAGACTGCAAACTATGGAGTTCTATCAAAAGACAACCTGATTCTCATAAAGTCTATTCATGAAAGACCGCCTCAGAAGGCAAGACCTGCGGATTCAATGTTTGCATGTGCACACTGTGGGTATGTTACGCCATACGAGGTCTTGTGGCAAAACCACATGAAAATGCATTATTTGTGATTAAAGACTAGAAACCTTCGTTTGATCTGCGGCATGTTGCACTCCAAGCAAAACTGATAATGTGGAAATAGTCTTCCGTAGTGTTTTGCAAAACTTATTGCTGCTGCACGCGTGTTGAATTTGGTTCGAAGTCCATGAACTTGAATCTCTTTTCCAAGCAAATCATATGCAATGATCCTATGCGTGGACGAAATCTCGCAATACCTTGTGAAAAACCAAGCAATTCCCAAGATGCCAACAAATACTGCGGTGATCAGCTTGCCAAAAACCACAACCAAGTATCGACAGTTAGGTATATGAAGTCTCCAGGTAGATGTAAATGAAAAAATACTTTTAGCTCATTTTGGCAGTTCAATTAAGATTGGCAAGCTCATTACGCCTTGTATTTTCTAATTATGCCTACACTGTCTTGGCAGCGGTGATCTTTTCTGGCATGTTGATGCTTTTGTCGACATTATCTGAATATGTTTTCTTTGAGCCGTACTTTGTATTTCATATTCCACTAGATAGGATGATCGGCTTTTTGTTGATAATTGCCGTGTCGACTCTCTCCGGCCTCATAATACCAATGAATGTCTATGTGTTGTCAGTATTGCAGAAAGCAAAAAGAGTGGGTGGTGGCTTTATTGGATCGCTGGTAGGAGTTTCCGCTGGGGCGTGTAGCTGTGGTCCAGTGGGTTTTGCGATAATTTCGACATTTGGGACGGCAGGAGGACTTGCGACTGCGTTTCTTACAGCGTACGAGATTCCACTAAGGATTATGTCAATTGGAATTCTTGGATACGTGTTTTATTCTACCAACAAACTACTGATCACGGAATGCAGGTATAAGGGGGAATCTGCCTGAATCACAGGAGACAAGAAGCCACGAGATAGGACCAGAGAGATGATTCAGGCATCCTTGTATGGTATTGATCATGGTTGAATATCAGAGAATGTGTGTTAACTTTAGACAAACTATTCCATAATATCTCCGCATTGGCCACCTCAGAATCAAAGATCGGAATCTGCAAATCTTTGGGCGCATAAAACCACGTCATAAAAAAGTGAATTTTTTTGCTCCACATTTCCTATTACCTATTACCTGTCAAATAACTCATGACTGTGTTGTTTGTGCCAACAAGGCCAAGCAAAAGAACAATCGAAGACGATCAGGACGATCAAAACTAATTCTTTATCTTTGTGAAAGAGCCAGGCGGAACCTCTAGACTGGAGAATTCATCTGGGTGTATGATCTTTGCCAAGATCTCAATCCCTGTTATGGTGCGGATGCTGGGTTTGCTAAAGTACGAGTTTGCGTCTACTGCAAATAACATGTCGTTTTTTACAGCTCTCAAGTCTTTCCACCTCTGGTTATTTTGCAAACTCCTGGTGCACTCGACAATGGTTCTTTTTGTGTCAAAACCACAAGGCATCATGACTATTACGTCTGCGTCGGCTCTCACCACTTCGTCAAGGGTCATGCGTTTTGAGTTCTGACCAGGAGTGCTTACCAAATTTGTACCACCTGCTATTTCGACCATTTGTGGTACCCAGTGCCCAGATGTAAAGAATGGCTCGACCCACTCTATGCAGAGTACCTTGGGTCGGTTTTTGTAAGTTCTGCCTTTTACATAGTCAATTCTTTTTTGGAGTGATTCAACTAGTCTCTGTCCTTGGATTTCTTTGTCGATTCTTTTTGCAATTAATGTGACTGTGGCTAAAATATCGTCTATGCTATGGGGATCGAGTACCTCGATTTGTGGTTTGTGTTCTAAAATGCTTAGTGCCTTGTTCACCTCCTTGGTATATGCGGAGCATACCGCACAAGTTCCTTGGGCAATTATGAGATCTGGGTTTGCTTTTTTCAATGCATCTTCGTATACTATGAAGAGGTCTTGGTTGTTTTTTGCAAGCTCTGAGACCGTCTCATCTATCTGACGCGAAGTCATGCATTGCGGATCAAAAACAGAGTCGATGACGCGAGGTTTTGATTTTGCAGCTTCTGGAAAATCGCACTCATGTGTGACGCCCACTACGCTTTCGCCTGCACCAAGCTCAAAGAGCAGCTCAGTTGCGCTTGGGAGAAACGAGACGATTCTTTTTGTGACCACAGCTTTTCTTGTTGCGTAGTTGAATTTTAAGTCATTTTTACTTAATGCGTGGCACATGAATCAGCCTAAATAACACAAAACACCACATATCTCATGGGTTCAACAGCACAAGAGATCCGAAAGTCAATTGAAAAAAATTGGAACGAGTATCTCTCAAAATACGGCAATCTGTTTTCTTCAAACTCAATTAGTGGCTCAAGCCCTCCGTCCGTGTTTGTCGGCTCTTTTGGATATCCCAAAGTCGGAGTCGGGCCAATGCTGCCTCCACTCCATGGCGATACCAGCATACTGGATATGCCGGAGCGCTGGCTCGGCAAGTCACTTGAAGAAATTGTAAATTTCAGGCTGAGTCTGGTTAGAGGCGTTCACAAGACATCTGTTTTGGAGCCACAAGGCAGGTACATAGAAAGTCTACAGGAACTCGCAATGGCGAAAAACACCCCTGATTCGGAGGTCGCGTTCGAAAAAAACACTGTACCGACCACGATAATTGACGGCCAAAGTGCCCCGTTTGGCCCAATAGGTGAAGTAAAGAACGTCAAGTTCTCTGGCATCTCCACTAGTAAGCCAATCGAAAAGACGTACTACGACAAAGACTTGGGTGCAGAAGACGCAGTATTGGAACTGTATAATTCCGGAATAGAGATCTCAAAAATCCAAAAATGTTTTTCAATTGGGATGTTTGGCAAAAAAAGAAAACTGGTCCCGACTAGATGGAGCATAACTGCAACCGATGACATCATTTCAAAGAATCTAGTTGAACAGATTCTGGATTATCAACAATTAGACTCGCACTTGGTGTTTTTCCATGAACACCTAGGCAACTTGTTTTCTGTTATTCTCTTTCCACACAGATGGATCTTTGAGATGGAAGAGGCCTGGCACACAGAAAAAGGTGAGCTTGGTTTTGGAGCAGACGCAGAGGACGCAAACGGACTCGATCATTACCCAAGTATCGCAGGAGCATACTTTGCAGCAAGACTTGGGGTCGCAGAGTATCTAAAAAAGAAACAAAGGCAGGCAGGGGTACTAGTCCTCCGAGAGATTCGGGCCGAGTACGCAATACCGGTAGGGGTGTGGCAAGTAAGAGAAGCAATACGTGCCGCAATATCAAAAAATCCAACAGGTGCAGATAGCTTAGAGCAAAGCCTCGATATTGCATGCAAGCATTTTAGCATAAGCAAGTCTGAATGGTTATCAAATGGAACTATTCTTAGAATGTTAAAGCAAAAATCAATTACGGATTATTTTTAGTCTATGTAATTTCCTTGCTCGTCTGTCTTTAGCTCAATTTGCATGACGGAGCCGCTGATGAATGACTCGTTACGAATGGTTCTGACGCGAGCAATGTCTAGGTGATAGGGCCACATTTCCACTACTATTTCGCCTACCTGTACGTTTTCTGGGGCATCTGTGAGCCTGATATCTTCTTTTTTTATTCCATATTGTTGTAGTTTTTTTAGACAGTGCTCTACGAGTGGTTCTGGGTTGTTGTGATTTATTGCCCAGACGGTTCCAGAATATTGTATTTTTTCCAATTTTACTTTACCTGTGCCTTACTTTGAGCCAGAACTAAGCACCTTAAGTGTCATGGTGCTCATCACTCTTGAAAGTCGCCTGATTTTGTTTGAAACTGTCTTGTCAAACTCTTCTGGCGATTTTGCATGGATCTCGATTATGATGTCGTATGCACCAAAGGTAAGGTATGCTTGTTTGACTTCGGGAATTTGTTTGATTTCCTCAAGTAGGTATTCTTCTGCGCCCAAATCGCAGTTTAACAAAACAAAACCGATTTCCATTGTTTGATATCCAAAGCCACTTGTTAAAAGCTTTTACCAGCGTCGTCTTGTTTGTGGTCTTCTTACTACATGGTGTCTTGCACGTTTTGGCTCCGACTCTCTTCTTGAATAATCATTGTTTCTGTGTTCTGAAGATCTATGGAATCTCGATTCACCATGTCTTGACTCTCTCCCAAATCTGGATTCTCTTCTACCGCCACCTCTTCTAAAATCGCTTCTTGCATGTGAAAACACTCTGCGTGGTCCCACCTGTCTTTTTAGCGGGTCTGGTATCTCTACTTTGATTCCAAGTTTTTCATTCAAGTCAGTCATATTGACTTTGATTTGTTGCTTTATCAGATTGAAATCGCCAATTGAAGAATAAGAAACTAATGTGATTGCTCGGCCTTTTGCTCCTGCTCTTGCAGTTCTTCCAATTCTGTGAAAGTATACCATCTCTTGATTTGGCACGTCATAATTTACAACTAATGCCACCTGTGGTACATCGATGCCTCTTGCCGCAACATCGGTTGCAACTAGGATGTCTGCTTGCCCACGTCTGAACTGTGACATTGAGATCTCTCTTCTGTGTTGCGACATATCGCCTTCTATTGCAACTGCGTTGAATCCTGCCTGTCGGAGAGAGCGTGTAACGTCACGTGTTCGGTTTTTAGTTGAACAAAAAACTACTGTTTGACCAGATTTGTTTTCTTTAATAAAATCAATCAAGTACTTGAGCTTCTCTCGATCCTTGATGACCAAAAAGGCTTGGTCGATTCCCTCACCAGAAAGGTCATCAGCATCAAGCAGAAACTGTTTTGGATTGTTGAGGTAGTCTTCGGCAAGTCTCAATATCTCAATTGGCATTGTTGCGGAAAAAAGCGACATTACTTTTTTTACTGGCGTGAGCTCCAAGATGAACCTGATGTCGTCAATGAATCCCATGTCCAACATGGTGTCTGCTTCATCAAGTACAACATACTTGACATCGTTTAGGTGAATTGAGCCTTGTTTTAGGTGATCGATGAGTCTGCCAGGGGTAGCAACGACGATTTCTACACCATGCCTTATTGCCTGGAGCTGGATTCCAATGCCTTGACCGCCGTAGATGGAAACTACTTTGATCCCGGTATATTTTGCAAATTTTTTGATCTCATTTGTTATCTGTACTGCAAGTTCTCTTGTCGGTGCAAGGATGAGGCCTTGAATCGTCTTGTTCGGCTCAATGTTTTGAAGCATCGAAATGGAGTAAGCTGCAGTCTTGCCAGTACCTGTGTGAGCTTGTCCTATTACATCTCTTCCAGAAAGCAAAACAGGAATAGTTGCCTCTTGGATTGGAAATGGTGCTTCAAAGCCAATCTCTTTTAGTCCATCTATTATGGATTTTTTGATTCCTAATTCTTCAAATGTTGTCAATTTACTTCCTAAGCAA
>DATMAS010000017.1:0-44735 GCA_035559735.1 Candidatus Nitrosotenuis sp.
GATTTCAGCTGCAGTTGTAAGAAAACGTGCGTTTTCTGCATCAGCCCACGTTACTGTCTGGATCCTCCAAAACGGGCTGTAGAATTTGTCGCCTTCCTTGGTTGAGCCAATGCTTGCCTGGAATCCTGCAGGGCCTGTACCCTTTATGCCGTTTGTGAACACGTACAGGTCGGATGCTGCTGACGACACCAGCGTGTTTCCTATTTTTTCTACGTAAATCACCCCAAGCATATCGGCTACTTCCTGCGATGACGCATCGGTTGCGATATAGTAGACAGTAGAGCCGTCAGGCCCAAAGCCCCTGTGCGCAACAAATGTCACAACCATGTTTTCAGTATCGATGTCAAGAACCTGGCCTCCCCCATATGGAGAATTGTCTGTAAGCTCAGAGTCTGCTCGGATCTGCAGGTTGCCGTCCTTCCACTGTATGAAAGGACAGTTCACAACAACTCCTGTTTCTTCTATTTTGAGCTGGCCTGCATCGCGTGCAGCAAGTATCTCCTCTTCGGATGTGAGCTCACGTGCTGCCGATTCATCAACCCAGCTTACGTGTTGTACGGCCCAGGCTGGACTGTATTGCGGGTCTCCTGGTTGCGAGTCTGCAACGTTTGGCTGGAACCCAGCAGGCCCTGTGCCTTTGATTCCGTTTGTAAACTCGTAGATGTTTGCAAGTGCAGCCTTTGGCGTGTTCTTTATTGCAGGTGTATAGACTACCCTGAATCCGGTAAGCTCGGTAAGATGTTCTGCTACCTTTTGGTCGGATGCCTCAGTGGTGATGTAGAATACCTCGTGTCCGTCGGCGTATCCCCTGACAAGTGGGATCTCGACAGGTACGCTGGTATCTTTTAGATTCTGCACCAGTGCGTACGATGACGCAACAGGTAAGAGGATCATCACAAAAAAGACAGCCGTCAAGGCGATCTTGTTTTTGCTCATGCTACAGTGTCAGGATAATTTTCTACTTAAGAGATCGTCCAGATCTTGTCCAGATCTAAAAGCTGTTCTCAAACATGTGCATGTCCGGCATCATCGATATGCCAATCAAGAACGGAATGAAAAATATTGCAAGCCCTATGGCGGTAAGTATGATTCCCAAAAGCAGACAGTCCTTTGCCCGCTTTGGGTCGTCCTCTCTGATTACAAAATACGCGATGATTCCGCCAATCACATTAAAGAGAATCGGCAAAAGGAACCACCAGGCGCTACGCCTTCTTACCTCCATGATTTATCAACAATTCCATTGGTAAAAAACCTCACTGCAGATATTTTTTGAGTGATGTCTTTTCGAGGCCTGGAATCCTGGCTATCTCAAAGCCTTCCTGCCTTTTTGAGAGCGATTTTGTGGCATCAACTCCAAGCTTTGCAGTCAAGAGGTTTTTTTGGTCACTGGATGGGTCGAGGCTTGAGCCGCGCACCTTTTCTATTACGGTAAGGCCTCTGTCTGCCTGAAATCTTGTCGCCATTGCGTATTCCACCTGGACTGGGTCGGACGGGTCAATGTCGTCGTCTACTACTGTGACCATTTTCAGTGAGCGATGAGCGGCAAATGTTTTTTTGATTGCATTTTTTGCGTCTGTCTCTTTTTTCTTTGATATCTGCACAACCGCGTGAAGCCAGTTGCATCCGCCGTCGGTCATCACCACCTGTTTTGTTTGAGGTAGTGATTTTTTTAGCTCATAGTTCAGCTTTGATTCTATTGGCATTCCCATGAGCAGCCTATGTTCAGAATACCCTGACAAAATATCATGAAAAATGGCATTGTTCCTATAGTAGAGCTTTTCAAGCTCAAAGACAGGCTGCTGCCTTGCAAAATCATACGTCCTGAGCATTTCAACCATCCACTCCTTGTGGGTCTTGTCTGCCAGTATCCTGCCCTCCATGACGATTTCCGCACCAGATGGAACCGCCATCGAAGAATACGGTAGTTTTGTGAGTGTGAGCTTGTTGCCAAGCAGACTGTTTGCTATTTCCAGCTCGTCTTGGCCCCATTCTGCCTGGTACGCCCCGGCAATAGATACCGCAGGATGCACTCCCACAGTTATTGCGACTTTGAGGTCTTGGCCGTGTTCTTTAGCATCCACAAAAGATCTGTGGAGGTGCCTTCCTTCCACCATCCTTACAGAAAAATGGGTCCTGTCAAGCGGCATGAGTCTGTGAAATGAGGAGTTTTGTGTCTTTTTTTCCGGGTTTTGAGCGTAAATTATTGATGAGGTGATAAACGGCCCTGGCTCTTTTTCAAAATGAGTGACAATTGGAAGCTCCAGAATATTTTTTGAGCTGTTCTCAAAGAACTTGGCATTCTTGATAACCTTGGGCCTTTTTTTGTTTTTTATTGCAGAGATTATCTTTTCATGAATTGAGTCGGTTGCGCCAATTGCCTTTGCAAATCTGGCCCTGGTGCCAACAAGGTTTGCTACAAGGCGCAGCTTGCTTTCCTTGATGTTTTCAAAAAGGACTGCGTTTGCACCGTCAGCTCTGGCAGTTACTGCGGCAATCTCGTATTTTGTGGAGACCTTCTTTTTTATGACTGTGAGCTGGCCTGATTTTTTTATTTGAGCGATGTAGCTGCGGATATCGGTCAATTCCTGACTGCCTCCACTATCCTCTCAATTAGAACCTTGCTTGCATCCTTTCCAAGCTCACCGTTTGCGGACAGTGAAACAACACATAGGCCCCTTGCCTCCGATGCTAATTTTTGAGAGAGTAGTTTCAAAAAAAGAGAGTCCTGGCGAATCGGTACTATCTCAGATGAGCTTGGCGACGGGCCGATTGCGACTGAGATCATCATTGCGCCAAGTTTTCTGGCACCCTCGGTAATCGAGATGAAAAAACCGTTATCGTACTTTAAGATGGAAACATCAAATTTCCGATTATCTGTTTCCACAGATATTACTCTGTGGTCAGAACTTGACATTAATTGCTTGGATAGACTTATGCCTTTATTGCTATTGCTTTGGCTTCATGAGTTTCGGCCTCATGAGCTTCTGCTTCGACTCTGGCACGCAGCTTGGCTTTGTACTTGAGATTTCGTGGTTTTGTTCTCAGTCTGTAACCACAGCATGGGCACCATAGCCCTTCCCATTTGATGAAGATTTCACAAATCTGACAACGTCTCTGTCCTGAAGCATAACGTCCAGTTCCTACTGGCTTTTGTGCCTTGTATCTGGAGCAGATTCCCTTACATGTCATGTTTTGTCAGTATGTTATAGGTTTCGCAAATATTTAAGGATGGATCTAAAATTTCTAGATATTTTTTTCGAAAAATTTGCAAAAATTTTGTGAGGCTTGGGGGGCCAGCTCGATCAATTTGAAAAAACCTTGAAAAGTTGTATAAATATCTAACGATTTTTTTCTAATGGTATATTATACCCCTAGAAAGCCCAATTTTGCCGTTTTTTGGGTCATTTTTTGTCATTTTTGGAGCTATCCGGTCCTTGAAAGCGGCAGGACAAAGTGCCTGTAACCTTCGCGTTGCGCGATGTATTTTGCAGACATCATGTCGCGCTCGCCCCGCTTGTTGTAGTTTTTTATTTTTCTTGTAGTTTTTCTCTCGTCTACAAACTCCAGCTCAAAGTGCGAGCAGAATTTCAGATTCAAAAGGCTTGTTATCTGCTTTGCAACCTGCATGTTGCCGTTTCCTATTTTGACTATCTTTTTTTCAGCTTTTAGGCCGCCGAGGATCTTTGCCACATGCGACGCAAGCTCGTCTGGCGAGGTGTATAGGCCACGCTCTATTTCTTTGCCAAGGTACATCACCACAAGTCCTATTCTTTGGCCCGGGTCGATTCCAATTACCAGCTCGTGCTGGTTTAGGCCAGGATCGAGCTTTTCAATTATTATTCCCTGGATTACTGTAGGATCCTCTTTGAGAATGTCCTCGTTGAGTATGAGCTGGTTTGCAGATTTTGGAGATTCGATCTCGGTTGTAAATATCAGGTTTCCAGGATAGTTTGGTATCTCTGCTGGAAGGAGCGAGTCGTACTTTAGGTTCAAAAACTTGAGCGCCTTGACGAATTGAAAATAGGATCTACCATAGGTGGTGGCAATTCCGATGCGGCAGTCATCTAATGCGCTGATACCTTTCATTGTTAATTTGCCGATTTAAGGGTTTACGGCTTCAAAATAGTTGACACGACGCTGTCAACTGCCTCGTCGAATTTAGAGTCAATTGTAGCTTTGAGTTTGTCGAGCTTTGCTGCGCCGTCTGATTGGATCTTTTTTGCCTGCTGCTCTGCCTTGGATCTGGTCTCAGCAATTATCGCCTCTGCTTCTTTGATCGCCATTTGGGTGACCTTTTCTCTGAGCGAGTCGATCTCTTTTTGGGCCTTGGAGTTGAGTGCCTTTTTCATGTCGGCTACCTTGGCGTTTAGCGAGTCAAGGTCGTTTTCAAGATCCGATAAAGACTTGATTATCTTGCTGACTTTGGAGTCGGCGACTGCGGCCTGGGCTGCTTCCTTCATATCTCAAAGCCACCAAAATCCATAATTAAAGCCTTCATTTGGTACTCAAAAGCAGAATAGCTCTGGCAAGATCGCCGCCTGTCTCCTTTAGGGCGTTTGCTGCAACCTCGGCGGTGACGTTTGCCTGCTGGCAGACAAGCATTATGTCTTCTTCGGAAAAGACCGGAGTTTCCAGCTCCTTTTCCTCGTAGCTGTTTGCGATTACCTGAAAAATGGAATTGTCCTTTGACTTCATCTCTGTGACTGCGGGTTTAGGTATTATGATCTCTTTTTTGTCGGTCTTAATTATTACCTCCTGGACGTTTGCGACCTCCTTCATGTCAAGGCCCATCCTGTCCAGCATTCTCCGCATTTCGCGGTTTCCTCCTCGCATCATGACTGTTTTTGCTCCAAGCTTGGTTTTAAACTATCTCTGACTTTGACTGCGACTCCGCGTTTTAGTGACATCATCATCTCCGAATTTACAATGGCGCGGCCAACCGCAACCACTTGGTTATTGTAAAGGACCGGCACATCTGCTCCGATCATTACTCTTTTTCCTGCCCAGGTTACGTGCTTGCAAAAGACAGACTTTCCCTCCTGCACAAACGGTTTTGACTCTTCGTTTATTTCGATGCAGTTTTCTCTGAATTTTTTGCCCTTTAGGAGGATTTGCGCAAAATACGGAGTTATTGCAAGGCCGCCGTCTATTCTCAATGTGCAGAGAAGTTTTTTGTTATGGTATACTTCACGGATCCTGCCGGTCTTTTTGGAAAATGTGATCTCGATGTCTTTTGGAAGATACCTTGAGGTGCCATTCCCAAACAGCGCATCAAGTGTGTGTTTTAGCTTTACTACAGGATTCACGCATATGCGTGCAGACTCGGAGTATTAATTTCAAGATCCCCCATATTGGCTCTACAATCTATATAGAAGATGGCTCTACTACATGGTATGTCGGAGCGCGAAGAGACACGAAGACTCCAGTTTACAGGCAAGTCGTCCTATATTGTGTCATTGCCAAAGCAATGGATAATGGAACTGGGCCTAAAACAAGGAGACCAGATCACAATCACGCGCGAGGGAAGATCAGCTCTGAAGATCCTTCCATCAAAGGATCAGGCAAAGTCAGTGCAGATAGAAGAAGCTGTTTTAGAGATTGCAAGGGATGACGACAATTCATCCATAGTTAGAAAGCTTGTCTCACTTTACTTTCTTGGCTACAAGACCATTCAGATAAAACCAAAGTCAGACAGACTGCAGCCAGGGCAGAGAAACGCAATCAAATCAGCAGTCAAGGGCATGCTGATGGGAGCAGAGATAATCTCCGACTCTGTTGAGGGAATCACAATCCAGGTCCTTGTCAACCTACTTGAACTTTCAGTGGACGGCGCCTTTAAGCGGATGCTCCACCTGGCAAAGTCGATGTTGAGAGATTCTTTGTTGGCAGTGCGGGAGGGCAACTTGGAGTTAGCAAAAGAGGTAATAGATTCTGACGACGAAGTGGACAGATTCGGCTTTTACATAATCAGGCAGCTCAAGATAGCAATTCAAAACGAGTTCATGCTAAAGGAGATGGGGTTTAACAATCCGCGACAGTGCCTTGGCTACAGACTTGTTGTCAAAAACATAGAGAGAACAGGCGACCATGCAGTTCTGATAGCAAAGGATCTTTTAGAGTTCAAAAGGCCCGTAAGAAAGGAGGCAATGGAAAAAATAGACGACCTAAACGACTTTGCCATCTCCGTCCTAGACCAGGCGTGCCTTGCCCTCTTTAAGGAGGATTTTGCGCAGGCCGAGCTTGCAATCAAAAAGGCCTCCGAGGTAACAAGATACGAAAAAAAGATACTAGAGTCCATCAAGTCCATCAAGGACGAAGAAGAGGCATACAGGATACGAAGAATGTCAGAAAACATTACAAGAATTGCTGAATACGCAAGCGATATTGCGGAAATCGTACTAAACATGAACATAGAAAAGATGTTAAGAAGGCCCAAATTTTAAAAGACCGCACCCATGACGCAGACTGCAATTCTGATTACATATGACAACGAGGATGCAGTAAAAGAGGCCGTGGGACTCTGCGAGGCAGCAGGCTACAAGGTGGCCAAGATCCTCCGCCAGAGAATACTCAACAAGGCAAAGTTTGGAATAGGCGAGGGCAAAGCAGAGGAGCTCAAGGAGCTTGCGGCCAAGATAGACCCAGATGTAATAATTTACGACGAGGTGCTCAAGCCAAGCCAAAGCTATAATCTAGCATCAAAGCTAAAGCTGAACATACTTGACAGAGAGTCTTTGATTTTGGAGATATTTGAGAAGAGATCCTCAAGCTACGAATCCCATCTTCAGATCAAGCTTGCACAGCTCAGGTACGAAATGTCAAGGGCAAAAGAAAAGGTGCGGCTTGCCAAGATGGGCGAGCAGCCAGGATTCATGGGGATCGGAAAATACGAGGTAGACACCTACTACAACGACATACAAAACAGGATGAAGAGCATCAAGACAAAGCTTGCAAAGACTGGAAAGCAGCGCGCACTCCACAGGGAGGCAAGAAGGCGTGCAGGCCTCAAGACGATCTCGCTTGCAGGATACACCTCTGCCGGCAAGACCACCTTGTTTAATACACTCACAGGTGAAAGCAAAGAGGAAAGCCCGGAATTGTTTACGACGCTTTCCACCACCACAAGAAAGATGCTAGTTGATCAAAAACCCGTACTGATATCAGACACGGTTGGTTTTATCAGCAAGCTTCCAGCTTACATGATAGAGGCCTTCAAGTCAACACTTGAGGAGCTGAGGTATGCAGATGTGGTGGTAGTCGTAGTTGACGTCAGCGATTCTGAGCTTGACCTTAGGAAAAAGTTTCGAAGCTGCCTTAAGACTTTATCGGACCTTGACGTGGACCAAGAACGCGTCATATTTGCGCTCAACAAGTCCGACCTGGTGGTGCCAGAAGAGATCATTAAGAGGGCAGAGATTGTAGGTCTTGGCGAAAGCAAAAAGTGGGTGCCGATATCTGCGGCTAGCGGAGAAAACATTGCAAAGCTTCTTGAGCTTGTAAGTAAAATGCTTGATGTACCAAGGCAGCAAATAAAAGAGATCTCATCAAAGCAGGATCTGGCAAAGTTCTATGAAGAAGATTGAAGTGCTAAGGATTGGCCAGCGCCTAGTCAGAGACGACAGGGTGACAACGCACGTTGCGCTGGTAGCAAGGGCATTTGGGGCATCAAAGATTTTCATGAATGAGGTAAATCCGGAGATAAAGGACACACTTGAGAAGGTCAACAGGTCATGGGGTGGAAGCTTCCAAGTCGAGTTCATCGAGGACTGGAAAAAAATTCTAAAATCAAAAAAGAAATCATCCAAAATAATCCACCTTACGATGTACGGTGAAAACGTAAACGACATCCAAGAAAAGCTAAGAAAGGAAGACGACGTACTGATAGTAGTAGGCGCGGAAAAAGTTCCGCGCGAAGTCTACGAGTACGCAGATTACAATGTTGCTGTGGGAAACCAGCCGCACTCTGAAGTTAGTGCACTTGCAATAGTCTTGGACCGCATACAAGGCGGGAGGCAGTTTGATGTCAAGTATGATGACGCAAGGCTTGAGATAATTCCCAGCGAAAAAGGCAAAAAGGTAGTTGCAAAAATTAGCAAGGGCATATTGACAAAAGGAAGGGACAAGCACGCAGTCTGGGACGATTTGCCACGATTAGACTCAAATTAAAAAAGTAGGTTTGCAAACACCGCAGGTGATGAATTGGCAATATTGAAGGCGGAAACGTGTATCCACATAACAGAAAAAGGAACAAGTTTCTTGCAGCCGGCTTGAACTATGACAAGTGTAATGATTTTCTCATATCTTTGTACCTATTTCGTATAGTGACTTCGGTTACACCTGCAGCCATGGCGATATCTTTTTGTGAAATATCAACATCGTATTTTACGCACGAAATGTATAGTGCCGATGCTGCCATTCCCATTGGGTCTTTTCCTGCGGTGATTCTTTGCTCATTTGCGTTTTTTAGAATCTCAAGGGCATGTCGTTTTACTTTTTCACCTGCGCCAATCCTGTTTGCTATTTTTGATACACATGTAATTGAGCTTACAACAGGCATTTTGAGCTCTAATTCGTTTACAAGCATTCGATAATTTTTTGTCAGGTCTTTTCTTTTGATATTGATTGCTTTAGAGATATCATCCAAAGTTCGCGGTATTCCAACATCTCTACATGCAGCATAAACAGAGGCGGCAAGAACTCCCTCTATTGATCTTCCACGAACTAGGCTTTTTAGCAAGGCCTTCCTATACAGGTAAGCTGACTTTTCGACTACCGCACCTGAGAGTGTCAGCTTGTCCTTTAGTTTGTCCAGTTGAGTGAATGCATGTCTTAGGTTTCTGTCGCTTTGCTCACTCATCTGGCTGCGGCTATCCCACGTACGAAGTCGCTTCATCTCATGCTTTGTATGCGCTGATAGTGGCTTACCGGTGGCATCTCTGTCTATAGCCCCAATCATCGTGGCAAGACCCATATCATGTATTGCAAGCGACCTTGGCATTCCTACTCGAGTCTTATCATCACGTTCATCTTTTGACGCATTGCGTTCAGGCCCGATTTCTTGAATCTGCTCTTTTATTACAAATCCGCAACTACGGCAGAATCGCTCACCTGTGGTGACGTCAGTTATCATTATCCCCTTGCACCGCTTGCAGGTTCCTTCAGTGCTAAGTGTATGAGACACCATTAAAAATCAAGAACCGAGTTTTTCGCATCAAAAATCCAATATGTGGATATTGTCTCTAGAGTCAAGATGCATTTCCCTTAACACTTGCGTAGTCTTGGAATTACACTCATGTGGAACTGCAATATAAAATGGTAATTTTGTTTTCTCCGAGTTGCCAGAGCGCATCAATTTTTTGGAAAAATCATCAAACTGTTCTTTTGTTCTTGGTTCCTCAAGCTCCGTGCACATTTTTGCCTCGCCTATGTATGCAAGCTGTTTTGAACGATCAAATGCTATGATGTCTGGTGCATGTCTGTTGATGACAAATGGCTTTTGATAACCGCCGTAATTTGCATACTGGATTTCAAGACCTAACGAGGAAAAATGATCAATCAAACTTTTGATCAGAGATTTGTGGTCTTGGCGTCCTTTTGTCAACGCATTATACCAATGATATCACTATTAATCCTTCGTAATGCGTGAGAATCACACCGGATAAGTCTGGTGATCTCGCTTCGTTTTGATAAATTACCACAGTTATTATGTCAATGACTACGTCATCATGGTATGTCACATAGCGGCAAAACATGTTTGGACTGTGGAAAACCAATTATGGTGTCAGAATCAAATCTGGATAGTCAATCTTATTGCACAAATTGTTTGTCGACACACCAAAAACCAAAATTTCAGAGAAAAAGATTCTAGTTGAAAAAAGAAAGTAGACCTCTATTAGGTCACTTTGATTTTTTCTTACCCTTGGATTTGGATGTTTTTTTAGCTTTTGTTGCCATACTTGTAAGTTATTTTTATGTTATTAAGCATGCTTGTTTGGAAAATTGTGGAATAATTTGTGAGCTTTCAGATTGCTAACTATCAATTATGGTTTTTTGGTACCTTATATGGTAGTGATGATCTAATCTAGTGTGATAAAAAATCTATTTTCAAAACTAAAACAACAGAAATTAGCCTCAAAAATCTGAAGAGGGAGATGGTGAAAAATGATCTACACCGATAAATATTATAATTTTCGTTGGACATGCACATGAACAAATTCTCCATAGAGCAGGAAAAAACTCGCTTTAAAAACTAATGGAAATACTAGACGAAAAAGTTCATCTCTGGATAGATAGTGCAAGATTTGTAAAATCAAAATCCGGAATTTATGTCCTATATGATAAAAAGCTTGACGCCATATATGTTGGAGAGTCCGATAATCTACAGAATCAATTTACAAAATACCTGGATGGCAATTTTGAGGGTGAACCATGCAAACAAAAAACATACGCCTATCAGAGAATGTTCACCTCTAATCCGAAAGAAAAGAAAAAACTAGTTCTGGATGCGTTCCAAGAAAAGTATGGTAAGCTACCAGACTGCAATACTTGCTTGTAGAATTGAATCATATCATATAGCACCAGTTCCAGATTTTTTCGGCAAGAAATTCTTTTAAAATAGGACAACATCTTTGGCTACGATTTTCGCTTGTCAATTGATCCGGAATTATCTAACTTCCTACATAATATTGGCCACTCATCTAAGCCGGTTTTGAAATGCTTTGTTCCAGCCAGAATATTGAACCATTCTAGATTAAGCAGAACCATTAATTATAGTTAAAAAACAATCAGTATAGTTGGTAGAGTCATACGAAGATCCATTTGTTAGGATCGCCGCAATGATTGGAGGCGATGAATACCTCAAGGTGGCGCGCGCCCTGCTCAAAGCAGAGGACGCAACGGACGAGGAGATAGCAAGCTCCACAGGCCTTAGGATAAACATGGTAAGAAAGGTGCTCTACGATCTTTTCGGCAAGGCGCTAATTACCGGAATCCGCGTAAAAGATGAGCGAAAGGGTTGGTTCGTCTACAGGTGGCGCTCAAGAAAGGATGAAGTAGAGAACTTCATCGAAAACCAGAAAAAAAAGATTGCAGACAGGCTCCAGCAAAGACTAGACTATGAGAACTCGTCCCAGTTTTATCACTGTGGAAACGAGGACTGCCCAAGAATTACATTTGAGACTGCACTTGAGATGTTCTTCAAGTGCCCAAGGTGTGGCGGCGTAGTGAACCTCAAGAAAAACGACAAGCTCAAAAAAGCACTCGAGTCAAAGATTACAGAGATAAGAAACGACATGCGTCGTCATCTCTGATAGTGTAATACTACCTCATCATTTTGTCTTGATATCTTTGCAAGCTTTAGTCTGAGTGACTTTGAGATTTTTGCAAACCCGTCCCCTTCGACCAGAGTCACGGCGGCTTTTCCTCCTACAAGACACGGAGAAATAGTAACTATTATCTCATCTACCAGTTTGTTGTTTACAAAATCCCAGTTTGTTGTCCCACCGCCCTCAAGCAGAATGGTTTTGATCTTTTCTTTGTGCAAGATCGTGAGGAGTTTTTTTAGATCCACCCTTTTGGCTCCGGCAGATATGATCCTGACTGGATATTTTGCAATCCTGGCCAGATTTTTCTTTGGCGCTTTTTTAGATACCGCAATAATTGTAGGGATTTGATGTGACGTTTTGATTATCTTTGAGTTTGTCGGAATTTCTGCGCGTGAGTCTAAGACTATTCTTGTCGGGTTTTTTCCTTTTGCGTATCGTACAGTCAAAAGCGGGTCATCATTTTTGACAGTGTTTTTTCCAACAAGTATTGCGTCTGATCTTGCGCGAAGCTTGTGGACGCGGATCTTGTCCTGCCTTGATGATATTGCAGAATCACCCGTCTTTGTTGCTATTTTGCCATCAAGCGATACTGCTGCGCTCAAAATTACACGAGGCCTAGAGCTTGCCATGAACTATTTTGCCTCCCACCATGACTGCTCTAATCGACGACTCTGATGCCCTGTGCACTATTGCCGCATGTGGGTTGTGCATTGGTTCCAGATCAAGGGCATGCTTGTCAAAAAATACTCCATCTGCGAGGTATCCGGGCTCAACTGAGCCGATCCTTCTTCCAAGAATGATTCCTCCATTTACTGTGGCCATCTTTAGTACCTCTTTTGGATCCATCCTAGTTTTGTGGATTCCCATGTGCACCTTCCATGCATAATCCATTTCCTTGAACATATCTGGCGAATTTATCATGACGTTATCGGTTCCAAGAGCTATGTGGCAGCCGTTTTTTTGCATTAATACAAAATCAGGAACTCCTTCTGCAAGCGAGGAGTTTGCTCTAGGACACACGACTATTCCTCGAGTCTTTTTTGCAGCCATTCTCAGATCAGAATCTGTTGCATATGTCATGTGAACTAAAAAGTGCGGTTTTGCCAGAAGCGCCCTTGCAGTCTCCGTCTTGCCAGTCATATTTTTTGATACTGCCGAGCTTTCCAGAGTTTCTGCGCTGTGTATTGCACGGATCTTTTTTGTCTTTGAATAATACTTTAAGACAGAGTTGCTGTTTTCGTTTGGCCCGCTTATGCCAACGCCGTCACAGTTTTTGAGAATTGATCCAAGCTCTTTTTTTCTTTCTGCTGGAAGTGCTGTAATTTTTCTGATTTGGTTTTTGTCCTGATAGTATTCTAGTCTGCCAAGTATCACGCCGCGAATCGGCACCTCATTTAGTACCTTTCGTAGCAGCATGACTCCGCCGAGGCCACCCTCCCGAAAGTCAACAAACGTGGTGATTCCTTTTTTCAGCATGGAATAACACGTATTTTTCATAAAGCTTGCAAGGTGTTCCGGTTTGGTCCTGCTCAGAATTTTTTGCTTTGCGCCCAAAACGGGGTGGATTTTGCTATCAACAGAGCCTGAAAGTGTGACATCTTTTGCAATAGAATCGCCGATGTGTGTGTGCATGTTTACAAAGCCGGGCACAAGCAACAATCCCTCACAATCAACAGAATTTTTTCTATTATCTGACTTTGCAAAAACCTGGTTTGATATTTTCAGGTTTGTGGATTGGATGTATTCTAGATTCTTACCATACAGGACGCTGAGATTTTTTAAAAGCATGACATTTCATAGATCTCTGGTTTTTCTTTTCCTGATTTTCGTATCTCTCTGATCGTGTCAAGCGATTTTGTTGCAAGCTTTACTGCCTCTCTTGCCGTCCTGCCGGTGCCTATGCCGCAGTTGAACGTTATTCCAAACTCTTTTTTTGCAAGCTCCAAAAACTCTTGCGCGTTTTGTCTTGCATTCTCTGAGCTTACCACCATAAAGTTGTCGCCGCCCATAAAAAATGAAAGAGACTTTTTTGCTAGAAAAAACTCTGACATTTTTGCATACAGGTTGAAGATGATAGAAGATATCTCGTATGGCGACTTGACCTTTCTTGTGGAGGTGATGTTTTCTACATCAAAATGCATTATTGTCACTTTTTGCTCAGCTTTTCCGTCGACAAAGCCGTAGATTGTGTGCTCTTTGTCCAGGATTACTGGGGTCATCTTTCCCTCGTATGCTTTTAGGTTTGCATCAAACGGCGTGTCCGCATAACCAATAGACATAGACAGTTTTAGCTTGGAGACACGTGACAGTTTTTTTTGAATCTCTACGTGGTCTTCAAGTGTTAGGCCACTTGTAATCACAAAAAACTCGTCGAACCTGTTTGAAAAGACAAGGCAGTTTTTTTCAGAGAATAGTTTTTGCAATTCCCCGTATAACTGCGCCTGCAGCATCTGCAGCTCGTGTTCTCGGTCTGAGCCCAGAGTCAGAGTCCAAGGTCCATACTCTATTATCTTTATGATGGTAAGCTGGATCATCGGATCTTTTCAAGCTCCTGCGATATCTTGTATACAGCTTCGACTGCGCGCTCTGCCACAGGCCTAATACGGGCGTAGGCGTGTCTTTCCTGCATCCCAGGTCCAGTTATCCCAAGCGAGACTGGTTTTTGATGTTTTAGTGAGAGTTCCGTTAACGACTTGGCAGTGGCGTTTGCTATTGTTTCATCATGTTTTGTCTGGCCCTTTATGATGGCACCAAGTGTGACTACGGCGTCTACGTCCTTTTTTTGTAATAGCGTGTCCACCATTATCGGCATATCATATGCACCAGGCACCCTGCACGAATACTTGACGTCGAGCTTTAGCACCTTTGCCTTTTCAAGTGCCACCTGCAACATCTTTGATGTTATCTCCTCGTTAAACTCCGCGGTAACTATTGCGATATTCAAAACTAGTGCACCTTTGAGAATTCAAGCAGTTCTTTGCCATCTACAAACGGGATGGCGTTTTCCTTTGCAAATTTTTGAGCTTTTTCCACTGTAAGTGCCGAATAGGTCTCCGAGTCCATCATCTCGCATATTGCAGTCACCGGTGTGAGTTTGGCAAGCTCTGCTAAATATACAGACATCTCTGTGTGTCCCTGCCTGCTTGCAAGCAAGCCATTTGATGCCAAAAGAAGCGGCACGTGTCCCGGCGTCGTAAATGAAGATACAAACTCGTTTTTTGGGTTGGTAGCCTGGTAGAGATTTGCCATCTCCTTTATTGTCAGCGCCCTGTCCCTGTCTGTAATTCCAGTATAGGTCTGCTTGTGGTTAATTGAAATAGAAAACGTAGGGTGGTCACCGTACGGCGCAGTACCCATGATCATCTGTTTTGAATCCGCATCAATGTCTGTAGATCTGGCAAGTATGCTGTGCATGTACTTTAGATTGAGTGTTTGTGCAAACGAGTCCTTTATTGCAAGGCAGATGAGGCCTCCTGCATGCTGACGCATCCTAGAGATGTGCTCAGGTGTCACAAACTGGGCTGCAACCACCATGTCGACTTCGTTTTCGCGCCCCCCAGAATCATAAAGCAACACAAACTCGCCTCGCTTGAGTGAGGAGATTGCGTCTTGAAGGCTCATAATTGAAATTGATTTTGCATTAATAATAAAGCTTACTAAAAAATTAGTAATTACCACTAAATTAGTAATAATTCATTCGTGTTTTAGGAGATATTTGCCTAAAATATCGGTTTCAATATTAACCTTGTCGCCTACTTGTTTTGTTTGAAAGTTTGTCACCTCGATTGTGTGTGGAATCAGACAAACCGACGCGAGATTTTTTTTGACGTCGACTACGGTGAGGCTTATTCCATCCACTGCAATTGAGCCTTTTTGGACTACAAACTTTGAGAGGTGTTTTGGTATCTCAAACCAGACTTGGACTTCTTTTGGTTTTTTTTCGATTTTTTTTATTGTACCTACGCCGTCCACATGCCCCAGGACAAAGTGGCCCTCCATCCTATCTCCCACCTTGAGGCTTCGCTCTATGTTGACGATGCTTCCCACCTTGAGGTTGCCGAGATCTGTTTTCTTTGTAGTTTCGTCTATCATTTCAAAGTTGCATTTTGATTTTGATATCCCAGTGACTGTGAGGCAGACTCCGTTGAGTGCTACGCTTTGGCCTATCTTGAGACCTTTTGCGTGTTTGCCAAGATCCACTGTCATCTTGATTGCACTCCTTCTTTTGGTGTTTTTGCTTAGTGCAAGCACCTTTCCAACTCCTTCAATTATTCCCGTAAACAACAGCTAGCAGAGCGCAGATATGGTATAAAATGATTCGGAGATTGATAAACAAAAAAGGGCAACAACATCTCAAGATTCAGATCGTAGTAATCCTGTGGTTACCCGTTGTCTTAAAAGCGCATGGCCGTAGAGGCTTGCACTTTTTCTCAAGTGTTATTACCCTAGTAATAGATTGTATTTGTATCATAAAAGAAAGTCGACGATTTTCATTTATGAGAATCTAGAGATTTTTCATAATTTTGTTATGGTACAGTATGGTGTGAAACACAAGAAAGCAAAGAAAGCGAAAAATGACGAAGAAAAGGCCAAAAAAGAGTTCGAGCGGGAACAGATGCTCGAGCAGGTTCACCAGCTAGAGCTCCAAAAAAACTATGAATACGACGAAAAGCTCGAAGAATCAAGCGATTGATCGCCTAGTTTGCATCTAAAATGCTAGGTTTTTGCAAGATATCATGCGTGAGAATCAAGACGGTCTTTAATAGAAATTAGAAGGTTGGTATTGTGATGAGTAAACGTTGTGACTGTGGCAGTTGCGGACACGAAGTTGTAGAAGAATGCTACAAAAAAGAGTGCCGCTGCTGCTTGCCTGACCACCAAGGACCGTTTGGAAAAAACAGATGATCAAGTTGGCGTACAAAAATGAAAAAATCGCCAGCCAAGATCTCGTTGATTTTTGTAAATTCTTGTTTTCCATAGTTTGAAATAATCTTATCAAAAAATTAAAGCGTCTTTGGGAACTCTGATGGCGGATTTATGGTTCCCAGCTCCTCTGCTCTTGCCAGGTTGCCCTCAAATAGCCCCTTTCCGATGTGGATGTTATCTATGTGCGAGGACAGTGTCTTTTTGTCATCGAACAGCGACGAACAGTATGGGCACTTGAACTTGTTTGGAATCTCCAGCTCTGGCAGCACTATTGCATGTGTTGCGATATTTCCAACCAGTACCTTCTGAGATACCAGACCAATCGGCATTTTGTTGTCTAGTACAACTAACCTGCGCACATTGTTTTTGTTCATCATGGATATGGCGTCCTTTACCTTGGCATTTTTCTGGATGGAAACAAGCGGTGTGTGCATTATTTCCTTTAGCTTGGTCTTGGTAGGATCCTTTCCCTTTGCTACAGCGCCAAACAGTATGTCCCTGTGTGTTACTATGCCGTTTATCTCATTGTCATTTACAATAAGCAGGCTGTCTACTCCGAATTCTTCCATCTTCTTGACTCCTTCGGAGATTACCTCATTTCCTTCCTGAATAACAAAAGCTTTGTCTATAAAATTTGAAATAGGCTGTTCTAGTGCAGTTGTCATGAATTTGAGTTAATTTGCATTCATTTTAAATCCGAGATCGATTATCAACTCTGAGAAAGGCAAATCGGCTCGTATTTTCTCAATGCTTTTACAGCGGAAACACGGATTCCTCAATATTGGCATCAACGCTGGAAAAGATCCTTTTTGGTATAGCAAAGCAGTGGATTGCAGGAGACACCATCTCTGATGCACTGTCTGCTGCGCAGCATTCTTACAAAAATGGTATGGGCGTAATCATCAACAAGTTAGGCGAATACCACACATCAAAGCAGATTATCGAAAAGACCATCGAGGAATACAAGACAGTGATGTCCTCATTTAGAAGGTGGGGGATAAGTGGTGGCATCTCAGTCAAGCCGACACAAGTAGGGCTTTCGCGAAGCAAAAAGGAATGCCTGCAGAACTTTGAGCTGCTGATCAGATCCGCTGCCTTGTCGCAGACCTTTATGTGGATAGACATGGAGTCCTCAGATCATACAGATGAGACGATCCAGTTGTATGAGAATTTGTTTTCAAGGTATGAAAGACTTGGTGTGGCGTTGCAAGCAAACCTCAAAAGAACCGAGGATGACCTTGTGGATCTTCTCTCTATGGGCGCAAAGATCCGCCTCGTAAAAGGAGCATACAAAGAAGACAGCAAGGTTGCCTTCAAGACAAGACACGACGTAGACCAAAATTACCTAAAGCTGTTGAAGATCCTATTTGAGAAAGGCAACGAGTTTGGTGTAGCAACACACGACTCAAAAATGATAGATCGTGCGATCGAGTTGTCAAAAAAACACGAGCGCAGATTTGAATTTCAAATGCTTCGCGGAATCAGAGACGAATTAAAACCAGAGCTTCTTAAAAAAGGATTTTCACTTGCAGAATACATCCCGTATGGGACAAACTGGCTGCCATACTCGATTCGCCGCCTAAAAGAAAGAAAAAGAAACATACTCCTACTTGGGAGCTCGTTTATTTCACGGCACAAGATCTAACGCCTTCGTAGAATTTCTACTTGAACATTATATACAAAAATGAGGAGTTTTTGCTCAATGAAGACAACAGGAATCATCATGATTCTACTTGTAGCAACACTTACTGCCCCACTAGGGCAGATATTTGCACAGACAGCACCTGTGTCTCCCACTAATCTTACGGCGCAGGCTGCATCCGGCTCTCAAATCGAGCTAAGCTGGGTTGCGCCTATAAACAGCACCCAGGGCGGCGTAAACGGATACAGAATCGAACGCGACGTAGGATGTGTTGGAGTCTTTTCGGTTCTTGTTGCAAATACCACTACAACCAGCACAACATACTCTGATACAGGCTTGCTAAGCGACTTTTGCTATTCGTACAGAGTTTCTGCACTTAATTCAGCCGGTGCCAGCATTCCATCAAACACGGCCTCTGCAACAACTCACGGAACTCCCAGTGCTCCAACTGGATTAACTGTGACCAAGGTCTCCTCAAGCTCGTTAAAGCTTGCCTGGAATGCACCTGCAGATAACGGGGGAAGCCAGGTGATCGGATACCAGATCCAAAGAAATGGTACAACCATAATAGCAAACACTGCCAATAACCAAACAACCTATCTGGATACGGGTCTCCTTCCAGCTCACCAACAAACATACCGCGTTGCCGCATGGAACAGCGTGGGCCTTGGTGCGTTTTCAGCAAACGTAACCCAGACAACAAATCAGACAAGCACGCCAACAAATAAAGAAAACCTAGGACAGGCAATCTCCGATTTTGTACACAAGCGAAACGAGATATTCAAAAAACAACGAGATGAGACACTAAAGGTAATCAGAGAATGCAACGACAAAGTTAGAAGCGCAAATGCCACCGAAAGAAAGCAGATAAGAGATGACTGCCGCGAGATGTTGCAATCAATAAAAGAAAGATACAAAGAGACAAGAAAACAGCTGCAAGAGGAATTCAAGGTATTTAGAGATGTTACCAAGTTACAGCTCAAAGAGGAAAAGAAGGCCGATTTGATAACAAAACAAGATGTAAAAGAGATCAAACGCGAGTTCAAGTCGTTTAAAAACGATACAAAAAGAGAAGAAAAGGAACTAAAGCATGACATCAAAGAAATGAAAAAAGAGTTCAAAAAGCAGCAAAAAGAGCTGAAAAAAGAACAGAAAAAGAAAGACAGAGAACACGATGACGAAGACGACGACTAGTTCGCATCTCTCATCTCCTTTTTATTCAACAAAATTATGCCTGATTGGTAATCAAAGAAGCTTATCCATCATACAATCAGCTGACTATACCCTATGAACTTGTAACGTATAGTATAATCATGAATACAAAACAAACTCACTGGAACTACCAAGTTAGAGCACCATTTAGAAGAGTCATTGTTTGGGACGCGTTGTTTTTCGTTCTTGGCATTGGTGTAGGTGCAGGAATTGGTGCATTCCTAGCAACAGTCTAAACTTTTTATGATTCCTTTAGCTTGCTTTCCTGGAACGGCTCAGAGCCATACCAGCAGTACCTGAAGTAGTCAAGGCACCACTCATGAAACATCGGATCTGTACTGTAGAATGCTTCTGTGATGTCAGGTTCTCCTTCTATGTTTGGAAATGATATTGTTGCTTCTTTTTCGTTGAGCACTATGAGGGTCTGAATCGTCTTTCTCATTTTTCTTTCAACTAGTCCCCTTTCGATTAGCTTGTCATAGTTTAGCTTTTTCAGTAGTTTTTTCCGCCCCTTTGGTACTATCGTAGACTCTGAAAGAATATAGTTGAACTTGACTCCCTTTGCGATCGTTTTTACCTTTGGCTCGATTATATCAAGCGGGACTTCGGTTAGCATCTCGTAGATGTACTCATCTGCATTTTTGTAGATCGATTTCCATTGTTCCAGTATCTTCGTGACGCCTTTGATTTGTTGTGAGTTTGCAAGCTGGCCTATCCTCATTATGAATTTTGGAGGAATGTCGCCAAAGTTGTGATCCTCAAAGTATTTTCTGTTTTCTGAGAGAAAGATTATTGATGGTATCTGAGAACAGATGGTCTTTCCGTAAGTAGTCAGCGAGTAATATCCGTCCATGTCTTTTGCTATGAACCCGCCGTCCTCAAGCCTTGAGAAATTCCTGTGCACCTCCTGGGCTGTGGCACCGATCTCTTTTGCCATGGTGGTGACTTTAGACTTTTTTTCCAAGAGTTTGAATATTATTTGTAGCCTTTGCTGACTTGATAATTCCAAAAAATTGTTTGCGGCCTCTTCGTATAGGTCAACCATCTACAACAAATCTAAATTTGTTACCGATAAAAAAACGCTGAGATCTATTTTGATGCCATTTTTTGCGCAAGTCTGGCCCCAAAGATGCCTGCAAGCGCGCCTACGAAGACAAGTATTGGCGAAACTACAGGTACCAGCTCAAAGTAGATCTGCGATGTAAGGCTTGGCCACACCACTTTGTGAAGCAAGACCTCGTTGTATGTGTACGTGATCAAAGGATAGTACATGAAAAATGACGCGCTTGCAAATACAGCGCCTGCCAAGTACATCCCCTTTGTGTGCTTTGTTTTTGAAATCATCAGATCACCTAGCACGATCGGAATCATGTTGCTTAGGTAGAACGGAATCGTGTGTACAAGCGAATCGTTTGGGATTATTGCAGTAAGTGACATCATCCCGATGTAAGAGGCCCCCACGATGCTTGCCACACCGAATCTTCGCGAAAGTATTGCGGCAAACACAAGGATTGTAGAAATCAGAAAAGGGTATGCTGCGGCAGCAAAAAATGCAGCAAACACAGGGTGAGGATTGAAATCAAAATAGTCTGTCTCTGAAAACGGAAGAGAAAACGAGTAGAAAAGCCCGGTCAGAGAAAACCATACAGGAATCAGCGAGATTACAGTAAAAAGCCTGACAGATTTTTGCGACTCGGTAATGTGTTTTGCATTCATCAATGCTCCCACGCTAGCTAGTATCATTCCCGATATCAATACAAGATGCGGTGGGCTGAGAAGACCGTCGAGTCCGAAATTAGAATGCCAGACAAAATCTGCAGGTCCTGCGGCTAAAAGAAAAGCTATGCCAATTCCGCACATCGTTACACCTTTTTTGAAATTTTGCGGCCTTGATGATTTGTTCCAGCTGAAAAACAAGGCTGCAAAGCCGGACAACGCGATTCCAACGCCGGAATAAAGTACGGCGTGCGGTGGGGCAAAAAACGTCTCTGGCTTGTTGAGAATATGATTTGTAATATCCCAGCTTCCCCCGCTTGTCACCAGGATTATCCCAAGGCTTACGACAAAGTTGCTTGCAAGCATCAGTTTTGGATAATTCAGGCGAGTCTCAAACAGTCTTTTCATTTGACTACCTCCACTGCATGTTCCTGTACAAATTCATTTTGATGATCCTGCAAGCCTTGTGTTGGAAAATGCGAATCATCATCTGTATGAGGCATAGCAACTGTTTTTGCATATATTCTAAAGACACCTTCCTCCTTTGGTGTGATTTCCAGAGTCATTTTGAAAATGTCGCCGTTCTTTGACGGCCTGCTGTATGCCTCAATGAACGGGTATTTGGCAAGCACTGTTTTTTGCCCTCCAGTATATTCTGCACCAATCTCCTGTCCTTTTTTTACCAATCTTGGCGATTGTAAGAAATCATAAGACACTATTTTGACATTATCCAGATCTTCGTTTTGTGGGAATTCTATTGTGACTATTTGTAGATCTGCTGCGTCTCCGTTGTTGTATGCACTGATTTGTATTTCAAATGATTCTCCAAGCGAGATTGTTTGTGCAGACAGTTTCACATCAATGATGGGCCTTGGGTGGGCAATTGCAACATTTTGGTACATTTGTGGAAATACAAGGATAGTCAATCCAAAGTATGCTGCCATCATTGCAGCTGCAACAAAATAGATTTTTCTCAATTAACCAGCTACACACAGGTGCCTTGATAATTATTTTTTTGCAAGCTCCAAAAGTGCTTTTGCTCTTTTGTAGTGTACTTCGTCGATCATCTTGCCCTCCACCACGGTCGCACCTCTTCCCCTCTTCGTGGACTCGACATATGTGTCACAGACTTTTTGCGCCCATTCCAGCTCTGTTTTGTTTGGCGCAAACGCCTCGTGCGCTGTTTGTATTTGGTCTGGGTGTATGATGCTTTTTCCCACATAGCCAAGATTTTTGCCAATTACACAGTCTTCTTTGAGGCCAGCCTGGTCCTTCAGATCCTGCCATATTGCGTCGATTGCATAGACTCCTGCAGCCTTTGCGTCAAGTGGAATCTTTGCCCTCGCGTACTTTGCACCTTCCGGCTGCTTTGTGTACTCTATTCCCATGTCGTTTAGAAGATCAAAGACGCCAAAGACGACGGCTTGAATCCTGTTGCTGCACGAAGCAATCTCGTATGCGTTTACGACTCCTTGTGCTGACTCGATTGAGGGCATCAGTGGGATCTTGGCAAGATTTCTTTTTTTCTCAAGGCCTGCTACGATTTTTTGAATTTTGAGAAGATCTGCGGCGTTGTTTACCTTTGGGATTACTATCCCGTCAAGCCCTTTTTGCACTATTTCTTGCAGGTCGTCTGGGATTTTGCCAGATGCTGGAGAGTTTGTCCTCACATAGATGTCTGCAGAATACAGAGAGCGAGCTTTGAGTGCTTCTTTGATCAAAAGACGCGCATTTTTTTTCTCGGCATCTGGAACCGAGTCTTCAAGATCAAAACACACAATGTCTGCAGTAATGGTTTTTGCTTTTTCTAAAAAGCGTGGGTTGTTTCCTGGGACAAATAAAAGGCTGCGAAAAAGCCTCGGCATGGAAAAGACTTAGGCGCCTTCTGGTTTCATCAAGATTTTACCGAAGAGGCCTTTGCCTGTCAGCATCTTGGTATGAGCTTGTGCTGCTTGCTCAAAGCTCCACACGGAGTCGATTACTGATTTTATCTTTCCTTTACCCATCCAGTATAATCCATCTTCGAGCTCTGCTCTTGTTCCCTGCGTTGAGCCAAGGATGTTCGTTCCCTTGAAGAAGATGTGTCTGAGATCTGTTTTTGCGTCGTATCCCGTTGTTGCTCCACATGTTACCAGTGTAGCGCCATACTTGAGCAATGTAAGTTGTGGGTTCCAGTGAGTCTGGCCGATGTGGTCAAATGTGACATCGACTCCTGGCACCCCACCTGTTGATTTTGCTATGTCTTTTGTAATTTTGAATACCTCTTTGCTCCAGTCCTCCTTTCTGTGGTCAACTGCATAGTCTGCTCCAAGCTGGATGCATTTTTCGAGCTTGTCGCCGCTTGCTGTTGCAATTACTGTGCAGCCATATAACTTTGCAATCTGAATTCCAAATGTGCCAACGCCGGAACCTCCGCCCATGATCAGTACGGTCTGTCCTGGCTTTATCTTGGCTCTTCCAACAAGCATGTGCCATGCTGTCAAAATAGTCATTGATGCGGCAGCTGCCTCGTCATAGCTTACGCCATCTGGTATCTTGACTACGTTTACTTCTGGAAGGTGAGTTATTTCAGAGTAAGCCCCCCATGTGGGGCCGGTCTGGAATCCCCAGATGGTTCTTTTTGTGCAGTCGTATTCTCGTCCGTCTGTGCATGCTTTGCATACACGGCATGACATGTTAGAATGAGAGACTACCCTGTCGCCAACTTTGATGGTTGTGACGTCTTCGCCTACTGCGATTACTTCTCCTGCGGCATCAGAGCCTGAGACGTGTGGTAGTGGTACTGCGACTGGCTGTCCGCGCATTCCCCAGATATCGTTGTAATTTAGAGCTGCTGCTTTTACCTTGAAAACCACTTCGTTTGGTTTTGGTTTTGGATCAGCTATTTCTTTTATTTTGAGGATTTTAGAATAATTATCATCAGGTGCATATTCTTCATAAACTACGGCCTTCATGGTTTGGATTCAATAGTAACCCCTAATTATATTTTCTTTGAGCTATTTTCTGTTGATTTTGAAATCTCGTTTTGGTTGCTGGATCGACATAAGAATTTGTTTTAGCTGCTCGTCTGAGAGTTGCGAGTTGATCCTTCCCTGCGAGGCCATTCCGATCAAATAGTTTTCAACCAGCGCTGCCAAGTCCGGCTTTACCATTCTAACGTTGTTTAGTCTCAGTCTTGCTTCAGACGAGAGAAGCTGTTTTAGTATGAGCTCTTTTTGCGCGGCAATCTGTGCGTCGCGTTGAGGATTTGGCTCGTCTGGTTCATAGCTCATAGTGTGTCACTATGAATAGATTTTCAGAATCGGGTTTTGTGCTGCAAGCTCGTCTAGGATGTCCGATGCCAGCCTGTCAAGCTTTTTCATTCCCTGGTGTGTCACTACTCTGCCCTTTCCCTGTACTTTTTCTACGTAGCCTAGTTTTTCAAGCTCGTGGATGGCGTTTCTGATTATTGCTCCCCCTGCATCCCTGTGATGTGAAAGGGCATAGCCTACAGCCTTTGAGCCTCCGTACTCGGTCCTAAGATCGTTTACGCCTATTGGGCCGTGAAGGTATATCTTTCTAAAAACAGATGCACACCGCTTGTACCACCACTCTTTGTCATGAGGAGGTCTTTGCTTGTGCGAGCCAGTCTTGACAAATGATGTCCATTCCGGCTTGGCAATGTTTTCGTTTTTTAGCACATCGGCTAATCTTGATATGAAAATGTCTGCTGGTACGTCGTATACCTTTGCCATGTGAAAGACAGACTTGTGAGAGGTCTTATAATCATTTAGGTTTTTGGATGACTTTGCGGTATGTGTGATTGCAAAACTGGCAGGTTATTCGCACAGATTTGAGTGCGGATCTGCCAAGGCGGACTTTGGAGTTTATTCCGGGCGCAATGAAGCTCTTGCATTTTTTGCAAAATTGCATCCTTATTTCGTATGGAAGTTTTACTTTGTATTTTGTGCTGATCTTTTTTGCAAGGCCGGCCTGCCTTTGTGCAAGATCTGGATTTTTTTTGGCGTTAGCCTGTGCTTCCTTAACTAAGATGTAGATTCTTTCAAGTGCGATTTTTTTTAGGTCCGCCTTCATCAATTAAAAGCGTAAAACTCTCCTTAAAAATTCGATCATGGAATTCGTTGATTAATATGGCTGCAATAGTTTTTTTCTAAAATCAGACATGCCTTCCAAGGTCATCAAAGTAAATCCAAAAAAGCCAGATCTTGCAAAAATCAAAGAGGCTGCCAAGGTCATCAGGCGCGGCAAGCTGGTTGCATTTCCAACCGAGACTGTTTATGGCCTTGGCGCAAATGCGCTAAATGCCGGTGCTGTGAAGAGAATTTTTGAGGCAAAGGGTAGGCCTGCAGACAACCCCCTCATAATCCACATCTACGACAAAGACGACCTTGTGTTTTTGGCAAAAGAGATTCCAGAGATAGCTGAGAGACTGACGCGCAGGTTTTGGCCTGGACCACTCACCATAGTTTTGAAAAAATCAGAGATTGTACCAAAGATTGTCACCGGCGGCCTTGATACGGTGGCAATCAGGATGCCAAAAAACAATATCGCACAGCTTTTGATAAGAGAGGCAGGTGTGCCAATAGCTGCGCCGTCTGCAAACGTGGCAGGAAGACCCAGCCCCACCACGGCAAAACACGTACTTGAGGATCTCGCAGGCAAAGTTGATTTGATAATTGACGGCGGCAAAACAAAAATCGGAATCGAGTCCACCGTAGTCGATCTTAGCGGGAAAACTCCAATGTTGCTAAGACCTGGAGGTGTGACACTTGAGCAGCTGCAAAAAGAGATTGGTAAAGTGAACGTTCATCCAATTGTGGAGGGAAGAAAAACAAAATCTGTCCACAGATCACCTGGTATGAAGTATAGGCATTATTCTCCAAATGCAAAGATAATCCTCATTGAAGGTCCTGCCTCCAAGGTAAATGCAGAGATTTCCAAGCTAATCAAGACGCTAAAGAATCAACGAAAAAGAGTCGGCGTATTAGCTACGCAAAGAGGCCATCAACAAAGATCAGACTTTACAAAGTATGTCGGCGGCAGTCATTCCGAGATTGCAGCAAATCTGTTTGATGCATTTAGAGAATTTGACGCAAAGAAAATTGATGTAGTACTTGCACAAGGAATAACTAGGAAGGGCCTAGGCCTTGGCATCATGAACAGACTTGGTAAAGCTGCATACAAAAAGATCCAAGTCTGAAAGTATGCGACAATCAAAACTATGAATCTCATCTCTGATAATCTCTGAGGTGTTTTTAAGCAAAAATCACTCAGCTATTGCACATGAAGGCCTCAACCCAAAGTAACATTTCCGAATTAACACTTGACGAGTTGTTTCCAAAGACACTTGTCGATTCGCAGTGTGTCTATATAGACAAAGACAGAGAGGTCTGGGTCGCAACTGAGATGTGTGCTCAGTATTTAGAGTCCGCAGTAGACTCGATAGTGGTTGTGGACGGCGATGGCATCCCAATTGGAATAGTTGGAGGTTACGACCTGCTGGATAACCTGCGCAAAAACCCCACACGGGATTTTCAATACAAGGCCACAGTTGAGCAAATAATGTTTCGCGATGTACCCGAGGTAGAAAAGCAAACAAAACTCAAGGACTTGATAGCAAAGTGGAGGGAGACACGACGGGCGTTTGCTATCCTTGGCAACGGATCCGATGGATACTCTGCGATATCCGCAAGAAAGATGTTGGATGTAGGCATGCGGTGCAAGACAGATCTTACAATATCTTCAATGCCAAAAAACAAGGTCGTTACTTTTCAACCAGACGACACATTGGCCAAGCTGATCAACATCATGTTTGAAAACAAGATAAGAAAGCTTGTTTTGAAGGACTCTAATCAGTTTATCAGTGACAGGATAATTCTTGCAGAAATATCAAGGATACTGAAATTTGAAAAAAGTGTCGAATCGCTTTTAGACATTCCAGCAAAACAGCTTAGACTGGATTATGCAAAAACGATTACAGAGGATCTGCCATTTGACTATCTTTGCTCGCTTATGAACAAAATGGAGCATCCTTATGTCATCTACAACGGTACAGCCATAACACCGTGGGATGTCTGCCTTGCATTGGTATCAGCAGATATGAAAGGGCCTCTTGCAACAAGATCACAAAAAAAATGTCCACATTGTGGCAAGGACATTTAATTTGAAAATTTCAATCAAAATAACAACCATAGGTAGAAAATCCAAATTTAGTAAAAATCAGTTTTGATAATTAGGATCTTGTACTAAAAACATCAAAACCATATCTAGTCACAATATGGCAAAAGACCCAGTATGCGGAATGATAGTAGATGAAAAGAAGGCGCTACATTCCGAAATAGGATCAAGAGACTTTTACTTTTGCAGTCCTGTCTGCCAGCAGACCTTTGTAAACCCGGAAGAAGAGCTTGCCAAGCTCAAAAAGAGAATGTACGTTGCTGCATCTGGCGCACTTGTTTTGGCCATACTCCGTGCTGCGCTGTACCTTGGCTTGGCGTTTGGTGCAGTAGCTGTGACATGGGTCCCAATCCCGCAAATTCCGTTTCTTTCATGGGGGATGCTCTTGTTTCTCATTGTTACACCGGTCCAGTTCATTGGTGGCTGGACATTCTACGTAGGTGCATATCACTCCATAAAGAGAAAAACTGCCAACATGGATCTTTTGATATCCATTGGAACGCTTGTGGCATATTTTTACAGCGTCACCGTTTTGTTCTTTCCCGATGTTCTTCCAGTAAAAGAGCGGGACGTCTACTTTGAGGTGTCTGCAGTAATCATCGCATTTGTTTTGCTTGGAAAATACATGGAGGAGGCAATCAAAAAGAAGAGTTCAGCGGCGGTAAGAAAGCTGCTTGACCTTAGGCCTGCCATGGCAAGAATCCTAAAAAATGGGCAGGAAATCGAGATTCCTGCAAACCAAGTCCAAGTTGGCGACATTCTTATCATTAGACCTGGGGAAAAAATTCCAACAGACGGCATAATAATCAAAGGAAGCTCCGCAGTTGACGAGAAGATGATTACGGGTGAGAGCCTGCCTGTGGACAAGGCTGTAGGTGATCGGGTAATAGGTGCCACAATCAACAAACAAGGACTACTCAAAATCAGAGCAATCAAGGTTGGAAAAGAGACGGCACTTTCACAAATCATCCACATGGTAGAACAGGCGCAAGCATCAACTGGCAACATACAGAGAATTGTTGACTCGATATCTGCCAAGTTTGTTCCAGCCGTAGTCTCCATAGCTGTTGGAGCGTTTTTTGTATGGTTTTTTGTTTTTGGTAACTTTGTCACAGGATTACTTTCCTTTGTCGCGGTGCTGATAATTGCGTGTCCATGTGCCATGGGAATTGCAACACCGGCTGCTCTGATGGTGGGCGTCGGCAAAGGAGCCGAAGCAGGCATTCTGATACGTGGTGCAGAATATCTTGAGCGTTCGCAAAAAATCAAGACCATCGTCTTTGATAAAACAGGCACCATAACAAAAGGAGAACCTGCCGTTACCGATGTGGTTTCTTTTGGTTCTTACTCTAAAGAGAATCTAATAGAATTTGCCGGCTCCGTAGAGATGGGCTCAGAGCACCCACTGGCACAAGCAATCGTACGGGAATCAGGGCGTATGGGAGTTACTTTGAAAAACCCCGTAGACTTTGAGGCCGTTTCCGGTATGGGTGTAAAAGCTACTGTGAATGGGAACCAAGTCTTGTTTGGAAACAGAAAGTTGATGCGAAAATTCGGAATCACAGCTGACAGAATGGAACAAAAAATAGGAGAGCTTGAATCTCAAGGCAAAACGGTGATGATCGTCGCAGCTGAACAAAACATAGCGGGTCTAATTGCGGTTGCTGATACCATAAAAGAATCATCAAAGGATGCAATCTCTGATCTGAAAAAGCTTGGAATCGAGACCATAATGCTTACAGGCGACAACGAGAAAACAGCCAATTCTGTTGCAAAATCAGTTGGAATAGACAGAGTAATTGCAAATGTTTTGCCAGCCGAGAAGGCAGATGTTATAAAAAAACTCCAGTCTGAAAAAAAAGTCGTTGCCATGGTTGGAGACGGCATCAACGATGCGCCTGCCCTTGCACAAGCAGATATTGGCATTGCCATCGGGAGCGGCTCAGACATTGCAAAGGAGACAGGGGGCATCATACTGATCAAAGACGACATCATGGATGTTGCTCGTGCCATCAGATTAAGCCGGGCCACTATGAAGAAGATAAAACAAAACCTGTTTTGGGCCCTCGCTTACAACACCGGCGCGATACCAATTGCTGCAATTGGCTTGCTGAGTCCGATAATTGCAGCTGCTGCAATGGCATTAAGTTCGATTTCAGTAATTGCAAACTCTGCATTGTTAAAAAGATTCAAGTTTGAGTCATGGCACCATAACAGAGCTGCCTGATGCAAACTTGCCTTCTACTGCCTGCAGTATCTTATTTGCCACAGTCTCTGGCTGGATCATGTACCTTTTGGTTCGCTCGTATTCCTCTTCGCTCATGAACTCTTTTTGCATTTGCGTTGCCACCGCACCTGGACAAATGGCAATGACTTTGATTCCGTAATGAAGGACCTCTTTTGCAAGGCTTTCTGTGAGTCCTATGACGCCAAACTTGCTTGCGCAATATATCGAAAGATCAGCAAAGCCGACCTTACCCGCACCAGAGCTAATGTTGATGATGTAGCCTGACTTTTGCGCAATCATGTGTGGAAGAACTGCCTTGCAGCAGTAGAATACTCCTTTGAGGTTAGTATCGATGACCCGCTCAAATTCATGGTCGGTGGTTTCAATAAGTGGCTTGACTACGGCAACACCTGCATTGTTTACCAAGACATCGATTCTCCCAAATTCGTTGAGTGTAAGCTGGACAAGTCTTTCCACATCGGAGTGATTCCTAACATCTGCCTGAATTGAGGTTACAAAGTTTCCTGTAGTTTTTTGAATTTCTTGTGCGGCCTTGCGAATCCTATTTTCGTCACTTGAAGCAATGACAACATTCATTCCTTTTTTTACAAAAAGCTCCGCAGTTGCCAGCCCTATGCCCATGCTTGCACCAGTGACGATTGCCACCTTTTTCATTGAGATAAGAGTTTCAAGTCTAGTAATTATCTTCTTTTCTTATATGGCAAAAACTATGTTGATACTATATGAGTGATGAAGCAAGTCAGAGTTTTTGTGAAGAGGTTGTCAAAAAATACAACAAAAAAGAACTTGCAAGGCCGGCTTATGTCATTCAAGAGCACCATGCAAAAAGACTCCACTGGGATCTTAGATTGGAGTTCGATGATGTGCTGAAAAGCTGGGCGCTGCCAAAGATGCCACCAACTAAGGCAAATGAGAAACGCCTTGCAGTGCAGGTTCCCGATCATCCCATCGAGTATGCACTCTTTGAAGGTGAGATTCCAAAGGGAGACTATGGTGCAGGAAAGGTGACAATATGGGACAAAGGCACCTTTGAAGTGATAGAAAAAGAAGGCAGAAAAATCATAGTGAATCTCAAAGGCAAAAAGCTAAAAGGGAAATATTGTTTGATTCACTTTAGGCCTGCAGAAAAAAATTGGTTGTTTTTCAAGGCTGGCAACTAACTGCCGTGCCAAATGCGATCTGTTAAATATGCAAAACGACATAATTTACCCGTGATAATACACTGCGAATGTGGTCTTTGCAACCACCATCTAGAAAAAGAATGTATCAGCTTGGAGTGTACGTGTTGCACCAACTTTCACGTGCGATCGGGATACAGCTAGCTAACTAATTTTTCAGATTTGTAAAAAAGGATTAGAGACGTCGTATAGACTGTATCATTCTTTCTTTTACTTTGACGTCAAACTCTGCTACCAAAGGATCTCCTGGGTTTACGTCGCACTTGCCGATCGGCACGATGTAATGATCTATTGTTTCGGCAATGCATCTTCCTTGGTCGTCTTTGTAGATCACAGTGACGCTTTCAGTCACATAAGTCGGCATCAGGTTCCAAAACGGCCACACAAAGACTCCGAATATAGTTACGGCAAATCCAATTATTACCGCAGCAAGTACTGCATTTTGTCCTACCATGATTTACTCATTACTTTGATTTTATTTAACATGGAAAGACGGTTTTCAACTTTAGTAATCTATCACGGTTTGCTTCATTGACGCAATCAGCCATGAAATTTGAACTCCAATTTAAGTATCTTTTATAACGATAAACGACCAGTTGGCCACAAAAGAATTACAAAAACTACAAAAGCTAGACTGGCATGCACTCGAAAAAAACCAAGTTCTGCAAGCTTTGGACAGCACAGTAAACGGTCTGAATAATGACGAAGCGCAAAAAAGAATCTCCGTTTACGGCCCAAATGAGATTAGAAAGATAAAGCACGAATCATCCGTAATTATTTTCCTAAGACAGCTAAAAGAGCCACTCATAGCTATACTTCTTGCAGCTGCAACAATCTCGTTTTTTGTTGGCGAGTTTGTTGACTCGATAGTCATTGTGGCAATTGTCATACTTGCAGTCATCATAAGTTTTGTCCAGCAGTTCCGCTCAGAGAGAGCAATAGAAGAACTGATGAGGATGACTGCCACATCCATACGCGTTCTTCGCAATGGAGAGCAGACAATCACCGACGCAAGAAACCTTGTTCCAGGTGACATAATTCTACTATCTTCCGGAGACATCATTCCAGCAGACTCGTATCTCATAGAGGAGTTCAACCTTCAGACAAACGAGGCCCCATTGACAGGAGAGTCGACACCTGTGCGCAAATCTGTTGGCATACTCAAAAAGGAGACTCCACTTCCAGAAAGAAAAAACATCCTGTATACCATGACTACCGTGACTTATGGCCGTGGCAGGGCCGTTGTTTTTTCTACTGGCATGGACACAGAGATGGGTAAGATAGCTTCAGGTGTACAAAAAATTCAGCTTCAAAAGACGCCATTTGAGATAAAGATCAGAAGCATCAGCAAGCTGCTCACAATAACGATGCTAGCAGTAGTCGGAGTAATCAGCGTCCTTGGGTTTTTGCGAGGACATGGTATGTTTGAGATGCTGATGTGGGCGCTGAGCCTTGCAGTTGCTGCAGTCCCTGAAGCACTTCCTGCTGTCATAACTTCATCTTTGATGATAGGAGTCTACAAGATGGCAAAGAAAAATGCAATCGTTAGGAGGCTGCCTGTTGTCGAAACACTTGGATCAACTACGGTAATCTGCACAGATAAAACTGGTACTTTGACCAAAGGCCAAATGACTGTAAGAAGAATCTACCTTTATGGCAAATATGCAGATGTTTCTGGAGTTGGATATAGCCTTGAAGGGAAGATCACCGATTCGGATCTAAACGGAGACGACCTAAGCTTGCTTGCAAAAACTGCTTGCCTGTGTAACGATGCAGAGGTCAAAATACATGATCATACCATTACAGCTATCGGCGATCCAACCGAAGTCGCTTTGGTAGTCTTTGGGCAAAAAGCAGGACTTGTCAAAGAAAAACTTGATTCTGAATTCCCACGAGTCTTTGAGATACCTTTTACCTCGGAGAGAAAAAAGATGACAACTGTGCACAGCGGCTATCAAATTTTGGAAGCCTTTTCAAAGGGGGCAACCGAGATAATCTTGGCGCAATGCAATACCATCCGCATAAACGGAGATACTGTCACATTAGATGAGAAGATTTCTCAAAAAATACTTGAGGCAAACAACGAGATGGCATCGTATGGATTGCGTGTCCTGGCTTTCTCGCATAAAATCTTGAGAAAAGACGAGATATCTTCAGAGCAAATAGAACAAGGACACACGCTTCTTGGACTGGTCGGCATGCTTGATCCGCCAAGAATTGAAGTAATTGACGCGATTTCACAGTGCAAGGACGCGGGGATCGATGTAGTCATGATAACAGGTGATCACAAGCTTACTGCAATGGCGGTTGGAAAGGAAATTGGTATAATTAGTCAAAAGTCAAAAACATTGTCAGGTTCAGAGTTGGATCATATCGAAGCAGAACAACTAGAAAAAGACGTGGAAGATATCAAGGTGTACTCAAGAGTCTCGCCGGAAAACAAGATCAAGATAATTCACGCACTCAAAAACAAAGGCCATATAGTGGCAATGACTGGTGATGGGATCAACGATGCTCCCGCACTCAAGACGGCAGACATCGGGATCGCCATGGGAATTACTGGCACCGAGGTCACAAAGGAGTCTGCGTCAATGGTTCTTGCAGACGACAACTTTGCCACGATCGTATCCGCCATCAAAGAGGGTAGGAGGATCTTTGAGAACATCAAAAAATACCTGATCTACCTTGTTTCTGCCAACATAAGTGAGATCTTTATCCTCGCGTTCGCAGTAATAGCTGGATGGCCACTGCCACTTGTTGCAAAGCACATTCTTTTCATCAACCTTGTAACAGATGGAGCACCAGCCATTGCACTTGGGCTAGAGCCGTCTGAGAAAGAGGTCATGAAGTCAAAGCCGCGTGATCCAAAAGAAAGCATCTTTTTTGGCACCAAAAGATGGATGATAGGAATACCAATCGTGCTTTCAGTCGTAGTGTTATCGTCGTTTTGGTTTCTTTTGGAAACAAACGGGTGGGAATCAGATTACTCTATTGATAAGGCGAGAACCATGATCTTTGGCCTGATTATTTTCTTTGAGCTGTTCTTTTCGCTGTCGTGCAAGTCGCTCAAGCATAAAGTCATCAACCGCCGAATATTAAACAACAAGCTTCTCACGCTCTCGCTGATAATCGAGTCGATTATCATACTTGTGATTATGAACTACAGCCCTGCGCAGGAGGTTTTCGGACTTGTACCACTTGATGTTGCAGAGTGGGTAGTCATGCTTGCGCTTGCTACATCAGGGTTTGCCTATTCCGAACTGGTAAAAATCAAGACAAAAAAATCACTCAAGACAACAAGATAGATTTTCTAGTAAAAAAGATGGGTCATTCTCCTGTGTACGGGAAGACGTGTATGTGCATTGCACCGTAATCGTAGATCGTTCCAAATCCATCCAGCCTTAGATGAACCGTCATTGATTTACTCCAACCGCTGTCGATTATGGTAGCTCCGGCAAGATTGCCGCTTCCTCCAACAATGACCAATTTCTTTGATACCGGAGGTGCCGATTTTCCTATCTGTTTTAATGAAACTACAACTTCGTTGTCATTTGCAGCATCTACCGTTCCAATTCTAATTCCACGCACCGAACTCATTGTATGATATGTTGGCTCGCAGTAATGCGGTGGCATATCACCTGCGGGATGACACATTTGTTGAACCGCGCCAGGCGCACTGTGTCCCATGCCTCCAGACATGCCGTGGCCAGAACCGTCCCCTAAGTTTTTTTCCTTATTTTTTGACGGTTCTACCAGTTTCCTTAAATTTTTTCCAATAAGATAGTCATTGTATGTCAATTTACCAGTTTGCCGAAGACAAATCAAAGCTGTTTGCCGCGGTAATACTTTCGGTAATAGGCATACTGATTGCGCCAATCATAATCCCCAACCTGTTTCATGGCACTCACATAGTCCACATAGGACTGCACATAGGCGGGATGGTTACTGCAATCTTTCTTACAATGGCCACAATTGTAGCATATGCAAAAATGAGGACAAAGAGGCTTGGGTTTACCGCCTTTGCGTTCTCATTCTTCATTATGGCTGAGGTAATCGCGTTAATTGACATTACTTGGCCTTTTACCTTCTATCTAGGAGACATTACTTTGCGCGAAATTGAGCACTTACTAATTATATCGATGTTAGGTATATTCACGTTAGCAGTATTTAGGAACGATTAGAAAATGAATGAACGTGCAGAGTCGATAATACAACTGGTAAACAAAAACCCCGGAATCAGATACTCTGAGATTATGAGGGAGACAGGCCTCAAAAACGGCGTTCTTAGCCATTACCTTGCAAAGATCGAAGCGGCAGGAAAGATAACAGTAGCAAGAAGCCCACGTGTTGCAAGGCTGTACCCCTGTGGGATGACAGAGGAGGAGTCGGTAGTAATCAAGAACCTTCACAGTCACACCTCAAGGCAGATCCTCTTGGGGTTGCTTGAACAAAACATGAGCTTCAAAGAGATCGTCGAGCGTGTAAGAAGATCGCCCGGCACAGTTTCCATAGTACTAAAGAATCTAGCAGCAGACGAAATTGTTGACCGCAAATTTCATGATGGTGTAATTATTTTTGAAATAAGAAACAGAGCACTTGTCAGCCAAACAGTTGCAAAATACAAGCCAAAGATCATCGAGAGTGCTGCAGACAACGTATCTGACATCTTTGGTTCACTGTAACACTGGTAGATGTATCAAATAATTTCGTAGCTTCTACCAGAATTATTATTTATGAAATTTGGCAAATTGCAAACATGAACAAGCCACTTGCATTATTAGTAATAATTGCCCTGTCTGCGGGTTTGCTTGGTAGTGCATACGCACACAAAGGTCAAGTTGTTGGCGATTATAAAATCGAGGTAGGGTGGAAAAACGAGCCGCCAATAGTAGGAAAGAAAAATGCAATCGAGATAGTGGTCACAAAAGCAACTTTATCAGACAAAAAATCAAAAGATAATTCGCATGAACACAATGAAAAAACTACAACGAAAAAGACTTCTAATGAAAACCCATCAAACATACATTTCACATCCACCAAAGCCAAGTCAGAGCACAAACACGACAAGTCTACGAAAAGTAAAAAATCCACAGGAATATCCGGCCTTAGCAAGACTCTCGAGGCAGACATCACGCTAAATGGTAAAAAGACGTTCCTAAAGCTCGTAGAAGACAAAAACAATAAAGGTACGTATGATGGGGATTACACTCCGAATTCTGTTGGCTATCCTACAGTGCACATAGTAGGTAAGATCAAAAACACGCCAATAGAGATTTCATTTCATCCAGAAAAAGTTCAAGCTGAAAAATAAAATGATTTTGTTAACTTGGTAAGGGGTAATTCGTGTTAACTGGTGTGGGCTGATCCTTCGTATTGCCTTCGTTGGCGTTCATACGGTACGACCTCATCAAAAACCTGCATTTGCTTTTCAAGATCAGTGTGTAACTTTTGTAAATTTTGTGATTATATTGTAAATACATCAACCATTTAGTTGCATTCTAAATTAGCGTAATCCATGTATTATTGCTTTTGATCTTGATCCCTGTCTTGTCTGCAGCGTCTGACAGCTGGCCTTTGTGATCACGATTTTTCTCAATGCCGCTAATACATTGGAGGAGGTTGATTAGGCATTTGTCCAGACGGGGCAGGTGCTCTTGATACCGCCACTACGTTATCTATTCGGAGTATCATGTTTGCGGTTTCTGTTGCAGACTTGATCACCTGTTCTTTTACGCGAACCGGTTCAAGCACGTCTATTTTTTCTATGTCTCCTATGGTGCCATTTATGACATCGACTCCGGTATATTTGTCGCCCGCACTCTGCTTTGCCCTAAGCTGTGTTATTGCATCAATTGGATTCATGCCGGCATTTCTCGCAAGAGAAATCGGTATTGCTTCAAGAGCTTCTGCAAATTTTTCAACTGCGAGCTGTTCTCTTCCAGACAATGACTGTGCCCACAACCTGAGTTTTGTGGCAATGTATGCTTCCGGGGCACCTCCACCCGGCACAAAGTAAGGGCTTTCTATTACATCTTTGACTACCATCAATGCGTCGTGGACTGCTCTGTCTACTTCGTCTACCACTCTCTGCGAGCCACCTCTAATAAGAAAAGTTACGGCCTTTGGGTTCTTGCAACCCTCTACAAACGTCCAGCTGTCTTCCTCAATTTGTTTTTCTTCGACGTTTTGTGCAAGGCCCAAGTCCTTGTCTGTAAGATCCTCAACATTTCCGACTATCCTGCCTCCTGTGGCCTTTGCAAGCTTGGCCATGTCGCTTTCCTTGATTCTTCGAACTGCCAAAATTCCTGCTTTTGCCAAGTAATGCTGCACGATATCATCAATTCCTTTTTGACACAGAACCACGTTTGCGCCGGTCTTTGTTATCTTCTCAACCATCTCGCGTAGAATCTGATTTTCCTCTTCCATGAATGATTTTATCTGATTGGGAGTGGAGATGTTTATCTTGGCATCGAACTCTGTTTTCTCTATTTCAAGCGGAGCTGAGATTAACGCGATTTTGGCATTTTGAATCTTTTTTGGCATGTTGTTGTTTACAACCTCTTTGTCAAGCACTATGCCGTTGATGAGGCTGCTATCTGATATGGATCCACCTGTCTTTTTTTCCACCTTGACATTGCTTATTGCAACTTTGTTTTCGCCATCTTTTTTTTCCATAACTGCATGAGCTGCCTCTACTACTATTTTCGCAAGATCTGCTGCCTCTATTGCAACAAGTTTAGTGAGCATCGAGGTGCGCGCTATTTTCTCTAGTGTCTGCTTGTCGTTTACATCTATTTTTTTTGCAACTTCAGAGAGAAAAGATATTGCCTTCTTTGAAGCTTTTTTGTAGCCGTCTGCAATTATCACTGGATGTATGTCATTGTCAATCAGCCCTTCGGCCTTTTCCAGAAGCGAACCGGCAATAACGACTGCAGAAGTTGTACCATCTCCTACTTCGCTGTCAGTGGCCTTGGCAACCTCGACCATCATCTTGGCTGCTGGATGCTGGACATCGATCTCCTTTAAGATGGTTGCACCGTCGTTTGTAATTGTGATATCTCCAATAGAGTCTACTAACATCTTGTCCATGCCTCGGGGTCCGAGGCTTGATGCAATTATCTCTGCAATGATCTTTGCCGCATTGATATTGTTTTTTTGTGCATCGCGTCCTCTTGATTGTTTTGAGCCTTCCTTTAGAACTATTACTGGAATGCCTTCTGAGGTAGTTTGAATGGTAGACATGCATAAAAGACAAAAAAAATTGTATTTATGGAATGAAGTTAAATTTCAACTTTGAGAATCGAGGAGCTTATCAGAACTGAAAATTGACTGCTGCTGACATATACAATCACCATCACACAACAAGAGAAAACCGCCATTTGTATTCGAATAAATTGTTGAACTGATATGTCTAGAATCGGTTTTTTGGTAGCTTTTCGGTGTCAGATATACTAATCAGTACTTACACCGAAAAAATATCCTCAAAATTAATTCCGTGTATGAAATTATCATGGGATATCTTGTTCAGAATGATGTTTTGAGGTTGACACATCTCCATTTAATTACGATTTTAAAAAATACGGCTCTGTAGACGTTATACGAAATCTTTTCCCCAGCGCAAGCTGGATCATACACGGTGTATTGCCTGAGGGCCGATGGTTTACTGCCATGTATAATGGCGGCGATTACTGGCAATTGGGAACATGCCCCACTAGAACTTCTGATTGCGATCCCGTAGAGGCAGGAATTCAGATTAACTTCTAAAACGATTTCTTATTTTGATTAATACTATCGATGGAATAACAAAATACATCCCGATTACTAATACTATTGTTGAAATTCCAAGTACAATTACTTGAAGTTCTGATCCCTCTTCTGCAAAAGTCATTATGGATAGTGCAGAAATCATTGGTGTGATGAACATCTTTACCGTTTCTTTGAATATTGGATTTTTGTTTTCAAGTTCTGCAATAGATGGCGAAAATGAATAATAGACAACATTAAATCCATTCATAAACAGAATTCCTGAATATGTTTTGAGAACTACTTTATCTCTAATCTCTCTTAACATTTGAACTTGCGGGGCCATTTCAGAGCCAAAAGACGCGGTTGCAATAAGACAATCACGCTGATTAAATGGTGGAACGTTAGGATCTATTACCACACAAAGTCTGTCTTTTAACACAGTTCCGGGCGGACATGGTGATTCGCCATAATTGCTGTCAGTATCGTTAGATGATAGGACTTCATCCGCATGTGAAACACTAGTAAGTCCAACTAAGATCAAGAAAATTAGTAAAAATCTCATAGACGATCCCATGACAGATCGTTGATAAATCGTTCTTATGATTTAGTCGTAATATCTCCATAGTTTTAGAAGGATTTGCAAAAAAGCAAGTCCCAACTATTATCCCAAAATCAAGGTGCGGCCGCCGGGATTTGAACCCGGGTAACGGGCTTGGAAGGCCAGCGTACTACCAGACTATACTACGGCCGCACAAAACTCAAGCATTTTCCGCCTACATAAAAATGGTTTTCTCGTATTCGTAGAGAACCCGAGCCACAACCACGTGAGCTTCAAGTGGACGCTGCTCAACGCTGTATATTGCATCCATCCTTTCTCGAATTGATTCGGAAAAATCACCTTTTGGAAATCCTCCTATCACAAGGCAGGTGCCATCTGCGCATGATTTTGCAACATCCTCGCAGTTGCTTTTCTTTCCATCTGAGGAAAGTCCGATTATCTGATTTGGTTTTATCTTGTCCATAAGCTCAGAAAACGTCATGTTTTTCAGCTCAAAGAGCTTCTTGCCCCCGCTTTTGATGATCTTTTCAAAGAACAGTTGTTCAACGATCCCAGCAAACCTGTGGTATGACTTTGGGAGCCTCACCCCTGAGCCCACAAATATCACCTTGTCATCTATGGTATGGACATACACTGATATTTCGTCTTCCTCGTACAGAGGGATGCTGCATGCCTCAAGCAGACAGAAATGCACTATATCCGGCCTGCCCCGCTTGATCTCGTTTTCTATTCCTTTCATTGCTGCAAAATGCCACGAGTTGTCAAGCAGTACCTCCGATGGCTCCTTTCCCATTCTTTTGCAGTAAGATACGACAGAGTTGTGGCGCCAAAGCTCCTTTGGTACAAGCTCAAGTGAGGCTTCTGCTATTACAAGTGAGATCATTTAGAGTGTCTTTAGCTTGACTGTATTTGTTTTTTCAGCTCTGCCCATGCAGGCTTGGGTACATTATCCACCTTGATGAGGCCTGCGCTGCAGGTGTAGCTTCCAAGCCTTTCTCTTACGTACTGGTCTCCTGCTATCTCCACTGTGGATTCTGGGAATTGTTCCTCAATTGTGCAGCTTCCTTCAGGCCTATCAAACTGTCTATACCAGTTGAAGAACTCGATCTTTGATTTGTTTTGCCTGTAAAAGTCGTATGCAATTTTGACAAATTCTGTCTGGTCTTCTTCACTTCCCTTTACATAGTCTGCTGTGCTCCAGCTTATCTCAAAGAATGCCACCTGTTTTCCTGGCACAAGCTCAAGTGACTTTATCAGGTCTGCCTGCGCCTCCTGCGGCGTCTTTGATATCTCATTTAATCTATCTACTGGAAGATACGTAAATGCGACAAAATCCCCTTGTGCGCCCACATCTGCAACATAGCCTTCTAGTTTTTTGTTCAATACATTGTTTAGCGAAAACGCGTTTCCCATCTTGACGTTTGGATGTTTTTGTTTTATCTCAGAATACACGTTGTCAAAGAATTCTTTGTACAAGCCGACACTTCCTTCTGCGTCATCAAAGTAAGAGTCCAAGCTTCCCCCAATTATGACATAGTCAATTGCGCCGTCGTATCTTGAGAGTATTGCGTCAAGCACCCTGACTGTTTTTTGCTCAAGGCTTGTTCCAAAGCCTGGTGTGCCCATCCACTGTGGGTACGGGCCGACTATTCTACCATTTACTATGGAAAAGTAAAGTGTAGTCTGCAGGCCGTTGTTTTTGTTAAAGCTCATCAAAACGTCCGTGTCTTTCCAGTTGTACTGGTCTTGCTGTGGTTCGATGTGATCCCAGAACAAATACAGGTTTGTTCTTCCGGCTCCACTAAGTGATGCCTCTGAGTACACCTCCTTTAGCTGGTCAAGTGTTACCTGCGATGTTGGCGGATTCACTACAAGGCCGAGTTTTTGGTTTTGCAGTGTCTCTATTGGTTTTGGCGGCTCTGTTGTGGGCGTAGTTGGAATGAATACTAGCACAGCCATTGCGGCAGCTATTGCTACTCCAATTGCTAAGAAGATCTTCTTGTCCACAAACTTGGCAGCATGGATTGACAATAAAAAGAGTTACGTTACATTTGCTCATGCTGAAACTTTTCCTTATTTTTTATGGCAATAATCAGTCTTTTCTGTAGGCAGATTTGTGATCACAAAAATAAGATTATTTTTTGATAATCAATAATGGGTGTGGTTTTACCCAGATGTGCACCCTGAGAATCCGCATTCGATGCAGATGCTGCACCCTTCAACAAAAACCAAGTTGTTTTTGCATGACGGGCAGAGCAGCTCCTCGCTTACCTCTTCTTTTATTTCTCTTTCTTTGAGCGGTTCTTCGGGTATCTTGAGTGCAAGTGCGTTGTTTACCTGCATTCGGATGTATTGGTTCTTGATGTGTTTTGCAATATATTCGCGCAGGTATGAGCTTGGCTCGACTTCGAATGTTTTTTCTGCGTTTTCGCTTGTCATGTGCAGCACTTGGGTGTGCCTTGAGCCGTCACGGTACACTGTGATTCCCTTGAGGCCAAGTTCGTGTGCCAAAAGGTACGCTGCTTTGACGTCGTCTGCAGATACGTCGTGTGGCATGTTGATTGTCTTTGCGATTGCGTTTCCGATCCATTCCTGCCATACAGCTTGAGCCATCAGGTGGTCTGACCAGTGGATGTCCATTGCGGTGACAAAGATGTTTTGGATCCATTCTGGGATCTCCGGCAACCCTCTCACCGAACCATAGTTGTCTGCAATCTTTGCTAGGATCTCGTCTGAGTACAGACCGTTTTCGCGCAGAACCTGCTCGAAGATCTTGTTTGTGTAAAAGAACCTTCCAACTGTTACTCGTTTTTCAAACACCAGCGCAAATGTTGGCTCCATTCCGTTTGAGCAGTCTGCAATCATGGAAAGAGTTCCTGTCGGCGCAACGGTTGTAGTAAGCACGTTTCTTATTCCGTGTTTTTGTATCTTGGAAATTAGTGCGTCCCAGTCGTAGTAGTGCTCGCCTTTTGGCTTTTCATAGTATCCTGCCACTGGGATCTTGCCTTCTGGGTATTCGGTTTTTGGACACAGATCGAACTCGCCTCTTGAGCGTGCAAGTGCGACACTTTCTTCCATGGAATAATAGGTTAGTGCTTCTGCAAGCTTTGATTGGAATTCGTATCCTTCCTTTGAGTTGTATGGAATTCTGAGTTTGTACAGCAGATCCGCCACTCCCATGACACCAAGGCCGATTCTTCTTGATTCCTTTGATGCCTTGTCTATTTCTGGAACCGGGTAATTGTTCATGTCAATTACGTTGTCCAAGAATCGCGTGGTCTTTCTTATCGTCTCTTCGTATCTTTGCCAGTCGAACTCGTATTGGCCGTCAGCTTTTCTTTTTACCAAGTTTGCCAAGTTGATTGAGCCTAGGTTGCATGATTCATATGGATACAGTGATTGCTCTCCACAATTGTGTGCAACGATTCCGTTTGCATCAAATGCGTTTACTCCAGGTACTTGGACATCGTAGACCTCTTCTACCCCATCCTCTACCAGTTCTGCCACTGTTGCTACAAATCTCTCCTTGTTGAGATTTCTCTTGTAGTTGTCAAGCAGAGTACTTAGGTGATCCATTTTTTCCGAGTCTGCAAATCCTATCACTTTGTGGAAACGCAGTAGATTTTCTCCAGATATTACAATCTCGTGTTGTGCTTTGACGTGATAGAGTTTTTGGCTTCCTTTGCCATCCGGCATCAGCTTTTCTTGTTCTGTTCGTCTGTTGGTGTATATTCGCGATACAATACCAAGTCGAAGCAGCATACGCTGTACTGCTTTGAGAATTCCAAGGTCGCTTTGTGACAGACGGACAGATACGCCTTTTTGTTGCGTTCCAAGTACTGCACCATCGGCATCAAAGAGTCCTTTGAGGAATCCCTTGTAGAATGCAGATGATGTTTGTTCGATTTCTGCAGTTATCGTCTTGTGTCCATGTCTTAATCCTAGTGATGCTGCTAGCTTGTTTATTGATGCTAGAGAAATCCTGTATTCTCCACGTCCTTGAATTTTCATCCAACCATCAAAATCAGCCCTATGTGGCATTTGCTGCGCGTATTGTAAAGCAAGTCCTCTTACGGATGCGACGCCTTCATTTTCGCCCCGTAATGAAAGTACGACGTCGTCCTTTTTGATGTGACCGTCGCCCATCATCAGGCCCATAAGATAACCTTCTTCTTCGTCTAACTTTCCGTCCCATTCATAGTAACGACAGTCATCGAGGATTATTCGCTGGTCTTCTTTTAGATCTCTTGCTGGAGTCCATTCAGATTCTAGAGAATCTTTGGTCATGTTTTTGACAGACAATACTTTGTGGTCTTCTGTCAAGCGCAGCTCAAAGCCTTCTTTTGTCCTCAACTTGTAAATCTTCTTGATGCCTGTTGAGAAGAATCCTTGAGTGTTCCATGATTTGCCGTTCAGATGTGTCTTGAATGGAATTCCAATCAGATCTCTGACCATCCTTGGCCCCTCTGATGTTGCAACCCAGGTGTCAGCTGTAACGCATGGGTTGGTGGCCCTCAGTGGCATACCCCTTGCCTTTGCAAACACGTTGTACTTGTTGATGTTATCAAAGAAGATCAGGCCGGGCTCTGCGCTCTTCCAAGCTGACAGAGCTATGATGTCGATGAGCTGGTGTGCGTTGACCTCTTTTACTGGAGTCTTGTCGCGCGGGCTGCGCAGTGCATACTTGCCGTCTTGGCTGTCGACCACTGCGGTCCAGAAATCCTCCCAGATTCCGACACTTACGTTAAAGTTTTCTAAAACTCCAGGCTGCGTCTTGTTTGTGATGAATTTCTCAATGTCTGGGTGCCATACCTCCAAGATGCCCATGTTCGCACCCCTTCGCTTGCCTCCCTGTTTTACTACCTCGGTTACCGTGTTTATGATGTTCATAAACGAGACAGGTCCTGATGCCACGCCCGATGTAGACGCTACGATGTCTCCTTCATGCCTCAGATCAGAATAGTTGATTCCAACTCCTCCACCCGACTTGAAGATGAGTGCTGCATCGGATGTGGACTTCATGATGTCATTCATGTCATCTGGCATTCCAAGCACAAAGCAGGCAGACAGCTGTCCTAGTCGTGCTCCTGCATTCATCATAGTCGGCGAGTTTGGCAAAAAGTCCTGCTCAGTCATCAGGGTGTAGTACTCTGTGATGCGGTCTGCATAGTTGTCAAACTTTTTAGCTGCAATCAGCGTCAGAACTTCTTTGAAGCTCTTTTTCATCTGGCCGCGCTTTGCCAAATAGATGTAGTGGTTGATGAGACCGCGGAAGTGATACTTGTTGAGATAGTACTGACCTATCTTGAACTTGTAATCAAAGTCATCAAGCTTTGTAAGATATTTTCTTGCTTCTTCAATGTCTTGAGAAACATCTCCTTCTTTTGCAAAAAGCTCTGCGTCATACAAGAGATCCCCAATGCCTACTAGGATTGCGACTCGCTCAAACATCTGGCTTGGGCTTTCAATTATTTCGTTTTTGTTGTTGCGCAAAAGATACCTTGATGCCAAGACTCGCAGGCAGTTTAGATCAAATGATTTTGCTACAGGGTCAAGCGATTTTGTGTTGAGGACCTTCATCTTGTCTTCGCGGACTTTGCGTCGCTCGTGTCTGTATAGAATGTAAGATTTGGCTATTTCGCCGTAGCCCATCTCGATAAGCGTAGATTCCACCATGTCCTGAACGTCTTCGACACTCGGAGGACTGGATGCTGAAAATCCCTGCTGGATAAGTTTTGATAAAACTCCTCCAGTTAGCTCCTCGGCTATTTTGCGGTCTGGCTGGCCGTTCGCCACCAGAGCTTTGTAGATCGCATTTGTTATCTTATCTTTATTAAATGCGGTAACTCGACCGTCTCTTTTCTTAACGTCGACGATCGAACTTTCTATTTGAGAAAAATCTGTTGTCATAATGTCTCCCCTCACTAGGTAAAACCATATTGGATATAACCCTGACTGCCAAAGATTTCAGATTTTAGCTCAACAATGTTTACACCATTCCAAGAAA
>DATMAS010000018.1:0-48261 GCA_035559735.1 Candidatus Nitrosotenuis sp.
ACTAAAAAATGCGGGAGGTGGGATTTGAACCCACGAACCCCTAAGAGATAAGGGCCTAAACCTTACGCCTTTGACCGGGCTTGGCAACTCCCGCAAAAATGCTCCGATTTTACGCAAACTTATTGCTTACCATTGGGCAAACACAGGCAAACTCTGATCAACAAAGCACAAATCCAGCTCCACAAAAGACACAGCAATGGGCAGGCTCTTTGGCACAAACGGAATACGGGGCGTCTTCCCCTCCGAGCTGAGCCCCGAGTTCATACATGACATCACGCTTGCAATTGCCACTTATTTCAAAAAAGGCCCAATCCTTGTGGGGTACGACGGAAGACACTCAAGCCTACTTGTCTCAAAACTAGTCTGCTCTGCACTCAACGAGGCAGGCCTTGACTGCAACAGCGCAGGCCTAGTGCCAACGCCGGCGCTAGAGTACGCCACAAAAAAGCTGAGATATTCAGGTGGAATAATGATCACAGCATCGCACAATCCGCCAAAATACAACGGCCTAAAACCGGTAGCAAAAGACGGAGTCGAGATACCAAGAAGCGACGAGCTGAAAATAGAAGAGATCTACTTTGGAAAAAAATGGGTAAAAAAACCAAGGCTTGGCAAAACAGGAACCGACCAGAGGGTCATACCAGCTTACATTGCAGCAATAAAATCACAGGTAAACGCAAAAAAAATAAGACAAAAAAAATTCAAAGTTGTCCTTGACCTTGGCAACGGCGCGCAGGCAAAGGCCGCACCAATGCTTTGCGAGGAGCTTGGCTGCAGGACATTTCTTATCAACCAAAAAATAGACGGAGGCTTTCCTGGCAGGGGCTCAGAGCCCACGCCGCAAAATCTGCAAATTCTTTCAAAGATTGTGAGAAAAAAAAAGGCAGATCTCGGGGTGGCATTTGACGGCGACGGCGACCGCAGCCTTTTTTGCGACGAAAATGGAAGAATCTTAAGCGGCGACAGGTCGGCTTTGCTTTTGGCAAATTACATTCTGCAGAAAAACCCAAACTCCACACTTGTTACCTGCCTTAATTCAAGCTCGCTCACAGAGGAAATCGCAAAAAAAGCAAACGCAAAGGTGATCCGCACCAAGGTGGGAAGCGTCGAGGTATCAAGAACGATGGTGCCAAAAAAAGCGCTAGTCGGATTTGAGGAAAACGGCGGCTTTATGTATGGAAGGCACAACGAGGTCAGAGACGGCTGCATGACTTTGGCCCTTTTGCTTGATCTTTTGGCAAGCTCCGGCAGTACAGTAAGCAAGGAACTGGAGAGGATCCCAACATCATATACTACAAAGGACAAAGTAAGCTGCACAAAAAGCCAGGCAAAAAAGGTAATCGAGTCTCTAAAAAAAGAACACAAAAACTATGACACACAAGATGGAATCAAGATACTCTTTGATCAAAGAAACTGGGTAATGGTCAGGCCCAGCGGAACCGAGCCGATTGCAAGAATATATGCAGAGGCCGACTCGCAGGAAAAGCTGGACAATATCATGGCAAGATACATCAGAAAAGTAAAGTCAATCTTACGCTAACACTAATAAAGAGATGCGGAAAAACTCAAGGAATGAAGATGATCCCGAAGGGTGATTTGATTGGGTAAAGCTTACTATGTAAAATTTGAAACGCCAGGGGACCTTGTAAATCCAATTTTGGAGGCGGTGCGAGTCGCGTCACAAAGCGGCAAAGTCCGAAAGGGCACCAACGAGGCCACAAAGGCGATCGAACGCGGAATCAGCAAGCTGGTAGTCATTGCAGAAGATGTCGAGCCACCAGAAGTGGTGGCACACCTTCCGATAATCTGTGAGGAGCAAAACGCAGCTTATGCTTTTGTGCCAAGCAAGCAGGAGCTTGGAAAGGCGCTTGGCATCGACGTAACGTCAGCAGCAGCCGCGATCATCGATGCCGGAGATGCAAACCACATCGTCGAAGAAGTTGTCTCCTCGATAAAGAAGATTAAAGGTGGCAAGTAGCGATGAGCGCTCCCCAAACAGAAGAGGCAGTACCAGCCGAAGTAATTCAACTTGTAGGTAAGACAGGTATTGCAGGGGAGATTACACAAGTCAGAGTAAAGATCTTAGGTGGACGAGACAAGGGCCGCATCCTGACAAGAAACGTCAAGGGCTCTGTGAGAATGTCCGACATTTTGATGCTGCGTGAAACAGAACGCGAAGCCAAGAAAATAAAGTGATGATAAATTGAGTCTAATTGTAAAGCCATGCAGTTTTTGTGATAGACCAGTGGCAAAGGGTTCAGGAACAATGCTCGTCAAAAATGACGGCACAGTTCTGTGGTTTTGTTCTCCAAAATGCAAGAAAAACATGTTGGTACTAAAACGCGACCCGCGTACGCTCAAGTGGACTAAAAAATACCAAAAAGGCGGCATCATCAAAAAGTAATCTACGAAATTGACAGAACAAACTCTTTTCATAGTAAAACCAGATGCAGTAGCACGAAAGCTAGTGGGACAAATTATTTCAAGATTTGAAAACAAAGGATTCAAGATAATCAAGCTGAAAATGTTTACATTTACAAAACCACAGGCCCAGGAATTTTACTCAGTGCACAACACAAAACCGTTCTTTGGCGAGCTTGTGGACTTCATAACATCAGGCCCAGTAGTTGCAGCAGTAATTGAGGGAAACAATGCAATTGCCACTACGCGCTTGCTTGTTGGCGCAACAAAATCATACGAGGCAGCACCTGGCTCGATTCGGGGCGACTTTGGCCTTGGAATATCAGACAACATAATTCATGCATCCGACTCTAAGGAAAGTTTTGAAAAGGAAGAGAGGGTAGTATTTCAGTGATCTGCCTTGCGAATCCGACAGCCAATAGTGGCCGTTCTAGGCCACGTAGATTCTGGTAAGACGTCATTACTGGACAAAATCCGTGGAACCGGAGTCCAGGGAAGAGAGGCAGGCGGAATCACTCAGCACATCGGGGCAAGCTTTCTGCCAACCGATACCATAAAGAAGATGTGCGGCCAGCTATACGAAAAGCTTGCAAAATCAGAGTATGAAGTACCGGGACTTTTGGTAATAGACACTCCTGGACACGAGGTATTTACCAATCTACGAACAAGGGGTGGCTCTGCAGCAGACATTGCAATTTTGGTAGTGGACACGAACCGCGGTTTTCAGCCACAGACCAACGAAAGCCTCAAGATACTCCAGTCAAGAAAGGTCCCATTTGTAATAGCACTAAACAAAGTGGACATGATCTCAGGATGGAAAAAAACCGACACGCCGTACATCTCGCAGGCAATAAAACAGCAGGATCAGTTCGTCCAGACCACCCTTGATGAACAGATCTACAACGTGGTGGGAACGCTTTCAATTCTTGGTTTCCAGTCAGAGGCATTCTACAGGGTAAAAGACTTTTCAAAAGAAGTAGCCATAGTTCCAGTCAGTGCAAGAACCGGCGTTGGCATCCCGGAGCTTTTGACCGTACTTGTGGGACTGACACAACAATACATGCAAAAAAGACTTGCACAAGAAGAAAAGCCAAGCCGCGGAATAATTCTTGAAGTAAACGACGAGATAGGCCTGGGAACTACTGCAAACATGATCCTAATTGACGGCCAGATAAAAAAAGGAGATTCGGTCATCGTCGCAAAACGCGATTCTGTAATAGTTACAAAACCAAAGGCAATGCTTTTGCCAAAACCGCTAGATGAGATGCGCGACCCAAGGGACAAATTCAAACCAGTTGATGTGGTACAAGCAGCAGCAGGAATCAAGATTGCATCTCCCGATCTTGAGGGCGTACTACCCGGAAGTACTGTTTATGTGACAAGCGACGACTCCAAAATCGACGAGTTCAAAAAAATAATCGAGTCGGAAATGAAATCCGTCTTTGTAGACACTCAAACAAATGGTGTTATTCTAAAATGCGACACAATCGGCTCACTTGAGGCACTCACCGAGATGCTGAGGCGTCAACAGATCCCAATAGCAAAGGCAGACATAGGCCACGTAAACCGGCGCGACGTCCTTGAGGCCAAAGTCATAAAAGAAAACGACAGGCACCTTGGAGTCATCTTGGCATTCAACGTCAAGATCTTGCCAGACGCGCAAGAAGAAGCAGACGTCAACCACGTAAAGATCTTCTCAGACAAGGTAATCTACAGCCTGCTTGACACTTACACTCTTTGGGTTGACGAAGATACTGCAAACGAGGAAAACGCGGTATTCTCAGAGCTTACGCCGGTTGCAAAATTCACGTTTCTCAAAGGTTTCGTTTTTAGAAATAGCAACCCCGCAGTATTTGGGATCAGAGTGGATGTCGGCAAGGTCAGACAGAAAATGCCGATCATGAACAAAAACGGCAAAAAAATTGGAGTCATCCACCAACTCCAAGACGGCAAAAAGTCAATCGAGTTTGCAACAACGGGTCAAGAAGTCGCTTGCTCCATCCAAGATGTCACAATAGGCAGACAGATCAACGAAGAAGATGTATTTTATTCACTACCTACATCTTCTGAGGCAAAAAAACTAATCGAAAGATTCTCGCACAAGCTGTCGCCAGATGAACAACAGGTACTAAACGAGATAGTGCAAATACAAAGAAAACAAGACTCGGCCTACGGCTACATCTGATACTTTTTTGCAATCATGTGGATTCCTGGCTCGCCTACTGCACCCATCATCCTTTCTACGGGCTGGCCGTCCTTGAACATGATAAATGTTGGAATCGCTTGCACTCCAAATCTCATCGCAATATCTTGGCATTGGTCGACGTTGACTCTGGCAAACCTGATGTGGCGATATTTTTTTGACATCCTCTCAAATACCGGATGCATAATTCTGCACGGGCCGCACCATTCAGCCCAAAAGTCAACTAGGACAAGACCTTTGGATGTAACCTGATCAAAATCTGCAGAGCTTAATTCAACTACGCCAAGCTGGCTTTGTGCTAAAGCCTCTTGTTGCTGTTTTAGCATCTCTGCAAGTTTTTTCTGCTTTATCTTTTCTATCTCCGGATCTTCCATAAAATCAACAAAATCAATTTGTTATTTATTTTTACAAATCAAGAAGGTAGCGCATCAAGATCCTGCCGTTCTGCTTTATCTCCATGAGGTGAAATGTAGGCGATTTTATTTCGACTTTAAAGTGGTGCTTTTTAATGTCAACATCTTCGCCTCTTATGTCTGCTGTTATCTTGTATTCCTGATTCTTTTCAAGCCTTACCTTCAATGACTTTGAGGCAAAACCCTCGGTTATAGTAAGTATGATCATCTCCTCAAGCCAGTTGTACAACAAATAGTTCAGGTCTTTACCGCTTACACTTATCTGCCGTTCCTTTTTTTCCTCAATCAAATCTACATCAAGGATCGTCTCGACCACCGACTTGGCAGCAACTACAAATGCCTCCTCCAAGCTTGCAGCCTCAACTTCGATGAACGCATCAGTTGCATGTTCCAAATATCTGTAGCTCAATTAGTAACACTGTACTCAGCTAATATTTAATGCAAAGAGATCCGTTTCAAAGACGTAGCAACACCTAAATCCACAGCCTAGAAATCTTTTGCAGGTTGAATCTGCCAAGAGGAATGAAAGACTTTGAGAGCAGCGAGCAATCAAACATCGAATTTGTAAGGCAGAAATTTCTTGACACATGTAAGACATTTGCATTCAGCGTAATGGATCCTTCACCAATTGAGCTGGTTTCAGTCATTGAAGCAAAGAGCGGCCCAGACATTAGAAACGAGATTTATTTTTTCAAAGATAAAGGAGATAGGGAGGTTGCACTGAGATTCGACTTTACAGTAGGCCTCACAAGATATGTCGTCTCACAAAAATCATTGAGGCTTCCAGCAAAGATTGCTGCATTTGGAGGGGTGTGGAGGTATGATGAGCCGCAAAAAGGCAGGTACAGATACTTTCACCAATGGGATCTGGAGATCTACGGCAAGCCAAGCTTGGAATCCGATGCAGAAATAATCGAGTTCACGTCCAAATTCCTCTCAAAGCTTGGCCTCAAGAACATCACAATAGACATCTCTCATCGCAAACTCGTCGAAGCTGTGGTCGGAAAAATATTTGGCTCAACTGAACCACAGGTAATTTCTGATATATTTAGGGCAATAGACAAAATCCAAAAAAAGAAAAAAGACGAGATCTTAGGCGAGTATCAACAAAAAGGCTACTCCAAGGAAAAACTGGAGCAAATACTCGAGTTTTCAAAAATAAGCGGCCAGCCAGACGAAGTAGAAAAGATCTTTTCTGTTAAAGAATATGGCGCCTGGGATGAGATACGTGATCTCTTCTTGTCATTAAAAAACAGGGGGGTTTCAAACATCAGGATAAACTTTGGTATAGTGCGCGGCCTAGATTATTACTCTGGCGTGGTCTTTGAGGCATTTGATACTTCTTCGGATGTCGGAGCTTTGGTTGGGGGTGGAAGATACGATAGTCTGCCAAAGGCATTTGGCCGAGACGATCTTGGGGCGACAGGGGTCGCAGGTGGAGTCGAAAGAATAATCCTCTCACTTCAAAGCCAGGGTCTCTTGGGTGCAGAATCAGACAGTATGATCTCAGTACTCTATGTCAAAGAAGATCTGATGGGCCCAGCAGTCCAGATTACCTCAAAGCTGCGCGATCAGGGATTTGCAGTAGACGTTGATCTTGTTGGCAGACCGTTCAAAAAACAAATGGAAAACGCAACGAGATCAAAATATGTAGTAATTGTCGCACCAAACGAGTACTCTTCAAACCAAGTAGTGATAAAAAATATGGCAGATGGAAAGGAAACAACTGCACCGGTAAGTGCATTATCAAACGCAAAATCTTTGTTTAGTCACTAAACGCCCTTGTCAGCATCATGATTTCAGGACCGTTTGTGAGATTTCCAACAACTACGGCCTTGTTGTTTGCCAAAATGCCAGATGAAATGTATGGTATTCCACCGTTGATGGTCGCAGGCTCTAGCTTTGCCTTCAAGACCTCGGAGATCGTCCTAATGTCTTCATCGTCTGTTTCCGGATGAATTATTCCACCGGCGTTGTTTGCGCAGACCATGACTCCTGCCTGGTGATATCCTGCAACTTTTTTTTGTATGGTCTCTATTCCTAAAACATCTTGTATGTTTTTGAGAGATTCTTTTGGTATCTTGGGGGACACTACACCCCCCTTGTCATTTACACAAATCAGATTGCCAAGCGCCGTATGTTTAACATCAAGTATTCCCACGTTGAGCCCAGTTGATTTTTTCAAATAAGATACCTCGTATTCTGAGCACGTACCTGGAAGCAGCATGCCGTGGTTGTTTACGACCATCATAGTGCCAAGAAGCCGTGTGTTTGCAACGGATGCAAACATGTATGATACCTTGAGGTACTCTGAGAGCGTCTTTGCTTTTGTTTGAGCAAATCCATTTGGGACAAAAACAAAACTGTCGTTTACCTTGGTGTAGATGCCTATGTTTGGCCCACGATACACGTCGTACTTGAAAATATCCACTATTCAATTTCTAAACCAAAAAATATGAACGTAAGGAGCGATCATGCAAAAACAGTGTTATAATTTGCTGATCTTGTTACAAAGAAAATTTAGTTTGCACTAATTTCACCTAGATTTAAATAATATCTCACTACCAGTAGTCCTATGCCAATAGACGAACATTTCCCACAAGGACTAAAACCATTGGGAAAAATTTTCCACGCTGATGGTGAACACTTTCACTTCAGATGGGGACCAGGCAGAAGCGATGCAGAAGCATTCCACGATGAAAAAGTCATTGAAGCTTACAAGGCACGCGGCGAAAAACAGGTTCCACTTGGTGTCAGCGGTACAATGGTTGCAGTTGACTGGGATTCTTGCGTAGCAGACGGTGCATGCATTGAAGCTTGTCCGGTCCAAGTCTTTCAGTGGTATAGAACTGAACAGGACATTCCGGCAACCGAAGTAGTCGGAAAAACCTTTGCAGGCACTGGTTCTTCAGTAAAAGAAGAGCGCAAAGACTACACAGACAAAGCAGATCCAATCAGAGAACACGATTGCATCTGGTGTATGGCTTGCGTATCCGTCTGTCCACCTCAAGCTATCAAGGTTGATCAATCAAACTTGGAGCATCATGAAAAGGCAGCTGGAACATACGTCAAGCTCGAAGGTGGAGAAAATCCACACGCGCACGACTAGAAAACAAACTTCTTTTCTTTTCTTTTAATTTTGAATTCGTAGCTAATCACTAACAAATTTTAAGTAGTTCCTGTCATCGAATGCCGCAGAGGTCGCCTAGCTCGGCAGGGCGCGGGCCTTGAGAGCCTGTGTGCGCAAGCACCCGAGGGTTCAAATCCCTCTCTCTGCGCTATTTTCCAAATTTGCTTAATTCGGCCAAAAGTGCGGACAACTGTATCTCCGGATTTGCGCCTGACAAAACTCTGTAGTCGTATTTTGCTATTGTCTCTGATATCTCTACTATATTTGCAGGCTTTATCTTGTAGATTGACTCATTGAGATACTTGAGAAAGTCAGACTCTGACATACCGTACACTTTGATGAGCTCTATCATCTTGTTTCTTGCCTCTGTAAGTTTTCCGCCAAGTGCAAGCTTCAGTACCACATCTACATCGTTGGTCTTTGTCAGGCCTGCTGCTGCCTTTACATTCTCCTCTGTGATGCTTCCAAGGCTTGATGCAGCTTGTAGTAAATTGATTGCGTGTCTCAGATCGCCTTCGGTATAATCAAATATTGCCTGCAGGCCGTCCTCGTCAACTTTGATCTTTTCTTTTTTTGCGATATCCTTTAGGTGGGCAATTATCTCTTTTTCAGAAATCCGTGTGAACTTGAAGACCGCACATCTGCTTTGAATCGGCTCGATTATCTTTGAGATGTTGTTTGCAATAAGGATGAATCTGCAATGCTTTGATGCGTCCTCTATGATTCTTCGGAGTGCAGTCTGCGCATCCGAAGTCATCTCGTCTGCTTCGTCAAGGATTATTATCTTAAATGGAATATTTACATCAAGGCCGCCAAATTTTGAGAATTTTTTCACCCTCTCCCTTACCATGTTGATTCCACGTTCGTCGGAGGCATTGAGCTCCAGGGTGTATTCCTTCCAGGATTCACCTAGAATCTCGCGCACAATACATAGGGCAAGCGTCGTCTTTCCAACTCCGGCAGAGCCTGAAAAAAGCAGATGCGGCAACTCTGAGACATTTTTTAGCAAAGCCGTTATACTTCCTACAACCTCTTTTTGGTTTACAAGATCGGCTATTTTTTGGGGTCTGTACTTTTCAACCCACATCAAATTGGTAGACAATAGGGTAACTTTGGAGCCTGTCTTAATAATTTATTATACTTTGGATCAAATGATCAAAGCTATTTGTAAACACATTTGATCGATCGTATCCATTAAATCCTTGAGCAAAGTCTCTTAACTGTTGAAAATAAACGAGCTTTTACAGGTCTACTCGATAGGATACTCCCTACAGGATGTCAAGACCGTCATAAATCACGATTTTAAGATAAACATGTCAAATCTCGTCTTTGATGGAAAACAAGGCGACGTACTCAATATGCCAAGATGGATATCGCAGATACTTGAATCGGAACAACACGCAGAAATCCAAGAACCGGACATGGGAATTGAGCTTACACAATCTATCTCAAAAGAAAACTTTCAGGGCGAAGAGCTATCTCATCTTGAGCCAGATTTTTACATCAAGGTGACAGGCTACATAGCAAGGCAGTCAGAAAAAGAACAGGATCGCCTGCAAAGTTTGCTAAAAACACTGATCAGAAAAAGACTGGGCAAGATAATCCCGCGTGCAAACTCTATGGAGCTTACTGCAGAGATTGCAAAAAAACTCTCAATTGAGGAACGCGCCCTTTACAACACTATTCACAAAAACAGCACCGACTTTGTTGAACAGATATTTGGTGATAACAAGTGACACTAGAAACACAATCTATTGGCGCCACAATAGACCAAGTGCAAAACTTTCTTTCAACTTTTAAGGACAAAGCTGGCTCCTTCAGATACGTAGAAGAAATCGACCAGATGATGGCAAAACAAACAAAATTCATCGTAGTCGACTATAATGATATAGTGTCACAAAAAGACATTGAAACAAAATTCAACACAGAACCAGACGAGATTCTTTTTGCATTTTCTAGAGCAATAAAAAACATCCTAGAAGAAAGATTCCCAGATTATGCAAAAAAAATTGCAGATGACATCAGGGTAAGAATAGCAAACTATCCGATTCAACGCAGCCTCCGCCAGATAAATGCCGAGGTCATAGGCAAGATGACCAGTGTATCTGGCATGGTGGTGCGCGCATCCGAGGTAAAACCGCTTGCAAAAAACCTAGTTTACAAGTGTGCTGAAGGACACTATACCGAGGTTCCACTGGAAAGGGGAATGAGTGCTTACACGCCAAGCAAATGCTCGCATGAAAAATGCGCCAATCGCGACTTGAGAATTGATCCTGAAAACAGCAAATTCATAGACTTTCAACTGGTTAGGCTGCAAGAACTTCCAGAGGATCTTCCACCGGGGCAACTGCCTCACTATGTCGATGTCACAATAAAACAGGATCTTGTGGACAATGCACGCCCAGGAGACAGGATAATTCTCACAGGAATCGTGCGAATCGAGCAAGAACAAATCACTGGAACTCGCGTCCACAGCGGCCTTCACAGACTACGAATCGAAGGAAACAATATCGAATTCTTGGGCGGACGTGGTACAAAGAATTCCAGAAGATCCGAAAGGGAAGAGATCTCTCCAGAAGAAGAAAAAATAATCAAGTCTCTGGCAAGGACGCCTGACATCTATGAAAGATTGGTTAATTCATTTGCGCCACACATACAGGGTCAATCACTCATCAAAGAATCAATTCTGTTGTTAATTGTTGGATCAAATCAGAGAATATTGCAAGACGGAACAAAGATCCGAGGCGACATCAACATATTTCTTGTAGGGGACCCTGGCACAGCCAAGAGTGAAATGCTCAAGTTTTGCGCAAGAATTGCACCACGTGGTCTTTATACGTCTGGCAGGGGTTCAACGGCCGCCGGTCTCACAGCAGCTGTAGTTCGTGATAAATCAGGAATTCTCATGTTGGAGGCTGGCGCTGTAGTTTTGGGCGATCAAGGTCTAGTTTGCATAGACGAGTTTGATAAGATGAAACCAGAAGACAGAAGCGCACTGCACGAAGTTATGGAACAACAGTCTGCAAGTATAGCAAAAGGTGGAATCGTGGCTACCCTTAATGCAAGAACCTCGATTCTGGCTGCAGCAAACCCGATGTACGGAAAATATGATCCGTTCAAAAACATCACGGAAAATGTGGCATTACCAGTCCCACTCTTGACAAGATTCGACCTAATTTTTGTAGTCCGTGATATTCCATCAAAAGAAAAGGACAGAAACATTGCACAACACATCATAGGCCTGCACAAGCGTGGTACAACTGATACCAGATCGATAATTGACGTGGACATATTTACAAAATACCTTGCATACTGCAAGAGAATAGACCCAACTCTCACACCAGAGGCAGAAGAAAAGATTCTTGATTACTATCTGAAAATGAGAAACGTAGAATCAGAAGAAATGATTACAGTTACGCCAAGACAGCTTGGAGGACTTATCAGACTTGCCACTGCACGGGCTAGGCTTTTAATGAAAGACCAAGTAGACGGCGAAGATGCAGAACGTGCTATATTTTTGATTCAAAGCATGCTTGAAGATGCAGGAGTTGACGTCAACACAGGCAAAGTAGATCTGGGTGTACTTCAAGGCAGACCGCACAGCGAGGTCTCAAAGCTACAACTGTTCATGGATGTTCTCAAATCACTTGAAGGTGACAGTAAAACACCTGTAGAGGAAAAACTCTTTGTAAAGGAGCTTGCCAAGACAAACAAATTCACAGAAGAAGAGGCAAGAAACTTTATTCGAAGGATGCTCCGCGAAGCATCAATTTATGAATCCAAGCCTGGCCACTATAATCGTGTATGAAAATAACAGACCTGGCACTTGCTCCTTCCGCAATACAATATCTAACTGAACAAGGAATCACAAAATTATTCCCACCACAGCAAGCCGCAGTAGAGGCCGGAATGCTTGGGGGGCAAAGCATCATGGTTGCGGCGCCCACCGCAAGCGGAAAAACCCTGATCGCCATGCTTGCCATGGTGCAATTTTTGTCATCAAAGGAAGGCAAAATAGTCTACCTGACACCACTTCGCGCCCTTGCGTCAGAAAAGTTTGCAGAATTTAAAAAAATGGAGCGAATCGATCTTGGCAGACAAATTAGGACGTCGATTTCCACTGGTGATTTTGATTCGGTTGACAAGGAGCTGGAAAACGCAGACATTATAGTACTTACCAATGAAAAAATGGACTCACTTATCAGACACGGGGTAGAGTGGATCGACAAAATAGGTCTAGTTGTGGCAGATGAGATTCATCTAATCGGCGACTCTGACAGGGGGCCAACACTTGAGATAGTTCTTACAAAGCTCAAAGAACTCCAAACAAAACCGCAGATCATTGCGCTGAGTGCAACCATTACGAATTCTGATGAGCTATCGCAGTGGCTTGACTGCAAGCTTGTATCAAGCGAGTGGAGGCCAGTCCCTCTTACCGAAGGCGTCTTTGATGGCGGAACAGTATTGTGGAATAATGGCGACTCCACAGAAATAGACTGCAGCATGCGTGGACCTCCAATAGACTTGTGTCTTCAAACAATACAAGATGGAGGCCAATCACTCGTGTTTGCGGAAACAAGGACTCGCTCGGTATCCCTTGCAACAAAAGGAGCTGATGCGGTATCAAAACTACTCTCAAACTCTGAAAAAAAAGAATTAGAGTCAATTGCAAAAAAAATACTTGATGCAAACGAGCACACCGAACTAGTAAAGACACTTGCAGTACTCCTCAAAAAAGGAGTGGGCTTTCATCACGCAGGACTAAATCAGAGCTGCCGGGAAATAATCGAATCAGAGTTCAGAAACGGCAAGATCAAACTACTTGCATCCACACCTACGCTTGCAGCGGGGGTGAACCTGCCTGCAAGAAGGGTGGTGATCTCAAGCATCGCAAGATTTGACGTAAAGTCTGCAACCAACAAGCCAATCAGCGTCCTTGAATACAAACAGCTTTGTGGCAGAGCAGGAAGGCCACAATATGACAAATTCGGCGAAGCTATCATAGTCGGAAATTCTAATGCATCAGATCTCATAGAATATTACGTCAACGGCACACCCGAACCGATTGTCTCGCAGCTTGCCAACGACAGGGCTCTGCGAGTCCATATTCTAAGCTACATAGTCTCAAACCCGGGAATAAAAAATGACGAGATCTTCGAGTTTTTTCAAAAAACACTGGCCGGCCTTCAGACAAGGAAAAACACACTCAAATTTTCAATTGATGTGGCAAAAAGATTTCTCCTAAACGAAAAACTAATTGTGCAAAAGGCAGAAAGATTTGCGGCAACCGAGTTTGGCAAAAAAGTCTCGATGCTTTACATTGATCCTCTCACAGCAATTTACTTCAAACGTGGCCTCGAAGTCGTCTCTAAAAGAAAAACACACACACTTGGCTTTCTGCACCTAATTACCAGCTCAGAAGAATTTTTTCCAAAGTTTTCGCTCCGCAATAAAGACTATGAGGTTGCAAGTACTCTGCTTGAGAACCGTTCCTCGGAGCTAATCGAGCCAATCTCGGAGTATGACTGCTCAAGGAGCTTGCTTGCGTTGGATGCGTGGTTAAATGAGGCATCTGAGGTCAAGCTCTCAGACAATCTTGGAATCGAGTCAGGCGACATGCACAGAATGGTCGAAATTGCAGACTGGCTGTCCTACTGCCTTTACGAGCTAGCAAAGCTTTTGGAGCGTGCAGACCTACTAGAAGAGCTTGCACTGCTCAGAAAAAGAATAGTCTATGGCATAAAAGACGAGCTTGTTGAATTGGTTCAGCTCAAAGGCATAGGCCGTGTCCGTGCACGCAAGCTGTATGATCACGGCATAACGAGCATAGAGGATCTTCGCAGGATCGAGGTTGACAAACTTGCGCAAATAGACAAGATAGGCCAAACCATTGCAGATAATATTAAATCCCAACTGAAAAAAGTAAGGTAATTGCAAGAATATGTTATTGCTGCAGTGGTTGCATCACTTGTGGCGTTTTTTGTAGTATTTGGTACCACGCCATTTTTGATACAGATATTCACAAAACGTAGCTGGGTTGTCAAAGACGTCAACCGAATTGGTGGAGCGATGATCCCGCGGCCTGGGGGCCCTGCGATATTGGCTGGAATCATACTTGGCGAGATATCTCTGTGTTTTCTTTTTCCTGAAAATGAAATCACAAAAGAGATCATTGCAATATCTGTAACAACGTCGATTGCGTTTGTTGTCGGGTTCGTAGATGATAGGCGTGTAATGGGTGGATGGTTCAAGCCTCTTGCACTGGCAGCTGCTGCAATTCCAATAATCTTACTTGGCGTGTATGAACCAAACTTGGCGTTTCCGCTTTTTGGTGCAGTAAGAATTCCGGCCTTGTATCTTGGCGTGATCATCTTTATGATCCCAATTACAGGAAACACGATAAACTCTATTGACGTAATGAATGGGATTGCAAGCGGCTTCATGGTGATCGCATCGTTTTCACTTTCGATTGCACTGTTTGTCTTGCAAAATTATCAGGTAGCTATAATGACTCTGCCTCTTGCATTTGCATCGCTTGCATTTTACAGATACCATAAATTCCCAAGCAGGATTTTCCCGGGAGACTCTGGCGCATTGACGCTTGGTGCTGCATATGGTACAATTGCAATTATGGGGGGCGTCGAAGTAATTGCAGCTATCGCTTTACTGCCGGCAGTCATTAACTCGTTTTTGTTTCTTTCCAGCGTCAAAAGGATTGTGGAGCACAGACAGATAAAGGGGCCAACAACTCACACCGATGATCACAAAATCATTGCAACAAAAGATGCGGACGCGCCAATAACTCTGGTAAGGCTGCTTGTTGCAAGTAAACCCCTGACTGAAAAGGAGATAGGCTTTGCCATATTCAGACTTGCGGTATTTTCTGGGGTCTTGGCAATAATTACGGCGTTTATGATGGGAGTGCAGCTATGGCCCAGTCAATGATCTACGCCTTTGTAGCAATAATGTGGCTCCTCATATTGGCAGGCGGAGGAATACTAGTTGCGCTGGTATCAAAAATAACCATACAGGGGTATGGGGAAGAACTTGATTTCTTCATATCTTCTGTGATCAAGGCAGTGATTGCGATTGTCTTGGTTGTAGGATGGATTTTGGTTCTTACCAAGCTAAAAAACAAAATATTTCAAAAACAGATCAAGTAGACTTCCACTCTGATTGTTTTTTGTCGTATTCCCGTCTTGAGTATTTGGTTTTTGCAGGTATTCCGGCAACCACTGTGTTTGGCGGAACGTCCTTGGTAACTACTGCGCCCATGGCAACGACGCTGTTTTCGCCAATGGTCACGCCGGCTTTTATTACGGCCCTTGAGCCGATTATTGCGCCGTCTTTGATAATTACACCGATCATCTTCTGGCTTGGTGGGTAGGGGTCGTTTGTAAGCGAAGCGGCAGGACCAATGAAGACGTTTTTACCGATTCTTGAAAGAGGAGGTATGTAGACTAGGCCTTCTATCATGGTGTTGTCGCCAATTACAACATTGTAGTCCACATGTGCAAGCGAGCCGATCTTTACATTGTCACCAATTATGGTGTTGTCGCCTACATATGCAAAGTGCCAGACTTTGACGTTTTTGCCAAGCTTTGCCTTTTCAGAAATAAAATTGGTTACCAATCTACAGATGCCATGGGTTTGCGTGTTTAATTATTTTTTGAGGTAGATCGTCTTTGTTTTTTTCAAGAAACTCCATGTCTTGTTTTTTGTCTCGCAGCTCATCTGGGAGCATGATTGGGATCTCTTCGATTATCGGGTAAAACCTACTACACTTGGAACAATAAAGGGCTCCTTCCAAAACCACTTGATCTTTTGACTGTATCTCAAAGATCTCAAGTGGAAATTGCTTGTCGATTGGGCATGCCAACATGTCCATCATTTTCTTGTTCATAGCTCTAGATATATTGGAACACCTTTCTGACTAGATAAAAGTGCTGCTTCTGCTATCTTGGTGACATTTACTGCATGACGAGGTAAGACACGTGGCTCTTGCTTTAGTTGTATGGCATCAAGGAAGCTTTTGATCTCAAGTGTGAGCGGTTCTTGTTTTTCAGTTCGTGGTATTTCGGCACCTCCATCTTTTTCGATTCTTACCTCCTGCGAGATAAAGTCGCCAGAAATTATTCCATCGGTGCAGACAGCATTGAAGTGTCTTACGCGGGAGGGTGTGATCCAGTTGGACGAGATTATGGCAACCTTGTTGTCTTTAAAGCCGAGCATTATTGTAGCAAAATCCTCGTGGTCGTGTCTTATTCTGCCAGACCTTGCAAACACTACCTCAGGGGTATCATCAAAAAGCCACATCGCAGTGTCTATGTCGTGAACCGAAGTGTCGTAAATTATGCCGACGTCCTTTATGTGCAGAGGCATCCGGTTTTCTCTGTGAAACTCCAGCATGATGAGCTCGCCGTATTTTTTTGATTTTACAAATCCCTTCACCGTCTCCACGGCGGGGTTGAACCTCTCAATGTAACCGCAGGTGAGCAAGACGCCGTATTTTTTGGCCATGTCGGCAAGCATTTGACCTTCCTCCGACCTGTATGTCATGGGTTTTTCAATGAAGACGTTCTTTTTTTGCTGGATTACTTTGGAGGCTATGTCAAAGTGTGTCGAAGTTGGGGTGCAAACAAACACCGCGTCAATGTCCTCTTCTTTGAGCATGGCATCGACTGACTGGTAGTAGTTTGCGCCGTATTTTTGGCCGATCTCTTTTGATTTGCTTTGGTCTGCGTCGCAAACTGCTGCCAGAACGCCAAGCTGCGACAGTACCCTTGCATGATTTTTACCCCATCCTCCTACTCCTATCTGAGCTATCTTCAAGCTAGTACACCGGCGTTAACCAGTCAAAGTATTTGTCGTTTTTTGCCATGACTACATCGGTATATGTGGACATTATTTCTTCTGTGATCTTGCCTGGCTTGCCTGAGCCGATCTTTTTGCCATCGATTGATATGACGGGGGTTATCTCGGCAGCAGTTCCTGTAAGGAAAACCTCGTCTGCCAAATAGATCTCACCACGTGTGATTGTTTTTTCTTTGGCTGCATACCCCAAGTCTTCTGCTAATTTGATTACTGAATCCCTGGTGATTCCTTCAAGTGCCGATGACTCAAGTGGTGGTGTAAACAATGTGCCGTCTCTTACAATAAAGATGTTCTCACCTGGGGCCTCACTTACGTTGGCATTCAAGTCCAGCAGGATCGCCTCATCATATCCGTTGCGCTTACATTCTTGTGTGGCCAAAATCGAGTTCAGGTAATTTCCTCCCATTTTTGCAAGTGGCGGTGTGGTCAAATCACTAAATTTCCTCCACGATGAAATTCCAGCAGTAATTCCTGTTTTATCAAAGAGATCGCCAAATGGGAACATAACTACTGCGACATGTGTTGGGGCTTCGTCTGTTACGTGAAGGTTTATTCCGTATTGGCCGACAAAGTAAAACGGGCGGATGTAGCAGGATCTCTTGATTTTGTTTTTTTTGCATAGCTGAATTATTGCATTTTTTATCTGCTCATCAGAGAAATTAAGAGAAATAGAATAGAATCTGCCTGACTGCCTGAACCTTTTGATGTGGTCATCAAGTCTGAATATGTTTAGATTCTCAGAGTTCCAATATGCACGAATTCCTTCAAAGATGGATGTGCCGTAGTGAATCGCATGAGTGGTAATTGGCACCTTTGCCTGGTCGAATGTTAAAAACTTACCATCAAACCAGACAAACTTTGAAAGATTGAGTTTCATGAAATTTCTGCGGATTTGGTATTAATCTAGCTTGTCTTGAGGCTTGCTTTTGGGAACTTCATTCCAGCAATTCGTGTGGTCATGTCTTGTGAATTTGCGTACCTTTCTACTATTGCCCAGTTTTCCTCGATTATCTTTACTACCTCTTTTGGAACATCATTTTGCCAATCGGTCTTTTTTCCTTGTGCGGCCTCGTAGAGCTTGTTTTTTACAGATGATGCAGAGATCTCCTTTCTCAGGCCAATCTTTGGCCTAAGTCTGTATGCTTTGAGCATGAGGCCTTCGGTCTTGTCACCTGTATATGTGTAAAAATCCTCATTGATTCCTTGCAGTATCTGGTTTCTCAGCTTCCACGAGTAAGGTGACAGCATGGGGGGAAAATACCTGAAAAACGGCGCATGAAATGTATAGTTTGAAGAGACCTCGATAGTGTCACCAAAAACTGCAAACAACATCTTTTTTCTTATCTCAAAGCTGAATGGGAAGCTGCGGCTGTTTATCTCCTTGCCGTTATCTAGAAAAACTACCGGCATGACCTTTACTTTGGCATCTTTTTTTAACTCGTTGATTATTTCGACATGCGCATTTGTGACCGGATTTAGGTGTGCAAGGTAAATTGCAACTGTCAAACATATTGAGTAAATTCTAGTCCTATTTCAATGCTTGAAAAATCTGGGGACGATGGGACTTGAACCCATGATCTCCAGCGCCCGAGGCTGGCAGTATACCAAGCTAACCTACGTCCCCATAGCTGGGACAAAACGATGCAATATTACTCTTGATTATCCGTAGGACTCGTACTTGACTTCAAAGCTGCCGTCTGGTCGCTTGTTTCGCTCAGTTACAAATCCCTTGGCACTGAGATAATCCATGCAACCGTCGATGGTGCCTTGCCAGCCACAAATGTAAAACATTGTGTTTTGCGGAGTTACCTTTTCGCCGATTAGCTGCTCAAGTGGTGATGGTTCGCCATCCTTTGATCTAAGGAAGGTCTCGACTCTTCCAGTCTGTCCGCTCCATGATCTGTTGAACCATTCTTGTGGTCTGCTAATTGAGGCACGGTATCTAAAGTTCCACTTGTCACGACCTCTATCAAGACTTTCCATTTCTAAATCAGTAAAAAGCTGTTTGTAGCTGAGCTCATCAACATAGCTTGCACCATGGAGAACTACTATCTCTCTTTTGTCACCTACTGCGTGGAGGTGCTGCGCAAAGCTTACAAACGGAGCAATACCTGTGCCTCCTCCAAGACAGACAATTCTTCGCTCGTCTTTTTGGCCGTTTGGCAGTTTATCGTTTATCAACAAAGCAGCACCTGTTGGCTTGACCCACGTGACCTCATCACCTTCCTTTGCGTTGAAGAGCTGCGTGGTCAGCCTGCCGGGAAGAGGTTTTCTTACCCAGCGTATGACAAGCTCAACGAATTTTTTGTTTTCTGGGTGAGATGCAATGGAGTATGCTCTTCTGATAACTTTGCCCTCGCTTGGCACGTTCATTCCTATTGTGATGAATTGGCCTGATTTGTAATCTGGGATGATGCCGTCATTTGGAACGAGCCTGAAGATTGCTAGATCTTCTTTTAATAATTGAATGTAAGTAAGAGTTGCTTTATTTTCTACGACCACAGACAGACCTTACTAATGACGGTTAAATATTTTATGATAACTGGTTGACAAAATTTCATTCTGACAGCTAAACGTTAATAATCAATTCTCAAACTTCAAAGACGATCAGAATTTTTCTCTGATTCTGTGGGCCGGTCGTCTAGACTGGTAGGATACGCCCTTGGCATGGGTGAGATCGAGGGTTCAAATCCCTCCCGGTCCACTTACAAATTATTTTTTGCAAGAACAAGCAAGCTGTTGATTTCAGGATCGTTTTCTTTTGCGAGTTTATCCAGTTTTGTAAGGAGGCTCCTATCTCCTACGTCTATTGCTGATTTTATTGCGCTCTTTTTGACTTCGATGTTGGGATCCTCAAGGCACTTTCTTATGGAATCAAGTGCTTGCACTGCCTTTAGGTAACCAAGTGCACCAACGGCGCAAGACCTGACCATGGCGCTTTGGTCGTCTGTCAGCTTGACAATCTCCGGTATTGCATTTTTGTCGTTTCTGTTTGCTAAGACAAGTACGGCATAACCTCTGACATTCTTGGCAGGACTTTTCAAAGCCTCAACCAATATGTCTGAAATATCATTTTCGTTTAGAACCAGTGAGCTGAAAGCCTCTCCTCTGACTTCGATGTCTTTATCGTCCAGTGCTGTAACAAAAAGCGAGATTGTCTTTGGATCCCCGGAATTTGCGAGTGCTTCGATGGCCTTGATTTTTTCCTCCTTTGAACCATACATCATGATTTCTTGGAACTGCTCAATGGTCAATTTTATGTAATAAGTGGATGTCAGTTAATAAGAAATTTTTGAAATCTTGCTTAAAATTTCGTTTTAGATTTAAATTATCCATATATAGTTATCAGTGCATGTCCAGCGAAAACAGAGACGTAATTTTCATTGGCAAGAAACCATTGATGGCGTATGTAACATCTACGCTGATTCAATTGGCGAACTTGCCATCAGTGCATATCAAAGCCAGAGGCCTCAGCATTGGACGCGCAGTAGATGTAGCACAAATCATCTCGCGCAAAACAGAAAATGCTGGATACTCCATTGGCGAAATAAAGATAGGCTCTGAACAACTCGAATCTAAAGACGGAAAGTCACGAAACGTATCGACAATAGAAATCGAAGTAAAGAGAAACGCTCCTTAAGAGCTCTTTACTTGTACTTTTTTATTTTATCATCTTTGTAACGATTCTCAAGCTTTCTGAATTTTGAAAGCTCCACTATCTCGTTGAATTCATCAAAGCTGACTACTTTGTTTGCGAGTCCAGTTGTGGTTCCTGTCTTTTTTAGCTCTTTGAGGATTTGGAGCGAGGCGTAGGTGTTAGCATAAAGAACGGATAGCGGATACAGAATTATCTTAAAACCCATCTTGTGAAGTTCTTTTGCAGACCTAATCGGCGTCGCCCCTCCTTCTATCATGTTTGCCACAAGTGGAGCGTTAATAGACTTGCCAATCTTTCTCATCTCATCAATGGATTTTGGAGCCTCGACAAAGACTGCGTCTGCGCCTATCTTTCTGTAATACTTGGCGCGCTCTATTGCCTCATCAAGTCCTTTTGTGGCGCGCGCATCGGTTCGTGCAACTATGACAAAGTCTCTGTTCTTTTTTGCATCGACTGCGGCCTGCAACTTTTCTGCATACTCTTCACGATCAACGACTTCCTTGCCTGCCATGTGGCCGCATCTTTTTGGCCATCTTTGGTCCTCCAAGAACATCCCTGCCGCACCTGCTGCCTGCAACTCATTTACAAGCTTCCACACACTTAGTGCGTTTCCGTAACCTGTGTCGGAATCTACTATGACTGGCACCGAGACTGCCCCGCAAATCCTCCTTGCATTTTCCAAGGTTTCTGTTGCGCCGATAAATCCATAATCAGGCATTCCAAGCAAGGTCGCAGCTGTACCATATCCGGTTTGAAACATGGCCTCAAAGCCTACCTTTTGCGCAATCTTGGCCCCAATTGCGTCATAGACGCCTGGGATCACAAGTGGCTTTGAAGTGTCATTGATGAGTTTTTTGAGGCTCTTCAACAAAAAGATGACTGACTTTAATTATTTATGAATACCTCTGTCTACGATCGTATTTGGAACATCAAGCTACGTAGAGATACTTACTCTACATAGGATTTAATTATGTCCAGTCTTGACTTCAAACCAATGACAAAGGTATTACTTCAACTGCTAATTGCGGCAGGCGTGTTGTCTTCAGCCACTATGCTGACAACCAACGCATATGCTGAAATCTGTGACATAAATTGTGAAGCCCCAACAATAGGCGTCATAAACAATGGGCAAAGAATAGTAGACAACGGCCTCATAATCAACGGTCGCGCATTTACTGTAGAAGAAAACATCCAAGCAATACCGACTATGACATTTGCTACTGGAAACATGGCTAAGATAAAACTTGAAGTTTATGAAGACGGGGGTGTGGACTCGATAGAACACGTTTCTATTGCCATATCCGACTACCAAGATGACAGAAACCAAAACGAACTTGCAAGTATCTCTCTTAACCAGGATTTCACAGGCGCACAAACGGTAGATGTCATGGATCCTAACAGTATCCTGAAATCAGCTACGGCAAAAGCGACCCCAATTGACGAATTCCGTACCATGGTTGAATTCTCCTTTAAGGTGGTCAAACCATTTGATACATCATCCTTAGTTGTTGACATGTGGGACAGTAACAGAGCGTCTAGATCAAACGTCTTTCTTGATGCTGTACGTGGAACCGGCAATGAAATAATTGACTATGTTCCAGCACCGCCAAGTACGACACCTGCTCCGCTTAAGCAAGTTGCAAACGGCGTTGCCCCACAAGACGTAGAATGCAGAGAAGGATTCGAGCTAGTAATTCGCACCAATGGTGCACCAGCTTGTGTATATCCATTCACAGCAGAAATCTTGAGAAGTTGGGGAATGGTTGCCTAAGGGCAATTTTCAAACCACTTTCTTTTTTTAATTAAAGCAGAATTATTCTATCTTGATATCTTTGCCTTTTACTTCTTGGGCGTCTAGCTTTTGAAGCTCGGACTGGAGGAATTTACGATATCTTTGCATCTCGTCTTTTGTCATCTTTGATACGTTTGCGCTCAACAAAGTACCCATCATGTTTATTCTCTCAATAAGATCCATGACTACAAATCTACCTACATTTTTGACGCGCAACAGTACGTCGAGCTGATTTTTTACTATCTTGTTTATGGCCTCAAGGTCATCTGCAGTGGCACGGCCCTTTTTTGTTATCTGGTACTTCCCATCCTTTGTCTCTTCGATTAGGCCTTCATCTAAGAGTCGGCCAAGAAGCGGATAGATGAGGCCAGGCGATGGCTTCCACCTTCCCTCACTTTGTTCCGTAGCTGCATCGATGATCTCTTTGCCTGTGTGAGGCTTGGTTGCAAGAAGCTCTAGAATGTAATATCTTGAGAATCCTCTGGGCACTGCACTCCCAACTCGTTGTAACCACTCAGTTACCATCGCTAGTGATATCGCTAGCGATAATATAACATTTTCTATGAGCGGGCAGCCAAAAACACGACAAAACTTAGATCCATTGAATCTTCAACACATATTTATCGGAATTTTCGCAGTTCAAGATAGCAAATGGTTGATTCTATAGAGTATGACCTGCTTATAGTAGGATCTGGGCTTGCGGGATTGCGTGCGGCAATCGAAGCAGCAAAAACATCCCAGTCACTAAAGATCGCAGTAGTATCTAAAGTCCAAGTCATGCGTTCACACTCGGTTTCCGCAGAGGGTGGAACAGCGGCAGTCTTGTTTGAGGAGGAAGGCGACAATATCGAGTCACATATCTATGATACTGTGAAAGGAAGCGACTTTTTGGCAGACCAGGATGTTGCCGAAAGATTGTGCAAAGAAATGCCTCGCGAGATATACCAGCTGGATCACTGGGGTATGCCGTGGTCCAGAAGAAAGGACGGCAGAATTGATCAGAGAAATTTTGGTGGTTATAGTTTCCCAAGAGCTACATATGCGTCTGATAAGGTGGGATTTTTTGAGATGCAGACTCTCTACGACACTTGCCAAAAGTTTGACAATATCTCTTTTCTTAACGAGTGGTTTGTTACATCGATAATTCACGACGGACAGAATTTCATGGGCGTCACAGCAATCGAACTCTCGAGTGGCACATTCTATGTACTCAAGGCCAAGTCGTTGATAATTGCGACCGGTGGCGCAGGAAGAATTTACAGCTTTTCAACATATGCACTTTCATCAACACCAGATGGCCTTGATATGGCATACAGGGCAGGACTTGCATTAAAGGACATGGAGTTTGTCCAGTTTCATCCAACAGGAATTCTACCATCTGGCATACTGATCACCGAAGGGGCGCGTGGTGAAGGCGGATATCTCATAAACAAGGACGGTGATCGCTTTATGAAAAAATACGCACCGTCCAAAATGGAGCTTGCACCAAGGGACATCGTATCGCGCGCAATTATGACTGAAATCAGGGAAGGTCGTGGCTTTAAGCACGAAACCGGAGTTGACTGCATGAAGCTTGACTTGCGTCACATAGGAGATGAGAGGATCAAAGAAAAGCTTGGCGCAATCCGAGAAATTAGCATCAAGTTCTCTGGAATCGACCCATCTCAAGAACCACTCGATATTAGGCCTGTCTGTCACTATATGATGGGAGGAATCCACACCAACATAGATGGCGCAACCGAGCTAAAGGGGGTCTGGGCCGCAGGCGAGGCAGCGTGCAACAGCACACATGGAGCAAACAGACTGGGGGCAAACTCCACCTCGGAGTGTATAGTCTGGGGAAAAATCACAGGATACTTGGCAGCAAAGCATGCACTTGAAGCAAAGACGCAATCACAATTTCCTCATCATCTTGTCACTCTGGAAGAAAAAAGAATCTACGATGGGATATTTCGAGGACAAGGCGAGGTAAACCCGTACGAGGTAAGACAAGAGCTCACAGATACCATGAACGACAAGGCTTACGTGTTTAGGACCGAAACAGAGCTTGTTGAGGGACTCAAAAAGATAAGAGATCTTAGGGCAAAGACCTGGAAACATGTAGACGACAAGGCAAAGGAATACAACACAAACTTTAGCAACGTCATGGAGCTTGATTCTATGTTTAGGGTGGCCGAAGTTGTACTTGTCGGCGCAATCAACAGAAGAGAGTCACGCGGTGCACACTCGCGACTTGATTATCCGCACAGAGATGATGCAAACTTTTTACACCACACACTTGCATACTATGATCCGAAAGGCCCAATAATGAAAAAACACCCAGTAACCATCACAAGGTACCAACCAGTGGAGAGAAAATACTGATGAAGCGAAACGAAAACAAAGAAGGAATCAAAGGGATGGCAAACCCTGGAAGATACGGAATAGAGCGCGTCGCATACTGGCTTATGAGAATAACGGGACTTGGGCTTTTGGCATATCTGATTGGACACATCTATGAAACAAGCTCGATTCTAAATGGGAGGGAGGCGTGGAATGCAATGCTACAGCTTACCCAGACTACGGAAGGACACATCATACTTACACTTGTGATTGGAATGTGTGTGTTTCATACCGCAAACGGAATCAGGGTGATGCTTGGACACGGAGGAATCGGAGTCGGCAAGCCGGCGCGACCTGACTACCCATACATACCAGCATCGCAGAACAACATGCACAAGCTGTGCATTTACGCGTCAATAGGACTTGCGGCACTTGCAATGATGTACGGCCTGTCTGTTTTGTTTGGTGAATGAGATGCGCGAAAGTGTAATAATGAAAATCCATTATGGGACGGCCCTTGGCGCTGTGGTCTTGGTGGCAGTCCACGTGCTTTTTAGAATCACGATGATGCCGTACGGAGAATCTCTGGAATACGAGAATGTGGTTGCAAACTACCAATTCATTCCGTATGCGATAATGCTTGAGCTAATCCTGATTTTGCTGTCTGTACACGGCTTTAACGGTCTTAGAGTAATACTGCTTGAGCTAAAGCAGGGACGATCCTATGAAAAGGCAGTCACATATGGATGCCTTGCAGCAATGGCAGGCCTGATTGCATATGGTTCAAGAACTATATTGATGACAAGCATGGGGATGACATAGATGAGCGACGCAACACAAATGGCAGAGGAAAAATCTTCAACTGAATCTATCTCATCATCCAAGAGTATCACGCTAAGAATAGCAAAATTCAATCCGGAGCATGACTCTGGCAAGCAGTTTGTGGACTTTAAGGTGCCATACGAGCGCTGGACTACTGTTCTGGACGCGATCTTGGATGTCAAAAAACACCTAGACCACTCTGTCGCTGTGAGATATTCTTGCAGACAGGCTTCATGTGGTTCTTGTGGAATGAAGATAAATGGAAGACCAAGGCTTGCGTGCTTTACAAAGATCTCGGAGCTGAACTCTGATGTTGTGACAGTTGAGCCAATGAATAATTATCCAATAATTAGGGATCTTGTGGTCAACTTTGAAAGGCTCTTTACAACTCACAAAAAGATCCAACCATTTGTAATAAGAGAAGACACCGAAGTTACTTCTGGCGTAAAGGATCTACCTCAGAGTCCGGAAGAGCTTGAGCATTACATCCAATTTGCAAACTGCATCAAGTGTGGTCTGTGCAATTCTGCATGTCCTACGATGGCAACAGACTCGTCATTTTTGGGCCCGCAAGCGCTGGCACAAGCTTACAGGTATGTTGCAGACAGCAGAGACAAGGGAAAGGACAAGCGACTAAAGATAATAGATGAATCCCACGGAATCTGGAGGTGCCACTTTGCTGGTTCTTGCAGCCAAGTGTGTCCAAAAGGAGTCGATCCGGCAATGGGAATTCAATTCCTCAGAGGATACATGCTGGGATTTAGAAAATAGCTTAGGCAGTTTTTGGTTTTTTTGGATTCGGGCTGTTGTTTACCTGGTTGTTGATTGCTTCTGCCATAAAGTGGTTTGAGACGTTTACCTTGACATCATCAATTCCGTCAAGCTTCAGTAGATTATCGTGTATGTCTTGGCAGATCTTAAAGCCAAAAACTGCGGGACAAAACGGACTGGTCAGGTGCAAATCGACTTTGACTTCGGAGCCGTTGATGTCTACGTTGTCCACAAGCTCAAGCTCGGTAATCGAGGTGTTTATTTCAGGATCAACTATTCCGGATAATTCGTCAAAGATCTTTCTTCTCAATTCCTGCAAGTCTTGTGTCATAAACGACAAATCATCATTGCTATATATAAAAGCATTATAATCCTAGTTTGATGTACCGCTCCCGTCTTGGAAAAAATCTGGACAAGCACACACTAGAGTATGTTTCATCGATTTCAGATGATGCAGAGATTGCAATCTATGATATAGTTGGGAGCCAAGCTCACACCATCATGCTTTATGAAAACAAAATTCTCTCAAAAAACGAAGCAAAAAAAATTCTACAAGCACTTGAGAAATTAAAAAACCAAGATCTTGATTCAAAGTCTGGCGCAGAGGACATACACGAGCTGATAGAATCACTGGTGATAAAGAAAACCGGAATCGAAGTTGGCGGCAAGATGCATACTGCACGCTCCAGAAATGATCAGGTCGCTTTGGATCTTCGAATGAAGATTCGAGATGATATCAACGTGATCTGTGACTGTATCTTGGATCTAGTGGAGACTTTGATCAAGTTGGCAGAAAAACACACAAACACAGCAATGCCGCTTTACACACACCTCCAGCAGGCACAGATTGGAACGCTCTCCCATTATCTATTGTATCATGCAGATGTGTTGCTGAGGGACTTTGAGAGGCTTTATTCAAGCTTTGAGCGCGTAAATCAATCGCCACTTGGTGCAGGCCCAATCGGAGGAACAAGTCTTCCAATAAACCGCAACACCACTGCAAAGATGCTTGGATTTTCACAAATAATTGAAAACACTCTTGATGCCACAAGCAGCCGTGATGTCGTAGCAGAATATGTGAGTGCCGTATCAATTTTGATGACGAACCTTAGCAGGATTGCGGAGGATTTGGTAATTTGGTCTACTTCGGAATTCTCATTTGTAGAGCTGTCTGATCAGTTTTCATCACCATCAAGTGTGATGCCGCAAAAGAAAAACCCTGACATCTTGGAGCTTACGCGCGGCAAGACTGCCCGAGTAATTGGAAATTTGATGGTAGTTTTGTCAAGCCTCAAGGGGTTGGCATCAGGATATGGGCGTGACTTGCAGGAGATCAAACCTGCTGTGTTTTCAAGCTCAAAAATTGCAATCTCGGCTCTGGTGATCTTAAATTCGATGTTTGCGACACTCAAAATAAACAAGGACAAGATAAAACAGGCAACGGAATCTGGATATCTTACAGCGCTTGATATCGCCGAAGCACTGGTAAAAGAAGGGATGCCGTTTAGGACAGCACACAAAATAGTTGGGAGCTTGGTTCAGGCTGCACACCAACAAAACAAATTGCTTTCAGAGCTCACGGAAGATGAGATAAAATCGGCCCAAAAGGAATTTGATGCAAAAAAACTATACAAAATAATTTCCACAATCGACGCAGAATACTCACTTGAGGCGAGGTCATCTTTGGGCTCGGCTGGAATAAAACAACAAGAAAAAATGATTGCTGCACGAAAGACAAAGATCCGCAAATACAGAACTGACATGAAGAAAAGGGCTAGCCTGATTTCTTCAACAATTACTTTACTATCTCAAAAAATACGCAATCTTACAAAATAGGCCATACAGCAAACCTCGTATCATTGATTTGGTGTATTGAGAGGTTTACTCGCCTGATTCTTCGTCCCAATCATCTTCTTCGTTAATTGGTTTTTTTGATTCACAAGAATCAAAGGCGTTATTCCCATGTCCACCATGACATTGATCGTTTCCATCTCCTCCATCTAATACATCATTTCCATGTCCACCGTGGATCCTATCGTTTCCATCATCACCACTTAAGGTGTCACTTCCAGGCCTGCCAAAGATTTTGTCGTTTCCGGAATTGCCAGACACTTTGTCATCACCAATTCCTGCACCAAGCCAGTCGTCTCCCTCTCCACCAATTACGGTATCATCACCTTGATTTGCATGCACTCTGTCATCTCCGTTTCCTGCGTTGATTTCGTCATTTCCATTTCCACCCCATATTACATCGTCTCCGTTTCCACCACTTGCTGTATCGTTGCCTAGCTGTCCATGGATCCTATCGTTTCCATTATTTCCAAAGATTTGATCATTTCCTTTTCCTCCAAAAATATTGTCGTTGCCTGCACCACCAATTATACAATCATTGCCATCTCTTGCTGTGATTTTGTTTCCAACATCTGAGGCCAAGATCAAATCGTCTCCATTTGTTCCTTTGATATTTTTGCCAAGGTGATTGTCGCGATTGTCAATTATTGTATAGAGTCCACTTGATATGAGCTGCTCAATTGTCATGTTGTTGCAGAAAAGATCACTTACTGGAGAGGCCTCATCCACTCCATCGCAATTTTGATCAATGCCGTCGCCTGGAATGTCAGACGCGTTTGGATTTATCATGGAATTTGAATCATCACAGTCAACATCCGATGTAAAACCGTCCGAATCTGCATCTATTTCATTTGGAGGGATTATCCCATCACAGTTATTGTCCTTGCCGTCGTTTATCTCTGTGGCGGTGGGATGTGTATTTGCATTCATATCATCACAGTCGTTTATCTCAGCTGCAAATCCGTCATCATCAAAATCAGTAAACCCTTCGTCTATCTGGCCGTCACAGTCGTCATCTACCTTATTGAAGAGTTCTGGTGCACCTGGATTTACCGAAGAATCACTATCATTGCAATCTCCTCCATATATTGGAGTAAAACCGTCTCCATCAAGATCGAATCCTTCGTCAATAAAACCGTCGCAGTTATTGTCCTTGCCGTCGTCTAATTCAGGCGCACTTTGAAATATGGTTGAATCTGAATCATTGCAATCCCCTTCAAATTCTGCCAATCCATCAGAATCATCGTCTGTTTCTTCTGAAAGCAACAGCCCATCACAATTGTTATCGATACCGTCTATCGATTCAAGTACACCTGGATTTACTAAAGAATCGCTATCATTGCAATCTCCTCCATATATTGGAGTAAAACCGTCTCCATCAAGATCGAATCCTTCGTCTATCTGGCCGTCACAGTCGTCATCTATACCATTGTCTTGTTCACTTACAGCTGGATTGATAGTCGAATTCTGATCATTACAATCGTTTATTTCTAGTGCAAAGTTATCATCATCAAAATCAGTAAACCCTTCGTCTATCTGGCCGTCACAGTTGTTATCAGTATTATCAAAGAATTCTGGCGCGCCGGGGCGGATTGACGAATCGCTATCATTGCAATCTATGTCTAAGGGAAATCCATCACCATCACCGTCAGGACATTTTTCGATTACATTACTACCAGTAAGAGTTCCAAAGTTATTGAATTTACCATAGCAATACTTGTTGATAGTACCAACATTGTTAATAGTTCCAAAATTGTCCACAGTCCCAAAAATGTTAATGGTGCCTCCTCTAGCTGTAGAAAAAGTTTTGCCTGAAGGGTTTAGGAGTGTAACTCCACTAGGTATCTCAAGAATATCGCCATTACTAATGTTGAATCCTGTACTCGAATTGGTGCATGTCCTTGTTGCAGCATCCCAAAACCCATTCAAAAGTCTCTGGCAACTATCTGCATCACTTAAGACAATGGTTCTGGCAAAAGCATCTTCGGCTTCTGATAAATTAATTAAAAAAACTACTAGTGCACTAACTAAAATAATTTGTATAGTAAGTGTCTTACCAAAACCCCCACCCAATGCCATTAAAGTGATCAATTGGGAGATCAACAATATTTAAGGACTGTGGCAACTTTGGAATGATTTGCATGCCTGATTGGCATATCTGAAATTCCATTTTTGGAATTCTATACACACAAATTTTTGATGGCCTTTACACGTATAACTACGTCAGTTTACTATATTCACCTCTACTATTACAAACGGATTGCAAAAAATAACACTGGTAGCGGGTTCGCGGGGAACTTGAACAACATTGTCCGTTTCTAAGACTCAATATTTCAAAACAATTCTAATAAAATAAGTATATCTAATCATGCCTATTAGATTAGCCAATTTTAATAACATATGATAAGATCAACAATCAATACGGAGTTCTACCATGCATAAAAAATTTCGGGATGAAAAACAATGCATATTCTGTGATACACGGGGGGTTAATGTTTCAAAAACAAAAAGTAAGGGTAAAGGATTTTCTAGAATCTTCTCGATTGAACGATCTGAGAGCTATGTTGAATCAATCATGGATTGTGGTATTTGCAATAGAAAATACAAAGCAATGTTTGGAACAAGCCAAGAATTTTTTAAAAATCATCTGAAATTTTCTGAGCTAGTATTAAGCGATCTTGTACGCTTGTATCCTTCAATTAAAAGAGGTTTGATAATTGATGCTGTGATCAATAATCTGATAGGTGTGGCTCAAATGTCAAAGAAAGGTCAAAAGTTTAGACCGAAGGAATATAATTTGGTATTCGAGGTAAAAGGAAAACGAGGGTATTTGCATTGCAAAAAAGACAAAAAAGATTTCAAGGTGATATCCGTAAATGAGGTATAGTAAAATGAAAACTCAATCTGTTTTACGTACGTCAGACATGACTAAATTCTACAGCTATGAAAAAGCTAAGAAAGTTCTTGAATCAATCAAAATTAAACCGTATTCTCTTAAAGATCTCATATTCATAATTCTCTCAGCACAAGACAAGCCAATCCATGGAAGAATTTTACTTATGAAGGAATTGTTCTTACTGTACAAACGAGTACTCTCAGAGGTTTCAGAGAACCCGAAGTTTGTTCCATATAGATTCGGCCCATATAGCTTTCATCTTACAGAACTGATTCACACTTTGCGTGATGACGGATTCATTAAAATTGAAGGAAGACCAAACTCTAGATCCGAATCATTTAGTCTTACCGAGAATGGCATGAAATACGGTTTAGTGGTTTTCAAGAAATTACCTAAAGAAACACAACAACTGATTAAAGAAAAGCGAAAAGGATGGGATCAATTAGGTGTAGATGGAATACTGAATTATGTCTACACACATTATAAAAAATACAAAGAAAAATCCGTTCTTAAAAATAGATACAAGGATATCATCTGGGGAAAAGGAAAAGGTTGAAAATTGAAGGTATTCATCTCAAGGAAGTCGATGATAGTTTCTCATTACTATCTCCATCAAGATCAATAGAAATTAAAACAGATAAAGGCATCATTACTACTCCAACTCGTGGTGCAACCTATTATGAATTCAACAGAAAAAAACTACTTCCTACTGAAATAAGCATCGATAATCCATTTACGGTTTATTCAAAAAAATTCACGGGGGGTGATGTATCAAGACTACTTACAACAAACACTGAATTTGCAAATCAAGTAAAATCAATAGAACGTGCAGATCATTTATCGGAATATTCAACACTTCATCTATGTTCATTCAGTATCGCATCAATTTCAACAAATGGGCCAGCTCCAATGGAAATTCTTTCAAAAGATGATAATTTGAATGAATTTCTAAGTGGGATAATAGATATGCAAGTAGAGACTAAACATGATATTGTTTCTATACCACATCTGCACCTTCCACTAGATTCTTTAAAAAAGACACTCAAAATAACTAACACTGCAATACAGAAACTAGGAAAACAGCCGTTTTTTTCATTGGATTTGAGATATGAAAGATTTCCTGATCTCTTGGAATATGTAACTACAGATTTACAAGCTAACATGATCAATTTGATTTATAGAAAATATCGTGATGTAAGAAACAACTATCGGGAACTTAGAAAATATGTGAGAAAAGACATTGCATTTGTTACAAGCGAAATTGAAAGAGCCGATATCGATCATTCTAATTTAGCTACGATGCACTATATGCCGTTTCTCGGTAATGATCTTTATGCAGTTGAAATACCACCTCCAAATATTCCTAAACCCGGTAAGCTGCAAAAACCAAAGAATTTATCAAATTTAAAAGTACTAAACAAAGATGAATTGACTCTAGTTTCACTAAATGAAAGTGGTATGTCTAATTCAAAAATTATAGAAGAGGTTGGAAATACTGAAGATAAACTTGAAGAGAAACTACAGAATTTGACAGAGGCAAAAAGTGATTCTGTAAAATATGATATAATTAATGCGTTGACAAGAGTGCATGAGCTTGTAGTCAGTAGTCAAGAATTTGATAAGCTACAAGATCATGTTAAACAAAGAGATGCAAAGGATTATGTTAAATCAAAAACAAAATTTGAAGAAAGAATTAATGACTTTCACAAGGATCTATAGATTTTATGGCCTGACAACTGGATCAACTTCTACTGTCTTAGTTTGATGATTGTATAACCTTGAAGAGCACAACCGGTTCGATTACCCGTGCCTATTGTAGTTCATATTTATTTAATTGAATATATTTACACTTTTACATGAAATTGGATGAAGCAGAGATTACCTCTAAAAGTGTGGAAATTAGTAAGTGCCTTACTAATTTTTCATCCCAAAATCTTTTGTCATATATCATGAATAATGTTACGACGACTGGAGATGCTGCAAGATTAGCTGTTTGTTTACGTAATAAAGAAGATTTTATAACAGAACAAAATTTAGCAGGAATCTGTACAGGAATCAAAATAGATTTCAGATTAGCCACCAGTAAGCTCATCCCATTATTCCAACAATTTGGATGGGTTCAGATAAAATACGAAGGAAAGAAGATTGGAAAAATTACCGAAACACTGCCTCCAACTGAAGATATTTTGACAACATTGGGGAAAAATTTCCTAGAGAATGAGCCAAATGAGGTAGAAGAAGGTTCTCTTAATGCGCTTTCTGCTCTGTCAAACAGACCTCACACTCTCGATTCGATTCAATCTGAATTAAGTCTACAAGATAATTCATTTGAAACCATGTTGGACTATGGTCAACAAGCAAAGTATTTTGGAATATTCACATCCAAAGAAAACCAAAAACAAATAGTCTGGACTCCTCTTTATTGGTCAAAAAATTCTGAAAAGGTTGAAAATTATCTCAGCAAACAAAGTGAAACAAATTTACAAAAAATAGGAGAATTATCAATGAAATTCAAACAGTATCCTGGACTTCCAATAGATTCATTAATTCAAAATGATCTTTCTATTGTGAATGCAGGTATTAGTCAAGGATTTTTTCCATCTATTCGAATTATAAATAAAAAATACGAACCCTACGATTATGTATTTGCCGCAACCCCACAATTTGATGTTAATAAAAATTCCGATATATTTGAAAAAGCTAGAATGATTATTAGTTGTATAAGACACGGTCAATATCACGCTGAAATAACTAAAATCAAATACCCACTTTCGATTCTGCGCTCATTAAGGAATGATATAATGGGATCTCATTCATATGCAAATGTGCAATATGCTATATTAGCATTAAATGGAATTGTTAGATTTGAACGAAGTTCATCTGGCCTTACAAAAGTTCGATGGATCGATACCCCGGAAAACAATTTGGCAGCTGACGTTGCTGAGCTTTTATTACGACAAGAGGAAGTTATAGACACAACACAAGAAGAACTAGAAACAAAAAAAATCTTGGTGCAAGGAGTCTTCAATTATAGTTCAGAGCAAAGGAGACTAGTTACTGTTAACAACATTACTGCAAAAGACGAATTCAATAAGTTAATTGAAAGCATTAGTGGAGCTAGATTCTAATGCAACAACAAGAACAGGATTTAGAATTAAAACTCAGATTTATGAAATTACTTTGGCGTCAAGGATATTATCTTAGAAGAAATGTGGCCGTTATAGAGTTTGGTGAAAGCACTGATCCATATACTGATATCGATGTTGTGGGTATAAAAATAGATAATGAACTTAATACCACTCTTATAATTTGTGATTGTAAGTCTGGTCAGTCAGCACGAACACGAGAACGACTTTTTTGGTTGAATGGATTAATGAAATATTTTAATGCAAATTCAGCCGTTTTCCTTAGGAGTAAAATAAATCCTATAAAATATCGAAATTTGTCTAAAACTCTGGACATCACAATAATGTCTGAGACAGAATTGATTAATCTTGAAAGTTGTTATGATGTTGCCGAATCAGAGTATTTTGGTTCATTTGATCAAAATCAACAATCAATGGAAAATGCATTCAGGACATTAAAAAAATATTCTCCCCAAATACATAATTATATAAAAACAGATTATTGGATCGATTCTGTTCCAAACCAGATTACTACACTCATCAAGTGTTGCAAAAACTTGAAGGTAATCTCACAGCTAAATGAACAAGTCAGGCCATTTTTGGTACTCTATACTTTGTCCGAATTGAGTATTGTATTGATAAAACTTGCAAAAGAAACCATGTTTATACCGCAGGATCAACATCAAGAATTTATCAATATTGAACTGCAGGGAGGAAAAACCGAATATCAGGAAAGAAAGAGACTAGTTGGTACTTTTTATGATTTTATGGCAAGAGAAATCCATGAAAAATACAAACAATCCTATCCAATAAAAAAATCCGAATTCATTGAAAGTGTTTTTTCACTTCCATACTCAAAATATCTTATAGATTTAATTGACAGAATGTGTTTAAATCCCACTGGATTCATGCATATTCCAAAAATACTTGATTGTATGGCTCATAATTACGTATTAAAGAATAAGGTTTTTGATATTAGAAAAATAATCAGCAATTATGATAGTAACATTGACCACATAAAAAAAGCATTAACTGATTTTATGATATTTTCCGAACGATGTGAACTTTTATCTTCTGAATTGATACAGAAAAAAGATTCCATAATAACTGAATTCACTTGATATATTAAAAAATCATTGTCAGGCATGACAAAATCTTAATCTTCTGAAAATTCAGAAACTCATGCCTGACAGTCAGGACTGAAAACCCTTCATTCATGCCTGACAAAAAAGAGACCAAACCCTGAAAATTCAGAAATTTATGTTAATTTTCAGACCTTACTATCATAACCTTTCTGCGTTTTTTGTTGCGGGATTTCTTTTTGGGATTACGCGAAGATTAGCTGATTCGTTAATGGCCAAAACAGCTAATTTGTTAGCTGTAAATCACTAATTTTTGTTGTAATGTCTCTTTTTTGTTGTGCGTGTAGGTAGCCCTTGTTAGTAGCTAATGTTGTGAGGAAAATAGCTAATTTTTGTGGTTATTGGCTTTTGTTGTGCACAACAATGAATCCTTGACTAATTTTATGTTATGACAACAAATTAGCTAACAATTCAAAAGACAACAAAAGTTGTGCACAACAGTTGAGGGTATTTTGCGTAATCTTAGTATAGATTACGAAGAAATGTTGCCAATGTTTAGAGTTGCTAGGCAATAATTTTGGTCAACATTTTTTCAGGATTCTATCTAATCCACTAATGATTATGACGCTAAAAATCATTAATTTTTCATTAAATTAACGGATCATGTCTCTGTTTTTTCGCTCATACAGGAATGGTTTTTTAGCATTAATTTCGCTCACGAATTCATTAAATTAATGAAAATTAATGGTTCTTCGCTAGCGAAAGTGTTCTTTTACTAATTTTCGTTAATTCATTAATTAACGAGTTAGCAAAACATTAACGGTTTTTTCACGAATAAAATTAATGCACTTTCTTGCGTAATCTGTATTAGGATTACGAAGCAGGAAATGCAGTTCTAAGCTTACGAAGCTTTTTCATATTTATGAAAATGAACTTGATCCATGAAAAGCTAAGCCTTTTTTTTCACAAGCTTATTCGTGAATGAGAATCTTACCAGACGGATCAATCTTCGTGCGTAGCTCACGAAACAAGCTCTTTCGTACAAAATACCCCCTTAAGCTCAGGCACGAAAGAACGAGTTTTAGCTCAAGTTTCGTGCGTGTTTTACGAGAAAAGCTTTTTCTCGTAAGTTTCGTGCACGAAGCTTAAGAAATGAGCTAATTGTAGAGATTTTTCAAAAAAAGCTTTCTGCGAGCTTAGAAACGGTATCTCGTGCACAAAAAAAGCTCTTTCCTATTTCGTAATCCTATACAAGATTACGCATAAACACCCACGAGAAGCTTATGCCTAAATGGCGGTTTTTTGCATACCCTTTTTTTTCGATTAAGCTAATCTTCTATACATCCACAGATAGGTTTGTAGTGTAAGTTCAATGTTGGTATTTCTAGAAGATTAGAATATTTTAAACGCAGCTAAAAATCACAGTGTTCTTTGTAGTACTGACGAGCTTTTTTGAGTGATGCTTTTTCATCAGTAGTAAGCTCGCGCCTGTCATATTCCAGAAAGGCTTTTGCTGCTTTACCACTCAATTTTAAAATCTCTTCTACCATGTGTCAGACTTAGGAAATGACTTTAAAAAACTTGTTGAGAATTTCTGAACAGAAAGCAAAGAATTGTTGCCCTTTTAGGCGTACTTATAACGCTTTATTATATAGATCGGAGAATAAGTAAAGGCTCCACCAAATCATACTGCTTTCGTAATGCATCGGGGGAATAATCAGTATAGTGTTTTGCCAAAACCGTATGTGATACCCTACCACAAAAGGCATCAATGTATTTGTCTTTGATCCCTGCCTGATTATATTTCTCTGTGAATATAGTCCGCAAAAGATGAGGGTTTATTGAGATTCCAAGTGTTTCTGAAGCTTGCTTGAATGCCTGCTGCACCGTCCTGTCAGATATGCAGAATATCTTGTGGTTTTCCTCACCTTCATGGTCACAGTCTGAGGTCATCAGCCAGTCCTCCAAAACCTCAGAAGCTTGTCTTGTGATGAAGCTAATCCAAGATGATTTAGTAGATCCTTTGTGAATTTCCGTTGTGTTTACCATTCCAGTTTCAAGGCTTACATCAAGGATTCGTAACGAGAGAACCTCGTTTAGTCTCAACCCAGAAGTCATCAGGATCAGAAAAATAACCTGTATTTGCCGAGGCAAAAACTCGTAGAACCGTACTATCTGGTTGTCTGTGGGAATCGACTTTATCTTTGCCTTTGTTTTTGAAAACTCAAACTCGTTAATCCAGTTGCCTAGTTTGAGAAAGTCTCGGATATATCGCCTCAATGCCTTTACTTGGTTTGATTTCCAAGATTCTGATTCATTTGAATCCAAGTATTGGGTGACGGTTTCTTTATTGATTATACCATAACAATCATCAAGAAATCGTAGAATTATCGATTTTTGATTATCGATTGTGTCTTGACTTAAATTAAGCTCGGTTTTTGCAAATATCTCATAATCTGAAACACTAGATTCAAAATCTTTGATTATTCCATCTCTATTAGGAACTATATTCAACGCCTTTTCAATCCTGTCTAGCCTCAGGATGATCTCATCCAGCCTCTGGTCAGAGTTGGACATCTTCACCATCCATGTATCTGATCTGGCACCCTAGATTTCTGTGGAATTCCAGGATACTTCCTGATGATTTTGATACAGCATCAACGGGGAACGGTCCGGCTTTGTGGGTCTCACATGTGAACCATCCCGGGGCTTTTCCCGGACTACCTCCACCATCTCCACTATCTCCACCGGCTGCATTTTCGTGCGTAAATTCGGCTTTTTCCGGTGGAGATACGTGTTTTTCTGGCCCAGTATCTCCACCAGTATCTCCACCGGTTTTCGTGCCTAAATCAGGGGTTGGTGGAGATGGTGGAGGTAGTGGAGATACTCCGGGAAAAAGGGGGCTTTGGTATTCCTTTCTGGAAATCCTGACTATCGAGGTGTTTTTCATGAATTTTCCATCATTTTTGGTATATCGGTACATTTCCACGGAAAAACCGATGCTCTTGAGGAGTGGTTGGACGATAACCAATTCCTTTGTCAATTTGTTTGGAGATTTTGGAAATCTGACAAACTTTGATTGTAGATCGATGTCTTGGTTCTGTGCTGTGGTCACAAGATGATGGTATAGATTTGCGGCCATTCCCTCCCACGACTCCCTTTCAATCATGAAGGATTGGATTGCACCTACAATCGGGTAGGAGTCTTGGGATGAAATGTTTCCCTCGTTTATCTTCTCGTAATATCTCTGTAAGAATTCATTTTCAAGATTCCCAGAAACCTGGGAAATTGTCTCTCCCCATACCTCAAAATCCGACATTCTGGTTCTCGGTCTAATCTGATCCTTGATGTCCGGATATTTTCTTAGCGCCTTGCATAATGTTATGAATATCTGGCCAAGGGCGGACGGGAGCAACTCATCCAGTTTTTGTCTGAATTCTTGTTCTGTCATCCTGTTTGATTCATCCACTATCTCTCTTGAATAATTGACTAGTCTTGTCTGTAGGTCAGGATAGTCAAGGTAGGGAATTATACCATTGAGGACAATTTTTCTCTTGAAGCTGTGGATTGATTCCTCATCATCAGTGTATAATTTTCGCCTTGGGTTGTTGCTACCGGTGATAGCTCTGCAGAGGATATCTGACGTTTTCGGGCTTATGCTGCTTACATTATCAAAGCTAGGAAGGTATCTGTTCTGCAACTGCAGGATAAGATCATCCTGCTTTTCTGCCATGGCAGATACATTATCCTCATTTGCTATGCCACTTGGATCCACGATTCGCTTTACTGTAGCCGTTGCCGTTGTCTTGAGGCTTCCGGCCATGCCGTCAAATACCATCAGCGGGATTGGATATGCCTCCAAGAACATCGTAATCAGATGCACCTTGAATACCAGCCTGTCCTTTGGAAGTATTCGCAGAAGATCTACAAGCCTGTCCAATGCCTTATCATCTCCACTTTCAGGCATTACCTGTCTTTGCATCGATTGGCTTCTTCGAAATACGGGGCAGGCGATGTCAAACTTTACGGTTTCAATCTTGGCGGCAGTAATCTTGATGATTTGCCAGTCAGGAGTCCCAAGATCATAGTAGATTGCACCATCAACCTGTGCCACACGTTGGTGTATATGCACCCTTTCAGTTCCGTTCATCTGCGCCTTGGCAATTATGTGGTTTAACACGGTTTTGAAGAAATCATCGGCATGGATTTCGTTTGATTCCACATTTTTCGAGTACTCGTCGCTTAACCAGTGCTTAGCCCTTGCAGATGAGAGATTGATGGCCTCGGTATGGCCGTTGACTTGTACAATGGCATATACCTCATCAGAATTGTTTTCCGATATGACGAGTTTTTTAATCTTGGTCATTGCAAAATCATAGCATTTTTTTGATGCGGTTCGCTCGTCCTTTTCCTTTGGCTTGTTGTCGTATGTCGTTACCTGGTTCCTTGGTACCAGCTTGTGGCCAACGTCCGTGTGCCATTGTGTTCCCTCATCCTTGACCTCGTCGCCACAATCTACACAAAACCATTTTTCCGTCATCTTATATTCCTCCAACTAGACTGAACTCAACTAGACTGTCTGCCAACCAAGAAGGACTTCTATGCTCCGAGACATCACGGATTATACCCATCATTGCAGCAGCTTCTAATTTTTCCTGATAGTCGTGATCTCTGGATATGTGATTCTTGATTTGTGATTTATCAGCATATACCAGCTTGTGATTATACTTGCAGCCAAAAACAGGGCATCTTCTAAGCATGGTCTGGCTCAATTTACGAGCCTCCAGTTCCATGTTCGTGCGTAATGTGCCACTTTAAGGCATGAAAGCTGGAAAATCTTCTGGATCTGTTCTTAATCTTGATGCAGTATGAACAAACAAGCCTATTCCCAATAAAGAGAACTTTTATTGGTAGCGTCGAATTACTCAATAATACAACCTCCAATCATAGGGGTGAAACTTGATGGTCGTCTTGGTCGAATCAACAACCTTCAAGTTCTTTTTTTGTACATTTTGAAAAGTCCGAGAGTGGAGAGAATTAACCTCCAGGTTTCCACAAAACCTAATTCTTTTTTCGCAATTTGCTGGCCTGTTGGATACAATTATCGGAAAGCCCAACACGGATAACTCGTATCCGTGTTGGGTCGGCGGGATCAGCTCCCTTCTCACACAACCCGTAAGCCTTTGGCACTCTGCTTTCTTGCAAAAGTCTTGCCGGCCTGAACCTTCGGTGTGATTAATTGGTTCAGTGTAATTTTGTAATAGTTGGAGATTCAAAGTGGAACCTCCGAAAGAAAAGATGAGAAATCGGGATCTTTTTGATGTTCTTCACAGAGATCTATTCTGATTTCTTTTCCATCCCAATTGTAAATTCGAGTTACGGTTTTCGGGTTATTGTCGGAGCAAAATCTATGCTGAGAAGAAATCAAACTCATAGTGATTTCCGACTCCTAATCTCCAATTCGCGTCTTACTGCATGATTGATGAATTGAGAAGCATTAGCAAACCCGTTCTGATCATCTTCACAAAATTCCTGCACTGTTTTTAGTAGGGATTTGAGTATGATTGTACTAGTCCATTTTTTACCTTTGTTTTTAGCCATATTATACATATGTAATATGTGGTATTTATCTTATTACATTAGTATAATAAATTAAAAAGTTAATACAGGTACTTTACAAATTTGTAATATGGTAAAATTGAAGGTTGTAAAATCCACTAATTGGAGGCCTATACAATTACCCGCCGAGTTAGTTAGAGATTTGGAAGTATTTGCAGAATCCGGTATATCAAGAGCATTAGGTTTTACGAATAAATCACAACTCGCTGCTTTTGCACTAAGAGATTTTTTACATAAATACACAGAGTATTTGTCAGTATACCAGCTTGTGGATGTCACTGAAAATCAGGTTACAATATTAGATCATGAAGAAAATAAGGTAGCAAAAATAACACATGACGGAAAATTTCTCCATTGTGATATAGACGATGAAAATTATTGTGAACATATCAAATTTGCCCTGTTATGTCCTACAGTGTTGCATGTAGTAAAAAAATTTGGTTACCCAGACGAAAATAACAAATAATCATAGACCTTTTGTCTTTTCCAGAATTCTAATTCTTCTTTCAAGATCCTCAATTCTGGCATTTTTGATTTCAAGTTCAGTAATCCGTTTTTGCTGTTTTTTAGCCTCTATTTTCATGTGTTCTTCGTCAGATATGGTCAAATTAGGCACAGCGTTAAGGTATTCTTCTACAAGCTCCAGAATGTTGGTCTTGAAATAGTTCCTGTCTAGCTGAACTAAACCAGTATGTCCCATAGCGAATTCCTTCTTAATCAGGGCAGCTAACGGTGAATCCTTGGAAATTGTCTCCTTGAAAGTCTTGTTAAAGAATCGCCTAAAACCGTTCATGGTGGGAACCTTATGCCTTCTTGCCTTGATGATCTTACTTCTTAACTCTGATTTCTTTACTACTCTTTCAACCCTTTTTCTTATTCCATTTTCCTTTAGTGGTCTTACAAACAAGCCAGCCTTCTTGAATAAAGGATCAACTAATTTTGGTTCTTTACCGATCTCGTTAATCCATACAGTTTTGTAGTTTAACAAAGCCTTGTAGGCTTCAGGTGTAATGAATGCAGGATATTCATCCTTTGTATGTCTGTATACTGTCAATATGGCACATACAATTTCAGCTCGTGAGTTTTCAAATTCAGTAACATCATCTAGAACCAACCTCTCATCAATTCGATAAACCGGTCTGATGTCTTGCCATCTCAGTCCATCAAGACCACCCACCCTTACACCTGAACTAGCTGATACCAAAATTATTGCTCGCTCTAAGGCGTCTGAAAACTCGAGCATTCTCTGAATTTCTTGTCTTGTGTATCCCCTTGAATCGTCAAGGTTGTTTTGTTCAGGATAAGTGGCATAGATCCGCTTCCAAGCAAAACCAACACCATTCATGTCAAAAAGCTTCTTGATAGGCTTGAAGAAGTTGTTAAAGGAGCTTGGATTAAGATAGTCCTTGTCTGAAGGGTCTTTTTCTGTTCTCTCCCTCAGCATTTTTGATAATGAAAGCAAGATACGAAGGGCTTCCTGGGGGTTTTCCTTTGCTTTGTAGACTAGCTGTGCAGCTCTTTTCTCAAAGCTTCCTTCAAGAACATCTTCAAGATAATTACAAAGAACTTGTCTCAGCTTCCGTGTGTATGAGATCTTTGATTCTGATGACTTGATTCCTTGGTAAAATAATTCGATTGGTTCATCTTCGATCTTTACCAAATTGTCCTTTGTTATCTTCATCTAACCTCACTATTCGCAGCGGGTCCCAAAAAAGGACATTATTGTAGCGGGTTCGCGGGGATTCGGACCCCGGACAGCCGGATTAAAAGTCCGGTACTCTACCTGGCTGAGCTACGAACCCTCTCGCAATTCTGCAAATCGTGTATAATTTAGGCTTTTAGAAGGTGATTTTCAGTGTGCAAACTTTAAAAAAGGAAGTTCAGTGACTTGATTCAACGCCCTTGTAGTATAGTCCGGTCTAGAATTCGGCCCTGTCACGGCTGAGACGCGAGTTCAAATCCCGCCAAGGGCGCTTACAATCTTTTTTTAGAGCTTTAACTGATTTTTGATTTCTAAAAGAATCTCTTGGCTTGCTGCTGCAATAAACGAAAGTCTCGTCTCGTAGCTTAGATTCGAGTCAAGCGGCTTGAGATTCTCATCCAAGATGATGCCATCTGCCTCTTTTGCTATTAGGTATCCTGCTGCCATGTCGGTGACGCGAATTTTTTGTCTTAGGTCTACATAGATGTCGATTAATCCCCTTGCAAAAAGGGCAAGCTCCAGTGCATTTGCACCCAAATGTCTTGAGTGATTCGAGTTCTCAAAGATCGGCTGTATTCTTTTGACAAGCTCTGGCGTTGCACCTGAAACATTTATTCCAACAATTTTGTAAACTGGTTTTTGTTTGTGCACGTAAATCCTTTTGTCATTCAAAAACGCACCCTTGCCTTTTGTTGCCCAGTACATATTTCCATTTGAAAGATCCGTTACAACCCCGTCTGTGACTGAGCTTAGTCTATCCTCGGTTGCAAAAGCCAAAGAGCAGCAAAAAAACGGAATACCTCGTACCGCATTAGCAGAGCCGTCTATTGCATCCATGATGAGAAATCCTTTTGGGTTTTTTGCCAGCTCTACTCTACCACATTCTTCGCCTAAAACTGTGCACTCGAAATTAATTTTTTTTAGATAGTCTAGTACGGTTTTTTCAGCAACAATGTCTATCTTGCGAGAAATATCTCCGCCTGCGCCGCGCCCATGATCCTCGGCAGCCTCGACAGTGCCTGCAATGTCTTTTACGTTTTGATATACTTGCCTTGATGCCTCTTTGAGGACATCTATTACTTGCATGATTCGTCTTGACTATTTCGTAATTTAAGTCAAGAAATATTGAAAGGATAAATAACATAGGCTGAGGTTTGCTACTGTGAGCAGCAAAGACCAGTCGGTCGTATCAAAAGACGCCTTGATGTCTACAAAAGCTGGAAAACAAATTCTAAAACAAGGGCTCTTCAAATCAAAAGGCTTCAAATTATTCAACCAATACAAAGAAGAAGCAGAATCGGAATTTCCAAAATTTGCTGACAGGTTCACTGATGATCTGCTGCGGGAGATAAAATCCGATCCCCTACCATCAAACACACAAAAAGAGTTCGCAAACGAGGTAGGAACTACAGAAATAATTCTGCAAGACTCACAAATTCCAGACATAAAATCAAAGCTTGAAAATCGTGACGTACTCAAAGACCGCGTACTGAGAATTCTGAATTCTAATTTTGTAAAGATGACTCTGCCTGTATTTTGTGCTCTGTATGATGCAGCTGCCGATTACTATGGAAACAAAAGCTCACAGATGCGCCAAGATCTGGTGGACGGCCACATAATTGCAATTGATCTTAGCGAGCCGATGGACAGAATCGTCGACAAAGACGAAGATCTGGAATACCTTGATGATTACAAACTCATGAACCCATACATTCTGAGGCTTGCCCGCGCAAAAATCGCAAAAGGGGGAGAAGAGGTTCTTGCGGAATTTGAGGAGGGTTTTAAGGACGCAAGACTAGGTCAATACATAGACACCAAGCTCAAGACAACCCCAACTAAGATAACTGAGGAACAGATGAACCAGTGCTACAAAAAATACCGTGCAGTAATGGGCACTGCTGGAAGAAACATGGCGCTTGCAAAAAACCCGTTGGGGGAGATATTCTATCTTGGGATGGCCAGAGCTGCAGAATCGGTTGGCTGTGGAAATGAAATCGAGGATTCAATAAAAAACAAGTTTGTCAAAATACCCTCATGGCCGCTTTATTACTCTCTTTTGACAGGAGATGTCAAGAAGGGATTCGAGTACACCATGAAGAAAAGCGAACTGTATCTGTCTGATGCAAGAATAGCACTGGAATTGCTTCCAAAAGATTTCTCCCATACAGAATTTTTAGAGTTTTTATTTTTGACAGTTGAGCACTACAACCAGTACTGGTACAACCAGCTGGACAAAGTCAACATGTGGTCAGAGTTTTCTTCAAAGCTTCCAAGGTGACTGAGAAATGATGTGGTCTGAAAAATATAGGCCAAAAAAAATCATCGACATGGTTGGAAACGAAGAGGCACGCAAAACACTCGTTGATTGGCTTGTCAAGTGGAAAAAAGGCACAAAGCCAATTCTTCTGATTGGGCCTCCTGGCATAGGCAAAACCACGCTTGCACAGCTTGCAGCAAAAGAGTTCGGCTATGACCTTATCGGCCTCAACGCAAGCGATGTGAGAAACAAGGCAAACATTGAAGAGATTCTCAGCCCACTTTTGGGAAGCACAAGCCTTCTTGGAAAACCGATGATATTTGTTGATGAAGTCGACGGCATACATGGGCGAGCAGACTTTGGAGGAGTGGAAGCACTAATCAAAATTCTCAAAGAGCCTACAATTCCGATAATTTTGGCCGCAAACTCTGATCAGTCAGACAAGATGAAAAACATCAAAAAGGCAACAAAGCCAATCTACCTAAAACCACTGCCACCGCGCCTGATGGGTCTGTATCTTAGTAAAGTGCTCAAAGAAGAGGGAGCAAAGCTTGGACCTGGCACTACAATAAAGATAATCGTCGAGTCCAGAGGAGATATCAGATCACTTCTTAACATGGCGCAGGCCCAAATAGGGGGCTTTGAGCTGCCAACTGAAAAATCATTTGAAATACTTGATGTCGAGGCAGCAGTTAACGCATTCTTTAAAGCAAAATCAAAAGAAGAAGCACAAATCGTAATGTATTCACTAAGAATAGACCCAAAAGAAAAGATCAACGCGTTTTATTCCAGCATAATTACAAGTGATCTGCCGCCAAAAACAATGGCAAAGATGCTAGATGTGATATCAGAAGCTGACGTGCTGTATGGCAAGATAATGAGGACGCAAGAATGGCGCCTTCTCAGATACCTTGACAACATACTGCTCAAGCTTTATGCTGAAAACCTGCCTGTCCAGTATTCACAATACAATCTATCCTGGCCTCTTCTCAATAGGTTGAGGTGGGACGGAAGAACAATCAAGGAGATAACAAAGATACTTGCACAAAGATTTCACGTATCGCAAAGCACTATTGCAACGTTTTACCTTCCCTGCATTTTATTTTGCGTCAAGAACAAAAAGATGGATCTTGAGTTGAATCCGGAACACACGGAGCTGATCCAAAAAGAGATCGAGTTGCTAAAATGAGCTGGCGTAAAATAACAATGAAGTTTGCAGGAACATGCATAGTATGTAACCAGAAAATAGAGGCAAACGAGGTGGGTCTGTGGGCAAAGGGGCTTGGCGTCAAGCACGAAAGATGCGCAAGCCAAGAGGTAAAGGAACTAAAGTGCATAATTTGTGGTGGGCCTGCCGGGTGCCCAAAGTGCGAGTTCCAAGACGATTGCAACCGTGATGCAGTATCAGAATTTTGCATATGCAAAAAATGCGGCGACTCCAAAGACACATTTGAACAATATCAAAAAGCAGTGCAAAAGAATTTTCCATTATTGAACACAAAACAATAAGCTGAAATTGTGTTAGGAGAAACCGCATTTTGTGAAGGCGCTAGTATACGAAGAATATACAGAAAATGATGATTTTGGCAAGATCCTCAAAATAAAGGAACTACCGGATCCAAAGCCAAAGCCAAACGAGGTGGTCTTCAAAGTCAAGTTTGCAGGCCTCAACTATGACGACATCTGGGGGATGAGGGGAAAACCACTCAAAGTTCCACTACCACATATTTCAGGAACAGACGCTGCAGGTGAGGTGATAGCAGTAGGTGAGGACGTGACCACAATCAAGGTGGGTGACAGAGTCGTATCGCATGGAAACATCGCGTGTCGTGTCTGCAATACATGCACGGATGGAAGGGAATATGACTGCAAAAGTCGCAAAGTCTGGGGGTTTCAGACAGGGCCACTGTGGGGTGGCTTTTGCGAGATCACTCATCTGCCGGAAGTAAATGTCGTAAAAATTCAAGACAGTATGCGTTACGAGGATGCAGCTGCAGCATCGATGGTATTGATGACTTCGTGGCACATGCTTGTTGGGCGGGCAAAAATCAAGCCAGGACAAACAGTTCTGGTGATGGGCGGTGGTTCTGGCATGGGTACATTTGGAATCCAAATAGCAAAGCTGTTTGGCTGTGATGTGATAACCACTGCAAGCCCGGACAAGCATGAACGATGCCTAGACCTTGGCGCAGACTATGTAGTAAACCACAGAAAGGAGGACTGGCACAAAGAGGTCTTTTCAATATCAAGGGAGCTTGCAAAAAAGAAAAATCAACCGCCTGGAATAGACGTAATCTACGAGCACATCGGCGGCTCGCACTGGAACAAAGAACTTACCCTGCTAAAATATGGTGCCACGCTTGTTACGACGGGGGCAACAACCGGCTACGACGTGCAGACGGATCTAAGGCATATCTTCTTTAAGGGAACTAACATCCTTGGCTCTACACAGGGAACACGCGCGGAATTGCAAGAGGCAATGTTTTGGATGTCAAAAGGAAAGATCAGGTCCATAATAGACTCGATTTACACCTTTGAGGAGGCGCCTGCGGCACACACAAAGATGCTCAAGGGAAACGTCTTTGGCAAAATTTTGATGAAACCGCAATAACAAACAGGCAGTTCGCTTTAGATAAAACCTTAAAATCATCCCAATATTGAACTTGGAATGTTGGTAGAAGAAAACACAAAGATCGAGAAAAAAGAAGAAACAAAGGAAATTGCCTACCAAGTCCCGCCATACAAACCAGAACACGTCCTAAGTCCTGAATATCAAGGAACATCAAACTATGAAGTGGGAATAGTAGAACTGGTCAGAGAAAAAATGGAAAGACTGGAGCGACTCAAGCGCGATCCAGAGGCAAGCCAGTTTGAGATTAGGCAGGCAGAAGAGGATCTAAAGACCCTAGACTATCTGTATGAGAACTATCACTTGGGTATGAATGTCTTTAGGACCGCAAAAGGTGGACGGGACAAAATCAGAGAGTAGCTAGTTCTAAAATTAATATAGGCTGAGCTTTGTCAGTTGTTGCGGGGCCATGCATTCTGACAAAATTGAAAAGTTCTTAGAAAAACAAAAGACAGCACTTGCAGCTGGAGGACAAGATAGGATCAAGGCCCAGCATGAAAAAGGAAAGCTCACAGCAAGGGAAAGAATCGACCTGCTTTTGGATGAAGGTAGTTTTACAGAAATCGATGCCCTTGTCACTCACCATTATTACGAATATGACATGCAAAAGAAAAAATTCTTCACAGATGGTGTGGTTACCGGTTACGGGACAATCCATGGAAGACAGGTGTTTGTTTTTGCTTACGACTTTACA
>DATMAS010000019.1:0-17007 GCA_035559735.1 Candidatus Nitrosotenuis sp.
CGTTTGGGGAGTCCACGGAATGGGAGGCTTTACAGGTGCAGTTCTCACTGGCACGCTGGCAAGCCCACACATCTGGGACACAGGTAACGGAATTGGTGCATGGACTGGAACACCAGAAGGTTACGAGCAACAAGCTATCAACATCCTTGGAGCTTTGATCTCAGTAGGTTACGCATTTGGAATCACCATAGTCATCCTCAAAGTAATGGATGCGGTGTGGCCAGGCGGAATCAGAGTTACTCCAAAGGAAGAAGAGGTAGGACTCGACCTAGCTCAACACGGCGAAAGAGCATACGTAAACGAATAGGAAAAAATCCATCCTTTCTTTACTTTTTGTTTTTACAAATGAATTTAATGCGAATTAGAATATTCAAGTCATGCTGATCACACCAAGGGATCTAGCAAAAGAACTTGGCAATCAAAATCTCATAATAATTGACGCTAGATCCTATAAAGAATACTCACAAGGCCACATCCCTGGCGCAGTTAACTTGGACCTGTTTGCGTTTCACTGGTATGATACATCAAAACAAGGAATGAAGATCTTTTCTGAACAAACAAAGACGCTATTTTCCTTTGTCGGAGTCACCAATCAAAAAAAGGTAGTCTTCTACGACGACGTATCAGGCATGCTTGCAGCCCGAGGCGTCTGGCTTTTGATGTATTTTTCACATCCTGCCGTCTTTATGCTTGACGGCGGCCTAAAAAAATGGCGAGCAGAAAATCTACAACTAGAGACAAAAACAAATGGATTCACGCCATCAAAATTTGATGGCAAGACAAATCAAAAAATTATTGCTGATTATGAATATGTCAACAAAAACCTAGGCCGCCTCATACTGATTGACGCACGCTCACAAGAAGAGTATGATGGAACTGTGATTCGAGGAGCACGACGGGGCCACATCCCAGGTGCAATCAACGTCGATTTCAATCTAAACATATCGGATGATGGAACCCTCAAAGATGCCAAGTTGCTTGAAAAACTCTACAAAATTCCAAAGGACGCCGAAGTCGTAACTTACTGTCAAGGCGCATACAGGGCTGCAAACTCTTTTTTGGCGCTAAAAAAACTCGGCTTTACAAATGTCAGGGTATATCTTGGTTCTTGGGGAGAATGGTCTAACAGAACGGATCTTCCAGTGGAATAGCTATTTTCTTTTCCACAACAACTGATTGTACAACAATTCTGGGACAACCTGTTTGAATGGCTGGGCCCCGCCATCGTACCACTTAGTAAAGAACTCGTAAAGGTGAAGCCTCAATGACTGGATGTAGACAATCAGACCTTCAATCATCATGATTCCGAGGTTTCCACCAACAATCATTGCAATGCCGCCAGGTGATGACCACCCTCCAAGAGACTGGAACGAATTGTTTACGGTAAGCAACAACGCAGCATGCACAAGCAACATTATACCAAGTCGTGCATAGCTAATCGTGTGAGCAAGACATTCTACGGTCTTGCCCAAGAGAACCTCCATGATTACGTTGGCAGCACTTCCTCCGTCCTCTGGATGGTGTTTTGCGTGCAAGATGCCTCCAATCATCATGATTGCCATCGATGCCAATACGATGACTACTGCAATTCTTGTGACTATCCATACTCTTGCCCAGTCGCCAAGAAATATCGTCACCCATGGAACCACCTCATTGTGTGTTCTGGAATACATATTCATGACGTCGTAGCTTGAGCCAATTGCGCACATCATAATTACGACGATTCCTCCATAGAGGGTCAGATTTGGAATTGCCTCAAGAACCATCATCTGTGTGTGGCCTTCTTTTTTGAGTCTTCTAATTCTAAGAATGAATGCCCAAACTAGGTGAATTATTCCAAGGAATATGGAGACTTTGAGTATTGTAATGACCTGCTCGAAGGTCAGCTCTGCAACGCTGATTACGCCAACAAGCCACGAGACCGGCTTTAGCGGCCCTTCAAGCAATTCCTCAAATGGCGCTAGGTGATCTATGTGGAATCCAAACATCTCGCCAGCCCCAACACCAGCTACTGCTGCCGATGCGCCAGAGATTGCAATGAGCATGCCCCACTTTGACATGATGCCCTGGCCTTTCATCTTGAAAAGCAGGCCAAGACCCATGAGCAGCAAACCATGACCCAAATCAGCAAACATCACGCCGTAAAATATCGGCCACATAAGTGAGATCATCGGTGTCGGATCTGCCTCACCGCGCCTTGGGATGCCCTGACTCTGGGTGATAACCTCAAAGGTCCTCACCCATCTCTTGTTTTCAAAAAGTGTAGGTCTATTGTTTAACAGCTTGGGGTCTTTGATATCTTCGGTAATTGACATCCATTGCTTTGTTACCTCCTTGAATTTGGATTCCATGTTTTTTGGAATGTAGCCCTGAATTACGGCAAACCTCTTGGTTCCGCCCGGCTTGCGCAGGGCCTCAAGAACCTCTTTTGCCAAAAACGCACTTTCATGTAAAGACAAGATATCGCGGCGAATTGCCTGTTTTATCTTGGCAATCTCTTCCTCAAGTGATTTTAGCTTCTTTGTAAGCTCTGCAAGCTTTGATTCTATAAGAGAATATGCTTGGGCAGGCACCTGTGGCAGACCCTGCGGTATCACAAACGGATTGGAGTTAAATCCACGAAATACCTTGAGAACCTTGTCAGTTTCGCTTGCAAGGGCTATTACAATTACCGCAATCTTGTCTTTTGTCTCAAGCTCGTACTTGTAAAGTGTAACGCCTTCAAGAGTGCGGCTGATTTCGGCAAACTCTGATGAGTTTATCACAAAAAGATTTGTGTAAAAATATTTCATAAAACCAAAACCGCCAATGTCTACATTGAGCTTCTTTACTACGTCGAGTGTCTCCTTTATTGTAGTGTATTCATCAATGGACCTTTGTGTCGCGGCAGCTTCCTCAAGCAACCCGGCAGGCTTGTCTATGACTGCTGGTGTCTTTTTCTCCAAGTCTACGAGCATCGTCTCGATTTCGTCAAGCTCGTACTGTTTCTTTTTTATGACGGTTCCCTTGAAGAGAACCTCCATAATTCCTACTTGGGGTGGAATCTGTAATCCCTTTACGACATCATCTATTGCTTGGTATGATTTCTGTGCCCGCAGTAAAAGGTCGTCTATTTCTGGGGTCACTATGTCGTTTTCGGTCTCTATTTTGTGAAACCACTCAAATTCGGCAAGACGTGATACTGCTTGCGGTGATTCTGATCTAGGCAAAATTATGCTACCAAGCTTTAGATCAGCTACGACCAAGTCACCTTAACGGATTTTTGGAGGATTTTAAAATCTTTCCAAACATGATCTTCAACAACAGCCGGGGATCCGAGAATGCCCCAAACATTAAAATCCGTTACCACTTGGAGCCAGACTAATGGGCGTTGACTCGGCGTTAGAACGCACTGTAGAAAAAATTCTTCAAAGCACAGAGGAGCAGATCCTGTCCAGCCTCAAAGAAGCCCTAAAATCCTCACAAACAACACTTTCAAACTCGTACGGCTCACTTGAGCAGGAATACGACAAAATCGTCTCTGAGGGCAAAAAAGAGGCAGAAAAGCTTGAAAAACAAATAGTTGGCAACGCTGATCTGGAATCAAGAAACAAACAACTCCTCCTAATAGAAGAATCGATCGAAAAAGTATTTGCAAAAGCGATCAAGAAAATCGAGGACGCCAAGAGGGACAAAAATTACACTGAACTAATTTCGTCATTACTGCAAGAATCAATCGACGCGATAGGAACTTCTGATATTGTCATTCAAACAAACTCAAAAGACAAACCGGTTGTCGAATCACTTCTCTCAAAGTTCAAAGGTGCCACGCTGTCATCGGAGTTAATCGACTGTCTTGGTGGCATCAAGGTAAAATCAAAGGATGGCACTATGACTTTTGACAACACGATCGATGCAAGACTTGAACGCCTGAAGCCTTTAATAAGGAAAGATATTGCATCAAAATTCGGAAGGTAAAGGGTATGGTAGCTAAAGGTAGAATTGTTTGGGTCAGCGGTCCTGCAGTTAAAGCAGACGGCATGTCTGATGCAAAAATGTATGAGACCGTCTCAGTCGGAGACGCAAAGCTCATCGGCGAAGTAATTCGTCTCACAGGCGACGTAGCATTTATCCAAGTTTATGAATCAACAAGCGGCCTCAAACCAGGAGAGCCGGTCGTCGGAACTGGCAACCCGCTCAGTGTCTTGTTGGGTCCCGGTATCATAGGCCAAATCTACGACGGAATTCAAAGGCCTCTAAAGGATCTTGCAGAAAAATCCGGCTCTTTCATTGGACGTGGAATTACCACCACGCCAGTAGACATGACAAAGAAATACAAATTCACACCCAAAGTCAAAGTGGGTGATACGGTAGAACCGGGAAGCATTATCGGAACCGTACAAGAAACAGATCTTATTGATCATGGTATTATGGTTCCTCCAGATCATCCAGGAGGAAAGATAACAAAGATAGTCAGCGAAGGTGAATACGACCTTGAGACTGAGCTTGCTACGACTTCTGAAAGCAAGACACCAATCAAGATGTATCACTACTGGCCTGTAAGAAAACCAAGACCATACAAGAGCAGATACGACCCAACCATACCACTACTCACAGGACAGCGAGTAATTGATACATTCTTCCCAATCGCAAAGGGTGGAACAGGCTCAATTCCTGGCGCATTTGGCACAGGCAAGACGGTCACTTTGCACCAGATTGCAAAATGGGCCGACTCCCAAGTTGTAGTGTATATCGGATGTGGCGAGCGAGGCAACGAGATGACCGAGGTGCTCGTAGAGTTCCCGCACCTCAAAGACCCAAGAACCAACAAGCCACTCATGGACAGAACCGTCCTTGTTGCAAACACAAGCAACATGCCAGTAGCTGCAAGAGAAGCAAGCATCTACACCGGCGTAACAATTGCAGAATATTACAGAGACATGGGCAAGGACGTCGTCCTTGTCGCAGACTCGACAAGCAGATGGGCCGAAGCACTCAGAGAGATGAGTGGAAGACTGGAAGAAATGCCAGCAGAGGAAGGATATCCATCATACCTTGCATCAAGATTAGCAGAATTTTATGAAAGAGCAGGACGCGTCAGAGCTCAAGGCAGTCCAGACAGGGACGGCTCTGTAACTCTGATTGGCGCAGTATCTCCATCAGGCGGTGACTTTACAGAACCTGTCACAACCCACACCATGAGATTCATCAAAACATTCTGGGCACTTGATGCCAAGCTAGCATACTCCAGACACTATCCATCAATTAACTGGATGAACAGCTACTCTGGATATCTGTCAGATATCGCCAAGTGGTGGGGCGAAAACGTCTCAAAGGAATGGTTTGAGCTAAGACGTGAAGCATACGGAATCCTGCAAAGAGAGGACACACTCAAAGAAATCGTAAGACTCCTAGGACCAGAAGCGCTACCGGACGAAGAAAAACTGATCCTCGAGGTAGCAAGAATGGTCAAAATAGGAATCCTGCAGCAAAACTCCTTTGATGAGGTGGATACCTACTGCAGCCCACAAAAACAATTCAAGCTTCTCACACTACTTGTTGACTTTTACAAAAGAGGTCAAGCCGCACTAAAAGATGGTGCGTCACTTGCAGACATTAGAGCAATGCCGGTAATTGCCACATTGCTTAAGGCAAGAATGGAGGTTCCAGAAAACCAGCTTGCAAAGCTTGATGAGATCGCAAAAACAATAGACTCTGAATTCAAAAAGATAAGCGGAGTGAAGGTCACAGCTTGAGCGCACAAGGCGGAGTTCAATACAGCAAGATCGCAGAGATCAAAGGCCCGCTTGTCATAGTTGACGGCGTAGAAAGTGTCGCATTTGATGAGCTGGTGGAGATCCAAACAACCGATGGCCAAAAGAGACTCGGCAAGGTACTCGAAGTAGGAGGCAACAAAGCTATAGTGCAGGTCTTTGAGGGAACAACCGGTCTTTCAGTGTCCGGTACAAGCGCAAAATTTGTAGGCAAGGTCATGGAGATGCCAGTCTCAGAACAGGTGCTAGGCAGAGTCTTTGACGGCCTTGGAAGGCCGATAGACGGACTGCCGGATCCAATTGCAGAAAAATTCCTAGACATCAACGGTGCACCAATGAACCCAGAGCAAAGAGAATATCCAAGAGACTTTATCCAAACAGGTGTTTCAGTTATAGACGGAATGCTCACACTCGTCAGGGGCCAGAAGCTTCCAATCTTTTCAGGCTCTGGTATGTCACACAACATCCTGGCAGCCCAAATCGCAAGACAGGCAGCAGTAGTAGGAACAACAGACGAGTTTGCAGTAGTATTTGCAGCAATCGGTGTGCAGTATTCAGAGGCAGAGTACTTTAGACGAAGCCTTGAGGAATCAGGCGCACTTAAGCGAAGCGTTTTGTTTTTGAATCTGGCAGACGATCCTGCAATCGAGAGAATCATCACACCAAGAGTAGCACTCACAGTTGCCGAGTATCTTGCTTATGACCTTGGTATGCACGTACTTGTAATTCTGACTGACATGACAAACTATGCAGAAGCACTCAGAGAGATCAGCGCGGCAAGAGAAGAAGTGCCCGGAAGAAAGGGATACCCAGGATACCTCTACACAGACCTATCCACAATTTACGAAAGAGCCGGAAGACTGCGAGACAAAAAAGGCAGTGTCACACAGATGCCAATTTTGACAATGCCATCAGATGATATTACTCACCCAATCCCAGATCTTACAGGTTACATCACAGAAGGACAGATAGTCCTCGGACGTGACCTGTTCAGGCAGGGAGTGTATCCTCCGGTAAACATCCTGATGAGTCTTTCCAGAATCATGAAGGACGGAATTGGTGAAGGAAGAACAAGAGCTGATCACCAAGAGATCTCCAATCAAAACTACGATGCTTATTCTAGAGCCCAAGAGGTACGCGCACTTGCAGGAATCGTAGGCAAGGCAGGCCTCACAGGAGTCGATCTCAAATATCTTGAGGTCGGCGACGCCTTTGAAAAGGAATTCCTCACACAAGGAGTAGACGAAAACCGCACCATCGAAGAAACACTTGAGCTTCAGTGGAAGGTCGTATCACTTTTACCCAAAAACGAGATCACCAAAGTCAAAGACAAATTTATCGAGCAATACTACAAGGAAAGATAGCTAAATGTCTTTTGGGCAAAATGTTGCGGCAACCAAGATCGAGCTGCTCAAATACAAGCGGTCAAGTCAAGTCGCAACAATGGTCCAAAAAATTCTTGATGACAAAAGAAAGGTCTTACTAAAAAACATAGAAGAAATGATTACGGAGGCAAACAAGGCCCGCGGAGGAATATGGGAACCGCTTCAGGACGTCTACAAGTCAGTAAACGACGCATACTTGTCACTCGGTACTGCAACCGTTGACTCTGTTGCCCAATCTGCGCCTGCAGTCATGGAAGTAGACACCAAGGTAAGAAGAGTAGTAGACGTTTCCATTCCGTCACTCAACGTCACAGAAAAAGACACAAAATCAATGCCTTATGGATTTGCGGACACAAACTCTTCAATTGACAGGGCTGCAAAACAAATCAAGGTACTTTTGCCAAAGATCTGCAAGGCAGCAGAGTACGAAAACTCGATCTTTGCCTTGGCAAAGGCGCTTGAAAAGACCCAAAAGCTTCTAAATGCGCTTGAAAACGTCATAATCCCGCAATATAGATTACGCATCAAATTCATCTTGGCTACGCTTGAAGAAAGAGAAAGAGAGGAATTCGCAAGATTAAAAAAAGTAAAGGCTGTGATGGAGAAGAAGAAATAATGGCAAAACAAGACATCAAAAAATTACTTGATGACGCAAACAGATCGTTGCAAGCTGAATATGAAACTCAAGCAGAGACAATCAAGACAGAGCTGAGATCCTTCAAAACAAAAACGCTGGACAAAATTCAAAAAACCATACCATGATTTAAATAAAGGACATTTTGGAGCATAATCGAAAATGAAAACTTTCGCATTACTTTTGGCGACAGTCATAACACTTTCAGCAATGACAGGTCTTGCATTTGCAGCTGAAGAAGGTGCTGCAACAACAGACTCTGGCTCACTGAAAATCTTGGGCGCAGGTTTAGCATTTGGTCTTGCCGCATTCGGTGCTGGCATCGGACTGGGCTATGTAGGATCCGCAGGTCTTGCTGTAATTAGCGAAAACCCAGCATTGCAGTCCAAAGTATTCATCTTCGTAGGTATGGTCGAGTCAATCGCAATCTACGGAATAGTCATGATGTTCATTATCTTGGGACAATAAGCCCCCAACCATTTGTTTTAATTTTAATAATATCTGAGTTGATTTACGTCTAAAATTCTTGCACAGTATTTGCAACGAAGGACACGGCCGGTCTTGTCTATCACATCCATGACAGAGTCAATGTCTTCTTTGCTGTTTGTAATACAGTCCGGATTTGAGCAGCGAAAGATCTTTTCTATTTTGTTTGGAAGAGATACACGTCGCTTCTCTACAAGCTTGTAGTCCTTGATTATGTTGATGGTCGCAGTAGGCGAAATCACCGCAAGCTTGTTTGTATCGTAGTCCTGTAGGTACCTGTTTTCCACCTTGATGATGTCCTTTTTGTTGTATTTGCCGCTTGGCACGTTGAGGGCTATTGTGATTACGTTGCCATCCTTGCCGTCTATTCCAAGTGCCTCAAGAACCTTTAGACCCATGCCTCCCTCTATGTGGTCAATTACGGTTCCGTCCTTTATCCTCCTAACAATCAGGTTTGATTCCTGCATCAGAATACTTTGTATAGTAACCAGTATATATCATTGAAAGAAATGAACGATTTTTACCAAAAAGACATCATATCCGTGCGCGATCTGGATAAGAACAAATTTGAAAAGATCTTTGCAGCCACGGACAAAATCATCAAAATGGATCCCAATCAGAGACGTGAGCTTGGGAGAGGAAAGACATTAGGATACCTGTTTTTTGAGCCAAGCACAAGAACACGACTCAGCTTTCAGGCAGCGATGGCGCTCATAGGCGGAACCTCATTTGGAATTGCAGACGTATCATCTTCTTCTACAAAAAAGGGCGAAAGCCTTGCAGACACGGTGCGTATGATGTCGATTTATTCCGATGTACTGGCACTAAGGCACACACTTGATGGCTCCAGCAGATTTGCAGCAGAGATCTCAGACAAACCGGTACTAAATGCAGGCAGCGGCACAGAAGAACACCCAACTCAAGCAATACAGGACCTCTATACAATCAAAAAAGAAAAGGGAAAAATTGACGGCCTCAAAATAGGCATAGTCGGAGATCTCAAATACGGCCGCACGGTGTATTCTCTTTTGTATGCACTATCAAACTATGATGTGGACATACGTTTGATATCGCCAGAATCACTCAAAATAAGATCTGACTCCATTTATGAAATACAAAAAAAGCTCTCACTTAAGGAATCAACGAATCTGGAGGAATTCATCGACGACTTGGACGTAGTATATGTAACAAGAATACAAAAAGAAAGGTTTCCAGACGAGGAAGAATATCAAAAGGTACGTGGCAGCTACAAAATCGGCCTCGACGTTGTCGGAAAAATGAAAGAAAATACCATCATCTTGCACCCATTGCCAAGAATTGACGAAATCTCAACTGATGTGGACAAGACAAAACAGGCAAGATACTTCAAGCAGGCAGAATACGGCAAATTCACAAGGGCTGCACTACTTGCTATGATTCTCAACGAAGACGGTCTCTAGAATTTATTTTTCACAGACTGTTTTGCTATTTTCGTTTGCATTGTACAGATCAACGATCGCATCCACGTTACACTCTGAAATGTACGGTATGGTCATATCGATTGTTGGCGCCATCAAATCTTCTGGTGCCGTAGAATGCCCAAGGCCTAATGCATGACCAAATTCATGTCTCATAATAGTGGCAAGCTGATCATCTGAAAGATTTGAAATATCATATATGGTGATAAATGATTTTAGAATTTCGTTGTCCTCTGTAATGGATTTCGTATATCCCGTGTATCCATCAGAATCTCTTATGTTGGATAACGTTATGATGATGTCGCCCTCCCCACCTGAGCTATCAACGAAGTTAAATTGTGTTGGGATCTTGTACTTGGTCGACATATCTGGTATGCTCTTGAGTGCACCAGCCCAGCCCTCGTAATATGTGGATGTTGAGCCCTTTGGTCCTTTATGCACTATGGAATCGTCTAATTCCATTGCCTTCTCTGAAGCTATCGCTTGTTTGATGACATCAAGCTGATGTTCTGTGACTCGCGGTGATTTCAAAATGTTCACGTTGAGTGTGGTTCCAACCAAGCGCCACGACTTCCAAGTATCTACTGTGTCACCGCGCAGATTTTCGGTAAAATACTTGGTCTTCAAGGTGGTGTGTATTTGTGGTGAAGACTCGTTTGTCAGCGTGTCACCAATGCCTGAAAACATGATGAGCAAAACCACTGCAGGAAGCACACACAATTCTGCTACAAGCAACGCTTTTGATCTCGATCTTTTGATCTCTTTTTGAATCTTGGATATCTCTTTTACAAGCTCGCTTTGATACTGTTTTAAATCGTCAATGGAGTCTCCATCAACAAAGTCCAGTCTCTGCCAGTCGGTGCGATCTTTTTTTTCTAACTGTTTAATCTGAGCTGTGGTTTCGTCAAGCTCCTTTCTCATCATCTCCAAGTGATCTTTGAGACGATTCAGCGAGTTGCTTGGCATCTTTACATCTCCCTGCAAAGAATCTCCAGAATATCGTGAGGTGTGATGACTTGGTCTGATGTCATCACACAAGGATACTTGGAGCTGAGCATGACCTTACAAATATCTGCAAGCGTAGTTCGATCTGAAATCAGTATGGGCGTTATGGTTTTGAAGGTGCTCGCACTAAGCTCCAAAAGATTTTGGCTCTGCGGCGTGTTAAGCTCCTTGATTTTTTCAAGAAGAATCTCATAATTAACAAAGGAGATCTCGCCTTCAAGTAATGCCAGTTGATTCTTGTTGCGATTTAATATCTCGATTACGTCTTTAATTCGGTCTTCTCTTTTGTAGACTGGGATCTGTTTTTCTGCAAACGAAGAAGCGGTTATATCGTTTTTGCATAACGCGCCTATCTCCAACACTTGCCTGATTGAAAATTGGGAAAAATTGGTCTTGTCGTTTTGAATTATCGTGAAGGCATTTCTATCTCGATTCATCCTCTTTAGTATGCCAGACACGTTGGCATCTCTGGAATCTATGTAAAAGTCAACATTCATTATTTTGGTGATGTCTTTATCAAAAAAGCTCGCAGTAGGATCCTTTTGTAACCCGCTGATTATCTCAGACGCACTCACCGTACCTATCGGAAATTCGTCTTCGATGACTACCAAGCTACTGGTTATGTCTGATATTCTTGAAAGCATCGATGTTGCAATCCAGATGTTGTCATTTGGCGTTACGGTGGAAATGGGAATGGACAGAAGCGAATATGGTAAAACTTCTTCAAAGGTGCACAAGTCCAGTGTAATGTCATCGCCGTTTAGCATGGACTGAAAAACCAACTGTTCTTTTGATTTATCAGAACTTTTTAGAATTCTTCCAAATGCACCAAGCTTACGATTAAAGTTTAATTTAGCTAATCTCATCACCATTCCGTTTTTTTGCTAATCTACACTTGAAAATCAAATTTGATAATCAAGCTGATGTTCGAATCGAACATACGATTTTTTTGTTTGTTTAATAAACAGAAAGTTTTGTTTTACACAAACAGAATTTATTTTTTAATTGCAAACTGGCCTTTCTTCTTTAACATAAAACCTGACACTCCAATTGCAACCGGAACTATGATCAAAACGGGATCAATACCAAAGATCTCAAACGAATACTGTTCTTCAACTTCTTGTGGAGCTACTGTAGTATCTTCTGAAATAACTTGAATGGTCTTTGTCACAGCAGAGCCAGAATACAATCCGCCCCCAACTGTAGCCTTGACACTCAATTGGTCTGCCTGAGGTATGATTACAGCCTTTGCTTCACCAGTCGTGCCTGTCTTACCGTCTGTCATCTGGACTATTCCGCCATCTATCTGCCATTGCACAGCCATTCCTGAAAGAGGCTTTCCGTTGGCACTTGCAGAAACAGTTACAATAACTGAATCGGTGTTACTTACCGAATCAGGTCCTGAAATGCTAAGCTGTGGTACCAAACTAGTTATTGTGATGTCATCTTTGAGAAGAGGAAGCTCCTTTGAGAGGAACGATACTTGAGTCTGGCCGCTTGCCTTTGGTGCGATATCGAATGTGCTGTAGTAGCTTCCCTTCGATATTGTTATTTTTGCAGGAATATCTATCAACCCATGGTCCTTTACAACTACATTGATCTCAACATCGTTTGTCGCATAAGTTGGCAGACCGGCGGAGTTGACCAGCTGAATTGAAAATACGTCATTGTTTCCAACAAAAATTGTCTTAGAGTGTTCGAGAATCAGGTTTGCTGGATCCGAAGAAAGACTTTCTATTGTTGTGGTATCCTCAAACTCTCCTACCTCGACTGATAGATTTGTCGTTCCTTTCTTTAGCGACTTGGCATCAAGTATGATCAGGGTATCTTTTGGCAAGATCTTTTTTGGTTGGGCCTCGATGTACTCATTTGGTGCAACAAATACCTCCTGGGCCTCCGGAAAACTTGTCACTTCTGTGCCGTCCTTTAGATAAAGAATCATCGGAAAACTAGTTCCTGCCAATACATCTGATATCAGAGGTTCGGCAACAAGCTCTAACGAATCCTTGTCTGGCCCAAATATGTCAACAGCTGTAATCTCGCCTTCATTTACCACAGCCCTTAACTCCAACTCAGTTGGCGCACTGTGGTTTACTGTGCCAAATACTAACGCAATTTGATCCCCTTTTCTAATTATGACATCTGGAACTGTCAGTGATTTGCTGTCTGATGAGTCTATTTTTACTGTCAAATCTCTTTCCGCTACGACGGGATTTTCATCCTCGTCTTCTAGATACACCACTCCAATCAACTCTGACCTTCCAGTAGTAAGTACTGGTAGAGCCTCAAATTTGATCAATTTGTCATCCATGAGTTCCAGATCCTTTGCCTCAATTTCCACAGTCTCTATTGACAATGGATCATCTGTGGAAATAGACAGCTCGTATGTATCTTCAAGGCCTGCCGTAAGCGAATATTGTGTGTATCCCCAATACGAGCCCTTGTTTATGGTAAAATATCCAGATGACTTGTGATTGTAATTATTGCTGTAATTGGTAGCTTCGTTGTCATCAGAATCAACTAGTTTGTAGTAAACGGTAATGTCTCTTTGTGCCAGTACAGGCCTGCCAGACGAATCTTGAAGCTGTGCAATGATAAATCCCTTTGACGCGTCATGAATTGAGAGCGTCTTTGGGTATGCGTATAGCTTTACTGTGAGATCCTCGTCCTCTTCAACCGTTACTGTGGCGCTTTCAGACTCAACCCCTTGCGATGTTGCATACAAAACAGCCGTGCCAGATTTTTTAACATTAAACTTGGCATATGCAAAATACTCACCTTTTTTGATGATCATGTTCTGCGTTGATAATCCTATTACGTCTTTGCTTGCAGTATCCAATGTGATCACGGTATCTTCTTTTGCGATAACTGGAAATCCATCTTCATCCGCTAACTGGACTGCAACATACCCCTCACTTGGGCTGCTCGTTGTGAACGTGTCTGGAGTTACCTTCATCAAAAGTGTGGCAGCATTGTTTTTGTTTCCATATACTGTGACTGGGATCTCTTTTGATGTAAAACCTGGCGCTGCCAGATAGATCTTGGTGTTCCCTGCCTTGCCTGATTTTACCATGACCTCAGTCACAAATGAATCACCTTCTAGAACCTTTTCTATGTGTAGCACAGAGGAATCAAGCGAAGTAACAGTTAGGCCAGAGATCTGAGTAGGGATCATCTGAGTTCCGTCGGTAACAAAGACGTGTATCTTTCCTTCAGAATTTTCAACGAGTTTGGATGGAATCAATCTAATGTCAAATTCTTCAGCATAAGCTAGGCTGACAGTGATGCTATAAGCTATGAATACAGCTAGGATTATCCCTACTCTCAAACAGTCTTCTGGCTTAAAAAAATCATATAAGACGGTGTTTGAGCTTTTTGAACAAATACTACGATATTAGAAAAAATCTCTGAAATTTATTCAATGTAATGGGCTCATCAGATGATATAGTTCTCAACCAGTTGTACCTAGTAGACGGTCTCATCAAACGCCTAATTGAGAATCAAGGAATTAAAGCAGAGCTTGATTCAAAGCAAGAGCGACAACTTCCGTTTGATGCCAAATCAAAGATACAGAGTATGCTAAAGGTACGAGAAAAACTACAAGCAAGGCTGCCAAGACAGCATCAAAGACAATCAGCTTACAAAGATATTGATTTGCTTATTGGTAATTTTCATTTTTATGACAGGCAGTACGGCAAAGCAATTAGCTTCTACGAGAAATCCCTAAAAACAAATCCGCATGAAATTGCAGCATTAATCAACAAAGGCATCGCAACATCTAAGCTTGGCAACCACAAGGAAGCAATCTCGCTTTTTGACAGGGTGTTAGAGATTGATCCGCAGTACTTTGATGCATTACACTGCAAGGGCGACTCACTTACACTCTTGTCAAAATATGACGAAGCACTTTCGTGCTATGAACAAACTTTGAGACTGGACCCCAATTATTTTGATGGGCTGTACAAAAAAGGGTTGGCGTTGTTCAATCTAGCAAATTATGAAGAAGCAATATCATATTTTGACAAAGCGTTAAACATAGAGCCAAACCATGTGCAGATACTAATCAACAAAGGCATCGCAACATCTAAGCTTGGCAACCACAAGGAAGCAATCTCGCTTTTTGACAGGGTGTTGGAGACAAATCCAAAATCATTTGATGCCATGTATAACAAGGGACTTGCACTGATCGAGACTGGCGAGTTTGAGAGCGCGCTTTCATGTTTTGATAAAACACTAGAAGTGGATCCACATCATGCAGACGTGCTTTTCAGCAAAGGTCTTTGTCTGTCAATGCTTGAAAAACACCAACTTGCAATTTCTTATTTTGACAAAACCCTCGAATTCAATGTAACCCATGTACCTGCATTGTACTGTAAGGGTTGTTCATTACTTGAGCTTGGCAAAAAATCAGATGCCTTGGAGTGCTTTGATAAGGTACTGCAAATAGATTCTAATTTTGTAGATGCCATACTACAAAAAGCCAAAATCCTTGTCTCCTTACACGACCACAAACAAGCGCTAAAACACTTTGAGTCAATCCTAAAAAAGGACCATCTCAACGTTGACGCCTTGTACGGGAAAGCAGACACATTATCGTATCTTGGTATGCATGAGCAGGCAATCGTTGTTTACGACCAGCTTCTTGAGATCTCACCAAAGCATTTCCACGCAATATGCAACAAAGGCAGAATACTTCAGCTTCTAAATCAGTATCAGAATGCACTGGAATGTTTTGAAACAGCTTTGCAAATTAATCCAAAACACAACGATAGCATCCTCAACAAAGGGTTGTGTCTGTTGCATCTGGGACAACACGAAGATGCCATCACATGCTTTGACAAAATTTTAGCAATAAATCAAAATCATTTTGAAACGATTCTCGGAAAGGCGATCTCATTGGGACATCTTGGTCGTCATACAGAAGCACTTGTCTACTTTGATAAGGCATTAACAATCAATCAAAATGACGCAACCGCATTGTATCATAAGAGTATGTCATTGATGCAACTCTGCCGTTACGCAGAAGCATTACCATACATTGACAAAGCACTTGTATTTGATCCAAATAGCACACAGCTTTTACTAAACAAAGGAATAGCACTATATCATCTAGGCGATCAAGCAAACTCGCTAGTAAATCTAGATGCTGCACTAAAACTAGATCCTAGTAATGTTTCTGCCATGTATCACAAAGCAGAGATCCTATACAAACTCAACAAATACGACGATGCATCGACATGTTACAACACAGTAATACAGCTTGATCCAAATCACACTTCTGCGCTCTACAAGAAAGCCATGACACTGTCTGCACTCAATCAACACGAGCAAGCAATAGAATACTTTGACAAAGTTATCGAAAGCGAACCATCAAACTTTGATGCATTATACAACAAAGCAATTGCCTTAGCTGCGCTTGGACGCCTTGAAGATGCTGTACATGTTTATGACAAAGCTCTTTTGATAAATCCAACGGATCCGCTTGCATTGTATCGCAAAGGAGATGCTCTGGCAACGCTAGGAAAACACTTTGATGCAATAAACTCCTATGACAAAGCACTTGCCATCAACCCACAATTGTGCGAAGCATTATGTCAAAAAGGAATCTCACTCCAAGTTCTTGGTTATTATGAAAACGCACTAACTCATTTTGAAAAAGCAATTACACTAGATCCAAAATATGTTTACGCATTATACAATAAAGGAAAGCTACTTGCAAGCTTGGGCAACCACGTAGATGCTCTTAGTTGCTACAATACAGTCTTGTCAATAAATCCAGAACATCTAGACGCCACTATAGGTTGCGCAAAATCATTATTTAGCTTGCAAAAATATGATAGTGCCATTTCACTATACGATAAAATACTTGAAAAACAACCGGATAACACATCATCATTATTTGAAAAAGGCCTCACTTTGAGCAGGCTCTCAAGACATCAAGAAGCACTTGAATGTTTCAATACAGTTCTTTTAGCAGACAAATCCAACATAGCCGCCATATTTGAGAAAGCAAAGACAACAGCGCTTCTTAATTCCCACGAAGATGCAGTTGAGCTATATGATCAGGTCATAGAAAAAAATAGGAAACACGTCCTGGCTCACTACCAAAAAGGCCTTTCACTTATCATCATGGGAAGACAAAGCGACGCCATCGCCTGCTTCGACTCAGCCCTTGCCATCAATCCGCAGTACTACGAGGCCCACTACCAAAAAGGCCTTGCACTAGCTCAGAGCAAAAAATACGATGACGCCATCGCCTGCTTCGACTCAGCCCTTGCCATCAATCC